>JAFLEF010000038.1 GCA_017309115.1 Verrucomicrobiota bacterium | reverse complement strand
CCGCCGTGAAGCCGCTGGTGGTGGCGCGCAGTCCCTTGGCCGTCGCCAGCTTTTCCGAGAGAGCGCCCGAGACGGCCGCGAAGAACAGATCGTAAGCCTCCTTGGCAAAGGGACCGAAGAAGCAGGTACGCAGCTGTGCCGGGAGCGTGAAGGTGACCAGGAAGTAGGGTGCCTCGACCAGCTTCTGCAGCTCGCGTTGGACCCACTGAGCCGTGGCTGCTCGGCCGCACTGTGGGCAAGCCTTGTGATTGCAAGAGTGCCAGGCGAAGTGGATTTGGCGGCAATCGGTGCAGGCCAAAGCCCGCCCGCCCATCGCCGCAGTGCGGCAGTGGGAGATGGCCCAGAGGGCGCGGTGTTGATCGGCCGAGAGCGCTGGCTTGGTGGCCAGGAACTCCGGCAGGAATCGACGCAACACCCCCAGAACGGAGTGGTCGAAGGGCACGAACGCTCAGCGCGGCAGGTTGCGGCAGAGTTCATCCATCAGACCCAGAGCTTCGCGGGTGGTTTGATGGGTGAGGTGCAGATACACCATGGTGGAGGTGATGTGCTTGTGGCCGAGCAACTGCTGGATCGTGTGCAGATGAGCCCCGGCTTCCAGCAGGTGCGTCGCGAAGCTATGGCGCAAAGTATCCCCATACTACTCATGAATTGAGTTCTCCTCAGAGGATCGAATACCGCCATCACCCGTATTTCGGAACGGAGGTGCATGTGGTGCGCGCCTTGCGATCATCAGTTGATCGGATTGATATTGTTGGGTTGCCCCAGGGATTCCAGATCGCCGTGCCTCGTTGGATGCTTGACCCGGTGGTCTGTAGCCAACTTCGACAGGAAGCCAAACCACGTCTGGCGCTCAGCGCCCTGGGTCGCCTGGTTGACTTGGTCCGAAGGGGACGCTTGCCCATGGCACCGGCCACGGCAGCGTCGGGGTCCTCAACCCCAGCCCATGGTCATCATGCGTCCCGACAAGAAGCCTCACTATTATCAAGCGCAGTTACCCCTCCCCAAGAAGTCGATCTGGGAACGGTTTCCGGAATCGAAACGACTGCGCTGTCGCCACCTGCTGGTTCAAATGCTTCAGGAGGTCACCCTCGGAACCTCGCCGGAAAGGAAAGATCATGAGTGACAAGATTTGTCCCGAGCATCTGCAGCGGGCCGCCTATGTTTACGTGCGGCAGTCCACTCTTCACCAAGTGCGGCATCACCGCGAAGGACAGCAACGTCAGTACGATCTGACCCAGAGGGCGCGCCAACTGGGTTTCGCCCAGGTTGTCGTGTTGGATGAGGATCTGGGACGTTCGGGCAGCGGTTTGCAGGAACGTCCGGGTTTTGGGCGTTTGTTGGCGGCGGTCTGCCAAGGCTTGGCCGGAGCCGTGCTGGCTTTGGAAGCATCACGCTTGGCGCGCAACAATCGCGACTGGCATCACTTGGTGGATCTCTGCGCCATGAGTGGAACGTTGCTCATTGATGACGACGGCGTCTACGACCCCAAAGTGCTCAATGACCGTTTGCTCTTGGGGCTAAAAGGTACCATGAGCGAATTCGAATTGGGCTTGATGCGGCAGCGAGCCCGCCAGGCCTATCTGCAGAAAGTCAAACGCGGTGAAGCAATGTGGGAAGTACCGGTGGGATTCGTCCGATCCAAGGATGGGCGCATTGAGAAGACGCCCGACCGGCAGGTGCAGCAGGCCATCGAGATGGTCTTCGCCAAGTTCCGTCAGTTAGGTAGTGCCCGGCAGACGTTGATCTGGCTGCGCGAAGAAGAGTTGTCGCTGCCCCATGTCCGTCCAGGCAGTGCCGGTCAGGAATTGATCTGGCAAGGAGCGAGCCTGAGTCGAGTGCACCAGATCTTGCGCAACCCGTGCTATGCAGGCGCCTTCGCCTTTGGCCGAACGAGCACCAAAACGGTCCTGGCCGAGGACCGGGTTCGGCGTTGTTCCAGCCGCAAGTATCGGCCTCAGAGCGAGTGGCAGGTGTTGATCGTCGATCACCACGTGGGCTATATCACGTGGACCGATTATCTGGAGAACCGACAGATCATGGCCAAGAATCTTGCCAGACGAGAAGGGGAGTCTTCCGGGGCGGCCAAAAAGGGAGCGGCGTTATTGAGCGGTCTCCTGCGCTGTGGACGTTGCGGTCGCGAACTCCAGGTGGGGTACAATGGACGCCACGGGGAAGTGATTCGTTATCTGTGTTCGGGCCGTCGGGAGGAACGTGGTTCCGGGTCGTGCTTTTCCATGGGCGGACTGAAAGTGGACCAGATGGTGGTGGAACAAATGCTGGAGGCGATCGCCCCGGCCGGCGTTGAAGCGGCTCTTCAAGCGAGTGAGGTTTGCGCGCTGGCGGATCAGGAGAAGCAAAAGGCGCTCGATCTGGCCTTGGAACGAGCGCGCTACGAAGTGCAGCGCGCCAAGCGGCAGTTTGACTTGGTGGATCCAGAGAATCGGT
Source organism: Verrucomicrobiota bacterium (assembly GCA_017309115.1). Lineage (GTDB taxonomy): Bacteria > Verrucomicrobiota > Verrucomicrobiia > Limisphaerales > UBA9464 > UBA9464. The sequence continues at coordinate 75,890 of JAFLEF010000038.1, read as the reverse complement.
TGGTCGCACGCGAACTGGAGGCCCGCTGGAACAACGCCTTGGAGCAGGTTCGCGAGTTGGAGCGTCGCGTCCAAGCGCTGACTCAGATCCCGCCGTCGTTGAACCCCGAACAAAAACGGCGCTTGTTGGATCTGGGAGCCGATCTCGCGCGGCTATGGCAGGAGGCCGACACGGCGGTAGAACTGAAGAAGGAAATCCTGCGGACGGTGATTGAAGAGATCATGGCCGACAGTTCCCCTCAGGCAGCCGAGCATCGCTTGCAGATCCATTGGGCCGGCGGCGTCCACACCGAACTGGTGGTGCCGCGCAACAAGTCAGGGCTCCACCGACGGAGAGCCGATGACAAAGTCATCGAGTTGGTCGCCGAACTGGTCAAGGTGTGTGATGATCGGGCGATTGCCGGAGTCTTGAACCGCTTGGGATATACCACGGGTCAAGGCAACAGCTGGAACGGAGTCCGGGTATCGCACTTTCGTCACACCCATGGTTTGAGCGCCTTTGGGAAAAGAGACGGTTGGTTGACGCTCGAAGAAGCGGCGCAAACTTTGGGCGTAAGCCAAACGTCAATCCGAGCGCTGATCCGCAAGGGGATCTTGCCCGCTAAGCAAGTGGTCTCCTTCGCCCCCTGGGTCATTGAACGCAAAGATCTCGAAGCTTCTCCGGTTCAAACCGCGGTCACCGCCCTCAAACGTGGCCGTCATCTTCCGCCAACGGTCGCCGGACAAGCGGAGTTAACGTTATAATAAAGGATATCGAATAGGTGGTGTATTATGTTGACGCCTTGCGAAGCGAATGAATCGTGGCGGCCGGAAGGTTGAGTTCCTTGCGTGCGACGATGAGCAGGCGTTGCAGCGCCGTACACGACATGGGCGCGGTAGCCTCGCGCATGCGCCTGGCCACGGCTTCCGGAGAGTTTTCACCCCGCCCGACATTGGGAAAGAGCAGGAGCGGATGCTGGTGAAAGCTCCAGTACCGGCGCAGTTCCTCGTACAAACTGGTGGGCAGCGGCACGACCCGGTCTTTGTGTCCCTTGCTGTTCCGAATGAGGAGTTTGTTCTCCTTCCCTTTGATGTCGTGAATGGTCAGGGCCAGGCACTCACTCAAACGCAGGCCACAGACGTAGATCAGCTTGATCGGGGTCCGGTATCGGCGCAGGCGGATGCCCGCCAACAGCTGGCGCACTTGCTGGCGGGTCAGTACGGCGGGCAGTTCATCATGGTCCTTGGTGCGGATCTGACCAAAGACCTTCCAGTCCTTGTGACCGAGGAGGTCCACGAAGTACTGACGCGCTGCCGCCAGCGCCAGACGAATGGACTTGGGCTTCCAGTGCTTCTGGAGTTTGACGTAGAGAAAGTATTCGCGCAGTTGGCTCTCGGTGATTTGCGCTGGATCGAGTTCCAAGTGTTCGTGGATGAGCCGCACTTGGCGGTAGTACGCGTGGCAGGTCCGGTTGGCGTCGTAGCGCAGCGCCAGCGCCTGAGCGAACCGGCCCATGGACTCATAGGGATGCTGGTAATCGATGGGATTGGTGTAGTCCCGCGGAGTGGTTCGGACGGTGGAGGCCGTGGAACCTAGGGAAGCCCCTGGCGGGGGCGTGGGGGTCGCCGCGAAATCCCGACTCTGGGCTTGGCGCCGAGCCTGGGCGTTTTTGAGGTACTTGGGATGAATGGTATAGGACTTGGTGCTTTTCATGCACCGCCCAGCCTATACGCTCCGCCCATGCAGTCAGTCAGAGCCAGCCCAGTTACGAACCCCGCCCCAACCCCCGCTTCGCCGCGCAGCGGCTTAGTTCAACTCGATCGCTCCACGCGAACCGCTGCTGCCCGTGTCGAGATCGAGTTCTCGAATTCATCGGATGCTGGATTCGCTGCCAGTGCCCGGTTCCAGCGGCGGTCGGTGAGTTCTTACGTTGGCCACATGTACACCTCACCAGCATCCGAAGTTCAATTGTCGGAGGTCCAGAAAGCACTGGATGAGTTTCGTGCCCATTGGCAGTCATTCAGAGCTATGCCTCCTTTTGGTGGATTCACTGGCACACTGGAGGATGTCCGCGCATTGGATTACCTCGATTACGAAGGGCTTGGGTATCCGGCTTCCGGAATTTTTGGGGCATCGCTTGTATGGGGCAATGTCCTAGCGTGCCAGTTGGCGATGTCGTGGGTCATGAATTCCGATGGGCACCTCTTGCTCAGGCACGATGTGCCCGGTTCGCGTATCACGGTTTGGCCGTATGCGCGTGCTCTTGAGGTGCAGGAGCGCAGCCAGCCGAGTTTCGGGAAGTATGCTTGGATTCTCGAAGTCGTCATTCGCGATTGCTTGGAGTATGGCGATTTGTCGGACTGCGCCCGAGATTGGGCACAGCGGGTTGTTGCGAAGACATTACCTTTACCATGAGACTTGATTTGTGGCCTAACCCCGATCGCTCCACGCGAACCGCTTCTGGCCGTTTCGACTTCGGTCGGTCGGTTCATCGGAAGCTGGATTCGCTGCCAGCGCCCGCCTCCGGCGGCAGTCGGTGAATTCTGACCATCGGCAACTGCGACCGCCATGAGCACATTCCAGACATTCGGTGTCAGCTTCGTGATCTTCCTGGTGGTCGCTTGTTTGCTCATCAGCATCGTCTGGTTTTGTACGATGTGGTTCGGGATACGGACGAGAGTCGAGTCTCAGATGCGAGACGTTATGGGTGGTAAGTATCAGAGTCACGGCGCGCTCGTAACCAGCTGGCATGGACTACAGGTATTGTGCTTTTGCATCGTTGGAGTGTTCGCGCTCGTGACCATCAGTCTTTGGATGCTCGCAGTTACGCCGTTTTGCTGGGCTTGGTATCGCCTCCGTGGTAAGCCCATGCCGACACCAGATTGTGTTATTCACGATGACGTTGGCTCACCAGGCAACTACAGGCTGCCGCAGTGAACGCGCCGATTGCGCATCGGCTCCAATCTTGGCACGCTTGTCGGTGCGTCATCGCCGCCGTCCTTTTCGAGTTCAGCAGCGTCAGCTCATTGGACGCTGGATTCGCTGCCAGCACCCAGTTTCGGCGGCGGTCGGTGAGCTCGGGCGTTAGACCACACTCGCCTGCTCCCATGATTGAGCACATCCAGAAGAACGCAGAGATGACCATTAGGCAGATGCGTCCTCTTAGCCGGATGGACTTTGGATACACACGCGAGTCGGTCGAGTGGTTGGAGGGCTACATTGAGCGATTGCGTCAAACTGGAGAGTTTGCCGCCGACGCCACGAGAGACAAGCTGGTTAGTGTATTCGGCTCGTATCTCGGCGAGTGCATCGTTCGATGTTACGGCGGTGACTGGACACTCCGGGATGGCGTTTGGTGTGTCGCGTTTCCAGGCGACAACTTTGTGTTTCCATTCGCCAAGGTCTCGAAACAGATGGAGCATGGCTTGGAGGACAGTATTGGGAGTTTGTTTCGCGCTGTTCCTGTGGTATTCAAGGACCATGTTCGCTTCCCACCGCCACCGCCTCAGAAACCTTGGTGGAGATTTTGGTGAGAGTATGATCGTGTGGCCTAAAGCGACCGCTCCAATTGGACCGCGGCCATCCGCTTGGAGGTCGGGCAGACCGGCTCATCGGACGCTGGATTCGCTGCCAGCGCTCGGTTCCGGCGGCGGTCGGTGGGCTCGGGCGTTAAGCCGCTTCGCATACTTTATGAAATACATCACGCTCTTCGGTTTGGTTGCCACGCTCCTCGTTGGCTGTGGCAAGGGTGGAGACAGCATCGCTGACAAGGCGGGCGAGGCCGTTGGCAAGCATGTCACCGATTTCACAAAGGGAGTTGGCCGAGGCATTGACCAGCAGATGACTGTTGAGGTTTCGATTACCCCGGAGGTGCAAGCGCTGGGACTGACCAACACCGTCGCCAAGGCCCTCAGCCTTGATGGATCCCAGAAGGGCATCACGGTGTATTTGATTTCATCTCAGAGTGTTTCCAACACGCTAGTTGCTCGCGCGCTCAACGTCGACGGCTTGGAGATCGGCCGTTGCAGGAAGGAGGTTGTTTTGCCCAAGGGAGACGCAGCTTATGTGAAGTTCGAGTTTGATGGCGAAATGGACACTCAGCTGGTTAAAAGGTATGCGATCGGCTTGTGACCAGCCTCTGGCTGCCAGATCACGTGCGTGGGTCGCGCCAGTTTCCAATTCGGACGCCAAGGACCGTTGACCGTCCGCGCCGGTTAGTTCACCTGTTAGCTGTCATTCGCACGATATGGGTATTCGAGCCAAGGCTTTGACCGACCACCGCGTGCCCGACTTTCGCAATCAGGCAGCGGTCCTTGCATTACTCACGCCCACGCTTCCAGCAACGCGCGTCGTGGCCGATTACTGGCGCGCCGTACAGCCGCACGACACAGACACCGTTGACGCTTGGAGTGCTTACTTCATTCAGAGCCCGACCGAGGGAGACTACCTACGTTATGACGGTCCAGCGAAGTTTTCGGTCAGCTTCGGTGAGCGTGTGGCCAGAGTTAGTGGCCCTTGTCGTTGGAGCGGCTTCTGTACGATGGCGGCAATCCAGTCGCCACATGCCGTAGCGTTTCGCGCGATTTCACGCGCGCTTGGCGGGCAGCGCATGGTGCTCATTCCAGACTATGACCCGGTCGAGGAGATTGCGCTTTACGAAGGGCGCTGTCTCGACGACTGCATCGCGTTGCTGGAGCAGGGTTGGGGTGTGCCACAGCCCACGACTACGATTGTCACCGATGATGATGAGGTTTACTACCAACGCCAGTATCCAGCCTGGTTTGTTGAAAAACTATGACGGCTAAGCATTCCACCGAAAGGCGGCCCCGGAGAGCGGCTTGGCAAGGAGCCACCATTGGTGAGGTGATCGTTGGCCAGGAAGCAAAGTCGACCACCACCCTGCCATGAAACTACTTACCGGATTCCTAGCAAGCATCTCCCTCATTGCTTCTGCTCAGATTGACATCTCAATTGATGCACCGCTGGCTCAGCTACCAAAATCCGTTTCGTGTCCAGAAGGACAGGTCGCGCTAGTTGCAGATTTCAAGGCGGACAGGCCAGAGGGGAAGATTCCAGTATTCCTAGTCAACCTAAAGTTGGGGAGCGCACGAAAAACATGCAGCCAGAGGCAATAGGGCAACTCGGAGACGTCCGATTTTCCAAAAACAAAGTTCTCCCAATCCTCGACGAGATTGATGTCAAGTTTCCGGAATACAAGGAGATGACGGCTGATGTCAGACTACGCATCACCCAACGAGAGTAGAGGGCGGAACATGATGACTGGACCGGGCGCTTCCGTCAGTTTGGTCGTTAGGCAGCTCCGCGCGCCATGAGCATACTCCCCACAGTTCGCCTGATTTTTATCGCTTCAGGGTGCGTGGTGCTCCTGTGTATTCCAGCGATCCTACTGAGCGGACAAGCGACTTGGCCGGAACGTCCGTTCCATGCCATCCAGTTCTTCATGACGTTTGTTTGCTTCATTTCCAGCGCGGTGTTCTGTTACCAGACGAGGCGGACTCCAGTTACCCTGGTTCGCGGTCTGGCAATTGCCGCTGTGACGCTCACTTTGCTCTGGCTGGTGTTCATCGCGTTTGTTTACTTTGCACTAGTTCGTAGTGGTCTTTCGGAGGTTTGAGTAGGCACAGACCGCCGCCCAAAACTGGCCGCCCTACAAGAATGAAAACGCTACTTAACAAAATCAGTAGATTGTTTTCGCAGGGGCGCCCAAACAGAGAGCACTTTGGGTTCATTTCCATCCGGTCGTCGGCGGGAGCCCAGCCCGATCAGGAGCGAATTGGGACTGCTGCCCGGATTCTGGGGCGCGCGCCGTTCTACCAAGATGATGGTGGCTGCGAGCACGAGATTATTGGCGCAGCGATCTCCGAGACCGGGCTGCTCGCCTACGTAGAGTCCAAAACGAAAGACGGCGGAGCGAACCCACATGGAGTGGGCGGACGACACATTGATGTTTCGATTCGCATCCACCTTTTTAGCGGCAAAGGCAGCGACCGCTGGGTGGACATCGAATCTTACAACCCGTTCTTTGGATGTGATGTGCGGTTTTTCGAATGGATCGGAAATACTGTCGTGTTGATCTATCGAGAGAAGCATTCGACCTTTGTTTACCGGTTTGGTGATGTTTGGCCACCTAAGCACCGCAAGATCGAGGCTGATTGGCTGATCCGCGATGGTCAGTTGGCCTTCATTGGTTACAAGGAGCATTCGGTGCGGAGGCTTAGTTTCCCTGCCCTTGCCCCACTTGATCCGTTGCCAAAAGAAGAGGCTGCCAAACTCAACTTAATGCCCGAGACCTATTGGAAATAAAAACCGGATGCAGTAAACCCCGCGATTGCGTCGCAGTCACAGTCCGGACATCCCTGGCGCTGGGTCACTGATCCGGGATGGTGTGTTGAGTAAACGTCGCGAATGTATGGAGACTCCTGTCATTAAGCGTGAGGGATGGGCACGAGCCGCCGGGTGTGTTGTTTTCGCAGGCATCGCATTTCTCCTCGTGCGAGCGCATGGGTTTCTTCATTGGCAGGTGTTGAGCAGGCATTACAGGGAGATTCCAGAGTCGGTCCGCCCGGAGCTTTTCGCCACCCTATCGAGACTCGTCGTCGCTTCACACTGTTTGGCTCTCGCCGCAGTGATTTGGTGCGTCTGGTCATGGCGCCGTGAGTCGCGATTGGCAGCAGTGGTGGCGACGGTATTTGCAGGCTTGGCGCTGTTGCTGGCATTCTCCATGGTCATGACATGATAAAGCAGCCCGACAAGATCACTGGACCACCTAGAATCAGGCCTCGAGGCTGCACTCGTTGGCACAGTCAGGGCAGTTCCCCAAGGAGCTGAGGCGACAGTTGTTCGCAGTTTGACAAGCCAACAAGATCACTCCAGTGAACCCAGCCATTTCGACCTCCGGCGTTTTCTGCCCATTGGACATGGGATTTGCAACCAGCGCCCAGCGCCGGCTTTCGGTGGCGGTTGGTGAGCTCGATCGTCTGGCCGTACAGCATACAGCGGCATGAGTATTGAACTCCTACCATTCTTTGTCGTGCTGGGCGTGGTGCTGCTCTACCCCGTTCTCAGTGCCGTGGCGAATTACCGACTGAAGGCCCTGAAAAATCGGCTGGCCGAAGATCATTGCCCGAGATGCGGGGCAGTCTTTGGTCCGGGCGTCATGGGCTCGATTCGGGAGGTCAGAGGCTTGGTAGACCCGGCGCCAGTCGGTCCAACTTTGCGACTCGTTTGTCCCCATTGCCGAGCCGCTTGGGAGTATTCCGATATATAAGCATGCGTTCGGATATCCAGAGCAAGATTCGCCGGGACTTTTCGCCGTCAGACTTCTACGCGGCCATCGAAGCGATTCAACGCTGGGACGTAGAGGTTAAGGGATTGCTGGACGATCGTCGCATTCGCTGTGCTGTTTACCTGGCGCGTGGCAGTTTGGATCGCCTCAGACAGATGATCGCGCTCGGGTTGCAGGATTATCGCGACCTCATCATGGCAGCCGAGTATGAGGGCGAGGTTCGAGTGCGCGATTTCGACCATCCATTCGTAAGAGCTGATGACCATGCCTAACGCCACCTCGATTTTGGACGGTTCAGTTCATGGGACGCTGGATTCGCACTTGGCTTCGGCGGCGGTCGGTGAGCTCCGACGTTGGTGGCAATGAACTCTCCCGCAGACTAAGCTGCATCCGAGTCCGAGCGCCTTTTTCTTTCCGTTCGTTGCGCGGTTAGCGACCGCCACGCCATCCTGGAGGACGATGGCTTTGCGGTTTGGCTCTATCTCACGTCACCGGCCGACACGAAGCCTGCGGCCGATTGCCTCGTCTATTCCGTCGTGCCGCCGACCGAGGAGCTGGTCACACCGCACGGCACATCAGGACCGCCGATTCTTCTGCGGCGCTTTGCCAGCGAGGTTGGGTTGCAGCCGGAGGTTCCCGCCAACTCTCTCCGCTTCGAGTTTTCTCCCGATGGGGAGTCGGTCGCCGTTTTCCTTCGCGGCCAGCCTTGGGCATTCATCGCGCGTGACGAGCGGCGCGGTTACAGCAAAAGTGTTTCCGCCGTGGGCCCGTTCGGTCAGCCTTGGAACCAACATCTCTTCGATGAGCTTTTCCCACTCATCTGAGCAGCGACGTTGTGACAGATGGATGCTGGCTTCCCGGTAATGAACGCCGTTTCGACTCCGCTTACTGACGCGCGGCGGACACTCCGTGCGAGCGGGTCCGATACTTCTGCTCTCGACCTCCTTGCCAGCACCTTGCCGCGGCTTTCCGCCGGGCAACTTCCCGAGGCGCTCGCCGAGTTCCACAACATGGCTGGGCGATTGCCGTACGCGGGCGACTCCGACTTCGGAGCCTTACTTCTTGAGTCACTGGCCGACGGCAGCGACGACTCAGCACTGGCTCGCGAGTTTTTGGTGTCCGCATCGTATCGCGCCCGGTGGTGCGCTGAGTCAGCGACTTCCGGCGGCGAGGGTCTGGCACGCGCAGCTGACCTCAATCGAATCCAATCCAAGCTCGCCAGCCTCAAATGAACTCCACCACTACACCGCCACGCCGAGCATCGCTCCAGCCGAGCCGCTGCCCGTCGTTCCAAAATCGACCGTGCTGGGTGTTGTGTTGGGATGCTGGATTCGCTGCCAGCGCCCGGTTCCGTCGGTCGACGGTGAACTTTGAAGTTCCGCGGAATCATCTCCAGGTAGCAACATGCGCTTTGGACTCATAGATTTGCTGATTGCGATTGGGTGCTTGTCGATTGGCATGGTGCTGGGGCAAGTGGTGGCGCCTGACTTGCCGGCCTCCTTGCGCCCGCTTGCCGGGCCGTTCGCTGGAGTGTGCCTTTATTTGCTACTTGTTTATCCGGTTTACAGAGGGTTGAGGCTCTTCCCGATGATCCTTCCTCGGTGCCCGTGTTGCGCGAAGTTCCAGCCGGGCTTTCACATCCTCGGCGGCCAGTACCCTCGTATCACGTTTCGATGTCCGACCTGCCAGGGCGAGTTCGTCATATGGCACAGCGGCAAACCCGGCGATCAGGAGACATGGGAGCGACCGGTTCTCGCTTTGAAATGGCCGTATGCGCTTGGCAGATATTGTAGAATACAGAAAACAAAGCACGGTGCTGCGTTGGAATCGCTTCCAAAGCCCGGTTCCGACGGCGGTCGGTGAGGTCGAGAGATAGGCCACTTACCATATGTCCACAACATCACCCGAGACCGCAGCAATAATGGCGGAGTGGAAGAGCGCACCAGCACGCGTGAGGCGCGTCGCCGCTGGTGGTACGTTGCTTGGCGTCATCGTGTTTCTGAGCTTTTGCGCGTCAGCGTTTAGCGGTCACGTCGGGTGGGGCAGAGCGCTTGCCTCGGGTGTTCTTCAGTTTTTTCTGTTGTGGGTCGTCTCGTTCTCGGTGCAGGCGCGTCAGCGCTGGGCTTGGTGGGCGCTCCTCGTTTTGGTTTCGCTTCGCTTGTGGGGTGGTCTCGGCCATGCCATGCGGATGGTTCGGATCATAATGGAGGGTGGGCTTGCCGATCACGGGCGCGCGCTCGTTTTTGATGCCCTCGGAGTGGTGGCCTTCGTCATTGCCGGCGTTCTCGTTGGGCTGATGTTTTCGAGAGAGGTCCGAGATCATGTTCACAAAAGCGTCCCCTAACAATTCATTCGCGTTCATTCCCGGTCGGTCTGAGTTCCGCAGAAATCTGGGTTCATCGGCGCCAATCTGCGGATCACTCTGTTTTTCTCCGCGTCTCGGCGCCTCCCCGGGAACCCCTCCGCCGCGGCCGTCTCCGGAACCGCGCTGTTGGTAGGGGGAAGGGATGAATCTGGAACACAGGAAAACAGGAAGGAGATGGGGAGACCTATTAGTTGAGAGTAGCGAAAACCGGTGAACCGGATCTGACGGGTATCTACCAAATGAGGAGCGGCTCCGCGGAGCGTCGCCCGACCAGTTTTTTTCTCAATGAACGCCAAGGGATAATGGACGCGAATGGATGGGGGCGGAGTCGAATTCAGGGAGTCGGCCTGGCCCACACGGCCCACACCAAGAGGTGCGCCTTCAGTCCCACTGGTTGTTGAGGTGGGGAACCTGATTGAAATCGTATCCTACAGCGATGGTTGGCAACGGCCCGTGGAGGTGGCAGACTTACCAGCGTTTCTCACGATCCGGCGGATGAATGGCAGGAGTGGTTCCAGTTAGAACCGCTGGAGCGCTGGCGGGAGAGCATGAAGTTGTGGACGCAGTATCTTGCACACGGAGGCAGCCTTGATCCCGAACCCGATTCACAAAGTCCTTTCGACTTTCCGGAACTGCGAGGTGAGCGCCCTGTTGATGGGCGGTTAGGCCTGCGTGTTCTACGGCGCGGCGGAGTTTAGCCGGGACACGGACTTCGCCATCCTCGCTGACGCAGCCAACCTGGAACGTCTGGACGCGGCCTTGCGGGAACTACAGGCGTCGGTGATCGCCGTGCCGCCCCTTGCATTGACGTTTCTCCAGCGGGGACATGCTGTCCACTTTCGATGCCAGCACCCGGAAGCCGCCGGCCTGCGGGTTGACGTGATGTCGAAGATGCGGGGCGTGGCGGAATTTGCGGAACTCTGGGCGCGCCGCACCAGGTTGCAGGGCGCCGATGGTACGATATACGAGTTGATGTCGCTGCCGGATTTGGTTCAGGCCAAGAAGACGCAGCGCGACAAGGACTGGCCGATGATCCGCCGATTGATTGAGGCGGATCGGATCGCTTGCCGGGGGACGCCATCCCTGGAACAGGTCCGATTCTGGTTGCTGGAGGCCCGGACGCCGGAGTTGCTCCTAGAGTTGGCTCGCCAGTTTCCCCTGGAGGCCACGGCCGTGGCGAATGGGTCGCGTCCATTGCTCACGGCGGTCCTGCAGGGCGACGAAGCCGCCATTGAAGCCGGCCTTTTTGAGGAGGAGCGTATTGAGCGGGCCGCTGATCGCGCCTACTGGATTCCGCTGAAGCAGGAACTGGAACGAATGCGGCACTCGTGAACCTGTAAGTGGGGACGAATCCGGATCAAGAAGACTTCCGTGATGGCGTCCATTCGCGGTTGGTCTGAATCGTTCCGTCTGAGTTCCGCAAAAGTCTGCCTTCATCGGCGCCAATCTGCGAATACCTCCGTTTTTCTCCGCGTCTCGGCGCCTCCGCGGGAACCCTTCACCGCGGCCGTCTCCGGAGCCGCGCTGTTGGTAGGGGGAAGGGATGAATCTGGAACACAGGAAAACAGAAAGGAGATGGGGAGACCGATTAGTTGAGAGTTGAAGGTTGAGAGTTGAGAGAAAAAACCTGGAATCCAGGACGGTTGAAGTCCTGGCGCGTTTGTGGACGCAAGGCGGATCCGGTTCACCGGTTTTGGCTTCTCTCAACTCTCAACCTTCAACTCTCAACCGGGAGGCAGCCCCAGGCGCGCCTCCAGTTCCGCGATGCGGCGTTGCAGCGGTTCGATCGCCTTCCGCACCTCCTCGGCGGTGTATCGGGGCGTGATGTACTTCGGGCAGTTCCAATCGAAGGAAACCAGGTCGATCAGGACGACGCGTTCCACCCGGCTGCGCGCTGCGGGCTCGGCAAATCGGGCGACGAGTTCCGGATGCGTCCGCGCGTCCTCCACGCGCGCGTGGCCGAGAAGCTTCAGCCGCTCGCGGTTCGGATAATCCATGAGGAACAACGCCACGCGATTGGTCCCGGCGAGGTTGCCGGTGGAGAGCATCTGGCGGTTGCCCTGGTAATCGGCAAAGGCGAGTTGCGTGGGGCTGACCACGTGCAGGAAGCCCGGTTCTCCCCCACGATGTTGCAGGTAGGGCCAGCCGTTCTCGCTCACGGTCGCCAGGTAGAACGAGTCGCGGGCCTCAATGAAGGCCCGTTCCGCTTCCCCGAGCGGATCGACCGCTGGCTGCGGGGGGATGTTTTGCGAGCGCCCGAAGTATTGCTGCTGGGCGGTCAGCACTTTAGGCGTGAAATAGGTTTCGAGGTAACGGCCGGCCATAACGAGCGGAGGGTGGGTGGTGGGAACGGGAACAGGAACGGGAAGGGGCGGGTCACGCCTGTCCGCCGAAACTGACATGATCGTCGGCGTCCAGGTAGTCCATGATGGTGTGCAGATCGGTGCGGGCGGGATTGAGACGCTTCACCTGGGCGGCGAACCATTCCAGGTCTTCGGCATCGCCGACGGGCATGGTTTCCAGGTAGGCCGACCACGCGCGGATTTCGTGGGGCGCGCGCTTCGGATGGGCTTGGGCGTTCACCCACAGGAGAACATCCCAATCACTGGCGCCGGTCTTGACCTGTTCCAATAACGCCGCCGGGGTGATCCCGGTGAAGCCGAAGAAGTGTTGGTCCATCGGGTTGCCGTATTTGTAGTCGCCGGCTTGGCCGACCAACGAGGCGCGGGCTTTGTCGAGGACGCGGGGTAGCATGACGTAGCCGCCCAGACGGACGCGCGGACTGCGGGGAGGACGTTGGGTGAGGTTGGGAGCGGTGGGAGTGGGCATGGTTGGTAGGTTGTAGGCTTAAGGAGGGAGAGGGTGGTTATTGTCGGTTGGCATTATGAGGGTCGTTCCCAGCGGAATTTTCGCTCGGCTTCGGTGATGAGGACATCGTTGATGCTAGCGAAGCGGCGTTGCATGAGGCCGTTGGCGGCGAACTCCCAGTTCTCGTTTCCGTAGGCGCGATACCATTGGCCGGTGGTGTCGTGAAATTCGTACTCGAACCGCACGGCGAGGCGGTTGCCGGTGAACGCCCAGAGTTCCTTGCGCAGACGGTAGTCGAGTTCGCGCGCCCACTTGCGTCGCAGCAGTGCGATGATCGCCGGACGTCCGGTGACGAATTCGGAGCGGTTGCGCCATTCGGAATCCTCGGTGTAGGCGAGCGCGACGCGTTCCGGATCCCGACTGTTCCAGGCGTCTTCGGCGAGTTGGACTTTCTGGCGCGCGGTTTCCTCGGTGAACGGGGGCAAGGGCGGGCGGGTGTTCATGGTCACTCCTAACGCTGGGAACGGGCCAACCTGCCCGGGGGACGGAATTCGTCGAATCGTTGGGGTTTTGGCGGACTTCATCGGTTGAGGATCACTACGACAATTCGTGAACTACGAACCATCGTTGTCGCGGGCGACGGGATCTCGTAGTCTGGCGCGGTGCACTGCGCGGACCTGCCCCAGGTGATGGTCTCGATGGCCCAGAACCGGTCATTGCCGGAGGTGTTGCGCGCGGTCGTGAGCGGGATCGCTCAGTGTCCGCGGGTCGTGCTCGCCCGCATCTGGCTGATTCAGCCGGGGGATATTTGTGCGACGTGTCGCTTCCGTTCTGAGTGCCCGGATCAGACGCGTTGCCTGCATCTGGTCGCGAGCGCGGGCCATTCCTGCGATCCAAAGGCGGATCATACCCGGCTGGAGGGCGGCTTCCGGCGATTCCCCATGGGCGTGCGGAAAATTGGTCGCGTGGCCGAGACCGGCGAACCGCTGTTCTTGTCCGGAGTGCGGGGTGATGAGGAGTGGATTGCTGAACCGACCTGGATCCAGCGCGAGGGGGTGAAGACCGTGGCGGCGCAACCGCTTATCTTCCGCGGAACAACGCTCGGCGTGCTGGCCCTCTTCGACTCCGGAACGTTGGACGAGGAGGATTTTCAATGGCTGCGGGTCTTCGCGGATCACGCGGCGGTGAGCATCGCCAACGCCCGGGCCTTCGAGGAAATCGCCTCGCTCAAGGAACAGCTCGAACTGGAGAATCAATATCTGCGCGAGGAGGTCACGGCGGCCCTGGGGGCGCACGACCTCATCGGCAGCAGTCCGGGCTTGAGGAAGGTGCTGCAGCAAATCCAGCTGGTCGCGCCGACGGATGCCGCGGTGCTCATCAACGGGGAGAGCGGCACGGGCAAGGAACTGGTCGCGCGGGCCATTCATGAGAACAGCCCGCGCCGGGACCGCGCGCTCATCAAGGTGAACTGCGGCGCGATCCCGGAGAACCTGTTCGAGAGCGAGTTCTTCGGGCACATGCGGGGCTCCTTCACCGGGGCGGTGCGGGACAAGCCGGGTCGCTTCGAACTGGCCGACGGCGGTACCCTATTCCTCGACGAGATCGGCGAACTCCCCCTGGCCATGCAGGCCAAGCTGCTGCGGGTCTTGCAGGAACAGGAGATCGAACGGGTCGGCGACACCCGGACGCGCCGGGTCAACGTCCGCATCATCGCCGCGACCCATCGCGACTTGAAGAAGGAGGTGGCCGCCGGCCGCTTTCGTCAGGATCTCTTTTATCGGCTGGGCGTGTTTCCGCTTGAAGTCCCGCCGTTGCGCGAGCGAAGCGACGACATCGCCCCACTCGCCGCGCATTTCGTCCGGGCGACGGCCCGGAAGATGAACCGGCCCGTGCCCAGGCTTACCCAGGCGCACCTGGATCAACTGTCCGCCTACCCCTGGCCGGGCAACATTCGCGAGTTACAGAACGCCGTCGAACGCGCGGTCATCCTGGCGCAGGCGGGCCCGCTGCGGTTTGAGCTGACTTCACCGGCCGAGGTCAGCTCAGTCCCGCCGATTCCGACCGTTACTTCGGGAACCCTGCTGACGCGCACGGAGCTGAAGCAGCGCGAGCGGGAGAGCATTGAGGCCGCCTTGAGTCACTGTGGCGGCAAGATTTTCGGTCCGGGCGGTGCGGCCGAGCTGTTGAAGATGAGACCGACCACCCTCGCCTCGCGGATCAAGGCGCTGGGACTGAAGAAGCGGTAATCGTCAGGCCGACGGCGAATTCCGGGGAGGCGAGACGGTGGATCGATGCCCCAGGAAGTAAGCCTGTAAGGTTCGGGTTCCGGCAGCGACTGGGAATAAAGTGGGGTTCAGCGCCTCTCATCCCTGCGGGACTTCGCCATGAAAAAGACGTTCGTTATGTTGTTCGCTCTGGTGGCCGTGTTGGCGGCTGGGAGCGCGTGTTTCACTCCTTCGTCCAAACCGGACCCGAATTCGCCGGTCGGGCGGACGAACTCTCCGCCGGCCTCCTCGGCTCCGACCGCGACCCGCTGACATGAGCGGCTCGCGGGCAGGTGCCGAAACGCGCGCGGCGTTGGCTACGGCCTGGGCGAAGTTGCCGCTGGCGCTGCGCACGCCGACCCAGTTCATGGGCCGGCACTACGTGGGATGCGGCGCCACCATCGGCGCCATGCCGAAGTGCGACTTTTCCTGTCGCGGATGTTATCTGGGGGCTGATGCCAATCGGGCCAAACCCAGTCCGCTCCCGGAGTTAAAGGAGCAGTTGCGGCAACTGCGCGCGTGGCTGGGGCCGGCGGGAAACGTGCAGATCACCGACGGCGAAGTCTCGCTTCGGGCCGAGGCTGAAGTCATAGAGCTCATCCGGTATGCCCGTGCGATCGGGCTGGTGCCGATGCTGATGTCGCACGGCGAAACCTTCCGCCGCCGGCCCGGACTGTTGGAGCGTTTGATGACCGAGGGTGGACTGACGGAGTTGAGCCTGCACGTGGACACGACGATGCGCGGTCGTCGGGATGGTTATGCCCACGCCCGCACGGAAGCCGATTTAGACGGACTGCGGAGCGAGTTTGCCGAATTGATTCGCGAAGCACGGAGGCGAACGGGGCGACGACTGGAGGTCGCGTCCACGGTGACCGTGACCCGCGCCAACTTGTCGGGCGTTCCGGGAATCGTGCGCTGGTTTCTCGCCCATGCCGATGCGTTCAAGATGGTGAGCTTTCAGCCCTTGGCGTCCGTCGGTCGAACCGAGCTGGACCTCGAGGGCGTGGGAGTGGACGAACTCTGGGCGCGCATTGTCGAGGGAACTGGCAATCCCGAGGTGGCCAAGGGCGATGGGTCGCTGGGGCATCCGGCCTGTAGTCGCTTTGTTCAGGGCTTGGCGGCGGGGCAGGGCGATCAGGTGCGGTTCGTACCGTTGTATCGGCGCGATCGACTCGCTGACTTGGAAGTGTTGCGCGAGGGGTTGGATCGATTCGGAGGTGAGTCCTTCCGCTTGGACAGCCCGGTTGAAGCCCTTGCTCGGGCGGGCCGGATGGCGGTGCGCCACGGCGGTTTTCTGCTGGCTCGCGCCCTGCCGCACCTCGTTCGGGTGTGGGCGCGGACCCGCAGTCTCCGACCCCGGTATTTTTGTTTGGTCAGCCACCACTTCATGAATGCCGAGGAAACGGTGACGCCGGTCGGCCAGGAACGGCTGGCGGTCTGTGCGTTTCGCGTTCCGATCAACGGGGTGCTTCAGCCGATGTGTGCGGTCAACGCGCTTGGCCTGCGGGAGGAATTCTATCGGGGTGCGCCCTCGGTCGAGTCGGTCGAGGTGGGCGCATGACCGCGTACGGATTCTTTGCGGCCTTGGGTGGGCTCTCGGCCATTCTCTGGCTGCGTCGGCATCGGGTTGGATTGGGAGTGACCGACAATGAATTCTGGGCGGCGATGTGGACATTGCTGCTGGGCGGAATTGTGGGGGCGAAGGGGTTCTTCGTGATCCTGGGTTGGCCCCATTATGCTCGGGGCGAACTGCGTTTTTGGGCGGACTTCGGCACCGGCTTTGTCTTTTTTGGCGGACTGGTTGGGGCAGCCATGGCGGGAGTGGTTTTTGCGTGGGTGCGCCGTTTGGACTTCCTACGCGGCGCCGATTACTTCGCTGTGGCGTTGCCGCTGGGACACGCCTTCGGGCGGGTGGGCTGCTTCTTTCAAGGGTGTTGCGGCGGACACCCACCGCATCCGGTGCAGCTCTACGAGGCCGCCGGCTTGGTGGTGATTGCCGGCGTGGGACGGTGGGTTCTGAGCCGCGTGGAGGCGGGTCGCCTCGGTTCGGGCGCAGCGTTCGCCGCGTACCTGGCGCTGTATGGTCTGCTGCGCTTGTTTTTGGATCCGTTGCGAGCCGACGGCCGACCTGAACGTTGGCTGGGTCTGTCAGCGCAGCAGGGCTTCGCACTCGTGGGTTTCGTGCTGGGGTTGACGTTTTTGCTCTGGCGCGCGGACGGATTCGACAGCCGGGCGAGGCGACGATTCGCAGACTTCGGTCGAAGTCACCACGGTTGATTGTGAGGCCTTCAATCTCCGTTGGTGGGACAGTTTGGAGGATTAGTCTTGATCCGGGTTTCGCCGACGGAATGCTGGCTCCCGGCATCCGTTTCAGATCCGAAACCAATCGAAGGCGTTCGCCGCTCGCGCCTCCCCTGGAGGATTTCCATCCAAAACTCCTCGCCTACTCCTCAGCCGGACGACGCTCCTTCAAGCGAGTCCGCGGATCCGTCTCCGCCTTCAATTGGTCCCGGTGAGTCGAGTGTTCTGTCGCTCGACGCGGCTCCTCCGGAAATACCGCCGGCCCAGTCTCCTCCCGTGCCAGCTCCCGCCACCTCGGGAAAACTGGGGCCAGTTCTGCTGTGGAGCACCGTGATTCTGGGACTTCTCCAGCTGCAACCACTGGTGAGTGGCCCGTGGATTGGTTTTCCGGGAAGCGACGACGACGGCTTTCTAATAGCCATGGTGGTGTTCCTGGTCCGGAGCGTTGCCTTTCCCGCCCTCGTCATCGGTTTCTTCTCCCTATTCCGACCTCTCCGCACGGCGCGCGTCCGGGCCATTATTCTGGTTGGTCTTTGGTCGTTTTGCACCGTGGGCAACCTGATTCAATTGGCGCGGACGTTTACGGGCACGCGGGATCGGGCGGTGAGGTTCAACGTGCCGAATTCCTTATCACGGCGGCCGGTCGTGTTGCCTTCAGCCGTACCAAACCCAACGTACCAAACCCCCGCGACGTCGCTGGAGAGCAATCGCCCACGGCAAGTCGTGTCCGGAGACAACGTGGACTTTTCTCCCGGCAGTCATGAACGGCTGATTCAGGAGATCGAGAAGGCCCAGGAGAAACGCTATCGCGAAGTGGCCGAAGCCTATCGTCGGGCCTGCGCGGCCAATCCGGACGATGCCCGGCTCGCCCTGGAATGGGTGCGATTCACCCAACGGTTCGCCTACTCGGAAGACAGCGTAATCGAGTCAGCCGAGGAGGACTATGAGGCGGCTCAGGCCCATCTGTTAGAACGATTCCGGAATGCGCCCGGGACGGTGCTGTTCGAGCTCGAGCAATTGCATGGAGAGGACTTCGAGGCCCGGGCTGAGTCTCAAATGCAACGGCTGGGCGAGTGGCCTCGTCAGAATGTTGCCGACTTCATGTTGATGCGGGCCCGGCGCGCACAACGCGAAGAATCGAAGCGAGCCGGGGAGTTCGCCGAGGTTTCGTTCCGCAACTCTGCGTCAGCGGAAGCCGCCCTGTACTGGGCCCGTAGTCTGATTCAGTCGGAACGGTTGGAAGAGGCTGCCAAGGTGCTCCGGCATGAAGTCTTTGCGTCCGCTCTGCCGTGGCAGCGGAAGGAACAGATGGATTTGCTGTTCGATGCCGGGGCCGGGCCCGAAGCCATGGCCTTGTTGCCCCAACTGCGGGCGAGCGAACCGTCCTTGCTGAACGACTTTGAATTGGTGGACCGACTCACCAAAGCCGGTCGGATTGACCTAGCGCGATCGGTTCTGGAGGCCATTCCAGTCCATAATTGGAACCGAGCGGTGGCGACCGAACGACGCTTCGATTTCGAACTGGCCCATGGAGATGCGGTCACGGCCAATCAAGCCTATCGCGAGTGGTGTGGCTCAGGTTCCGACGTGGATCGATTTGCCCGTCATCGGATGGCGCTGGCCCTGAAGCATCCGGGCCTGGAGTGGAACTCCGACGACTGGATCGGTCTGGTCTCTTTGCTCCTACTGCTCGCATTTCTTGCGCTGACGCCGTTGATCCTTCTGGTGCCTGTGCACTACGTCTCTTTGTTGCGTGCGCGTCGGGGGAAGCACACCGAATGGACGCTCACGCCTTGGGGCTTGAGGTCGGTGGGGGTGGTGACCGGTATGGCGTTGGTGGTGCAAGTTGGATTCTTCTGGTGGTGGCGACCCCAGGAGTTCCTGAGTTGGTTCGGAGGGGAAATGCCCCACAACGAGGAGTTCCCCGCGGAGGGAGTG
This sequence comes from Verrucomicrobiota bacterium, assembly GCA_017309115.1. Classification (GTDB taxonomy): domain Bacteria; phylum Verrucomicrobiota; class Verrucomicrobiia; order Limisphaerales; family UBA9464; genus UBA9464. The sequence goes on along the minus strand of JAFLEF010000038.1, from coordinate 56,929 downwards.
TTGATCAGTCAGACGATCCTGTGGGGAGTGCTGACCGTCCTGGCTTTGGGATTCCTGGCGAGCGGACGCCAGTGGCGGCTCCTCGGCACCCAACGGTTAACGGTGCCAGCCTGCGTTGGACTGGGGGTTGGCTTGGCGCTTGGTTTGCGGGTCCTCCTGAGCATCTACCTGCAACTCGTTCCGTTGAACGATCTGACGGGCCAACCCGCTGCCCTGCAAACCTCCGCACTATTTCAAATCTTGCTGGAGCGATTGGGACCTTTGGGATTTGTGGCCGTCCTGGCCGGGTTCGTGCCGCTTCTGGAGGAAATCTTGTTCCGCGGCGTTGCCTTGGGAGCGCTCGCCCGCCATTTGCCGTTCGGCTGGGCGAATCTGATCCAGGCGGTTGGGTTTGCTTGCGCCCACGAGGTCTGGGGGCTGGTCCCCTTCTTCATTCTCTTCGGACTGGTCACGGGCTGGCTGACCCGACGAGCGGGAGGCCTGCTTCCCGCGATCATCCTGCATTCCACCAATAACCTCATTGTGGCGCTGTGGGTTATGGTGGCGTTCAACCATTCGTAGCATCCCGGGCCAGCCCGGATGCCGGGAGGTGAGGACTTCGGGTTAGAGAGCCAAATGTCCGCGCAGAACGCGGAGGGTGCGGCGGATGCCGTGGGGGCCGACCTTGGAAGCGTGTCCGGGTCCGCGGTCATCCATGAAGGCCACGTACGAGCCGGGGCCGAAGAAGGTTTCCCGCAGTTGATCCGGCGGGCCGACGAACACGGAGAAACCACCTTCGTGCACCTGTTGCATATAGGTCACCGGACCGTGCTCAGGATCGTGTGCCGCGTTGTGCAGTTCCCGGGCTTCGCCCGCGGGTAGGCTTTGTTCCACCGTCCGGAGGACCCGACCTTCGAATTCGGTTCGGGCCAGGGAGGTTGGCCGGAGTTGGGAGTAATGGGGGGAAGCGGGTTCGCAACAAACCACATGAAGCGGGATCAGGTCCATAATCGGGTAACGGCAGAGCCCGAGAAAACCCGAGGGCGGGCGGGAAAACCAGCTGGATCGGGAACTGGTACGCTACGAACATCCAGCTCAAGTAGCGCCTCGCGGCGGGGCGTTTGGGTGGGCTTGAGACCTCGCTGGGGCGGCGCGGAGTTAACAAATTTTGTTAATTGTTGCCCAAAAGTGGCAATGTCATTGCACATCCCGATTTGTTCCGTAAATTTTCGTCGTTCCCTGTTTGTATGGCCACTCGCCTAACCCATTCGCCGTCGAGTTTCATTCGGGATTTCCTCACGGGTTCCGAAGAGTCGATGAACGTTTTCCGCTACCTCTTACCGGTCGCGATCGTCGGTTTCGCCGTGCTGCTGTATGAGTCGCGCCGCCTCCAAATGCCGCATGATCTGCGGACGGTTGCGATCCAGGCAGCCGGTGAATCCAAGGCGGAGGCGACCCGTACCTTGACCGACTTGGTGAACATTTATCCTGCGGCCATGATGGCTTTGGGTGACGTTCGCGACGCGACTTCCGCCGAAGCGGCCCGCCAGCAGTTGGAAGCTTTTAACCCGCTGATTGAGAAGGCCCAAACCATTTGGACCCAGGTTCCCGAACCGTTTCGTCAGCGCTTTCGTGCCCCGGCGGCCGAAGCGTTCGGGAAGTTGCAGTCGACGGTTGATCAGGTGGTGGCCCTACCGGGTGTCGGCGAAGTCCTCAAGGAGCCCGCCGAACAGCTCTTGGTCCGCCTCCGCCCCTTCACTTGAGGGACCATCGGGGTCGCATTCCCCGAAATTGAGTTTTGCCGTGGAGCTCCCTTCCACGGAATAGTCGCCGCGTGAATCTTCCCGCGGCTTTTCTTTGCGCTGGTGGCCTGTTGGCCGCACTCGCATCGACCGTGGGCGAGACTTCCCCACCACCCTCTCCGACTCAGGAACGGGTCGGAGATGCTTGGTCCGATCCCCGCAATCCCATCGTCCGCATCTTCAGAGGTGAACGGCTGGATCTCTGGTCGTTGCGACCGTTGGCTCCCGGGCAGTTTCCTCGAACCGGGGCTGGAACCGCAGGTGGCGCCGGGCATCCCCTCGACGCCCTGATGACGGCTTCGCTGGCGGAGTCCGGGCGGCATTTGTCCCCTCCGGCGTCGCCCCGGACCCTGATTCGACGGCTTAGTTTTGATCTGACAGGCCTGCCGCCGGATCCCGCCGAAGTCGATGCGTTCCTGAAGGATTCGGCGCCGGGCGCGTACGAGCGGTTGGTGGATCGGTTGCTGGCCTCTCCCCGGTATGGGGAACATCAGGCTCGGCTGTGGCTGGATGTCATTCGCTACAGTGACAGCAACGGCTTCGATTGGGACGAATTTCGGAAACAGGCGTGGCGATTTCGCGACTACGTGGTTCGGGCGTTCAATGCGGATAAACCCTTCAACCAGTTTTTGCGCGAACAGTTAGCCGGCGACGAGTTGATCCCCGGTCCTCCGTGTTCCCCGGCCGAGCAAGATGCCCTGGTGGCTACGACGTATCTCCGCCTGGGACCCCACGACAACGCCGCCCCGTTGTTCAATGAGCAGGCCCGCAGTCGCGCGGAACTGATGGCGGACTTGGTAGAGACCACCGGTAGCGCCTTCCTGGGGCTGACGCTTTCGTGCTGTCGTTGCCACGACCACAAGTACGATCCTCTCTCCCAAGCGGATCACTTCCGGTTTCGGGCCTTCTTCGAACCGGTGAAGTTTGCCGATGACCTGCCCCTGGACTTGGCGGCTGAGCAGGAGGCCATTCGCCGGCACAACGAGGAGTTGGCAAAGCAGCTCGAACCGCTGGAACAGGAGCGCGACCGACTTTCGGCAGCGACCCGGGAGCGAGTGCGACAAGAGCGGGTGGCCAAGCTGTCCGCGGCGGATCAAGCCCTGTTGGGTTTGGCGAAAGAGGCGGTGAAGGAGGATCAACGGGCCGCCTGGGACGCCTTGCAAAAGCAGGTCGAACCGTCGGCCAAGGACATCAAGGCGGCCTTCTCAGCGGAGGAGAAGTCACGGTGGGATGCCCGGGAGCAGGACCTCGCCCGACTGAAACGTCAGCGGCGGGAATTCCAGCAGGGATTGCTGATGACGGATGCTCCTGGGGATCCGCCGGCGACGCACGTGTTGTTCCAGGGAAATCATCAGCAACCCCGGGAAGCGGTGCCCCCAGGATTCATTTCGGCCTTGGATCCCAATCCGGCAGAGGTTCGGCGGGGGGCAAATCCGCAGACCACCGGGCGTCGGCTGACCCTGGCCGAATGGATTGCGGCGCCGACGAATCCGCTGACCGCCCGGGTCTGGGTTAACCGGATGTGGCAGCAGCATTTCGGGCGGGGTTTGGTCGCCACGCCCAACGATTTTGGGTTGGCCGGGGAGAAGCCGGTCCACCCGCAGGTGCTCGACTGGTTGGCGGGCGAGTTCATTCGGCAGGGCTGGTCGGTGAAGCAGTTGCATCGGCTGATCGTCACCAGCGACACCTATCGGCAGACCTCGCAGGTCCGACCCGGGGAGCCGGTGGATGCCGATAATCTGCTCTTTGCCCGGCAGAATCCCCGACGCCTTTCCGCCGAACAATTACGGGATGCCCTGCTGGCGACTTCCGGACTTCTACAGGCGTCTCCCGGCGGACCGCCGATTTGGCCAGACTTGCCGGCGGACATCCTCCAGTCGAATCCGGCCTTCCTCGACGATAACGAGACCAAGACCAAGGGCTGGTATCCGTCCCCGCGGGATCAGCAGTACGTTCGCAGCCTGTATCTCGTGCAGAAACGCACGGTGCGGGTGCCGTTTTTGGAGACCTTCGATCTGCCGGAGAACTCGGTGTCGTGTGCGCGCCGGACGGTTTCCGTCGTCGCCCCTCAGGCCTTGTCGCTGTTGAATTCCCCCCTGGCCGTAGAGGCGTCGGAAGCTTTCGCTGAGCGAGTGCGGCAGGAAGCTGGCGCGGAAATTCCGGCGCAGGTCAGCCGGGCCTTTCGCATCGCGCTGCAACGTCCACCCACGCCCGACGAACGGGAACTGTGCTGCCAACTGGTGGAGCAGCGGAGTCTCCCGGAGCTGTGTCGGGCGCTGTTGAATCTGAACGAGTTCACCTTCCTGGATTGAAGGGGAGCGCGGCCTGCATTGCCTCGCTGGATCATTCGGCAGAGGCTGCGGGGATGAACCGAAACCAATTCCTCCGGCAACTGGGACTCTTGGGCGCTGCCACGCTGACTGGGTGCGCCTCGACGTCGAAATCCAAGAAGGGCCCGGAGTTTCGGGTGCTCACCTACAACATTCATCATGGTGAGGGTATGGACGGTCGATTGGATCTCGAGCGCCTGGCGAAGGTCATTCTCGATTCGAAGGCTGACCTCGTCGGGCTCCAGGAAGTGGATCGTGGGGTCGCCCGAACCCAGGGCCGGGATTTGCCGGCGGAACTGGCGGAGTTGACCGGCATGACCGCCCTGTTCGCCAATAACTACTCGGTTCAAGGCGGCGAGTATGGTAACGCCATCCTGACCCGGTATCCGGTGCAACGGTGGACGCATCTGCGCTTCAAACCGGTTCGGCCGGGCGAAACGCGGGGATTGCTCCAGGCGGTGGTGGAGGTAGAGGGGACTGAGGTGGCCTTTCTCAACACCCATCTGGACCATCGGCCCGAAGATGTGGATCGCTTGGCCAGCGTGGAGGAAATCCTGACGGCGGCGGCGGTGTTCGGGAAGATGCCGTTGGTGTTGGTTGGTGACTTCAATGATTTGCCGGGCAGCCGATTGGATGTCCGGCTGAGCGAAACGTTTCGTGATGCCTGGCGAAAGGTGGGCGTGGGCGCCGGCAGCACTTCGCCGACCGGGGATCTGAAGCGCCGGATCGACTACGTCTGGCTGCGCGGCCCGGTGGAAGCCACTGAGGCGGAAGTGATCCCGGGAATTGCCTCGGATCATGCCGCGTTGCGGGTCTCGCTGCGTCTGACCTCTGGAGTGCGGTAGCCATGCTAGCCATGCTAGCCATGCTAGCCATGCTACCGCTTCGCTCCAGCTGAGCGCAGGGGAGGTGAACCGCAGATTAAGCACAGATTGAACGCAGATTTTTTCCGGGAAAAAGAACGTCCCCTTTATGCTCCCCAACCGATCAGCGAGCAGCACGTCTCTCGACCCCGAACTCGCCTAAACCAAGAAAAAAAATCTGCGTTAATCTGCGTTCAATCTGCGGTTCCAACTGCATCGCTCCGGCTAAGAAGTGGGCGGGTTGGTGACGCACCGGTTGCTGCTGACGCTTCGCCCGTGGGAAAGCGGCAGAAGGTCTGCCGCACTCCATAGCTCTAGACTGGCCGAATTTCGAAAGCTCGTTTAACGTCGTTCCAGCGTATGAAGAAATTGGTTCTGACTCTCGTAGCAATTGTGTCGTTGGTTCCGGTGGTGTCTGCGGCGGACAATGACGCCAAGAAGCCGGTGTCCAAGGACAAGCCGTACAAGCTCGAGACCTGCATCGTCTCTGACGAGAAGCTGGGCGAAATGGGTGACCCGTTCGTCACGTCTTACAAAGGCCAGGAGATCAAGATGTGCTGCAAGGCCTGCAACAAGGACTTCACCAAGAACCCCGACAAGTATCTGAAGAAGCTGACCGAGGCCGCCGCTCCGAAGAAGTAATCTGCTGAAGTCCCGGTGAAATTCTGGAGTGCCATTTGGTTGAGCCTTGTGCTCGTGTTCGCGCCGGTCCTGGCCGGTGCGAAGGGCGCTGCCTCCGAATCGGCCCGGGAGACCGCGACCTGCTGCCCGCCGCAGAAGGCGGTCCATTGTCCCGCCAGCTGCTGTCAGATTTCCGATGCCCCTTCCGCCCCGGAACCCGTTTCGGTTCCGGCGGCCCCGGTGCAATCCCGGACTCTCTTGGATTGCTCCGCCTTCCTCTCCGTGCTTTGGGTTCTGCCATTATGGCAACCCGCCGTCGCTGGACCTGCCGCCCTGGCGGAAACCCCGACGCTTCCGTTGACGAGCGTGCCCCTCTTCCTCCGGCACGCCGCCCTTCTCATTTGAACTGATTCCTTGCCGACAGGCGACGTGTGCCCGCGCGGGCCAGCGTCGCCTCGTTTTGCGTGCCCGCGCGAGTTGGTGTGTCGGTTGGGTTAAGGCAATGAATCATGAAACGTTCCATTTTCCGGTCTTCGGGCCGGACCGTTAGTTCGCACTGGTGCGCCCGGATCGCGCTGGGCTGCTGTCTTTTGAACTGGATCCAGGCTGCGGAAACGAATTCCGCCGTGGAGATCCTGCTGCCTGAGACCGTGAGTCGTTGGGCGGACGTCATGGCGGCCCACCATCCGTCGCTCAAGGCCGCCCACGCTCGGGCGCAGGCTGCGCAGCGGAATGCCGACGGCGTGCGCCGAGTGGCGGATCCCCGATTCATGATTGGGGGAGCGGTCTACAGCGCCAAGGGCATGAACCCGTCCGAGGAAGGCAACCTGATCTACGGCGTGGAGCAGCCGCTACCGCTGTTGGGCAAGGAGACCGCCGCCCGAGCGTTGGCGCGGGCCGAGGCCGATACCGAAGCGGTTCGCGCCGATGCCCGGTTTCAGGAGCTGCGCCGCGATCTGGCGATCAGTCTGTTTCAAGCCGCCTTCGCTCGGCGCGCAGTGGAACTCGCGGAGGCAGATCAGAACTGGCTGAGGGAAACCGTCCGAACGATGGAGGGTCGGCTGGGTGCGGGCGCCGGAAGCTCCGTCGAAGTGCTGCGGGCGCAGACCGAACAGGCGCGGCGCCAGGTGGAGGTGGCAACCTTGCGAGCGCAAGAAGGGGAAGCCCGTTCCACCGTAAACCGGCGGCTCGGTCGTGATCCGCTGGCCCCGCTTCCCGACTTCGAGTTGCCGGCGTTGGCCGAACCGGTGGAGTACAACGAGCGCTTGGTGAGATTGGCCCTGGAGGCCGAACCGCGCCGCCGGGTGCTGGCCTCACAGCGGGATGCCGCCGGAGCGCTGGTGGAAGCCACTCGACGTTCCCAGCGGCCGAACCTGTCCGTCGGCGTCGATGGACGTCAGTACGGAGGCGATGGTGAGTTCCGCGAAGGGACCTTCTTCCTCAGCGTCAGCCTGCCGCTGTGGAACCGAGGGAAGTTCCGTCAGGACCTCGCCCGCGACCGCGACCGACTCCGAGCGGCCGAGGAGGAACATGCCGATTCCGCCCTCCAAGTTCGGGAAGAGATTCACCACCTCACCTTGCGACTCGCGACAGCGCGTCAGGAGGCGCTGCTGTATCAGGACGAAGTGCTGCCTCGAGCCGAGAGCGCGTTGCGGGCGGCGCAGGCCCAGTGGTCCGCGGGCCAGGGCAGCCTGCGCGAGGTTCTCGACGCCCAGCGAATGGTGCTGGAAGCGCGTCTTCAGTTCGCCCGGGCGGTGGGCGAACAGTGGTCCACGCTGTCCGAGTTGGTTCTGTGCTGCGGGCTCGGCGACTTGGAAGCCCTCGAAATGGTCCGACCCGCCCCGGGTCGCACCCTCACCCCGATCCCCTCGCAACCCTAAATCTCCCGAACCTCATGAACCTTCGAACTGTTCTCGGATTGATCCTGATCGCGCTGGCGGCCGCCGCTGGTTGGTGGGCCGGTTCCCGCCGGGGCGCTCCCGCTACGGCTGCGACTTCGGACCGTCGCATTCTCTATTACCAATCGTCGATGCATCCGTGGATCAAGTCGGACCAACCCGGCAAGTGCACGATCTGCGGAATGGACCTCGCCCCGGTTTTCGAAGGCGAGAGCGGATTCACCGCGACCTCCGACGTGGTCACGTTGAACTCCAACAGCATTACGGTCAGTCACGTGCAGACCGTCCCAGTGGTTCGTCAACCGGTGGTTCGCACGGTTCGGCTGGCGGGCGTGGTCGATGATGATGATTCCCGGCACCGGATTCTCAGCGCCTACGTGGAGGGGCGGATGGAACGGTGGTGGATCAATGTGGACGGAGCCGAAGTGGAGGCGGGGCAACCGCTCGGGGAGATTTTCAGCCCGACACTGTTGGCAGGCATTCGGGAGTATCTCGCGCTGGTTCGGGGCGGGCCGGGGAGCGAACCACTGCGCGCCGCCGCGGCGTTCCGGTTGGTGCAAATGGGCCTGTTACCGGAGCAGATCGAGCAGCTACCGGGAACGTTTGGGGACACAAAATTGCTGGTGGAGATCCGTTCGCCCGTGGCTGGAACGGTCGTGGAACGCGACGTCTTCGCCGGCCAAACTGTCATGGCCGGTCAACGCCTGCTCGAACTGGCGGACTTCAGTACGATGTGGCTACAGCTCGAGGCGTATGAGGATGACCTCGCGTGGCTGCGTCCAGGGCAGCGTGTGGTCATCACCTCGCCGTCGCTGCCGGGTCGGATCTTCACCAACGCAATCGCGTACATTGATCCCAATCTGAACCTGGCGACCCGGTCCACCCGGGTGCGAGTGGAAATTCCGAACCCGCTCGTGGAAACGCCCAACGGTCCCGAGCGCCTGCTGCGTCATCGGATTCTCGCCCAGGGTCGGGTTCGCACCGAGTCGGCGCCGGTGTTGACGGTTCCCCGCAGCGCCGTGTTGAACGCCGGTCAGCCCAAGGTCTTTGTTGAAGTCTCCAACGGCACGTATCAGCCCCGGACCGTGACGCTGGGTCGAGTGGGTGACACCGACGTGGAGGTGGTCTCGGGACTGAGTGAAGACGAACGCGTGGTGTCCCAAGGGGCGCTGTTGCTCGACGGACAGGCCCAACTCAATTCGCTGAGTCAGACGTACGCGCCTTTGCCTGCGCTGGTGGTTGGTGGGACGCTGCCTGCTTGGGACGCCTCGGAGAATTCTAAGGTTCGCGCGTTCCTGAAGGAATTGGATGCCCTGCGCGAGAGTCTCTCCCAGGATTCCGTGGCGGGCTTCAACGCGGCGGCGCCCCGCGTGCATTCCTTGGCGATGGGTTTGGCTGACGTGCTATCCCGCGAACCGGCCCAGGTTGCGCGCGGTCAGGAGTTGGTTCGGCTGAGCCATCTGGAAACCGCCACCGATCTGGAGTCGGCCCGAAAGCAGTTTCATCCGCTGAGCGAATGGGCGGTTCAACTGGGACGCCAGTTGCGGGCGCGTCCGGAATTCGTGGATCTGAAGTTGTACGAATGCCCGATGACCCAGCGCGCGTTTCCGGGAGCTCCAGCTCGGGCGACGTGGATGCAACTGACGGCGCCGATTCGGAATCCGTATTTCGGTGCTGAGATGCTGGATTGCGGAACGGAGGTCCGGCCATGATCAATCACCTCATTGAATGGTCGTTGCGCAACCGCTTCCTGGTGCTGTGCGCCTCGCTGTTGTTGTTCGGCTGGGGCTGGAAGGCGCTGTATTCCACGCCGGTCGATGCCATTCCAGACCTGAGTGAAAATCAGGTCATCGTCTTTGCCGACTGGCCCGGCCGCAGCCCGCAGGAAGTGGAGGACCAAGTCACCTATCCGCTCTCGGCCAACCTTCAGGGGTTGGCAGGCGTGAAGTCGGTTCGAGCGACCTCCATGTTCGGCTTTTCCCTGATCACCGTGGTGTTCGCCGACAAGACCGACAACTACTTCGCGCGCTCCCGAATTCTCGAACGATTGAACTATCTCAGTCAGTTGATGCCAACCGGCGTGACGCCGCAGTTGGGTCCTGATGCCACCGGTCTGGGTTGGGTCTATCAGTACTACCTGGAGGTTGATCCCCGGAAGGCGCCCCAGGGCGGATACGATCTGGGGCAGTTGCGTTCGTTGCAGGATTGGGTGTTGCGCTATCAGTTGAACTCCGTTCCTGGCGTGGCGGAAGTGGCGAGTCTGGGGGGCTTCGTTCGGCAGTATCAGGTGGAAGTGAGTTCCCTGCGCATGCGGGAGCTCGGGGTTGCCCTGTCGGACGTCCTCACGGCGGTGAATCAGGCCAACTTGAACGTGGGTGGAAAGACCATTGATGAGAACGGCATGGAGTTCGTCGTGCGCGGCGTGGGATTGGTGAAGAGCGCCGCTGACTTGGAGAACGTGGCGGTGAAGGTGGTGGATGGAACGCCGGTGTATCTCCGTCAGATCGCCCGAATCGAACTGGGCGGAGACTACCGGCGGGGAACGCTGGATGTGGACGGGCGCGAAGTGGTCGGCGGCGTGGTGGTCATGCGGACCGGCGAGAATGCGATGGCGGTGATTGAGCAGGTGAAGGAACGGCTCAAACAAGTGGCGCCGAGTCTGCCGCCGGGAATTCAGGTGCGCTCCTTCTACGATCGCAGCGATCTGATCGAACGAACGGTCGCCACGCTCAAGGACGCGCTGATCGAAGAGATGATTCTCGTGACCCTGGCGCACATTCTGTTCCTGTTTCACTTCCGCAGCATTCTGATCGTCACGATCCCGCTGCCGTTCTCGATTCTCATTTCGTTCATCCTGATGAATGAATTCGGCATTTCGTCGAACATCATGTCGCTGGCGGGAATTGCGATTGCGATCGGAGTGCTGGTGGATGCCGGGATCGTGATGACGGAGAATGTCATCCGGCACTGCGAACGCGCGGAGGACGAGAAGCGCCAACGCACTCCCGGTGCGGACGGTTCCCTGCGGTTGACAGCGGCGGAGACGTTGGAGTGTACCCGGACGGCGGCGCGTCAGGTGGGTCGGCCGATCTTCTTCGCGATGGCCATCATCATTCTGGCGTTTCTTCCGGTGTTCGTACTTGGAGGTCAGGAAGGCAAACTCTTCCGTCCGCTGGCGTTCACCAAAACGTTTGCCTGTTTGGGCGCGACGTTCCTGGCCGTGACGTTGGTGCCGGTCTTGTGTTCGTTGCTGGTGCGGGGCCCGTTTCACCGGGAGGAGGACAACTGGATCATGCGCTTTCTGCTGAAGTTGTATGAACCCGCCCTGCGGTGGTCGTTGCGGCATCCGCGGGTGATCTTGTCTGGAGCCACGCTGCTACTGGCGTCGGCGCTGGTGCTGGCGTTTGGTTTGCCGCGGTCGTGGCGGGACTCGCTGGTGCGGGCCGGACTCCCGCCGGCCGGCGTGCGGGCGATCACCGGATTCGGCAAGGAGTTCATGCCGCCGTTAAATGAAGGCTCCCTGCTGTTCATGCCCGTGCTGATTCCCTCGACGTCCTTAAGCGAAGTGAAACGCATCCTGGCGTGGCAGGATCGGGTCATCCGGGAGTTTCCCGAGGTGGACAGCGTCGCAGGAAAGTTGGGTCGCGCCGAAACCGCCACCGATCCCGCGCCGGTCGAAATGATTGAGACCACCATCACGCTGAAGCCGGAGTACCTCACCACGACCCGTCGTGTGTTGGGCGTGCTGCCGATTCCCTGGACCGAACGTAATTCGGCATGGCGACCGGGCATGACCCGTCAGAAACTGGTGAATGAGTTGTCGCATGCCCTGACCGCGGTTCCGGGTTATGTGCCGGGATTTCTGCAACCGATTGAGAATCGCGTGCTGATGATTTCCACCGGGATTCGCGCCCAGCTGGGCGTGAAGATTCTGGGCGACAACTTGGACGCCTTGCAGCAGCAGGCCTTCGTCGTGCAACGCGTGGTGGAGACCATTCCCGGCGCGGTCGGCGTGGCGTCGAGCCGGGTTCAGGGAAAGCCGTATCTGGAAATCGAAGTCGATCGGGTGGCGATGGCGCGGTTTGGGCTGAGTGCGGAAGCGGTGATGGAAGCGGTGGAGGTCGGCATTGGCGGGCGAACGGTGACCACCACCATTGAAGGCCGTCAGCGGCTGCCGATTCAGGTGCGTCTGGAGCGCGAGGAGCGAGATGACCTGGATCGGTTGGGTTCCATCCTAGTGGCGACGCCCGCGGGCAACACCATTCCGCTGGGGCAGGTGGCGACGATCCGGCGGACCACCGGGCCGAATGAAATCTCCAGTGAGAACGGACGGTTGCGGGTGTTCGTTCAAGCGAACGTTCAGGATCGCGATCTCGGCAGTTTCGTGGAAGAAGTCCGCCGCCGCTTGGACGCTGAAGTGGTGCCGAATCTGCCGCCGGGCATGACGCTCGATTACAGCGGTCAATACGAGGAATTGCTGCGGGCCGAGCAGACCTTGCGCGTGATCGTACCGGTGTCGCTGCTGATCATTTTTCTCCTACTCTACGTGGTCTATCACTCGCTGAAAGAGGCGGCGCATGTGTTGTTGGCGGTTCCCTTCGCGCTGAGTGGAAGTGTGTTCCTGCAGTACTGGCTGGGGTACAACTTCAGCGTGGCGGTGTGGATCGGATACATCTCGCTCTTCGGCATCGCGATCCAAACTGGCGTGGTGATGGTCGTGTATCTGGAGGAGGCTCTGGAGAAGCGGCGAACGGAACGGGGCGGACTGTTCAATGCCGAGGATCTATTCGAGGCGGTTCAGGCGGGCGCCCGGTTGCGGTTGCGGCCGAAGGTCATGACCGTCGCGACTACGATCGCGAGTCTGCTGCCGATCATGTGGAGTTCTCGGGTCGGCGCGGAGGTCATGAAGCCGCTGGCGACCCCGGTGATTGGCGGGAGCATCAGTTCCCTGATTCACATTCTGATTGTCACGCCGGTGATCTTTCTTTGGCTGCGTCAGCGAGAACTGGGACGGCCGGTGAAGCCGACGTGAGGATGACGATTGACGGCGTCGGACGGGTCTCGCCTATGGTTTCTGATGATTCGGGGAGGGAAGATGACGAACCACGGTAAGGTTCGACGGCTCGTTGCCTGGGGACTCGTTGGGATCGGGGTGCTCCTCCCGGGGTTCATTCACGCGGCGGACACGCCTGAAACATTGAATGGAGGTCCCCTTCCTTCAGGCTTCAAATTCTATCCGGCCACGCATTCGGTAGCGATTGAGCGCACTGGTCTGTCGATGGCCGATGGAACTCAGATGGCGGTGACATTTTTCAAGCCGGCCGATGCTTCCGCCTCTCGGAAGGTGCCCATTGTGGTGGCGATGTTGCCGTATCGGAAGGACGACGAGTTCTACGCGGTGGACCACGGGATCTACAGCTATCTGGCGGCCCGCGGCATTGCCGGTGCGCGGATTGATATTCGCGGAACAGGCGGTTCCGACGGACGGTTGGTGGACCGCGAGTATTCCGACCAGGAGTTGGATGACTTGGAATTCGCCATCGGGAAGTTGGCAGCGCTGCCGTGGTGCAACGGCCGGATCGGACTTCAGGGCAAATCGTGGGCGGGGTTTAACGCGCTCATGATGGCGATGCGTCAGCCGCCGGCGCTCAAAGCCCTGCTGGTGGCCCACGCCAGCCAGGATATCTATGCCAATGATGTTCACAACATCGACGGCATTCTACATCTGGACATCTTCAGTCAGGAGATGGAGACGGATAACATTATCCCGAAATCCCCGAACTATCCGCTGGATTCTGCCTACTTCACCGACCGCTTCGACCGTGAGCCGTGGATCTTCACCTATCTGCGGCACCAACGGGACGGGACATTCTGGCGGGACGGTCGCTCGTTGTTCACGGCCTATGACCGAGTGAAGGTGCCGATCTATGCCATTGGCGGTTTGCTGGATGGTTACCGGGACTTTGTGCCCGCGCTGCTGGACCATGTGAAGGCGCCGGTGAAGGCGGAGATCGGGCCGTGGAATCATGCCTGGCCCAACGACGGCTCGCCTGGGCCGAACTATAACAACTGGCAGACCGCCGTCCGCTGGTGGAAGCAATGGCTGAGCGACGAGGATACTGGAATTCTGAGGGAACCTCGGCTGACGGCTTTCGTTCGGGATACCCTGCCGGCCAATGATGACTATGCGGTGACCCCGGGGAGTTTTCAGGGCTTCAACTGGCCCATTTCGCAGCTGATGTCGGAGAAGTTCTATCTGGAAGTGGATGGCAGCCTTGGTCCGAAGGCGGGCAAAGGAGGGACTCTGACCATTCCTTGCGTGCCGGATGCGGGTATTGACGTGGGAAGCTGGTGGGGTGAGCGAACGCCGGATCTTCGAAACGACACGGCGGGTGCGGTGGTGTTTGATTCCGCGCCGATGACTGAATCGCGCGTTTTGGTGGGGCAGCCGTCGGTTTGGTTGAAGGCTTCTGCCGAGGCTCCCCAGGCGAATTGGGTGGCCCGGTTGGAGGATGTGCATCCGGACGGCGCGGTTACGTTTGTCACCGGGGGAGCGATCAATGGAACCCAACGCGAGTCCCGGACCCATCCCAAGGCGATTGCTCCGGGCGAGGTGCTCGAGTTGCGGTTTCCGCTGCACTTCACCACCTACACGTTTACGGCAGGTCACCGGGTTCGGGTGGTGGTTTCGAATACCCAGTTTCCGATGCTCTGGCCGACACCGTATCGCCAGCCGACCCGACTGCAGGTGGGGGCAGGCGTTTCGGGAATTCAGCTGCCGTTCGTCAAGTCAACCGGTCAACCGGCGAACTACCTCTTGAAGGCGGTGGAACTGCCGGTGCCGGCGGATTTCCAGCTCCTGGCGGGAAGTCTGGGCGACGCCCCGCCGCCGAGCGTGACCCGGGAAGGCGGCTGGACCACCGTGGGCCAGAATGAGGAGCAGGCGTGGAAGATTGGCACGGCGAGCTTCCTGGATCAGGAAGCGGTCGAGTATCGGGTCAACACCGTAGATCCGGCGCAGGCGGGCTTCCGCGGACACGGTCGAGTCGTGGTGAAGAAGGACGGTCGGGAGGTGGAGGTGAAGACGGAGATTCGCGTGGTTTCCGATGCCGAGAACTTTGATGTCACCGCCTACCGGACGGTTTCTGAGAATGGAGTGGTTCGCGGCGAGAATCAGTGGCGGCGAAAGATTCCGCGGGATTTTCAGTGATCGCAATCTGGCGCGACGAGCTGGGAGATTCAGAATTTGTTCGGTCGGAGGACGCGGATGTCAGTTTCGTAGGCGATCATGGCGAACTTGGGGAAGAAGTCGGCGTGCAGGCGTTGCAGCAGGGTTTCCGTGACGGCCGGGGGGATGATCACATCTACCTGAATGTTGGAGAATTCGGGGATCTCGGCCAGGCGCAACCCCTGGCGGCCGCTGCCCTGAACTTCCAGCAGGGTCCACCCGTGCGCCCCAACCTCCTGCAACAGGCGCGTCACCGGTTCCCGAGCCAGGGATTCACACACGATGGTCACGCGTTTCATGGGATGCGTTGTCATGGCAGGAAGAGGTGGGGTTGGTTTGGCGGGCGTCGGGTTTACGGGTTACCGACCGCCCAGCGAGCCAGGGCGTAGTAGAGGGGCAGACCCACGGTGAGGTTAAAGGGAAAGGTCACGGCGAGGGCGGCAGTGAGGTAGAACGTTGGGTTGGCTTCGGGCAACGAGAGACGCATGGCGGCGGGGGCTGCGATGTAGCTGGCGCTGGCGGCAAGGACCCCCATCAGCATGGTCCCGCCCGCACCCAGGCCGACAAGACTGGCGAGGCCGATCCCCAGGCAACCGTTCACGAGCGGAGCGGCGATACCAAAGGCCGCCAGGAAGAGGCCCACCTTGCGCAGATCCCCGAATCGTCGGGCGGCGACCAGCCCCATTTCGAGAAGGAACAGGGCCAGGATCCCCTGGAACGGCGTGACGAAGAAGCCTTCAGTCATCTGGGCGCCCCGTTTGCCGCTGGCCCAGCCGATGAACAGGGCGCCGACCAAGAGGACCACACTTCGCCCGAGCATGGCTTCGTGAATGGCGCCTCGAATGGACGCCGCCAACGACCGTCCCTCCCGCGGCAGCGCCAACTTGCCCAGCACCACGCCCACAATGATGGCCGGGGCTTCCATCACCGCGAGGAACGCCGTGGCATAGGCTTCGAAGGGTTGGCTCACTTGGGTCAGAAAGTTGGTGGCGGCGATAAAGGTAACCGCGCTGACGGACCCGTAATGAGCGCTGATGGCCGCTGCATCGACCGCACTGAGCCCGCCGCCGAAGCGCAGAACGGGGTACGTCCACAGGGGAATCGCCGCCCCGAGCAGTATGGCGCCCAAGGCCGGCAACCAAACCTGCATCAGACCCGCCTCGCGAATGGCGACCCCGCCCTTGAAGCCAATCGCCACCAAGAGATACAGCGTCAGGGTGGTGTAGAGGGGTTCGGGAAATTTCAGATCGCTCTTGGCCAAGGTGGCAATCACACCCAGCACAAAGAACAGGACCGCGGGAGACAGCAGGTTAGCCCCCAGGGCGGAGACCAGTTCGGAATTCATGTCAGGATCCGTCGGGGCAGATGCGTAGCGTAGATTTAGCCGCCTGCACGCGGAATCTTTGGCGGGGTGGACGGTTGGACGCCGACGGCTCAGCGGAAAGTTTGTCCTCCCCCTACCGACCGCGCTTGCCGCTGGGCGGTTCCAGTGTTTTGTCGGAAGACATTGAATCGGTTCGTCCGGCTTTCCATATTCCCCGAGCATGTTCCGTCCGCGTTTCTCCATTTCCCGGCTTAAGGCCTGTTGGGTCGCCGTGCTGGTTGGCGGGGCGGGTGTGGTGACGTGGGCAGGTCCCGACGCCAAGGCTCCCGATTTCAATCGGGACATTCGGCCAATCCTTTCCGATCACTGCTATGCCTGCCATGGACCTGATGAAGGCAAGCGGAAAGCGGGACTTCGCTTGGATCGGCAGGAAGATGCCTTCAAACAGCTGAAGTCCGGAGAACGAGCGCTGGTGGCCGGCAGCTTGGAGAAGAGTTCGGTCATTGCTCGCATTCGGACCGAGGATCCGGATGACGTCATGCCCCCGCCGAAACACGGCAAGGCGTTGACTCCGGCGCAAAAGGAACTGCTCGAACGGTGGGTGGCCGCGGGCGCGCCCTGGAAGGAACACTGGTCGTTCCTGCCTCCGGAACGTCCCACCCTGCCACCAGTGAAGGACGTCCGTTGGCCGCGCAATGAACTCGATTTCTTCACCCTGGCCCAGATGGAGCAGGCCGGACTGAAGCCGAATCCGGAAGCCGACCGGGTGTCGCTGCTGCGCCGGGCCAGCTTCGATCTTACTGGTTTGCCGCCGACGGTGGAGGAAGTGGATGCGTATCTGGCCGACACTGCGCCGGACGCCTACGAGAAGCTGGTCGACCGGCTCCTGGCCTCGCCGCACTACGGTGAACGCATGGCCGCCAACTGGCTCGACCTGGCCAGGTTCGCGGACACCAGTGGTTACCACTTCGATGGGGTTCGTTTCATGTGGCTGTGGCGCGACTGGGTGATCCAAGCCTTCAACACCAATCAGCCGTACGACGCCTTCACCGTGGAGCAGTTGGCCGGCGACCTGTTGCCCAATCCCACGGCGGCCCAGCGCATCGCCACCGGATTCGTCCGCAACAACATGACCAACGACGAAGGCGGGGCTGACCCCGACGAGTACCTCAACAAGTACGTCGTGGATCGGGTCAACACCTTGGGCACGGTCTGGCTGGGTCTGACTGTGGGGTGCACGGAGTGCCATGACCACAAGTACGACCCGATGACGACCCGGGAGTTCTACCAGTTGTACGCCTTCTTCCACAACGTGCCGGAGAAGGGGCTGGATCGGATCCGGACCGACAATCCACCGCCGCGCTTGGCGGTGCCGTCTCCGGAGCAGGCGGTGCGGTTGGTGGAGGTGGAGTTCAATTTGCGCGACGCCGAGAAGACGTTGCAGGACCGCATCAATGAACTGGGCGAAACCCAGGAGAAATGGGAGCGGGAACTGTCCAGCCGACCCGTGGCGCCCACCCCGACCAACTCCCTGGTGCGGGTGACGGCCAACGACGCGCTCGTGGCCACGGGTGAGATGGGGTCCTTCCCGGGTCGCTGGAATGGATCCGATACCGCTGAGTTTGCCGAAGGCCGGTTGGGTCGGGCCTTGAAGTTTGAGGGCAAGACGTTCGCCGAGTTTCCGGTGCCGGCTCTGGGGGATCGCGGGCAGCCGCTTACGGTGAGTGCCTGGGTGAAGATGAGTGGCAACGGCGCGGTGTTCAGTCAGCAGGAGAAGGGTCCGGGCTACCGCGGACTTGACCTCCTGATTCAGGACGGACGTCCGCAGGTTCACCTGATCCATCAGTGGCCGGACAACGCCTTGAAGGTTCGAGCCAAGGAGCAGTTCCCACGGGATCAATGGTTGCACGTGGTCTTCAGCTATGACGGTTCAGGTAAGGCCGCGGGAGTAAAGCTGTACGTCAACGGCCGCGCGCGTGACACGGAGACGGAAAAGGATCAGTTGACCGAGACGTGGACCGTGGCTGAGCCGCTGCGAGTCGGATCGCGGTCGGGAGACACGTTCTTCACCGGCTTGGTGAACGACCTGCGGTTCGAATCCCGGGTGGTGCCGCCGGAGGAAGTGAAGGTGCGGGCGCTGGAAGGATATTCGCCGGTGTTGGCCAAGTCCCGCGGCAAGCGGTCGGATCCGGAACGCGCGGATCTGGCTCGGTTCTACAAGGAGAACTACGCCGTTGATTATCTCCGGTCCGAGGCGGCCCTGGCCAAGGCTCGGTCCGCCAAGGACACGTTGATCAGTCAGATCCCGACTACGCTGATCATGGAGGAAATGGATCCGCCCCGGCCGACCTACGTGCTGACCCGGGGCGATTTCCGAACCCCGGGTGAACCGGTGACCGCGGGCACCCCGGCCTTTCTGCCGCCGTTGCCCGACGGAAAGGTGAACCGTCTGGCCCTCGCCCGGTGGTTGGTGTCGCCGCAGCATCCGCTGACAGCGCGGGTAACGGTGAACCGCTATTGGTCGCTCTTCTTCGGCAACGGCCTGGTCAAGACGATCAACGACTTTGGAGCTCAGGGAGAATGGCCGAGTCATCCGGAGTTGTTGGATTGGCTGGCGACGCGATTCCGGGATGGCAGTCCGGCGGGCGGAAACGGCACACCAGTGGCGCCGTGGGATGTGAAGGCGCTGGTTCGGCTGATCGTGACGTCGGCGACTTACCGCCAGTCGGCCGTGGTCCCGCCGGAGAAGCTTGAGCGGGATCCGTATAACCGATTGCTCGCCCGCGGGCCCCGGCTGCGACTGGAAGCGGAGTTCATTCGTGACAACGCCTTGGCCGTCTCGGGTCTGCTCAATGACCGAATTGGCGGACCGTCGGTGAAGCCGTATCAGCCGGCGGGTATCTGGGACGGCACGGATTCGGTCTTTGTGCAGGATCATGGCGATCTGCTCTATCGACGTGGCATGTACGTCTTCTGGCGGCGGTCCGCCCATTATCCGCCGTTTGCCACGTTTGACGCACCCAATCGCGAGGTGTGTACGTTCTTGCGACCCCGCACACAAACGCCGTTGCAGTCGCTGGTGTTAATGAATGATCCCGGATTTGTCGAAGCCGCTCGGGCGCTGGCGCAGCGGGTCCAGCGGGAAGAACCGGAGGATGTGCAGAAGCGTTTGATCCGTGCCTTCCGTCATACGTTGGGACGCGTACCCGAGGCGTCTGAGGTGGACGTGTTGCGGCGGACCTACGACCAGCAATTGCAAACCTACCAGGCGGACCCCGATGCGGCGGCCGCCTTGCTCAAGGTGGGTGAATATCCGGTGGCCGCGCCGGCTCCGACTCCGGAACTGGCCGCCATGACCACGGTGGCCAACGTCCTGCTGAATCTGAACGAAACCATTTCCAAATAAGTTCGAACGGTTCCTCCCATGCTCTTCCAATCCGACCTCGAACGAACCCTGTCCCGGCGGGCGTTCCTGACCCGCAGCAGCACCGGCCTCGGGACCATGGCGCTGGCTTCGCTGCTGAATCCGGCCCGGGCCGCGGCTCCCAGTCCTGGCACCGGCGCGCTCGGGTCCCTGCATCTATCCCCCAAGGCCAAGCGCGTCATTTACCTGTTCCAGTCCGGTGCGCCGTCGCATCTGGACCTCTTTGACCCCAAGCCGTTGCTCAAGGACATGACCGGCGAGGAACTGCCCCCCAGCGTGCGCATGGGTCAGCGCATCACGGGCATGACGGCCGGACAGTCGGTGCTGAAGTGCGTAGGGCCGGCCTTTGAGTTTCAGCGCTACGGTCGTTCGGGCGTGGAACTCAGCAGTCTGCTGCCCCACACCGGCAGTGTGATTGACGAGTTGGCGTTGATCCGGTCGATGCACACCGATCCGATCAACCACGACCCGGCGGTCACCTTTTTCGGCACGGGCAATCAACAGCCGGGACGTCCAACCATGGGAGCGTGGCTGGCGTATGGACTGGGCAGTGAGAATGAAAATCTGCCGTCCTTCGTGGTGCTCACCAGCGGCAGCGGCGGTCAGTCGTTGCAGGCGCGGTATTGGGGCAACGGTTTTCTCCCGGGCAATTACCAGGGCGTGCAGCTGCGCAGTCAGGGCGATCCGGTGTTGTACGTCTCGAATCCGCCCGGGCTCAGCGCGACGTCACGTCGGCAGTTGCTCGATGCGATGCAGGATCTCAATCGGCGGCAGTTGGGAGCGTTGAACGATCCGGCCATCGCCACGCACATCGAGAACTACGAGTTGGCGTTCCGGATGCAAACCAGCGTTCCGGAGCTGATGGACATTGCGAAAGAGCCGAAGGAAGTCCTCGAACTTTACGGGGCCGAACCGGGCAAGGCGTCGTTCGCGAACAACTGTTTGCTGGCGCGGCGTCTGGCGGAACGGGGCGTGCGCTTCATTCAGTTGTGTCATCGGGACTGGGACCATCACGGCGGCCTGCCGGATGGGATCAAGGCGCAGACCCGCAACACCGATCGGGGCAGCGCCGCGTTGATCAAGGATCTGAAACAACGGGGGCTGTTGGACGACACCTTGGTGATCTGGGGGGGGGAATTTGGCCGAACGGCGTACTCGCAGGGCGAAATCTCGAAGACAAACTTCGGTCGCGACCATCATCCGCGTTGCTTCTCGTTGTGGATGGCTGGGGGCGGAGTGAAGCCGGGTCTGGTAATCGGGAAGACCGACGACTTCGGCTACAACATCGTGGATTCGCCGGTGAGCGTGCACGATTTACACGCCACGATTTTGCATTTGCTGGGCATTGAGCATACCCGGTTCACGTATCGGTTTGAAGGTCGCGACTTCCGGTTGACCGATGTTCATGGGGAACTTGTTCCGGCGCTGTTCGCCTGATGACCTGCGCGCCGCGTCTCCAGAAACCACCAAGGGCACCCTGAAACCCGAATGGGAATGGAACCACAAAAGGGAACCAATCCCGCGAATGGGGAAAGACTAGAGTCCATGATTTGCGCTTACCGCTTCCCACGTTCCAGTCTTCCTGTGGACTGCGGTAGACCTTCTACCGCTTTGGTATGTCCTCGACGCGGGGGGGTATCGTGAGACATCGCCAGCGGCTGCGCCCTAGCCCCGCTTCACCTCGCAGTTTCCTGACCGCTTGCCGCTTACCGCTTACCCGTCATCGCCGAGGGACCTGGCTCGGGTTGTTCCTGGGTTTCCTCGGGGCTTGGACCGTGGCGGCGAACCAAGCCCTCGAAGCGTTGCCGCCGCCGGCCCGTCCAGCCCGGGCGCGACTGGAGGTCCAGGCGGCGCCTGGATTGCTGGCGGCTCCAGCGACGGGGCGGCTGTTGGTGATTCTCGGACCCACCAACGCCGCTGAACCGCGCCACTCGCTGACGGCGACCGGATTGAAGTCGCCGCCCCGGTTGGGTTGCGACGCGGGTCCGTTCGACGGCCGACGGCCGGTGGTCTTGGATGCGGAATCGGCACTCTTTCCGCAGCGGGATTTGTCGGAAGTCCCGGCGGGAGTTTACCGGGCGCAGGCGGTTCTGATGACCAATCGCGATATCTGGCTGCACGATGCTCCGGGCAATCTGTACAGCACCCCGCAGTTGATCCGCTTCGATCCCGCCCGCCGGCAGCGATACACCCTGACGTTGGATCAGCGGATTCCGGACGAGACCCTGCCCGCCGAGACGGAGCAGCTGAAGTTTCTGAAGCTTCGTTCGGAGAAGCTCACGGCGTTTTGGGGACGTCCGATGTTCCTGCGGGCCGGTATCATCCTGCCAAAGGGCTGGGAGAATGAACCGTCGCGTCGGTATCCGCTGGTCATTCAAATCGGGGGTTTTGGTACGCGGTTCAATCATGTGGTGGACATGATGCGCGCGGGTTCGAGTTTCGAACGAACCTGGAATGCCGATGACACGCCGCGCTTCATTTTGCTGCAATTGGATGGCGCGGGACCGCTGGGGGATCCGTATCAGGTCAATTCCGACAACCACGGTCCGTATGGCGATGCCGTGGTGCAGGAACTTCTGCCCTATGTGGAAGCGGCCTACCGGGGACTGGGTCAGTCGCATGCCCGTTTCCTGACGGGTGGGTCCACCGGTGGTTGGGTCTCGCTGGCACTTCAGGTGTTTTATCCCACGGTGTTCGGCGGCTGCTGGAGTGGCTTTCCAGATCCCACGGATTTCCGGGCCTTGCAGCTGGTGAATCTGTACCAGGAACCCAATGCGTTTGTGAACGCAGCGGGCTTCGAGCGTCCCTGTGCCCGGGAGATCAACGGGGACACCCAGTTCACGATGCGGCACGAGACCCAGTTGGAGAACGTGCTCGGATTGGGGAACAGCTACGTGTTCTCGGGTCAGCAATGGGGCTCGTGGAATGCGACCTACAGTCCGCGGCTCACGAATGGAAAGCCGGCCTCCATCTGGGATCCGCAGACGGGTCGGATTGATCCGACGGTGGCAGTGGAATGGAAGCGGTATGATCTGCGCCTCCTGCTGGAGCAACATTGGCCGCTCTTGGGGCCGCAGTTGAAGGGGAAAATTCACATCTGGATGGGTGATGCCGACACCTACTTCCTGGACACGGCGACCCGGTACTTCGACGAGTTCCTCCGGGCCGCGCAGCCTCCGGCCGAGGCCCGAATTGAATTTGGGCCACGTCAGCCCCATGGCTGGATGCCCTACAAGTGGCGGGAGTTGCTCGAGCAGATGCAATCGGCGGTCGAGGCCAATGCCCCGAAGAGTGCGGCGTCCAACTACGACTATTTGCGAACCCGCTTTATGCATGGGATCGCCTGCCCGCACTGTCGTTCCGGCCGGTGAGCCCGACCGGGTTCCGCGGGAATTTCCATCGCCGATCCACCCGGGGAGACGGTAGACTCTCTCCATGCGCACCGTCATTTATCCGGGAAGCTTCGACCCGTTTCACAACGGCCATTTGGACGTGGTGCGGCGAGCGGCCCGGATTTTTGACCGGGTGGTGGTTTCGGTGGCGTTGAACGAAGCGAAAAAGCCGTTGTTTTCGTTCGAGGAACGGCATCGGTTGGTCCGGGCTTCGATCGAGGATCTGAAGAATGTGGAGGCAGAGTCGTTCGACGGACTCTTGGTGGACTACGTGGTGCGGCGGGGAGCGTGCGCGGTCCTGCGCGGTCTGCGGGCCGTCAGCGATTTCGAGTTTGAGTTTCAGTTGGCGCTGATGAACCGGAAGTTGAACGAGCAAGTGGAGACTCTGTTCATGACGCCGAAGGACACTTTTACGTTCGTGAGTTCGCGTCTGGTGAAGGAAATCGCCCGGCTGGGAGGCGATGTGACGCCGTTCGTGCCGCCGGTCGTGGTCGTGGCCTTGCGGGCGAAGCTGACCGCGCCGTGATCCGCGGAGCTGCGGGGAGATTTATCCGCAGATTGGTGATCTCTCTGCTCGGCGTAGTTTTGTTGGGGTGGGCAGTTGTGGGTCTGGGGAACAGTGCCACGTTCGCCTGTGCCCGAAACACAACTTAACCATGTCCTTCGGGCGGCCATAGGTTGGTACGAGCTCGGGCTCGCGGCGGAGGCGTTGGCGGAATTAGACGCTTTGCCCCCCTCCAGCCGAGACCGCACCGAGTCGCTCGAGCTGCGGGCGGTGATCCTGCAGCAGATGGAGCGCTGGGAGGAGGCTGCCCAGACCTATGCTCAGTTGTGTTCCCGCCCGGAAGCGCCGGTGGACCGATTCATCGCCTGGGGGTGTTGTCTGTTTGAACTCAATCGGGTTCAAGAATGCCGTTCAGCCCTCTTGGCCGCCCCTCCAGAAGCCCGACGCCACGGCCTGTGGACCTTTCATCTGGCCTGCTACGAAGCGCTGCTCGGGAACCGGAACGAGGCCCGACGCCTCGTTCAGGAGTGCTTGCAGCTCGACCCCCGTTTGCGGCGAATGGCGACCCAGAACGAGAATCTGGCGCCGTTGTTGGACTGAACTCCCGCCTCACAGGCTTTCGCCGCCGGATCGAGAATTTCCCCTTGCCGAATTCGGAGGGGGGGTTGGGGCTGGCTCCGCGGCCGTTCACCTCCCTAAACCTCCAGTCTGCCGGCCACTTCGGAACAACTCCCTGGCCAACGAAGTATCCGGCTGAGGCGTTGGCGCGACGGGAGGAAGGCTCAGTTCAACTGCAACTCGCCGTAGGAGCAGCGGGAGGGGCTCCCGACGGAATCGATGTGATTCAGAGTTCCGGCTCCCGATATCTGGACTCCGCTGCCCGGGACTGGATCCTCGCCAATTGGCGATTTGAGCCCGGCCGGGCAGGGACGTATCGGGTGGAGTTTACGTACCAATTGCCGGTTGGACGACGTTGAACGGACGGCCGTTGGCCTCGGCTTCGCTCGCGGCCGATTGCTCCCAAGTCCGGGGAAGAGATTCCACAGCTGAACGGCACAAGCCGACGAACGTCTCCTCGGCCAGTGTCAGCCGGCGTCCCCGCCAGTGCACGACCGACCAGGAGCGTTTCAGCTTGCGCCGCCCCAGGGGAATCGCCCGCAGGGAACCGTCTTCCAACTCCCGCTGCACCACCCAGGGGGCGGCGATGCTCACGCCCAAGCCCAGCTTCACCAGTTCCTTGATCGCCTCCATGCTCCCCAGCTCGATGATGGTGTTGAGCACGATGTCTTCCGTACGGAAGTAGTCATCAACGGCCCGGAAGGTTTGGGAGGACTTCCGATAGACGATCAGATTTTGCCGCGCGATTTCGCTCCGAGGGGCGACCCCGTCCGTGGCCCAGGAGTGCATGGGCGAGGTGATGAACATCAGTTCATCGGTGAAGATGGGAATGGTTTCGAACCGTTCATCGGCCGCTTCCGCCAGCATGACTGCGAGGTCAATCCGCTGCCGTTCGAGGCTCAAAATCAGTTCCCGGCTGTCTCCGGGCTCCACCTGAATGAGGCTCTGGGGAAAGCTTTCTTTGAACTCCCGCAGGACTGGCGGCAGAAGGGCGGTGCAAATGGTCGCGGTGGCGCCGATGCGCAGTCGACCCCGGCCCCATTTGCCGAGCTGTTCGATGCCTTCCCGGGCCGCCTGCATTTCGCGAAGAATGATTTCGGCGTGTTTAAGAAGATGCTCTCCCGCCTGAGTGAGCATCACCTTCTTGCCCACCCTGTCCAAAAGCCGACAACCCGCATCACTTTCGAGCGCCTTCATGGAATGGCTCACGGCGGATTGGGTGAGGAACATCTCCCTCGCGGTCTGCG
This sequence comes from Verrucomicrobiota bacterium, assembly GCA_017309115.1. Lineage (GTDB taxonomy): Bacteria > Verrucomicrobiota > Verrucomicrobiia > Limisphaerales > UBA9464 > UBA9464. The sequence goes on along the minus strand of JAFLEF010000038.1, from coordinate 31,698 downwards.
TAAAGCTGCCCGTTCGGGCCAGGATCGCGAAGGCTTGGAGCTGTCTGCTATCGAGAGGTCCTTTCATGAATGAACCAGCTTCATTGAACGCATTGAACCTTTGCGGAGCATTCATTGGGCCGAGTTGCGATTTGGGCACGGCCAACGCTGCTGCCTGGGGCAACTGTGTTCGCCTCTTCCTCCCAGCAAAGATCCGGCCGACGAGCCCCTGCCTCGTCCTTGCGGGTGGGGTATGTTCCGGTGACGGACAGTGCGCCGCTCTGGGTGGCGCAAGAGTACGGGCTGTTTGTTCGGCGCGGACTCAAAGTGACGCTTTCCCGGGAACTGGGCTGGGCCACGGTTCGGGACAAACTCGTGCACGGGCAACTGGATGCCGCACACGCGCCCTGCGGACTTCCGTTCGTGCTGACTCTCGGGCTGGGCTGCGTCCCGACCGAGTGTGTTGCCCCGCTGGTGCTGAGTCGGCACGGCAACGCCATCACACTCAGCCGAAGCCTGCACGAGGAAGGTGTCACGGATGGACCGTCGCTGGCTCAGTATCTCCGCCGACAGCGGTCTCCGCGTGTTCTGGTCTTTGGCGTCGTCTCGCTGCATTCGACCCCCGCCTGGTTGTTGCGTTCCTGGTTAAGCCGGGCGGGGTTGGATCTCGAACGTGAAGTTCGCCTAGTCGTGGTACCGCCATCCTTGATGTCCGCCAATCTGGCCGGTGGCAATCTGGACGGATTTTGCGCCGAGGAACCCTGGAACTCGGTCGCGGCCGAACGGGGTGAGGGTGGGTGTGTGGCAGCGAGTTGCGAGTTGGAACCGGGACATCCCGAAAAGGTGTTGGTGGTTCGCGCTCAGACCTGGCGACTTCAGCCGGAGCGGGTGTTGGACCTGACGTCAGCGCTCCTGGAAGCGGCGATGCTCTGTGCCAATCCCGCCAATCGTGAGGGACTCATTCGGCTGTTGGCGCGTCGGGAATGCCTGGGTCTATCGACGGAACAAATTTGGCCTGGCTGGACGGGTGAGTTGTCCTTGGGAGCCGGGCTCAGGGCGCACTGGCCGGACTTCCTGGTGTTTCATCGGGGCGATTCCAACACCCCCTCCGTCGACTCCGCTAGGTGGGTGATACGGACCCTTCAAAAGGCCGACTCCGGAACGTTCATTCCACCGGACCTGAGTCGAGTGTTTCGATCGGACCTCTTTGCTCAAGCGCGCGAACGGCTTGGGACAGTGCCCCACCTGGCGTCTCCCGGTTTAGGCAGTTGAGCGCCGGTGACTGGGAAACGTGACCGGTGAGGCAGCGATGGCCCCGTCAATCACTCCACAATCTTGGGAACCACAAACAGCCCGCCTGCTTGGGAGGGCGCGTTGCGCATGGCGTCTTCGTGGGGTAAGGGCGGCCGGGCGACATCCGGCCGGGTAACATTCACCAGCGGGAAGGCATGGGCGGTGGGTTCGACGCCGGAGACATCGACTTCCTTGAGCTTGGCCACGTAGCCCAAGATGTTGCCCAACTGAGCACCGAGAGTTTGCTGTTCCTCTGGGGAGAGTTCGATCCGCGCCAATCGGGCGACGTATTGGATGTTGAAATCGGACATCGGGAAAACCGGGTGACTTACTCCTCGCCGAACTTGTCGTTAATCAGTGCCACCAAGCGATCAAGGGCGGCGCTGGCGCCTTCTCCGGAACAGGTGATGCGAAGGACGCTGCCGGGACCTGCGGCGAGCATGAGCAGGCCCATGATGCTCTTGCCGTTGATCGTCTCGCCGTCCTTTTCCACCCAGACGTCGCAGGTGAAGGTGCCAGCCAGTTTAACGAACTGGGACGACGGCCGGGCATGGACACCGAGTTTGTTAATCACGGTGACCTCACGGGAAATCGAGGGGGATTTGCTGGCGATGCCGGCGCTCACGTCAGCCGCCTAGCGTGTCTGGCCAACCCTTCTTTGCCAACTGCTAATCCCGGGATTAAGCGGCTCGGGTAAGGGCAAGAGGTAAGGGGTAAGACTTACCCGCCCCCGGTGGGGTGACGCTCCGCGGAGCCGTACGCGGGTGGACTCCCTTTGCGTCAGGTCCCCGGGACGGGAACGGCTCGGACCAAGCCTTTCTCCACGATTCACGGGTCTTCGCGCTCGTTTGCGGTTCCAACGGTCCCGGGAAATTGCTTCGCTCGGCGCATGTTCATCGCTGCCCTCACGGTGGTGGCTGCGTTGGTCTCGGTTGTTCCCCTGGTCCAGGCGGCTCGGGACGGCTGGATGCGCACGTGGCAGGGTTCCGATCCGACCGCGGAAGGGAGGTTTGCGCGTTGGGCGTTTCGGGGGCTCGGCCTACCGATCGTCCTGTGGATCGGGTGGAACACGGTGGCCTTGATCGGACCGGCTTGGGGCTTGGTCCCAATGGTGCCGGCCTTTCGCGGCAGCCTTAGCTTGGTGGTGCTGGCTTCGGCGGGCTGGGGAGTGTTCTGGGTGACCTTGATCTGGGCAGGATTCACGTTTGGCTGGTTACTGCCGAAAGTGATTCAAGGCATTCGCGAACGGGACGAGTTCGATTCGCTGGCGTCGCTGCTGGGCATGGTGGTGGTGGTTCTGTTGCTGCTGTCGGCCTGGATGCGGAATCTGGGTCTGGCGGCGCTGATTCTCTCCGGTTCGGCGGCGCTCTTGTTCCACTGGGCGGTGCCGATGGTGTATCAGCCCAGTCCGAGCTATGCCCGGGCGATTGGTCGGATCAAGCGAGGTCGGTACGACGAGGCCGAGCAGGAGGTCTTGCGGCAACTGGAGGAAAAGTCCGACGACTACGAAGGCTGGATGATGCTGGCCACACTTTATGCCGAGCAGTTCGGGCAGTTGGCCGAAGCCGAGCAGACCGTGCTCGAGTTGTGCGAACAGCCGGGACTATCGCCGTTCGATGTGGCGCGGGCGCTCACCAAACTTTCGGAGTGGCAGTTGAACAAGGGAGACAATCCGGTCGCGGCGCGGGCCACTCTGGCGCTGATCATTCAGAAATTTCCCGGGACTCCGTCGGCCCGAGTGGCGGAAGGACGAATGCGACAATTGCCGGTGGACGACGCGGAACTTCGGGAACGCCGCAAACCCCGGGTCGTTCGGTTGGGCGGTTTGAATCACGAGGTGAAGGCCGAGCCGGCGACCTCCGGTTCGGCAGTGGTTACCCGAATGGATTCGCAGAACGAAGTGGCCACCTTGAAGGCGCGCTTGGAAATGCGTCCGGAGGATCTGGCCACGCGGCTTCGATTGGCGCGAGTGCTGGCGGAACGGTTGGGTCAGTTCGATGCGGGCCTCACCCAGTTGCGCCAATTCCGGAATGACCCGACCGCTTCTCCGGCGCAACGAGCGGAGGCTTTGGCCGTGGAGGCGTCCTGGCGGTTGAAGCTGATGCCGGACGAACCGGAAGCCCGGCGGTTGTTGGGGCAACTTGTAGCGGAGTTTCCGGGCAGTCCGCAGGCGATGTCCGCGCTGCGTCAGTTGGACATGTTGGATCATCCTGAGACCTACCGCACGGAACCGCCCCCGCCTCCGGCGGCGCCGCGTATTGTCATCCGACTGGCGACGCCCTCCCCGACCGAACCTTCCCCCACTTCGCCGGAAACCGGCACCGGGGAAGCGCCCGCCACTGCGACGGATTCCCACCCGTCTTCCCGCTCAGGAGCCCCGACTTCTGAACCTCCCGCCTGACCTCTCGGTCACGTCCGCCCATTTTGCACCTGCTACAGAATTGGGCCGAAGCGTGCTGCGGGCGCTTGCCCGGAATGTTGATACCGGTGCGATAAAACTTGGAGTCCCGGCCCCACACGGTAAGGCCAGGACTCTGCGTCCGCCCGACTCAGGGCAGAGAAAAAAGTGATTTGGATCTTATGGTGTCCTCGATCCGGAGAAAGTCCCGGTGTCCGTGTCCTTCAGCAGGTCGTCGTCGAACTCCCGGCGAATGAAGGTCCCACTATTTCCCTCCGTGAAGTTTAACGCGTATTCATCCCACTTGTCCGTGTCGAACCGCACGATCAACTCCGCGGTTTGTGCCCCGGTCGAACGGTACGTGTAAGTGAAGGTATTAGCTTCCTCGTCGTCATCGTCATCACCCACTTCCAATCCGTTGGTTTCCGAATCGAACCGAAGTACCTCTGGACTCTCTCCCAGGCGCAACGTGTAGGTCAGTCCCCGAAGCGTTCCTTCCGGACGGGTCCCGGTGTTCGTCGGAGGCGTGCCGCCCGAGTTGTCTGTCGAGGTACCCACTCCGCTGAAAGATCCCCGATCGACGTCCTTCAACTGACCTTTCTGAAACTCCTGCCGGACGAACGAACCCCGGGCGCCGGCCGAAAAGTTCAGCTCGTACTCGTCGTACGTGCCAGGCTTGAAGGTCACCACGAGGCGCGCCGAATTGGTTCCGGTTGCGGTGTAGCTGTAGGTGAACCGATTGGGTTCGTCGTCATCCACATCATCACCCACTTCAAGTCCCTGTCCTCCGGCCGAAAACTCCAGCCGATCCGGCGTCGAATCATCTTGGAACAGATAGGCCAGTCCGGCGAGTTCCGTCGGCATGTCCAGCGTAAACCCAGGGGGCGTCGACGGCGGCGGAGTGCCACCGGAACCCGCCGGAGCCAGGACCCTAAACGCACCGACGTCCCGATCCTTTAGGCGATTATTCCGAAACTCCTCCCGCATCCACGTGCCCATTCCCGCAGCGCTGAAGGTGCAGGTCAGCATTTCTCGGCGGGCACCACGGTAGGTCAACTCGACCGTCACGGTGTTGAGATCCACCCGGGAAAACACATAGGTGAACCGGTCCGCATCATCGCCTTCATCGACACCTTCGGTCTCGCTTTGGAAGCGCAGCACGTCGTCGTCGCCGTCATCATCCAGGCTCAGGGTCACTCCACTGAAGCTCCACGGAGCAAATCCGTCGGTCGGCCCGGCGGAGACATCCAGTCGGTAGCTTTGGAACACCACGTTCGCTCCGGAACGCGTCGAGAAGGTCTGCGTAACCGGCCGGCCCACGCCGAAGACGGGGTCGCCGATGGACGACCAGTCAACCAAATTGGAGGAACCCTGAAGCTGATAAACCTTCCCTGTCTCAGTCGGGAATTCGACTTCGATCGCGGTGTGGATGGTTAGTTGTGCGGCGGAGTCAGCGCCTCGGACCGCAGTCAGCGCCGCCAGCGACGTGGCTGCGGCGAGGAGAGAAACGAAACGTGAGTTCATAATATATATTGGGACAAATGTTACCAGCAGGTTCGCCGGCACCGGTGAATCGCAGCCGGCATGCCAGGGCTTCGCAGGGCTGTTTTAATGGGGATTTTGCGTCGTCCATGTGAGGCCCGGACCAGTGCGTGGTCCGTCCCTGAGTCGAGTCCCGCAATCCCTGGTCCGGGGACGGAGAAGCCATCCGAACGTTCCCGTTCCGACGAATCACCACGTCACTCTCACACACCCGGATGGCTCCACAGTGCGTCGCCCAACCATCCTTCCGACCTCTCAACTCTCAGCTTCTGCCGAGCCCGCGCCCGAGCCTCTTGAACAGATCCGGCAGCCCGAAAGGCTTCACCAAAACCGACTCGCCGGAAACCGACGAACCTCCGGCAATTTCCGACTGCACCATGAGCAGGACCACGACCCCCGGTAAAGCATCGCGCAACGAAGGGGTCTCCGGATGCGCCGCGTCCGCCAGAGACGCATCGACAATGAGCGCCCGAATGGAGCTGCCCTGCGCTTCCACCAAGGCCAGAGCCTCCACTCGATTGGTGGCCGTCAGTGGACGATAACCGTGGTCTTGAAGCGACTGCGTCAACAACTCCGCCACAGCGCGATCGTCCTCCAGAATGAGCACCCCTTCGCCCGCACCTCGCGGAGCGTCGATCTCCACCGGCCCCGGAGCCGGAGTCGGCTGGGCCACCGACCGCGGCAAGTAGATCTCGAAGGTGGTGCCTACCCCCACTTCGCTGCGCACATTCCAGAAGCCCCCATGCGCCGTCACAATACGCGCGACCGTGGCCAGGCCCAGCCCGGTGCCCTTTCCGGTCGGCTTGGTGGTGAAGAAAGGTTCGAAAAGACGCGGCAAATGTTCGGGTGAGATTCCTTCGCCAGTGTCCGCCACCAACAACATTACAAAATCACCCGGGCGACCGGCCGCCAGGGTGGCGGCCTCGGCGGCTTCGAGATGAACGTTGTCCGCTGACAGACTGAGTTCGCCACCCCGGGGCAACGCGTCCCGGGCGTTCACACAGAGGTTCAGCAGGACCTGATGCAATTGCGTGGGGTTGCCCCAGATGGGCCAGAGATCACGCGGCATCAACAAACTGATGCTGACCGCCGGCGGAAAGCTGTGTCGAATGAGTCGTTCCACCTCCCGCAGCAGCGCCGCGAGATCCACCTGCTGGCGTTCATCCGTGGTGCCGCGGGAGAACAGCAGGACCTGACGGACCATGTCGGCGCCCCGGTAGGTATTGGCTTCCATCACCGCCAGCAAACGCTGCGTCTCGAGATCGGTGGACTCCCGGCGAATCAGCTGAATGCCCATCAGCACCGGCGCCAGCGCGTTGTTCAGATCATGCGCCATGCCGCCGGCCAGGGTACCGATGGTTTCCATGCGCTGGGAGCGGAGGAACTGCGCCTCCAACCGCTTCTTCTCCGTGATGTCGGTGTTGATCAGCAGTCGGGCGCTGGGTTGTCCCTGAGAATCGCGAATGAGCGTCCACCGACTTTGAACCATCCGACGATCGCCGTCCCGAGTGGCCAACTCCAATTCGCCGGACCATTCCCCATCGCGGGCCGAGCGAGTCTCCGCCTCCGTAAGTGCCGACAGGCTGGGTGCAAACACAGCGGTCGCCGCAACACCGTCCCGCCAGTCCGCAGCGGGCCAGCCGAACAACCGTTCTGCCGCTGCGTTCACATAGCTGACCCGACCCTGAAGGTCGCGTACTAGAATGGCGTCCTGAGCTTTGTCGAGCAGCGCCGCTTGTTCCCGAATCTTCGCCTCGGCTTCCCGGCGAGCGGATTCCAGCCGGCGCCGCTGCCGGTACCATTCGACCGACCGGAACAACACAGCCCCCGCCAACGCTCCCGGTATTTGGACGACCGCCGGGATCAACCACGGAATCCACCAGCCCCATCGCCACGCTACGGTCACCCCGGCTACCAATCCCACCTCCAGCAACAACGCAGCCCCAGCCGCCGGCAGCGGGCGGAAACGAAAGAGCAGGGTCGGAAAGGCCAGTGACAACACGAAAACGCCGCCCAACTCAGTCCATCCACCAGGACGTTTCAGAAAGTCGTGCCGAACCAAATTGAGCAGCTGGGTTCCCTGAACTTCCGCCGCCGGCATGAATACCGTGCCCCGCCCCGGCGACGGCCACGGACTGCGATACTCATCCCGCCGATCCGGGAATCCGCTGACCATCGGACGCGCCCCAATCACCACCACGCGATCCCGGAAAAATGAATCCGGCACTTCCTCCGGTCGCAGAGCTGCACTGTAGTTAACGTTGGGGAGCGTCAGAGGCGGTCCCAGATAGTGCAGCCAGCGGGCTCCCGCCTCGGCCTCGTGAGTGATCGGCAGTTTTAGAAACTCGGCGGTTGCCCACGTCAGACTGGGTTGTTGTCGCGCCAGGTAACCCGGAAAGAAACGCCGCACCGTATAGTCGTCATCGACCCGCAGCGAAGCCAGGCCCCAACCGGCGGCCACCGCACGAAACGGCTCGTACGGGAGAATGGGTGACAAGGCAGTGATGTGAACCGTTTCCTGAGTTTGCCGACGCCAGTCGTTCAACTCAGCCGCCAAAATCACCCGTCCGCTGGCCTGAATCGCCGCCGCCAATTCACGATTGGCTCGGACATCCTCACCGGCATCCGCAAAGACCACGTCAAAGACTATCGCCCGCGCCCCCGCCGTGGTGAGCCGGCGAATCAGCGCCGCATGAAGGTTCCGATCCCACAGTTCCTGCGGATCCCGGCCCTCGCGCAGATAGGAATCCCGGTCCAGATACACCATGACCACGGGCAGATTGGTCGGTGCACCCAATCCAGGAGACAGTCGGTACGAGGCATCATAACTCGTCCGCGCGAGCCACGAAGTCTCCGCCGAACCCGGAGCGAGGAAATATCCGCCCACCGCCGTCAGCACCAGTGCGGTGAAGACGATCGCCAGCCAGGACGACGAGGAACGTTCAGAGCTGGCGGGCACGTGCAAAGAATGGGGAATCCAAATTCCCGGTGCGAGCCCCAAGGATCTGCAGGACCCGTCCGGCAGGCGACTTCCGGAGTTCAGAGATTGAGCTGGAGGCTAATGACAAAGGTGCGTTCGCGCCGGGGTTCGTTGAGCAGGTTGAGCGGATTCAACCGGTAGTCCTGGTCTGTCAGATTCAAAATTCCGGCCCGGATCTCCGCGCGCTGACGTGGCCAGCGGTAACCGATGAACACGTTTTGCTGCCAGAAGGAATCACCCGGCAACGCGGGTTCGTAGCCGTCGTTGGACTGGTGATAGTAATTGCTAAACCACTGCGCGAACCAGCCGCTCGGATGCTGATACAGCAGCGACAACTCCACCATCGACAGCACCGCGCTCTGGTCCGTGTTCAGCTGATCCAACCCGGGCGTGCCCACCGGCAAGCCCGGATACGCCGTCTCCAACCGCGCCTCGCTCACACTGCCGCGCGCCCCAATGGTCCAGCTCTGGCCGAGCAACTGATTTGCGTAAAGGGCGACTGTTCGCTCCTCGAAGTCGAGAGTTTGATCCAGCGTGATCAACGTGTCGGGAATCGGCAGTGGTTGCCCGTTCGTCAGCGCGCCGACCTGCCGGTCGCCTTCTGAAGTCAGCCGGACGGCTTCCACGCCAAAGTAGGTTCCCGACTTCAATACCTGATTGTAACCGACACCGGCGGTATCAAACGAAGTCCCCGGCACCAAACCCACCACCGACTCGGGAATCAGGCTCCGGAACGCCTGAGTGAATCCCGCCAGCTGGGTGGGTTCCAACCGCACGCTGTCGTCAAAGTACAACCCACCCAGCGACCGTGCGTAAGCTCCCCGCAGCTGGCCGCCCTGCCAGGGAAAGAAGGTCAGCGCCACCTTGGGCGACCATTGCGACTCGGATTGGTCAGCCTCGCTCAGCGGCGGCAGATCCGCGTTCTCGGGATACTGGAGATAATCGTAGCTCAGTCCGGCGTTGAACCGAAACCAGTCCACCGGATCCCACTGATAATAGCCGTAACCCGAAACGCGACCGAACGACACCGAGACGGAGTCATCCGCCAATCGACCTGTCAGCGTTCGGTCCAACTGAGTGGCACTTTCGACCTGCCCCCCTTGCACGCGCACCCCGCCTACCACCTGATGCGGGCCGGTGGACCAGATTTGCTGCACCTCTCCGGAAACCAGATTGAAGGTGCTCTCCAGATCCACCTCCACGAAAGGTTCGGAGGTGATTGAGACAATCTGGCCGCCGCTTTCTCGTAGGAAGTACATCCCAGGACGCGCGTCCGTGAGATCGAGTTTGTTCCGGAGATAACCCACCAGGGCCAACGTGTGGCTTTGTTCCGACCATTGATGATGGTAACCGGTAAAAATGTTGGGCTCCTGCCGTTCGGTGACCTTGAGCCGGCGATTGGCGTCCTCGGGGTTGTAGTACGCCGCGACATCGCCGCGCTCGTCGTCGAGGCCGGACAGCGAGACGTAGAGCGAATCATCATCGGTCAATCGTTGCTGCATCTGCACACTGATGCCGAGTTGCTCCAGTGTTCCGTTGGGCTGCTGTCCGGCGAAGTTGAGGTACTGGACGTCGAGGGCGTAGCTGAGACCCTCCTCCCGACCATAGAAGGAGGCGTTCTGTTCGAAGTTGCCGCCACTTTCGTATTCGGTGTAGGTGCTGAAGCCAAAGCGCCGGGGAACGAAATACGCCAGGTGGACCTGTTGGGACACCCAACGCGAGAGATTCCCGCCGCCCGGGGGTGCGAGCAGATTCGCCACCAGCAGTTCGCTCTCGCGCGGAGTCTCGAACCGCAGATCGTAGCGGTTTGGATCCGACTGTGCCGCGAGACTGCGCGACAGAAAGAGGTGCGCGGAATAGTTGGCGTAGTCATCGCCCACGGAGAGGACGGCTGCTTGCTCTCCGGCCTCCAGCAAGCCCGCTGCGCCATAGATCACGGCGAGATCGGCATTGCGTATCGCGAGATCCTGATCCAGGAGCCAGCGCGAGCGGAACACCGCCCGATTGTCATTCAGTTCGACCGAACGCTCGAGATTGCGAACCGCGCTGTTGTTGCGGTTCAGCTGCTGATCGTGGAGCGCGGCATAGAACCAAGCCGTGGGATCGGCGGGATCCAGTTCCTTCGCGAGCCGGAAATCCTTGTCGGCCAGTCGATCCTCACCAGTCTGCGCAAACGCCTTGCCCAGATAACTGCGGAACACGCCGCGTTGCGGTTCCAACACCGCTGCTACTTGTGTGTCCCGCTGGGCTCCCGCGAAGTCTCGCTGACCCGCCCGAGCCAGACCCCGGCCCAGCCAGGCTGGAGCGAGGGAACCGTCCCGCTGCAGAGCTTCATCAAACCACGACCCAGCTTCCCGGGAACGGTCCCGTGCTAAGGCGATGTACCCTTCCAAACTGAAGGCCGTGGCGAGTTCGGGGGAAACCTCCCGTGCCCGCTTCAAGGCTTCCCGAGCGGCGTCGCGTCGGCCCAAAGAGAATTCCAGTTCCGCCAGACGAACCCACGCGAACCCCAGATCCGGCGCGAGTTCAGTGGCCTTGTGCGCCGCGTCCCGGGCGGAACGCAGCTGGAACAGACTTTGCAGTCGATACGTCTCGGCGAGCCAGTCGCTGGCCTTCCTTGGAGACGGCCCATCACTCGATTCCGGAGCCTGCGTCACGGTGGCAATCAGTTCCTGGAGCGCCCGACGTCCCGGTGTCTCCGACGGCAACGGAGCTAGCAATTCCCGAGCAGCTTCCACACTGCCCACGGCGAGTTTCAATCCAGCGCGATATACGATCGCACCCGCGGAATCGGCGGGCAGCGGCTCCGGCAACTGCACCAACGCTTCCCGCAGATTACCCGCTCGATAGGCCCTCAGGGAGGCCCCGAAACGGAGCTGCTCGCCGTCAGCCCAGGTTAGGTCGGCGGGATTCAGAACCGCCGGATAGTAGAACACCCACTGAATCAGCAGGCGCGCCGGCAGCGCCGGGGAGATCCGGGCCGGTTGGCCGGTTTGCAATTCCACCTGCTGACCCGGGACGAGCTGCAGCGATTCCGTCGGCGTTTGTAAATCCACCGCCCCATCAAACAGGGCCAGCAACGTTTCCTGTTGTGACCCGACCTGTAGAAGAAACTCTGTGCCGCGAATAGCTCCATTGGCCAGCGGCGTTTCAAACTCCACTTCGGAAGGGCCCTGCCGATTGAGGAAGAACAGCGCCCCGGAACGGAGGAACAGATTGCGTTGACCAGCGGCTCGGGTGGGTTCGCGAATCTCGATGACCGTATTCTCGCGCAGGCGGACCAAGCTCAAGTCCGACAAACGGAGGGTAGCGCGGCTGTCAGGTCCGGTGCGCAGGGAATGTCCCGGACGCAACAGAACTCCGGACGGAGCGTTGGTCCAAGTGCCGGCGGTGAGACTCACCTGCACCTGACCGCCGCGTTCGATCAGTTCCGCGGTGAACTCGGCGCGGACGGCCGTGGCGGTGACCGTGGGCGCCGTGGTTTGAGCGAATCCGGAGACCATGGCCCCAGTGCCCACCAGCAGAAGTCCCGCCCACCGAAGCAGTGGCGGGCACCAGCGGCCAGGACGCGTCGAGTTCATGGAATCAACCTTCCCCGGCCGCCTGGCGCAGCTCGGGCCATTTTTGCAACCGCCGCAGCAGGGCCTGGTGGGTCAGCCCTAGCCGCGCGGCCGCGCGCCGAATTCCGCCGCCCTCTTCGCGAAGGGCCTGGGCGATCAACTGGTACTCCGGTGCCTCGAGAGGAGACAACTCGCGTCCGGGGGGTGGGAGGAACGAGCTGCCTGGTTGGGCCGGAGGGATCGCCGCCGGAATGGGCGCAGCGACCGGGGAAGGAAAGGGTGGGGAGGGCAATGTCGTCGGCAGGGAAACCGAAGCTGGCGTCGGTGTGAGCCAGCCCAGATCCATGTTGAGCCAGTCCGACTCGGCCGGAGTCCGCAGCAGGGAACGTTCGAGCAGATTGCGCAGTTCCCGCACGTTGCCCGGGAAGTGATGGTGTTGCAGCGCCTGCAAGTCCGAGCTGCGCAGGATCGGTTTGCGGCGTCCGTACTTCTGCGCGAGCTGACCCAGCAACGTTTCGGCCAGTCCGTTGAGGTCACTCAACCGTTCGCGCAGGGGTGGCAGGCGGACGCTTAGGACATCGAGTCGAAACATCAGATCCTCGCGCAGACGTCCCGCGCGAACTTCTTCGGCCAGTGTTCGGTTGGTCGCCGCCATGATTCGTCCGGCAAACGTGCGGCTGACCGTTGATCCCAACGGGCGGTATTCCCGATTCTCCAGAAAGCGCAGCAGCTTGGCTTGCTGGGGCAGCGGAATCTCGCCCACTTCGTCCAGGAACAACGTGCCGCCATCCGCGGCCTCAATCAGACCCGTGCGCCGCCGATCCGCCCCGGTGTAGGCGCCCTTCTCGCTGCCGAAGAGTTCCGCTTCGAACATTTCTCCCGGCACGGCCGAGCAGTTGAGGGCGATGTACGGTGCGGTCGAGGCGCGGGCGCCATAGGTCATCTGATGCAGCAACCGCGCTGCGAGGTCCTTACCCGTGCCGGTCTCCCCCAACATGAGCACCGGTGCTTCCGGATACTTCGCGGCCTGCCGCAGGGTGTTGAGAATCTCCTGCATCGCCGGGGAACTACCGACCAAATCCGTGGCCGAAGCTGTTTCCGGCCGGCTCAGACGCAACTTCGCCCGGCGCAGGCAGGCGATGAAATCGGAGGCGGCCAGCGGCTTGGTGAGATAGTCGAACAATCCGTTCCGGGTCAGCTCCACCGCCTGCGCCAACTCCGGCGCGCCGGTGATCATCAACACCACCGCTTCGGGACAACGCCGACGCAGGTGCGGATAGAATTCGAATCCCGTTCCGTCGCCGAGGCGGTTGTCCAGCACGGCCAGATCAAAGGTCCGCTTGGTGAGCGCCTGTCGCGCGTCATGAACCGAGGAACACGTGACCGGATCGCCACCTTCCTCGGCGACCAAACGCGCGAGCATCCCGGAGAACCCGGTGTCGTCGTCAAGGAGCAGGCAGGAGAAGCGGGTGGAGGGATTCATGGTGCGGCTTAAGACCGAAACGGCTTACTCAAAACGGAGACGATAAAACTGCTGGGCGGACTCCACGTTCAGGGGCAGGGACACCCGACCCTGGTCCGGTACCGGGGAGAAGCGATTGGTGAGCCAAGTGGCGGACAGAAGTTCCGGACTTGATTCCACCACCACCCTCAGGTTGCCGGCACCGGCAAATTCCAATCGGGCTCCTGCACCGGCGGGATCCAACACCACGCTGGGCGGTCCCCACACCGCGACGGACGCGACATTGGTAACACTGCCAGCGGGGTTGCTGACTTCCACGGAGTATGAACCGGCGTCGGTCAGTTCCACCGCCTCAAGGGTCAGCACGTCATTGGTCGCCCCATGGTCGGTGCCATCCTTGAGCCAGCGGTACGCCAAGGGCGGGGTGCCTTCAGCCAGCACGCGAAGTTCAACTCGGCTGCCCACCGGAGCATTGGTTGGTTGAGGCGCCTGAATCACCTGCGGCGGAAGCACGACCGCATTGGTCGTCAGACGATAGTTGAGCCGGGTCAAACCACGGGCCCCATTCACACCATCGACCACGACCAGATACGTCCGTCCGGGAACGCAGGGAAAACGCAACCGACTGGTCTTGCCGTCGCTCCCGCTGTCGTTGTCGCAGGTAATCCCAACCAGGTTCTGATAGCCGAGCAGAGGCGGATCAAAGGTATACGCCGCCAAAACCGTATCGAACGCGCTGCCTTCCGTATCAACGTCAAGCTCACCCGCTTCCGGAGGTGAATAGGAAAACCAGTACGAAGCCCCACCAGCGATACCGCAGTGATTCGGTTCGTTGACGTCCCGACCGGCATACACGGTGTGAAAAATCTGCGTGCCGTTGTAGCCCCGGGTAACCTCAGCGGGACGCACCCGGCCCAATCGATTCGCGGCCGCCGGGCCTCCGAGAAGTCCGGACTCCACGGCATCCTCTGGCTTGTTGCGGGCCAGGGCGGTAATGACGCCTTCGCTCGAAATTTGGAGCTCGACCGCCTCGGTGTAGAACCGGACGTCATCGATTTCGATGCGAACCCGATACTGCCCCACGTTCTCTGGCTGAAAGTTGGGAATCACCAGGGTCTGGTCTTCCTCGTCGTCCAACTCCTCATCGTTGAAATACCAGTGGAGGTCCGGCTCATCGCCCGGCCCGACATCGAGAGCGAGTGTGACCGTTTCACCCACCGTGGCCGCCCGGTCCGTGGAGATGAACCGAATCCGAGGAATCAGGGCGTCCGCCGGTTCGACATTGTAGCGGAGCTTCAAGGATCCGGTGGCTCCGGCGTAACCATCGACCGCAATTTCATACCGCTCCCCGGCGCGCACACCGAACTGGAGTCGGCTTGAAACCTGATTCCGATCGTCATCGTTGTCCGCAACTTCCTCCAGTCGGCGTAGCTCGGGATCGTCCCCTGGTTCCAGTTGGTAGACGCCCAGCAGTGTGTCGTATCCCGCGCCCTCGAGTTCGATGGTCGCCAACCCGTTCATCGGAGCGATCCAGGACAACCACAAGGAATGACCGCCCCGCTTGCCGCCATGGCGGGGCTCGTCCGGCTCAACGGTCGCATCGGCATTGTTTCCGCTCAGTTCACCGCTGCTCCAGCCCACCGTCTCGCGGTCCGCGAACCGGTCACGCCACTCCGCTCCAAGGGTGAACCCCAGTCCGAGCATGAGCGCCAGACTGGTTACCGCTGCCCGAATCCATGGGGAAATCACTGACATGACACTACGGAAACTTGGAGTCCGGTTCAATCGACGGTCCAAGTGGGCGGCCTGCGACGGCGAGGGGACTTTGTCCAACCCCGACGTGTCGTCCCTGGAACATCCATCGCAGGCCACCACCACCGCCTCTGCAGCCGGCTTGCCAATTGAACCACGATAACGAGGGAAGGCCGAAAGCCGCCGTTTTTAGGGTCATGGATTCTGTCGAACGGGCCCAACCGGCTCCGGTGGTCCGTCTGCGGACCACTTCCGGACGGACCGTGCGTTTTCGGACCACCACGGACCGGTTTTTGAACCGCAATAGACAGCGTTCGCAACGCGCAGCGGAGTTGCGGAGCTACCGCTTTTTTTCCCGGCCGCCGGTGGGTCCTCCACCACGCGACAAACGCCCAAGGTTTGGCGCCGTCCCCAGATCTCAGCTGCTCAGCCCCTCCGGCCAGGCGTCTTCCGGCTCAAAGCCGAGGAGCGTTCGGGCCGTCGACGGATCAAACTGCAGCTGATGCGTTGGGCGTCCTGCCCCAAAAACCACTGCAAAGCGGACAGTATCCGGCGCTTCCACCGCACAGGCAAAGAAACGCCCGGAATCCCGGGGACTAATGTACACATCTTGCGCCCAATTCTGCTCGGCAATTTCCTGCTCCTGGGCTGGCGTGCGTGGACACCAGCCCAGACGGGCGATGATCACGCTGAGCCCGTGCATCTCGGCGAACCCCCGACCGATCGACTCCAGAAACATTTTCGAAGCCGCATACCAGTAGCGCGGCGACGCTGCCTCCGTGGGTCGGACCGGGATCTGTCCGGATTCCCGCTGCCACCAGTTCACTTGACCCGAACTGGCCAAGATCAGTCGTTTCACGCCTGCGAGCCGGGCGCTTTCCAGCACGTGATACACGCCCAGCAGATTGTTGGGCAGAATCTCGGAGAGGAAGTCCGCATCATCGGGCGTCGCCGCCAGATGGATCAACGTGTCGATGTCCTGCATGGCGTGGTCCAGCGCGGCTCGGTCGGTCAGCGAACCGACGACAAACTCCGCGCCTGCTGGACCTGGCACGCGGTCGAATCCGCGGACGCGGTGACCCCGACGCGTCAGTTCCGCGACCACTGCCCGCCCGATCCGGCCTGAGGAACCCGTGACTAACACAGAAGCCATCGGCCGAGGCTTCGCGATTGCCCGTCCAGCAGCAAGCAAGGAGCAGGGCAGGTGAGGGGAAAGTAGGGAGAGGTCTCAGCGTTGACTGAATTCACCCCCACCTCACGTCCGGCCGGCGCAGGGCCGAAATCGCCTGCTCGGAGGTCATGCCTTGATGGGCATCCAAGACCAGTTGTTGCCGTCGGCGGCGCCAAAACTCCTGTTCCGCCGGAGGGATGATATACGGCTTCTGATGCGGCACCTGCTGACCCACCAGCATCGCCAGGAATCCGTCCATACGGAAGGAATTGCTGGCGTGGACCAAGGTGATTCCGGCCACCACACTCGGTCCATTCTCGCGATAAAAGTCCACGATCGGTTCCGCTCCGTGCAAGGCCACGTCGTTCTGACACGCCTTCCAGAACGGAGTGTTCAGCCGGGTGTTGAAGCGGTAGTGGACGGCGAGGAAGTTACGAATGTCATCCCACTGATCGCCGTTGTAGCGGTTGTAGAGCTGAATCAGCGTGGGTGGTGGCTCCATCAGGCTGTCCGCCAGGGTATCCGCCAGAGTACTCGCTTCGACACAGATCACCTGTAGGGCGGTTGCCTCCAGAGGTTCTACGAACCCGGCCGAGTTTCCGACCGCCACCACGTTCCCCACCCAAGATCGTTCATAACGTCCGGACCGATATTTCACCACCCGGGTCTTGTCGGCCGGAACCCTGGGATTTTTGCGCAGGAACTCCTCCCGGGCCTCGTCGTCGCTGAGGAACGAGGACGAGTATACGTAACCCCGGTTGATGTGATGCTCGTGGTCGATCTGCCAGGCCCAGCCGCAGTTCATGGTTTCCACCACGGTATAGGGTTTGATGGGTTCGTTGGCTGCCCGCTTCCATCCGCCCACCACCGCCCGATCACAGAACAACGTGTCGGTGTAGCTGCGGAAGGGTTCCTTCAGCAACTGCCCCAAGAGCTCGGAACGAAAGCCGGAGGCATCAATGTACAGATCCCCGGTAATCCGTTCCCCGGTCTCGGTGATCAGCGCGCCCACGCCCTGTGGTCCGGGTTCGGCGGTCACCGTGGCGTCGGTGATTTGAATGCCCTCTTCCCGGCAGCGGTTCTCCAACCAACCGACGAACAGAACGTTCTCGATATGGAACGCGTGGTTGTTGTGAAACCGCGGCATGCCCTCCGGCGTCCGGGGAAAAACCCGGTCATGAGCCATGTAGGCCGAGGCATTCCCGAACCACGGTTGGGCCGGGTCGTAGTAGAAGCCATTGTTGCGGGCGAGTTCCGGCTGCCGCTTCTCGAACTCGTAGGCAAAGGTGTAGAGGAAGTCGGTCGGACCCCAGAGGAAGCGGATGCCCAGCTTCCAGGTCGGTTTGGCCTCCAGATAAAACGACTGGGGCTTGATCTTCAGAAACTCGAAGAAGTGTCGGGGAAACACCGCCGTGGTGCCCTCACCAACTCCAATAATGCCAATATCCTTGCTGCGAACGACCCGGAGTTGGAGTTGAGGCAACCGTCGTTTGAGGGTCAGCGCTGTCATGAGACCGGCACTGCCGGCCCCGAGTACGACCACTTGGGAAATTTTCATCGGCGGGGAGAGCTGTGGGAAAGATTGAAAGAAAAGGGCCGCCAGAGGCAATGCCTCTGACGGCCGGAACAGGACCTATGCGTTCCCGGAGTAGTTTGGTTTCAAAAGCGAGCTCCAAAGGCTCATTGCGTACGAACCCGATACAAGGTGTTCGGTTTGGTGGAGACCCCTTCCACCGCGTAGGAAGTAGTGGTCAGACCCGTCGCCACCGGCGCCCACGTTCCATCCAGGCTGTTGACGCCTTCGAGCGTGTAGGAGGCACCTGCCGCCGTCCACGAGAGCGTGAGCCGATCGGCTGCCCGGTCATATTGCGGCGCCAGGAACTCCAGCGGGATGGCCGTGTAAGTGGCCTTTTCAGCTTCGTACAACGCGGCGATGTCCGTCGCACTCAGGACGCCGTCGTAGATGCGCAGGCGGGCGATGCTCAGGGTTCCGAACTGACCGTCCACTGCGCCGCCAGCGCCGTTTTGGGCGCCGACGCGAATCGGCAGCGGTCGATCGGAGGTATCGGTGTTGTGGATCGCCAGCGGTCCCGGCATGGCCTTGGTATTGGCTTCGACGCCGTCTGAATAGACGAAGGTGGCCGCCTTGGCCGGATCATAGACGAAGGCCACGTGCGTCCAAGTTCCCTGAACGACCTTGCCATTCCAACCGGTGTCCGGCGGACCCCATTGGCCCATGGCGCCCCAGGTCGGTTCGGTTCCGTGGGTATAGGACGCATTGGAACCATCCGGAGCGCCACCGCGGCGTCCCCAGGCCACAATGGTCTCTTCGGTGTTGGCCGACGGATTGAAGATCCACGCATCCACCGTCCGACCCGCGTCGCCCCCGATGAAAATCGGGGCGGAGGGTCCGACGTAATACTGCGTTCCGTCGAGCGTGACGGCCTTGATGTTGTTGACCGGACCGACCACTGAAGGCGCGGCTCCCGCCACAAACGGCCGGCCCAATTTGCCGGTATCCGGCCAGGCACTGAGCGGCCCCTCCGGCAGACCCGCCGCCGCCAGATCCACCAGCTTCTGTGGCTTGGTCAGATCGGGCACGCTCGAGGCCAAGTTCGGATTGGATCCGTGGAAGACTTCCTGGCCATCCGGGAAGGTGTCGGCGTCCGTGTCGGAGCTCACCGGATCGGTCGCAGTCTCTGCGCCGTCGGTCAATCCGTCCTGATCCGTATCCGCCCGCAGCGGGTTGGTCGGCGACGGCGTCCGCTTCACTTCCGCCCCATCGTTCAACCCATCACCGTCCGTGTCGGCCACGGTCAACGACGTCTGATTCTGGTACTCTTCCAGATTGGTCAGCCCGTCCGTGTCCTGATCCTTGGCGGCATCCGAGGCGTCATTGGGGTTCAGGAAGGAAGGATTTTGACGTTCCAACCAAGTCGGCAGGCCGTCGTTGTCGAAGTCGATCAGGCCGAAGTCACCAGCGCCCGCCGTGTAACTGGCCGCAATATCCGTCGCACTGAGCACTCGGTCATGCACCAGAATCCGCGCAATTGACATCGAACCGCGAAGGCCCGTCGTGGCGGAGCCGTTCGCTTCGTTTTGCGAACCCACCCGGAACGGCAAGGCCGATCCCGAGGAACTGGTGAGATGCGTGCTCAGCGGATTCACCAGAGTCTCGGTGTTCGCTTCCTGGCCATCGGCGTAAACCGTGGTGGTGAGCGTCGCGCTGTCCCAGACATACGCGACGTGGGTCCAGCGGCCGGTGTAAGGTCCGACATTGTTCCAGCCGATATCAGGTCCACCCCAATGGCCGACAGCGCCGAAGGTGGCGTTCAATCCGTGGTTGAACGAGACGTTGCTGCCGTCCGGTCCACCGCGGCGGCCCCAGGAGAAGATGGTTTCTTCGTCCGCAGCTGACGGATTGAAGATCCATGCTTCGACCGTGCGGTTGTTGTTGCCGCCGAGATAGGTCGGCACCGCGGGTCCTGTTAGGAAGTCGGAAGTTCCGTTCAGCGTGACTCCCTTCACGGTCTGCGTCTCCGTCACGGTCGGCGTGCCACTGGCGGCAAAGGTCCCTCCAATGGCGCCCGTGCTGGGCCAGGCCGTGATCACGCCCAACGCCAGATCCTTGGCGTTGAGATCCACCACCGGCTTCGGCGGAGGCACACTGTTCGCATTGTTCGGATCCGATCCCGCGGCCGCTTCCTGACCATCGGTGAAGGTGTCGCCGTCGGTATCGGTAACCAAGGGGTTCGACCCGAGATTGGTCGCGCTGACGAATACGCCCGTGCCCGTTTCCACGCCGTCCGAGGCTCCGTCGGCATCGGTGTCGGCCTTCAGCGGATCCGTCGGCGCCGCCGCTCCACCCGACTGGCGATTCAGTTCCGCACCATCCGAAACCGTATCGCCATCCGTGTCGGCGTTCCCCGGATTCGTCTTGACCTCAAATTCCCGCAGATTGCTCAGGCCGTCGCCATCCTGATCCTTGGCGGCATCCGTCGGATCGGTCTCGCTCAGGAACTCATAGCTGCGTTCAAAGTAATCCGGCATTTGATCGCCGTCGGTATCGAGCAGGCCGAAGGTGGACTTCTCGGAATCGAACTTCGCCCTGATTTGGTCCGCCGTGAGCACGGTGTCGTGAACGCGAACAACCGCCAGGGTGAACGTCGGCGGCTCACCGTTGAACACCGTGCCGTCGGCATTGTTGGCGGCTCCGACCCGGAAGGGCAGGCCGTTGCCGGCGGTGTCGGTGGCGAAAGTGTCCAGCGGAACTTCCTCCGAATTGGCGAGCTCGCCATCCGCATATGCCGCGGAAGTCGTGCCGTCGTAAGTGTAAACCACGTAGTTCCATCGACCGAAGGCGAGCTTCTCCTGCCAGTCGAGGTCCGCCGCACCCCAGCCCCCGAAAGCGCCCCAGGTCGGATGCACGCCGTGACTGAAGGCACTATTGGTGTTGTCCGGACCGCCGCGACGTCCCCAGGCCACAATCGTTTCAAAGTCCGATCCCTCCGGATTGTGCACCCAGGCCTCAATCGTCCGCGCGCCCGCTCCGGTTAGCGGCGTGGGAGCCACGGGGCCCAGATAGTGAGCCGCACCGGTCAGTTGCACGCCCTTCATCCCGGCCACCCGGGCGACCACTGGCGGATTGGCTGAATCCGAAGAAGTGAAGGCACCCGGCAACGAGGCCGTATTCGGCCAGTCCATCAGGGGACCTTCGCTCAACGTGGTGGCATCCAGGTTCACCAACAACTCGGCGCGCGCCGGTTGGGCCGCCAAACCGCACAAGGCGGCAATCGCGAGGGAGGACCGGGGAAAGTCCAGGCCCGCACAACTCAGGGGTCGATAACGTTTCATGGGGAGTACTATTTAAAAATCGAATAACCCCCAACCGGACCGGCGGCTCCGCATCAGCGGAACCGTTGAGGCGCAATCGGGGCGATGGTTAGAGTCAACACACCGAGCCGCTCATCGTCCATGAGAGCGCACGCGGACCTATTGAGATTTTTCCCGGCTCTCCCCGAGGTATTTCCCCTGGCTCCCTATTCCGCGTTGGGGTAACTGCCCAAGACCTTCACAAAACTGCAATGATGCCCCAGCAGTTCGATCGCCTTGGCGACCTTCGGTTGCTCGGCATGACCGTCACAATCGACAAAGAAGAAATACTCCCAAGCCTTCCGTTTGCTCGGACGCGACTCGATTTTGGTCATGTTGATCCGAAATCGTCGGAACGGCGCCAGGGCCTTGTGCAGCGCGCCCACCTCATCGCGAATGCTGAACATCACGCTGGTTCGGTCCTGACCTGACGGTGGGCCACATTGACGTCCCAGCACCAGGAACCGCGTGGCATTGGCCGCGTTGTCCTGTAAGTCGTGTTCCAGAATCGGCACACCGTACTGACTGGCCGCCAGTTCCCCGCACAGAGCCGCGGCAGACTTCTCCTTGGCCGCCAGCTCCGCGCTGCGGGCGTTGGAACTGGTTTCGACCAACTCGGCGTGCGGCAAATTCCGCTGAATCCAGCCCCGGCACTGCGCGAGGGTCTGCGGATGCACGTAGAGCTTACGGATCTGCTCCCGGCTACCCTTGCCCGCCAGACAATGGGAAATGCGCAACACCACCTGGGCCACAATCTTGAGATCGCTGTCCACAAACATGTCCAGGGTGTGGGTCACGACGCCCTCGGTGGAATTCTCGACGGGAACCACTCCGTAATCGGCCCGATGCTTGGACACTTCGCTGAACACGTCGCCGATGGTCTTCTGCGGTGCGTACCGCAAGCTCGCCCCGAATCGTTTGATGGCGGCCTGGTGGGTAAACGTGGCCTGAGGGCCCAGATAGGCGATGGTCAGGGTCTTCTCCAGCGACAGCGCGCTGGACATGATTTCCCGGTAGATGGCCCGAAGTCCGTCATTGGTGATCGGGCCCTTGTTTTTGCGGGCGACCCGCTGGAGCACGGCCCGCTCGCGATGCGGGGCGTAGATTTCTTCCCCCGCCTTGAGCTTGATCTGGCCAATTTCCAACACATGACGCGTCCGCTCATTGAGCAGCTGCACGATTTGTTCATCCAGCCGGTCAATGGCTTGCCGGTGTTCCTGAAGACTCATGGGCGCCGGGACCATGCCCAATTCCCCGCCCGAGGGGTAGTTGAGAGTTGCGGCGTCCGCCAACGGACGAGCGGGGCGAGGAGGGGGCAAACGTTTACCACTTTCCCCCATCACCCCACCAGACTCCGGGCCTTCGCTAGCGCCTCGTCCAGCTTGCCCGCATCCTTACCGCCGCCCCGGGCATTGTCCGGACGTCCCCCGCCCTTGCCCCCCACCAGCGGAGCAATCTGCTGAATCAATTTACCCGCCTGGACCCGGGCCGTGAACTCCGGCGAGACCGCCGCCACCAACGAGACTGCACCGCCGGACTGACCGCCCAGCACGATCACGCCCGGAAACTGGCTCTTCAGTGCGTCCGCAATGCTCTGAAGGGTGTCACCGTCGGCGTCACCCACATTGAGAATCAGGGCCGGCACGCCCTTGAGGGTCTCGGCCCGAGCGAGCAGTTCCTTGGCCCGACCGGAGGCTTCCCGTTGCTGGGCTGCCTTGAGCGCCTTCTCCAGTTCCTTCTGATGACTGAGCAGGGCCTCGAGCTTCTTTTCCAGTTCGTGCACCGGCGCGCCAACCTTGCTGGCCAGGGACTTGATCAGCGTCAGTTCGTCGCCTGCTCGCTTCCAGGCTTCCAAGCCCGCGACCGCTTCAATGCGGCGAACCCCGGCTTGAATGGCGTTTTCTCCCACGATCCGGAACAACCCAATTTCCCCGGTGGCCCGGGTGTGGGTGCCGCCGCAGAGTTCCATGGAGTAACCGTCGAGCCGATTCGCCGCCCCGCCGATCTGCACCACGCGCACCACGTCGCCGTACTTGTCGCCGAAGAACTGCATGATGTCCTTGCGGGACTTCACATCGGCGTAAGGCGCTTCGGTCCAGCTGATCCCAGCGTTCTCGAGAATGCGCTCGTTCACCAACCGTTCCACATCCGCCACCTGCGCCGGCGTCAGGGGAACGCTGTTGAAGTCGAAGGTGAGCTTCTCCGGCGTGACGCTGGAACCCTTCTGGGAAGCCTCGCGGCTCACCACTTCATGCAAGGCCCAGTGCAGCAAATGGGTCACGGAGTGATGGCGTTGGATGGCGGCGCGGCGGCCGGCATCGACCTGCAGGGTCACGTGCTGACCCACGTTGGGGGCATCCCCGCCTTCGATAAAGTGGAGCCAGGTCGGGCCGGACTTCTGGGTGTTGGTGACGCGCCAGAGCTGACCCGAGCCGGTCAGTTCCCCGGTGTCACCGACCTGACCGCCCATTTCGGCGTAGCAGACTGACTGGTCGAGGACCACGACCGTCTTGTCCTTGAGCTGCACGACTTCCTGAACCTCGGCGTTCACCGTCAGCTGATCGTAGCCACTGAAGCGCGTCGCCGCCTTGGTCTCGATCTGGGACAGCTCGATGACCGTCTTCTTCTGCGCGGCACGAGCGCGGGCTTTTTGCTGTTCCATGAGGGCGTTGAAGCCCTTCGTGTCCACCGACAGTCCGCGTTCCCGGGCCATCAATTCGGTAAGGTCCAGCGGGAAGCCCTGTTCGTCGTAAAGCCGGAAGGCGAATTCCGCAGAAATCTGGGAGGCGGAACCGGAGCGCTTCACCTCGTCTTCAAACAACGCAATGCCCTTGTCCAACGTCCGGTTGAACGATTCCTCCTCCAGCTTGAGCACATCTTTGACGTGCTGCTGGCGAGTGCGGATTTCGGGGAAGACATCACCCATCGTCCGGGCCAGGACATCCACCAACTTGTAGAAGAACGGTTCGTGGAAACCGAGCGTGCGGCCGTAGCGAACCGCGCGGCGCAGGATCCGGCGGAGGACGTAGTTGCGGTCGGTATTGCCGGGCTGGATGCCATCGGCCACGGCGAAGCTGAGGGTCCGGATATGGTCCGCGATAACCCGGAAGGCGACGTCGATCGCCAGTTGGGAATCCGGTTGGGACAACTGTGCGGGATCCGTCGGCAACGTGCTGCCGTACTTCTTCCCGCTGAGCTTTTCGAGTTCGTCAAAGATCGGACGGAAGATGTCCGTTTCGTAGTTGGAGATCTTGGCGTTGACGAAGTCGGTGAAGCCCTTGGTGCCTTGAATGATGGAGGTGACCCGTTCGAAGCCCATTCCGGTGTCCACGTGTTGCGCTGGGAGCGGAGTGAACGACTTGTCGGGATTGGCGTTGTACTGGATGAACACCAGGTTCCAGATCTCAATGCATTCGGCGGTGCCCTTGTTGACCAGCAGACCGCGAGTGTCACCGGCCGGGGTGAGGTCGACATGCAATTCGGAGCACGGCCCGCACGGACCGGTGTCGCCCATCATCCAGAAATTGTCCTTCTTGTTGCCGTTGACGATGTGGACGGTGGGATCCAGGCCGACCGAACGGAACTTCTCGGCCCACAGGCTCCAGGCCTCCTCGTCGCGTTCGCTGGGGTCGCCCAGGGATTTGTCGGGATTGTAGATCGTCGCGTAGAGGCGTTGCGGCGGGAACTTCCAGATGTCGATGACCAGCTCCCAGGCCCAATCGATCGCCTCCTTTTTGAAGTAATCACCGAAGGACCAGTTCCCGAGCATCTCGAAGAACGTGTGGTGGTAGGTGTCGAGCCCAACGTCATCCAAGTCGTTGTGTTTGCCGCCGGCCCGGATGCATTTCTGCGTGTCGGCCGCCCGGGTGTCGCTGCTGGGCACTACTCCGGCCCACTTCGAGACGTCGGCCGCCCGTTCCCCCAGGAAGATTGGCACGAACTGATTCATGCCGGCATTGGTGAAGAGCAGGTTCGGGCTGTCCGGCATCAGGCTGGAACTGGGCACGAGGGTGTGCTGCTTCGAGCGGAAGAATTCGAGAAACGACTGACGAATCTGGACTGAGGTCATGGTGCAAACGCCGGGAGACGGGGCCCACTGCGAGGGGGAATTTCCGGCCGGGACAGCCCTCCGGAACGTCTCCCACGAAACGCGCCACCGATTATCGGAGCGCGGAAACTAGGCGAAGGCCCCCAAAACGCGCTAGCCCGGATATTTCCCAGGCGTCGATCGCCTGGGAGATATCCGGGCTTGGGCTTTGATGCCCGCCGTGCCTTTCGACCCAGTGCCACCCGAACCGACCTTGGTTGCACCTGAAGTAAATTATGGGAGGCGGGGAGAAGGTGGGGAGTCCCGCCGATTCCAAAACCCCTGGCGGGACTCCCAAGCGACGGCAGTGTGCCGGAGCGCTTCGGGGTGTCCGGGGAAAAGCCTAGCAGTCGCGGTGCCGTTCTCATGGCCGGCAGTCAACAATTTCGTGACGCTTCCAGAAGGTCTTGATCTTGATGTGAAGAGATTTAGCCAGCATCGACTTTCTCGACCAACGCAGTTAAGGCGGACTGGTGAAACGTCTCGCCGTTTACTGCGGATCCGCTACGCCGGCCGATCCCGTCTATCTCGAGGAGGCCCGCCGGGTCGGTCGAACCCTGGCCGAACGGGGAATCGGGATTGTGTATGGCGGCGCCCGGTTGGGGCTAATGGGAGCTCTCGCCGATGCGGCGTTGCGGGCGGGTGGAGAAGTCATCGGGATCATTCCCGAAGCGTTGGTGGGCGCTGAAATAGCGCACCTCGGGTGCACGGAACTCCACGTGGTCCCCGGCATGCACGAGCGCAAACGGGCCTTTACCGACCGTTCCGATGGGTTTCTCACCTTGCCCGGAGGCGTGGGAACCATGGACGAACTCTGGGAAGCCCTCAGTTGGGCGCAGCTCGGGTATCATCACAAGCCGGTCGGACTGCTCAACGTCGCGGGATTCTACGATGCCTTGGTGGCCTTCTATCGGCAGTTGGGTGACGTCGGTTTTATTCGGCCGGTCCATCGGGAACTGTTGTTGGTTCGGAACGATCTCGACGCGCTGTTGGACGCCATGGCGCACCATCGCCCGCCGCCCAGTCTGGTGTCCATGCGGGTGGAGGATTTGTGAGCGTCGGCACTTTGGGGCGGGTGGGTAAGGGGTAAGCGGTAAGGGGTAAGGAAAGAGCAAAGCACGGTGGGGCGAGGCTCCGTCCAAGCCGTTCGTGTCCCGGCGGGTTATCCGCGGATTCACGCCGATTCGCGCAGATTTTTGGCAGGTCGGGGTGGAGGCCGGTGGGCGTGTGGCGGGATCCCACCGCGAGGCCAACGCCGCCGGACGGGCTTGCAGCCAGCCGCAGCAGAAAGAGTGTGAAAGATGCGGGCTAGGGGCGGGGGCTTCGCTGAAACTTTTGTCCCGTGATCCGGGTAATCTCCGGAGGATCGATTGAATCGGTCCGCTTTACCTCATGAATGCCCGTTGGATTTTGTCAGCCTGTCTTCTGCCCCTCGTTACCGGATGCATCAGTACCCACAAGACGGTGGTGAGGGATGAAGCCCGGGTTTCGGTCACGTTTGAATCGGATGCGGCGGCCCGAGTGTTTTACGAGACCCTCAGCCGGCAGCCCAATTGCGGTCAGCAGCAGGAGAGTCGCACACAGTTTTCGATCCCGGTGGTGTTGGATGTCGAGCGAAAGGTAGTCACAGGACCCAATCAGGCCTTCAACCAGGCCGTCGCCCGGAGCGACACCAATCACGATGGCGTGATCACGGAGTCCGAGGCGCGGATCTTTGCCGGCACGGTGAATTGATGTCGTACCGATGGGTCGCCCGGGCTGGGCTCAGGGAGCGTTCTCGGTGGTCTAACATTGACGGGGGTGAACCGTCGTGAAACACCGAGGTCAGATCGGATCCATGATGAAAATCTTCCTGACTCTCTCCCTGCTCCTCACATCCTTCGCTCTCCACGCGCAGGGAACCCTTAATGCCAGCAACAACTTCATTCCGGCTGGCTCCACGACCAAGGCGTTCGTGCTTGGTGGAGATTGCCTACCGCTGTCCAAGGCGGTGGGGCGAGTTGATATTCTGGATGCGCGGGATGGGAGCTTTTTGTCACCGGCCGGCCCTGCGGGCATCGCCCTGACCCTGGACGGCCTCTTTTTTATCAATGGCTTGTCGGTTCCGGGAGTCGCCACCGGTGGATCGGCCCAAGTGGTCGTCCGGGTCTGGGACTCTTCCACCGGCCCGGACTATGCCAGTGCCTTGGCGAGAGGGCAGACGCTGGTGACGATTAGTAACCTCGGAGGCGGCAGCGTCCCGGCAGCGAGCTTCGCTGCCAATTCCGACTTCGTGGGGGTCGGCCTGGTCTGACTCGGGGAACCCTGCCCCGAACCCTACTCGGTCCTCCTGGCGGCGCTGGGAATGGCCGGAGCGTGTTGGGGATTCCGCCGGAAAAGCTGATTCCGCGGGATGCTTGTTAGCCCGCTTCTGGCGCACTGCAGGTCGGAACCGTAGGCTGGTCCCATGGCGGTCAGCGTCTTCGACCTGTTTAAGATCGGCATCGGGCCGAGCAGCAGTCACACCGTGGGGCCGATGCGGGCGGCGCGGTTGTTCGCCCTGCGCTTGCGTCAGGAGGATCGGCTGACCCGAACCGCGCGCTTGCGGGTGCAACTGTACGGCAGTCTGGGTGCCACCGGGCGCGGTCACGGGAGCGACAAAGCCGTGCTGCTGGGTCTGGCCGGATACGAACCCGACACCGTGGATGTGGACGCCATCCCGACTCTGTTGGCGGAAATCCGAGCGGCCGGCCGAATCGTCGTCTTGGGTCAGCATCCGGTCGCCTGGAACGAGCGGGAGGATCTGGCTTTTAACGGAATGGAGACGCTTCCGTGGCACACCAACGGACTCCGCTTCGCTGCGTTCGATTCCGTCGGCGAGAGCGTGCTGGAGCGAGTGTACTACTCGGTGGGCGGTGGGTTTGTGATCAGCGACGAAGCCGCCGCCGACGACACGCGCCGGCAGATCATCGCTCCGGATTCCACGGTGTTGCCCCTGCCATTTCGCAGTGCGGCGGAATTACTGGCGGTGACGGATCGGGAAGGCTTGAGCATCGCCGGCGTGATGCGTCGCAACGAACGCCACTGGCGAACCGACGCCGAGATTGACGCTGGGTTGAAGCGCATCTGGCAGGTGATGCAGGACTGCGTGGTGCGTGGATGTGGCGAAGGCGGAACTCTGCCGGGTGGATTCCACGTTCGTCGGCGGGCCAAAGCGTTGCGGGATTCCTTGGTGTCCCGTCCGGAAGAGGCGTTGCGGGATCCATTGCAGGTGTTGGACTGGGTGAATCTCTACGCCCTGGCGGTGAACGAGGAAAATGCCGCTGGTGGCCGGGTGGTGACGGCTCCGACCAATGGCGCGGCGGGCATCGTGCCGGCCGTGTTGCATTACTACACGAGATTCGTGCCGGGCGCGACGGACGCGGGCGTCGTCGACTTCCTGCTCACGGCCGGGGCCATCGGTATTTTGTACAAGGAAAACGCCAGCATTTCCGGCGCGGAAGTCGGCTGTCAGGGCGAAGTGGGCGTCGCCTGCAGCATGGCGGCTGGCGCGCTGGCGGCGGTGATGGGCGGGACCCCGGCCCAAGTGGAGAATGCCGCTGAGATCGGCATGGAACATCACTTGGGACTGACCTGTGATCCGGTGGGTGGCTTGGTCCAGATTCCCTGCATCGAGCGCAACGCGATCGCGGCCGTGAAGGCGATCAACGCCGCCCGCATGGCGCTGCACGGCGACGGTCGCCATCACGTCAGTCTGGACAAGGTCATTAAGACCATGCGGGAGACCGGCGCCGACATGCTGACCAAGTACAAGGAAACCGCCCGCGGCGGCCTGGCGGTCAATATCGTGGAATGCTGACGCCAGTTATCCGGAATTTCTGACACCTCACCAAATGATCCCGTGACCGACCGCCTAGCAGCCTTGCCCGCCGAAGCCGTGTAAATGGACGAACCCTTCGAGGGCGGCGTCTTCGACAACGGATTCGTTGAGGCTCATGGGGAGTTTAGCCAACTGCTAAGATGGCTGCTAAGGGCGGGAAATCCCTGGGAAACAAGGGACTCCAGAGACTCGGCGGACAAAAAGTTCGCGCTGCTAAATTCATCGCTAAGCTGCCTCTTTGAGCCGGTAGCAACGCTTCGCCCCGTTCCCATCGGCGGTGAGAAAACCGGACGGCCCGGACCACTTCTTAAAATAGCGTGACGCTTCGACCTGCGCCGTTGGTGATTCGCCCAGCCCCAACAACTCGCGCACTTCCCGATTCGAGATGCTCGGATGGTCGTGCAGGTATTCTCGCACCATTTCAGCGTAGCGGATCGAGTTCAGTCCACGTGCTTTCGTATAAGCCGCCTTCCCGAGCAGTTCGCGCGCGATGCCTTTCGTGAGATGGAAAGTCGCCGAGCGGGTGTGCGACTTCCGCTCCAACAGCCCCAGGCCAGACGGCCCCATTTCGTCCAATAACCGCCGCGTCTTCGATGGTGGATTCGTTGGGCCTCATTCGATTCGATAAACCGTCATCCGGACTTCACTCTCGGCGCACTTCCCACGCGCTGAATACCTTCATCACCAACGCTCACGGGAGTGACTTCGAACGCAGGGTTCTTCTTTAGAATGATTTTTGCTTGTCCCTTCTGCAGGCATGGCCAAATCGGTGCGTTCCGCTATTTAAACTGCCCGGCATTTGCCTTGCAGTGCTCTCTGACCTGCTCAAGCCAAGGCTCATACCAAAACCAACTGCCCTCGACGTTCGTGCCCAGGCCTTTAGCTGGGCTCTTAGCATCCTTCTCCTGCCAAAGGAGAGTGTGATGGTGCATGGTGAACTTGGTGAAACCCTCCTTCTTCATCGTGTCCACAATCGACTTTGGCCGGAGCTTAGGCCTCTCGGTCTCTTTGATAATCGCGTATTTTTGGTTCACCTCTTTAGCCAACTCAGAATCGGCCTTCACGAACTCGATCACTTCGTCAGCCTGACTCTTGCGGTTGGCCGTCTTTGCAACGAAGAGCACCCGGTAGGCAAACTTTGGACTGTTAAACTCATCGTCAGTCAGCTTTCCCTCAAAGCCTTCGACAAACGACTTGATATGAGCTGGAAGCGATGGTTGCGCTTCGAGTTGCGCGAATTGGTCCTTGGTAATCGACGAGAACTGGAGGCTGAATGAAAGGTGTTTGTCGATTGCGTGCTCGTCGCCGAAGAAATTTTTGATGTGGTCGTTGTAATTCAGGCAGCACGCTTGGAATTTGGCGCTAAATGACGCATCAATTCTTGTCGTCATCTGGTGTTCGATTTCGTGACGAACGCCGATTAGGAAGCGAAGGTTGTTTGACGCGTCGCGATCGACCGGACACGGATTTTCATTCAGGCAACGCTCCAATTCCCAGAATTTGTATGCCCCCTTCGCTGTGCGGTCGAAGCGCCGGTTTTTCCCCTTTTGCTCGAAGTATCGGTATTCGACGCCGTGCTTCCGAAAGTAAGCATGAAGCATGTAGGTCCAAGCGATGTTCATGAGGACGATGAACATCTCGGATTTGAACGTAATTTGCGGGTTGTTGAAGATTTGAACTGCTGCGAGGGCAGCTTCACGCGACTTGTGAATCAGTTCATCCGAAACCGAATGAACCCGCCTAGTACGTTTTGTGGTTTGGGCCATTGCGAGGTCAGTTTTCCAGAGTGGTGATGCCCAACTCCCTGCTCAGCACCTTTGGCAACAGCGTGTCGCTTAGGGTGCGGGATTGTTTTCCACTTTCGGCCTGTTGCCGCCTCCACAGTTCCAAGACGCGGCTGAACGCCTCAGCGACCTGTGGCGAGGGACGAAGCGCTTTGGCGGATGCATGAGAGCTGTTCGGGATTAACAGCTGTGCCGAACCCGTGCACATAGAGTCCAGCGCTCCAGGTTCTGCCGCGATGACTTCTTGCTCAGCGATGTGTGGGATGAGAATGGGCAGCGTACGAGTGCTCGGCATATTCAAATTCTCGGCGACCGACCCATCACGATAGCCGTGGATAATTGGCGAGTTCAGCCAATGAAGAACGAAAGTGAAATCGAGACGGGTATTGGCCTTGGCCATCGAGAAGCGTTATCGGGTTGGGACTGGGCGCTCAGGCCATCTCAGGTCGATCTGATTCGGCTGAGGGAGATCAGCTTCCAAAACAGCGGGCCCGACGGCAAGCCTGGACCGCGGGCGTCTCTGCGCCTGAGGCCGCTGAAGCGATGCCTTAGGAACCGCGAATCAACGCCGATTTACGCGAATGCGACGGAGTGAAGGTGCCTGGAATTCGAGACAAGCCCGGTGGCGAGCCGGCAGTTCCAGGACCGTGTCATCACGAACCGTTCAGTTGCTGCTCCAGAAAACAGGAAACTTCCTTGTTTTCCTCCCATCCGCGTTGATCCGAGTTATCCGCGGTTCCACCTCGGCCTCGCTCTCGCTCAGAGTTTGCTCGTGACCCTGAGAAAACGAAAAGCCCGGTAAACCGTTGCGGCTTACCGGGCTAGAAAATGTTGGCGACCCCACGGGGATTCGAACCCCGGTTTTGAAATCTACGTTCAAAAGTGTTCATTTGCTGAGGAAAACGCGATTTTGACTCGACTTGAACGCCTATAAATGCTTAGAGTTGCTTAGAGTTTAT
>JAFLEF010000037.1 GCA_017309115.1 Verrucomicrobiota bacterium | reverse complement strand
CTCGAGCCGAGCGCTCCAGTCCCGCCACCTGCGGGTGACTCACCAACTGGAGAGCCGGATGCGGGAGATCCGCACGTCCGGTTCGGAGGGAGGGGTGGGGTCAATCCCCCATTCCTACCTCTATAAGACGCTTCGCGTGGGCCACGCGGGCGAGGTAAAGAACCTTCTGTGGTCGCTGCACGGACGGCTCCGCGGAGCGTCGCGCCACCGGGGGGCGACCCACTGGGAGCCGGTGCCTTTCTCTCAACTCTCAACTTTCAACTCTCAACTGGCTTGTGCGCCCCCAGTCGGGTCAGGAGGCGGGGATGGATGTTGCCGAAGCCGCCGTTGCTGAAGACGCAGACGACATCGCCCTCTTTGGCGCCGGCGGCGATGTGGTCGAGAATGGAGTCGACCGTGGGGAGGTAGGCAGCCGGCTTTCCGGTGAGTTGCAGATCCTGCATCAGCTTCTCCGGGTTCAGCCGCTCTTCCAGGGGCAATTGCTCCAGGCGTGCTACTTCGGCGACGACGATCACATCCGCGCGTTCGAGGGCGTCCACCAGCTCGGTCTGAAAAATGTTGCGGCGGGTGGTGTTGGAGCGGGGTTCGAAAACGGCCCACAGCCGGCGGCCTGGGAACTTGACCCGCAGCGCCCGCAAGGTCTCACGAATAGCAGTCGGGTGATGGCCGAAGTCATCCACCACCGCAATGCCCCGAGTCTCTCCGCGAACGGTCATTCGACGCTCGACGCCCCGGAAGGTGGCAAAGGCTTCCTGGATTTGGGCATCGGTCAGACCGCAATGGCGGGCACAGGCGGCCACAGCGAGGGCATTGCGGACATTGAGTTCCCCAATCAACGGCAGATCGAACTTCGCTCCGGCGATCTGGAACTCCGACGCGTTGGCCCGGAGATGGATTCCCGTGGCGCGAATCTCGTTGGCTTCCCCGAGTCCGAAGCGTTTCACCGGACAATGCTTCACGGGCAGTAGCGGGGTAAGATTGGGCTCGTCCCCGTTGGCGAGGAGGAGGCCGTTGCGGGGAATCAGGTTGATGAAGCGTCGGAAGGCGAGCTGGATGTCGGCGACCGAACCGAAGATGTCGGCATGATCCATCTCCAGATTGTTGATGATTGCGACCTCGGGCAGGTAATAGACGAACTTGCTGCGCTTGTCGAAGAAGGCGGTGTCGTACTCGTCACCCTCGAGGATGAACCAGGGCGAGTCGGTAAACCGGGCACCCTGGCCCAGGTTCGCGGGAATGCCGCCGATCAGGAACGACGGATGGAGGCCGGCACTCTCGAAGACCCAGGCCAGAAGGGACGCGGTCGTCGTTTTGCCGTGGGTCCCGGTGACCACCAGCGAGCGTTTGCCCCGGATGAAGCATTCCTTCAGCAGTTCCGGCAGGGAGCAGTATCGGAGTTTGTGATCCAGGACGTACTCGGCCTCGGGATTTCCGCGCGAGATGGCGTTCCCGATCACGACGAGGTCGGGCTTATGGGCCAAATTGGACTCTGCGTAGCCGGCCTGAGGAACGATACCGCGTTCCGCGAGGAACGTGGACATGGGGGGGTAGATGACGTCCTGGTCGGAACCCGTCACCGTGAATCCGCGTTCGCGGAGAGCCACGGCCGCGCTGGCCATGGCGGTTCCGCCGATCCCGACAAAATGGACGCTCTTAAAATCCGTGAGCACGGCGCAAGGCTTGGTCGGGACGGCTCAACTGCAAAGCCAAAATGCGGAGGGAGAGAAAGTTGAGAGTTGAGAGGTCGGAAGGGAAGGGATCGGTAAGCGGTAAGCGGTAAGCGGTAAGCGGTGGGGCGACGCTCTGCGGAGCCGTTCGCGTGTGGAGTCGTGACGCGCGATTCGCCGGGACGTGGATGGCTCGGTGGAACCTCGCCCTACCGGGGGCGTAGCCGCCGACGGAAGGAGGCGCCATTCGATCCAGTGACGCGTTGGATGGAAACTGGCGCGCGGAGTCCGCCAGTCGAGTCAGCGCCTCGTGCCCTCGGTGGCTACTGTGGTTGGACCCAGCGCATTGACACTCAGGGGCACCGGCGAAATGCTGCAGTCGTGGACACGGCGACCAACGAGGCCTCAATACCCTGCCCGGTGGGCGGACCCATGAACGATTTGGCCAGCCTCGCCGCTGAGGTGACCGGCGTGGCCGTGGCTGTAGTCATTCTGATCGAAGGCGAAAGCCTACGCATCGAAGGTCAGTACGGTCTGACCCCGGCCATGATTCGGCCGCTCATGGATTCCTGTCAGGGCTGCCTGACTCCCGGACAGTGGCAGGAACGGCGGGATCCTCCGGATCTGGGCGAGCTGAACATCCGCTGGTTCGCCGCGTTGCCGCTCGATTCCTCGGTGTCCAAGACCTTGGGCGCTTTGGTGCTGATGGATTGGTCCGTGCGCCGACTCACCACCCGGCAGCGGGCGGCGTTGCAGACGATCGGGCATCAGGTGGTCACCCAGTTGGACCTCCTCCACCATGCCTCGGCAGTGGCGTCCACCGAGGAGGCGCACCGGCGCATTGAGGAAGCCCTGCGGCACAGCGAGGCGTTCTATCAGACCTTGGTGGAGAGCCTGCCGCAAAACATCCTGCGCAAGGACCTCAACGGCCGCTTCACTTTCGTCAATCGTCGGTTCGCGGCCACGCTGGGACGGCCGGTCGAAGAAATTATTGGTCGGACGGACTTCGATCTGTTCCCTCGGGAACTGGCGGCCAAGTACCAGGAGGACGATCGGAAGGTCCTGGAGCAGGGCGGGGTGTTTGAAACCACCGAGGCGCACGTCACGCCGGACGGCGAGAAGCACTGGGTGCACGTCATTAAGACCCCGGTGTTGGATTCCAGCGGTCAGCCAGTGGGGTTGCAGGGCATCTTCTGGGACGTCACCCGCGAGAAGCGGACGGCTGAAAAACTGGAGCAAGCGGAAGCCAATTACCGCAGCATCGTGGAGAACGCGGTGGATGGCATTTTCCAAACCAGCCCGGACGGACATTACTTAAGCGCCAACCGGGCCCTGGCGAGGATCTACGGATTCGATACCCCGAAGGAGCTCATCGACTCCCGGACGGACATCGAGAACGAACTTTATGTTCTGCCGGAACGGCGGCATCAGTTTGTGGAGGCCCTCCAGCGCTCGGACAAGGTGGATAAGTTCGAAAGCCAAGTCTTTCGCAAGGATCGTAGCGTCATCTGGATTTCCGAGAACGCCCGAGCCGTGCGGGATGCCGACCACAAACTCCTCTATTACGAAGGCACAGTCGAAGACGTCACCGCCCGCAAACTCGCCGAGGAGAAGCTGAGTCAGGCGAATC
The DNA here is from genome assembly GCA_017309115.1 of Verrucomicrobiota bacterium. Classification (GTDB taxonomy): domain Bacteria; phylum Verrucomicrobiota; class Verrucomicrobiia; order Limisphaerales; family UBA9464; genus UBA9464. The sequence goes on along the minus strand of JAFLEF010000037.1, from coordinate 75,440 downwards.
AGGAACTGGCCGCCGCCCGGGATGCGGCGGAACAGAACGCGCGGGCGAAGTCCCGCTTTCTGGCCAACACCAGTCACGAGATTCGCACGCCCATGAACGGCGTGATTGGCATGACTCGGGCTCTTTTGGAGACCCCGTTGACCCCGGAACAACGCGACTACGCCGAGACCGTTCAGCACAGTGCGGAGGCATTGCTCACCATCATCGACGACATTCTCGATTTCTCGAAGATTGAAGCCGGCAAGGTGACCCTCGATCTGGCCGAGTTCGCCCTGCGGGAGACGGTGGAAGACGTGAGCGAACTCCTGGCCGAGCGGGCCTACAGCAAGGGGTTGGATTTCGCCGCCACGATCGACACTCGATTACCGGCGAAGATTCTGGGTGATTCCGGGCGGTTTCGTCAGGTCCTCACCAATCTCCTGGGCAACGCCATCAAGTTCACCTTGAAGGGCGAGGTCTTGTTGCGGACCGAATTGAACGAGGTGCACGAGAACGAAATCATCGTTCGCACAGAAATTCAGGATAGCGGCATTGGCATTCCGCAGTCGGCGCAGGCCGCCATCTTTGGCGCTTTTGAGCAAGCGGACATGTCCACCACCCGGCGGTTCGGCGGCACGGGATTGGGATTATCGATCAGCAAACAACTGGTCGAAAAGATGGGCGGGCAGATTGGGTTCATCAGTGAGGAAGGCAAAGGAACCACCTTTTGGTTTACCGTTCGTTTGGGACTGGTGCCGGGCTCGCCGGTGGGATTGCCGGTTGAACGGTTGGCCGAATTGACAGACCTAGGGGGCACACCGGCGCCGCGATTACTGGTGGTGGACGAGCATGTCGCCACTTGCCAGGGCTTGGTCCAGAATTTGATTTCCCTTGGATTGCGTGCGAGCGGGGCGGGCACCGCACACGAGGCATTTGAGCGGTTGATGGAGGCGCAGGCGGCGCAGGATCCGTTCTTGGCGGTGGTGGGAGATTATCAGTTGCCAGATCTCGACGGACTCTCGTTCGCGCATGAGGCGCACATGCGACCGGGATTGGAGCGGCTCAAGGTGTTGTTGATGGCACCGGTGGGACAACGATTGGATCCCGGGTTACTCCGGACCGTGGGAGTGGCGGGATCCTTGATTCGCCCGGTTCGGTTCAGCCGGTTACGGGAGGTGATGGGGCATTTGCTGCGGGGCGAGGATGTCCTGGCCACGGCGGAGGAACGTACGCTGATCATGCCCTCGGGGAGTAACGCCGCGGCCCGGCCTCTGCGGTTGCTTTTGGCAGAGGACAATCTCGTGAACCAGAAAGTGGCGTTGTCGATGCTGCGAAAGCTGGGCTATGAGGCGGATATTGTGACCAATGGCCTGGCTGTGCTGCAGGCCCTCGAAGTCGAACCGTACGATGCCATCCTGATGGATTGTCAGATGCCGGAACTGGACGGTTACGAAACCACCCGGGAACTGCGGCGACGGGAGGCTGCCGGTGGCTACGGCAACCGACGGCCGCATCATGTAATCGCCCTAACCGCGAATGCCATGGCCGGGGACCGGGAACGCTGTTTGGCAGCTGGCATGGATGACTTCCTGACGAAGCCTTTGGCGGAAGAAGCCCTGCGACGAGCCCTGGCACACGCGATTGCGCGACTGGTGGGCGGTCGAATGGCGCCGCCATTGTCGCCGCTGCCGGAGGTACATGCGAATGGATCGGCTCCGACCCTGGATCCCAGCATGTTGGAGATGTTCCGCGGCCTTCGAACTCCCGATGCGCCCGATCCAATCGCGGAATTGGTGGATCTGTTTGTGGACGACCTGCCCAATCGTTTGGCCACGTTGAAGGAGGCGTCGAAGGGGTCGGATGCCGTGCAGATCAAGGCCGCCGCGCACACGCTCAAAGGCAGTGCGTCCAACGTGGGCGGATTGCGGTTGGCAGCGTTGTGCGCCCAGGTTGAGACCGAGGCGGGACAATCCGGGCGACTGGCGGAACTATATCCGGAAATTGAGGCCGAAGCGCACCGGCTTCAGGGGGCGTTGGAACTGGAGAAGCAGCGCTAGACGCCGGTAAGCGGCAAGCGGCAAGCGGCAAGCGGCAAGCGGTGGGGCGACGCTCCGCGGAGCCGTACGCGGGTGGAGTGGTGACGCGTTATTTGCTGGGACACGGACGGCTCGGGGGGAACCTCGCCCTACCTGGGGAAAGCTGAGAGCTGAGAGCTGAGAGCTGAGAGCTGAGAGCTGAGAGCTGAGAGGTCGGAAGGGGAAGGGATCGGTAAGCGGTAAGGGGTAAGGAAAAGCGGCTCCGCGGAGCGTCGCCCCACCGGGTGGAGGGGCTTTTCTCTCAACTACCCACAAACCGGTTGAGAGTTGAAAGTTGAGAGTTGAGAGAAAAATCCTGGAATCTAGCACGTTAAGAGTGGCGACGCGTTTGTGGACGCAATGCGGATCCGGTTCACCGGTTTTCGCTCCTCTCAACTTTCAACTCTCAACTGGTTCGAGGGATCAGAAGGGAGATCAGGCTCGGGGATGGGCCGCTTGGTAGGCTTGTTTCAGCCGTTCCGTGGAGACGTGGGTGTAGATCTCCGTGGAGGCGAGGCGGGCGTGGCCGAGCAGTTCTTGAACGCTCCGCAGGTCGGCGCCCCGGTCGAGCAGGTGGGTGGCGAAGCTGTGGCGCAACTTGTGGGGCGTAAGTCGGGAATCGAGCCCGGCGGCCAGCAGATAACGCTTGAGGTGAACCTGAATCTCGGACGGCCGAACCGCGACAACGGAATCGGCGGTCGCGGGAAAGGCCGGAGCCGTGGGCGGCCGGACTGGTCCCAAAAACTCCCAGTACCGGTTCAACGCGGCCAGGGCGGGACGACCGACCGGGACGATACGTTCCTTCCGACCTTTGCCCCGAATGCGCAAACGGCGTTCGGCAACATCGACGTCCGCCACCTGGAGTTGGCAGACCTCGCTGATGCGGAGTCCGGACGAATAGATGAACTCCAAAAGGGCGGCGTCGCGGAGTCCGGTGGCGATCTGGGCTCGCGTGGGGGGCTTCTCGGAGTCGGCGTTTAGCGGTTTCAGCGGCGCCTCGAGCAGGGCGGCGATGCGATCTACCGGTACAAACTGAGGTAGGCGCCGTTCGCGTTTGGGCAGGGATAGGTCGCGGATGGGATGTTTGGTGACCTGGCCTTCCCGGAGGAGAAACCGATAGAAGCCCCGAAGCGCACTGAAGCGAAGGTGAATGGGCGAGCGGGCCAGATTGCGTCGACCCAGGGAACGCAAGTAGAGCCGAAAGTCATCCCGGGTCAGTCGGGGCCAGTCCGGCGGTCGTCCCTGGGTTTGCTGATACCACGCGTGAAACTCTACCAGGGCCTGCCGGTAGTTCCGGACGGTGTAGACTGAGGCGTTTCGGCCCGCTTCGAGTTCCAACAAATAACGCTCAACCCACGGGTCTGCCTCCGGGCTTGGGCTGCTGGCAGGAACGTTGGGAGAAGCGGATGAACTCACGACCAGTCGTAATCACCGGCCACCTTGTTGGCCAATCGTTCCAGCCAGAGGGCGGCATTGCGCTTGGCTTCGGTCGGATTGGTCAGGGAAGGGGAGATGTCGTGAACGGAATGAAACAACCGATCGGCCATGTGCGTTTTCGCCACGCCTTCGACCATGCCGCCGAAGCCGACACAACGCTTGCCCATGGCATGGCAACGCTGCGCCAGGCGACCGGTGCCTTTACCCATGAGCGTCTGTTTGTCGATCATGCCCTCGCCTGTCAGGATCACGTCCGCCTTCTCAATCTTGGCGTCGATTTGGGAATGGCGGGCGAAAATCTCGAACCCGGGTTCCATGCGGGCGCCGAGAAAGACGCGCAGGCCGAATCCCAAGCCACCGGCCGCGCCGCAGCCAGGATCGGCGGCGACTTCATAGCCCAAATGTTCCGCGGCCCGCAGCGCCAAACGTTCCAGCGGTGCCTCGGCGATGGGGAATTGGGCGGGAAGAATGCCTTTCTGGGGGCCGTAGATCCGGGTGCAACCGTTGAGGCCGAGCATGGGATTCTCGACGTCCACAGCCACCAAGAAATCCACGCCCAGAATCGGATCGAGTGGGGGCAACCAGCGAGTGAGCTTGTTCAATTTGACCCACTTCTCGATGAGCAGGTCGCGGTCGTCGAAAAAGCGCCAGCCCAGGGCGCGGGCCATTCCGAAGCCACCGTCGTTAGTCGCGCTGCCGCCGATGCCCAGGTAGACGGTCTGAGCTCCGGCGGCCACGGCGGCCTGAATCACTGCACCGAGTCCGCGGGTGTCGAGTTCGAAGGGGTGGTAGCGATTGGGCGGCAGCATGGCGAGCCCCACCACCTGGGCGGCCTCAATGATGGCGAGCTTGAGTTCGGCCTGCCACCACCAGCGGGCTCCGACTGGCCGGTTGGCGGCATCGACGGTGGCGGTGACGCATTCGGTGGCGCCCAGGAGGTTGGCCATGATTTCCCCGAAGCCGTCGCCGCCGTCCGAAATGGGCAGCATTTCCATTTCGTCCTGAGGACGGGAACCCCACCAACCATTAACAATCGCGCCCGCCGCCTGTGGCGCGGTGAGGGTCCCCTTGAACTTGTCAGGGGCAACTAGAACCCGAAGTGACATGCGCGCAGTCTGGAACGGGCCGCCCCGCCAAAGCCAATTGGAAATCACGCTATCCGGGGAAAGCTGAAGGCAAGTGCGGTGGGGCGTGGAAGAAAGCTGAGAGCTGAGAGCTGAGAGCTGAGAGCTGAGAGGTCGGAAGGGGAGGGGATCGGGAAGCGGGAAGCGGGAAGCGGGAAGCGGGAAGTGGGAAGTGGTGGGGCGACGCTCTGCGGAGCCGTTCACGTTTGGACTCCGGACGCGTGACGTCGCCGGGACGTGGACGGCTCGGTGGAACCTCGCCCTACCGGGGGGCGTAGCCGCCGACGGAAGGAGGCGCCATTCAGTCTGGTGACGCGTTGGATGGAAACTGGCGCGCGGAGTCCGCCAGTCGAGTCGGCGCCTCGTCCCCTCGGCGGCTACGGTGGGGCGACGCTCTGCGAAGCCGTTCGTGTGTGGACTCCGGATGTGTGATTCGCCGGGACGCGGACGACTCGGTGGAAACCTCGCCCTACCGGGGAGCGGGAAAAGCCGAGCGCTGAGAGCTGCGTTCACGGAATGATCCTTCACAACGGCAAACGCTCCAGCCTGATCAAATTTCGCCACGGGTTTGCCTAGATCATCACACCCCAACGACTTCCGACGAATGACCTGGGGGTTGTAACCGAGCGGTAACACAACGCCTGAGTTCGTTTCGGACCTCGGATTGATCGGTCTGAACCACGGAATCGTTAGACCGTTCATTGAAGCCATGGATTCTATTCATGCGCCAATTTTCGGGTAGTTCAAAGCTGGCACTCCCGCAGCTTCACGGCGTTTGAGTGTTCGCCGACGACTTTGGTCCATCTTGTGGACAGCCCGATTCAGCGGTTGGTCCAACAGTGCCCTTCCGCGTGTTTTCGTGTTGTTCCCCGGAGTGTCCCCACCGTGGGCAACCTCGCGTCCCCCGAACCTAACACTTAAAATATTATCAAGGACTTAAGGATGATTCGATCCCTCCCCAGACGTTTGCTCAGTCCCCGGGCCCTACAATTCTGCCTGGGAGGACTGCTCGCCGCGGGTGCGACCAGCCTGTCTCTCCAGGCTCAGTCGCAGGACCCGGTTCGACTCGATAAACTCGAGAAGGAAAATCAGGAACTGAAAGCACGCTTGGACCAGTTGGAGGTTCTGGCGCGCAAGGAAGGCTTGATTCCCGCCGAGCCCACCCAATCGAAGGTCGTGACCGCCCTGTCGAAGATCAGCATCAGCGGCTTCGTTCAGGCTTCGTACTTCTATAACATGCAGGATCCAGCCGATGACATCAACGACGGCTATCTCTGGAATACGGCCAACAATTCGTTCTCGTTGAACAAATTCAAGCTGACCATCGCTAGCGCTCCGGTTGAGGAAAGCGGTGAGGATTGGGGCGCCGGATTCCGGGCTTCCATGATCTGGGGCGAAGATGCTCCGGTGTTGAACACCGGCTCCAGCCTCTTCGGCTTTGATGGCGTTCGGGAAGCGTACGTTGAGATGAATGCGCCGATTGGCACCGGTCTGAATATCAAGGCGGGTCAGCTGATCTCCCTGCTCAACTACGAGTCCGGCGACGGCGGCGCGGTTAATGCCAACTTCTCGCAGGGCTTCCAATGGTTTTATACCGGCAATGGTCCCTCCGCCGGAGCTCAGCTCGGCTACACCGTCACTGAATGGTTGGGTGTAAAAGCCCGCGTTCAGAACGGAATGTATGTCGGTCCGGTCGACAACAATGACGACAAGACCTTCATGGGAAGTTTGAACTTCAAACCGAGCAAAGACATGTGGGTGAATCTGATTGGTTTCACCGGCGACGAGACCATCGGAGCCACGCCCCCCCAGGGTCTCTCCGGCGGATCCATTCTCGCCGGCTACAAGGTCCTGCCCAAGCTCACGACCGGCCTCGAGTTCGACTACTTCAATTTCGATCCGGACAACGCCCCCTCGGCGGATCTGTGGTCCATCGGCGGTTGGATCGGCTATGACCTCACCTCGAAGGCCTCCCTTGGTTTTCGTGGCGAGTTCGTCAGCGCTCCGGACGGTGTTGGTATCGTGGGTATCAACCTCCCTGGTCGGCCGAACAGCGCCATCCAATCCGCGGATCCGGACGGCAATATCGGCAGCTTGACGCTGACGCTCACTTACATGCCGTTGCCTGGCCTGCGCATTCAACCCGAAGTGCGGTATGACTTCACTTCATATGAAGGTGGCTTCGATGGCGAAGAAAGCCGTTGGATCCTGGGCGCGGGTGTCTCCTATCTCTTCTAAACTCCCCAATTCTGACAGTTTGTTTCCTCTTAATTTAAACATGAAAAAGTCATTTCGTTCCCTGCTGACGGCGGCCGCCGGTCTGGCAATTGCGTGGGGTGTCCACGCGGCTGAGACCGTGAAGGTCGGCGTCCTTCATTCCCTGAGCGGTACTATGGCCATCAGCGAGACCTCGCTGAAGGACGTGCTGCTCTTCACCTTTGACGAGATCAACAAAGCTGGCGGTGTGAACGGCAAGATGATCGAACCCGTCGTGGTTGATCCCGCCTCCAACTGGCCGCTGTTCGCCGAAAAGGCGGAGCAGTTGCTCGTGAAGGACAAGGTTGCCGTCGTCTTCGGTTGCTGGACCTCAGTCAGCCGCAAGTCGGTGTTGCCGGTATTCGAACGTCTCAACGGTCTGCTCTTCTACCCGGTGCAGTACGAAGGTGAAGAACTCTCCAAGAACATCTTTTACACCGCGGAAGCGGTGAACCAACAGGCCTTGCCGGCGGTGGACTACATGCTCGCGGAAGGCAAAACCAAGTTCTACCTGCTCGGATCCGACTACGTCTATCCCCGCACCACCAACAAGATCCTCAAGCAGTACCTGAAACTGAAGGGTATTCCCGACAGTGACATCGTGGAGATCTACACGCCCTTCGGGCACACCGACTACCAGACCATTGTGGCCGACATCAAAAAGTTCTCGGCGGGCGGCAAGGCCACGGTCATCAGCACCCTGAACGGCGACACCAACGTTCCGTTCTTCAAGGAATTCGCCAATGCCGGTCTGACCTCGGAAAACTGCCCGGTGGTGTCGTTCTCGATCTCCGAGGATGAATTCCGCGGTCTTCCGGCCAAAGAACTGGCGGGTCACCTCGGTTGCTGGACCTACTTCATGTCGCTCAAGAATCCGGAGAACTCCAAGTTCGTCTCGGACTTCCTGGGCTGGGTCAAGGCCCCGGTGCTCACCGGAGTCGACTACAAGGTCACGGGCGTGGACTCCAAGGGTCGCGTGACCTGCAGCCCGATGAACCTCTCCCGGTTGGGCGTCTACCTCTGGGCGCAGGCGGCGACCAAAGCCGGCTCCTTTGACGTCGACAAGGTGCGCGAAGCCCTCATTGGCCAAAAGTTCAAAGGCCCGGGTGGCGAAGTCACCATGCAGCCGAACCATCACCTGATTAACAACGTCTACATCGGGGAAACACTCCCGACGGGTCAGTTCAAGGTGATCAAGTCCTTCACTGGCGTGAAGGGTGAGCCTTTCAGTGAGAAGTTCCTGACAGCCAAATAATCTCCTCCTGTTGCCACACGGGACGGGTCGGAGGCGACCCGTCCCCTTTTCAATAATCCCAGTTCACTTTCGCATGATTCGACTCCCCGCACCTCTCCTGGTTTGGCTGCTGATGTTTCTGGCGCTGGCCGGTAAGCTGCATGCTCAGCAGGCGGAAGGCGGCCGGGCAGTGTTGGTGAAGGCGTTGCTGAGTGAGGATCAAGACGAGCAGATTCAGTTGATTCAACAGTTGGTGCGCTTGCGGGATCCGCTGGTGGAGCGGGGCTTGGCGGCCTGGCGCCAGAGTGAGGTGTTTCTGTTGGAGCGGGACGGCGGCCGCGTTCCGGTAGTGCTCGATGTTCAGTTGGATGCCGACGGAAAAGCCCGGGCGATCCAATTGCTCAATGGTGAATTTCTTAAGGATGGTTCGGGCGCCGAATTGCGGTTCGCGGCGGCCGAACTGACGGGTGCGGAGAATACCTCCAAGCTGCGCCGCGCGATCAAGGCCACGATGGATTTGTACGCGCTCTCCGATCCCAACGAGAAGATTCGGCGCGACGCCGCGATCAAGTTGGGTCAGGAGCAGAACCCGGACTACTTGACCGTGTTTGCGGATCGTTTGAAGGAGGAGGTTTCTTTGGAGGTGAAGGACGCGTTGACCGAGGCGATCGCGTTAACTCGGGCGGCGGACGCCGATCCAACGGTGCGAATCCCGGCGATTCAGCAGCTCGGGGAAATGCGATCGATCAATGGAGTTGGGTACCTTCAGGAACTGGAGGCGAAGGCGAAGGCGGAACCCTCCAAGTACGGCGCGGAGACCCTCAATGCGGCGCATACGGCGGTGGTGCAGATCCAGTCGTATCAGGCGTGGGGCAATCTGTTGGGAACCGCCTTTCGCGGCCTGAGTCTGGCGGCGGTCCTGTTAGTCGCCGCGCTGGGCTTGGCGATCACCTTCGGGCTGATGGGGGTCATCAACATGGCCCATGGCGAGATCATGATGGTGGGGGCTTACACGGCCTATGTGGTGCAGAACGTGTTCAAGTCCTGGTTTGGCGGATCCGGTGGTGGTTTCGACCTGTATTTTCTCTTCGCGCTGGCGGTTTCCTTCGTGGTGGCCGGGGGTGTGGGTCTCGCCTTGGAGCGGGGCGTCATTCGTTTCCTCTACAAGCGACCGCTGGAGTCGCTCCTCGCCACCTGGGGTGTCAGCCTGCTGTTGCAGCAACTCTTCCGGCACATCTTCGGCGCCGCCAATGTCCAAGTAACTTCCCCGGGTTGGCTGAGTGGCAGCTTCGTGTTCAATGATGTGCTGTTCGCTTACAACCGCGTTTTTGTCATCGCCTTCGCCTGTTTCATCGTGGTCGCGACCTGGTTGTTACTGACCCGGACCTCTCTGGGTCTCCAGGTCCGGGCTGTCATGCAGAACCGGGCCATGGCGTCCTGCGTAGGGGTGCGCACCGATCGAATCAACATGTTCACCTTCGCGTTCGGATCGGGGCTGGCTGGTATGGCAGGCGCGTGCCTCTCCCAGATCGGCAATGTGGGTCCCAGTCTCGGTCAGAACTACATTGTGGATTGCTTCATGATCGTCGTGTTGGGCGGGGTGGGCAGCCTTTTTGGAACCGTCTTCGCTTCGCTTGGAGTCGGCATCACCGACCAGATCCTGCAGCCGTGGTTGGGCGCGGTGCTGGGCAAGATCACCGTTCTGGCCGCCGTCATTCTGTTCCTGCAGTGGCGTCCGGCTGGAATTTTTCCGACCCGGGGACGGAGTTTGGAAGGTTGAGAAACGCGGACGGTTCCCCCTGAAACGAGATCCCCATGTTGCGCTCATTTTCCCGAACTGAAGCTTGGCTGCTGCTGTTGGCGGCGGTGGTCGGGTTCGGCGTGTTGCCGGCCCTCAATACCTTCGTGTCGCCCGACAGCTTTTTCCACGTTAGCACCTTCAGTCTCAGCATCTGGGGCAAATACCTGTGCTACGCCGTGCTGGCGTTGGGAGTGAACCTGCTGTGGGGCTACACAGGGCTTCTCAGCCTGGGCCAGTGCTTGTTCTTCTCGCTCGGCGGTTACTGCCTCGGCATGTACCTGATGCTGATGATTGGGAATTTGGGTCAGTACAAGGCCGACATTCCGGACTTCATGGTCTTTCTCGAGTTCCCCAAACGATTTCCGGAGACGGGCGGACTACCGCCTCATTGGATCCCGTTCCGCAACTTCTGGTTTGCCGCGGCAGCGGTGATTTGGGTGCCGGCTTTAGTGGCGCTTTCGTTCGGGTACCTGGCTTTCCGCTCGCGAATCAAAGGCGTGTATTTTTCGATTCTGAGCCAGGCGCTGACGTACGCCGCTTCGCTGATGTTTTTCCGTAACGACTTCACCTTCGGTGGGAACAACGGACTGACCGACTTCAAGTTCATCCTCGGCTACGACCTCAATTCGCCCTCCACCAAGCGCGCCTTGTTCATTTGTGCCGTGGCGCTCCTTCTGGGCGTCTACATGTTCTGCCGCTGGCTGACCTCCACCAAGTTTGGTCTGATCCAACGGGCCATCAGGGATTCTGAGAATCGGGTGCTGTTCTCCGGCTATGCCACTGCCCAGTTCAAGCTCTTCGTGTTCGTCCTGGCGGCAGTGATATGCGCGCTCGGCGGTGCTTTGTTTGTCCCGTTGGTCGGGATCATCAACCCCAGCGAAATGGCGCCGGACAAATCACTCGAAGCAGTGGTCTGGTGTGCGGTGGGAGGCCGCGGCGCTCTGGTAGGCCCGGTACTCGGCGCCATTGGTGTCAATTCGCTTAAGAGTTACGCCACCCACGCTTTCGCTGAACAATGGCCCTACATCCTGGGCGCCTTGTTCGTTTTTGTGACTCTGTTTATGCCAAAGGGAATCGTCGGCTTGCCCGAGCAATGGCGGACCTTCCGCCGGGGCAAGAAAACGAAACCGGAGGACGCTCCTACTTCGACTCCGTCCACAGCCGCCAAACCCGCCGCCGAATGACTCCCGAATTCATCCTCATGCTCGAAGGGGTCAATAAAACCTTCGACGGCTTCAAGGCCATTAATGACCTCAACCTGTATCTCGATAAGGGCGAGCTCCGGGTGGTCATTGGACCCAATGGGGCCGGGAAAAGTACCATGCTGGACATCATCACCGGCCGGACCCGACCCGACACCGGCAAGGTTGAGTTCGGCAAGGACACGGATCTGACCCGGCTGAACGAGTATCAGATCAATCGACTGGGCATCGGACGCAAGTTCCAGACGCCGTCAGTGTACACCGATCATACGGTGTTCGAGAACATTTGGCTGTCGCTCGAAGGTAGCCGCGGACTATGGCAGGCGTTGGTGTCTCGACTGACCACATCGCAGCGGGACCGGATTCATGAGGTGCTCCAGACCGTGGGCTTGGCCGCCCGGGCCGACGTGAAGGCGGGTTCACTGTCGCATGGTCAAAAGCAGTGGCTCGAGATCGGCATGCTGCTCGCCCAGAATCCCAAGGTGCTTCTGGTGGACGAACCCGCCGCGGGCATGACCGACGAGGAAACTGCCAAGACGGGGGAGCTTCTGATTGGATTGGCCGGCAAGCACACGATCGTGGTGATCGAGCATGACATGGTCTTCGTCCGGCAGATTGCCCGCAAAGTGACCGTGTTGCATCAGGGCCATGTGCTTTGCGAAGGCACCGTGGATCAGGTGCAGAATGATGAGCGGGTCATCGAGGTCTATCTCGGGCGCAAGAAAAAGGAGAAGCCTGGTCCGACTCCTGCCCTCGCGGCCCACTGAATTCCCCCCAACTTTCCATGCTGGCTCTCTCCAACATTCTCGTGAACTACGACGGCTCGCGCATTCTGCGGGACGTCAGCCTGACTGTCGCGCCCGGGCAGGTGGTCTGTCTGATGGGCCGCAATGGCGTTGGCAAAACCACGACCCTCAAATCCATTGTGGGACTGGTGAAGCCGGTCTCGGGTTCGGTGAAACTGAATGGTCAGGAGTTGGTCGGCCTTCCCCCGGATGGACGAGCACGCTCTGGGGTCGGCTACGTGCCCCAGGGACGGGACATTTTTCCGAGTCTCACCGTTTGGGAGAATCTGCGAATCGGTGCCATTGCGCAGGGCAAGCGGCTCAACGGGGAGTTGGAACGGGTGTTTGAACTGTTTCCGGTGCTGAAGGAGATGCTGCAACGCAAGGGCGGGGTGCTTTCCGGCGGACAACAGCAGCAATTGGCGATCGGTCGCGCGCTCTTAACCGGGCCCAAGGTGTTGCTCCTGGATGAGCCCACCGAAGGGATCCAGCCGAACATCATCGACCAGATTGGTGAGACCATCAAAACCCTGCGGGGCATCGGCACAATGGGAATCCTGCTGGTGGAGCAGTACCTCGACTTCTGTCTCGAGGTGGGGGATGTTTTCTACATCATGGATCGCGGCGCGATTGTGGCCGAGGGTCCGATCCGCCACCTCAACGACGACATCGTCAAACAACATCTGACGGTTTGAGCCGAATGCTTTGGGAAACCCGGAATCCCGCCGGGCGATTGGAACTGGACGTGCAGCAAGTTTCCGGTTCGTCGGCAGTCGTTCAGGCGTCCGCGACGAGCCCGCTCAAACTGCTCACGCCGCGTCCCCGGGGTCGGAGTGTCTGGGCGTATGTGAGCAGTTATGGCGGAGGCATGGTGTCCGGCGATGAACATCACCTCGACCTCACGATTGGCGCTGGCGCCTCGGCCTTCTTCGGCACGCAGTCTTCCACCAAAGTTTACCGGTCACCCGTCGGACTTCCCTGCTTGCAACGGACCCGGGCCATTCTGAAGGAGGATTCTTTTCTCGCCTGGATTCCCGATCCGGTACAGGCCTTCGCTGGTGCGCGGTATCGGCAGCAGCAGGAGATCCGGATGGCCGCTTCCGCCGGATTGGTGTGGGTGGATGGTTTTACCGCCGGTCGCTCCGAACGGGGCGAACACTGGCAGTTCGAGGAATACCGGACGCGCACGGAATTGTGGGTCGAAGGATCCCGCCGCTGGCTGGACTCCGTGGTCCTCCAAGACGGTCCGGAGATTCCTATCGGGGTTCGCATGGGATCCTGTCAGGCGATGACGTTGATCGTTCTGTGGGGGCCTCCTCTGGCGACGGCGGTGCAGGCGCTAAGTGAGACGATTCAGACTCGGCCCGCCGGCCGTGGAGCAGCCACCCGACTGAGTGCCAGTCCACTCGCCGGAGGCTTATTGATCCGAGTGGCGGGTACCACGGTGGAGGCGGTTCGCCGTCAGACTGCCGAGTGTCTCGCGTTTTTGCCGGCGTTTTTGGGCGACGATCCGCTGGCTCGAAAGTGGTGACAGAGTTGCCTTCCTGCGAAGTTCTCCCTGATCCTTTCTTCCATGCATCTCACTCCCCGCGAACTTGAGAAACTGGCTCTGCACAACGCCGGGTTTCTGGCGCAGAAACGCCTGGCCCGTGGAGTTCGGCTGAACTATCCGGAAGCGGTTGCCCTGATCTCCACGCAATTGCTTGAGTTCATTCGCGACGGACGCCGGGTGGCGGAGTTGATGAGCCTGGGTCGAAAGTTTCTGGGGCGAAATCAGGTGCTGCCCGGGGTTCCGGAGATGATCATCGAAGTTCAAGTGGAAGGGACGTTTCCCGACGGCTCCAAACTGGTCACAGTGCATCACCCGATCGCCGCCGAACACGGAGATCTGACTCTGGCGTTGTACGGCAGTTTTCTCCCGGTGCCTTCACTTGATTTGTTCCCGGCGCCTGTGAATGAACCCGAGCCTGGGTCGGCGGAAATTTTGGACGGCGAAATCGTTCTTAATGAAGGCCGGTCGGTAGTGTCACTGGCGGTCACTAACCTCGGAGACCGACCCATCCAGGTGGGCAGTCACTATCACTTTGTCGAGACCAATGGGGCGCTGCGCTTCGACCGCTCGCTCGCCTATGGCAAGCGCCTCAATATCCCGGCTGGCACTGCAGTCCGCTTTGAACCCGGCGAAACCAAAACCGTAGTCCTGGTGGATATCGCCGGAAACCGGGTAATCCAGGGAGGTAACGCCTTGGCCAGTGGCCCGGTGAGCGAAGAAGGTCGCCAAAAGGCCCTGGCGGCCGTGAAGCAACGCGGGTTTGCCCACCAGGAATCCGTGTCCGCCTGATTTCCCAACCCTGACCATTTCCGGAGATTCCGCCATGCCGCATCGAATGAACCGTCAGCACTACGCCGAGATGTTTGGTCCCACCACCGGGGACCGACTTCGGTTGGGAGACACCAGCCTCATCCTGGAGGTGGAGAAGGACCACACCGTCTATGGCGATGAATGCAAGTTCGGCGGCGGAAAGGTGATTCGTGAAGGCATGGGCCAGGCCGCTGGCATTGGGGATGCCGATGCTTTGGATGTGGTGATCACCAACGCTTTGGTGGTGGATTACACGGGAATCTTCAAAGCCGACGTCGGGATCAAAGGCGGCTTGATTGTGGGGCTTGGCAAAGCGGGCAACCCGGATGTCATGGCCGGGGTCACCCCGGGGCTAATTGTGGGCGTGACCACCGAGGTCATCGCGGGCGAGGGACTGATTCTCACCGCCGGCGGACTCGACACCCACATTCATTTCATTTGTCCGCAGCAGGCCCATGAAGCAATTGCCTCCGGCTTGACCACCATGGTGGGAGGCGGAACCGGTCCGGCCGTCGGAACCTGTGCCACCACCTGTACGCCGGGTTCCCACAACCTCCGCCTGATGCTTCAAGCGTTGGATACGCTGCCCCTGAACTTTGGTCTGACCGGCAAGGGGAACACCGCGTTGCCGGCTGGATTGATCGAACAGGTTCGCGCTGGAGCCACTGGACTGAAGTTGCACGAGGACTGGGGAACGACGCCGGCCGCCATTGATTGCTGTCTGACCCTGGCGGATCAGCATGACGTTCAGGTGACCATCCACACCGACACGCTGAACGAATCCACCTTCGTCGAGGGAACCATCGCTGCCTTCAAAGGTCGCACCATTCACACCTACCACTCGGAAGGTGCTGGCGGTGGGCACGCGCCGGACATCATTCGGATCTGCGGGGAGCGGAATGTCCTGCCCAGTTCTACCAATCCGACGCGGCCGTACACGGTTAACACCCTGGATGAGCATCTGGACATGCTGATGGTGTGTCATCATTTGGATGCCACGTTGCCGGAGGACGTGGCCTTTGCCGAAAGTCGGATTCGCGGCGAGACCATTGCGGCGGAAGATATCCTGCACGATTTGGGCGCGATCAGCATGATGAGCAGCGACAGTCAGGCGATGGGGCGCATTGGGGAAGTGATCACCCGCACCTGGCAGACCGCCGATAAGATGCGGCAGCAGCGGGGACGTCTGCCGGGGGAATCCGGTGCCAACGATAATCTGCGGATCAAGCGATACATCTCCAAGTACACCATCAACCCGGCCCTGGCTCATGGCATGGGACATCTGGTGGGTTCAGTGGAAAAAGGAAAGCTGGCCGATCTCGTCTTGTGGAAGCCGGCCTTTTTTGGGGCCAAGCCGGAGATGGTGATCAAGGGCGGGTTCATTGCGTGGTCCCAGATGGGTGACCCCAACGCCAGCATTCCGACGCCGCAGCCGGTGTTCATGCGACCGATGTTCGGCAGCTTTGGACGGGCCACGGGAGCCAGTTCGGTGGCGTTCGTCAGCGGGCTCAGCTTGGAACAAGGGGTCGTGACCCAGTACGGACTGAACAAGCGGTTGGAAGCCGTGAGGGGCTGCCGAACGGTTTCGAAGAAGGATCTGAAGTGGAACGATGCGACGCCGAAGATCACGGTGGATCCGGAGACGTATGAGGTTCGTGCCGATGGCGAACTCCTCGTCTGCGACCCGGCGTCCAGACTGCCGCTGGCCCAGCGATACTTCCTCTTTTGACCTCGCCGCGTAGGGGAAGGTGGAACCGCAGATTAAACGCAGATTTTCACAGATTTCCGGATGGGAATGAACTTCTCCGTTGGCTGACGCCCTGATGACCGGCATGGCCCCCGAACTGGAGTGGTTGGTATGGCAGTGGGTGGACTCGGCCTTCCCATCGGGCGGCTTCGCGCATTCGGCGGGGCTCGAGGCGGCAGTTCAAATCGGGGAAGTGTCGGATCGAGCAGGATTGGAACGGTTTTTTCGGACCAGCCTGGAGCAGGTGGGTCGGGCGGTGTTGCCTTTAGTTCGGGTCGCTTATGAAGCCCCGGAGCGAATCCTGGAGTGGGACGAGTTCTGCGAGGCGTTTACCTCCAATCACGTGGCTAACCGAGCGAGTCGACTTCAGGGACGGGCGCTCCTGTTGGCGGCGGAGCGCATCTTCGAACTCCCGCCCCTGAGTTCCGAACCGCAGTTCCGGGGGCACCTGGCACCGGTCTTCGGCGCGGTGACAGCCCAACTCGGTCTTCCTCTGGAGACGGTTCAACGGTTGTTCCTGTTCTGGCATCTGCGGGGTCTGGTGGCGGCGGCGGTTCGGTTGAATCGGCTTGGTCCGCTCGAAGCGCAGGGCTGGCAGCGGCGGATGGCGCCGCTGGGAGAATCGGTGCGGGTTCGCTGCGGTCAGTTGGGCTTGGACGACGTGGCGCAGACGGTCCCGTTGCAGGATCTCTGGCAAGGTCTGCACGACCGCCTGCCGATGCGCCTCTTCCAAAGCTAAGGCGAGGGTGGGCGGGAGAGGGGGAGAACGAGGGAGGGGGAGAACGAGAGGGGGAGACTTGGAGAGAAGGTGAAGGAGTCGCGAAGCGTTTGGAGTGCGGCACCCCTCTAGCCCTCTGCCGCTTTGGGGCGCGTGGAGTCGGTGCGGTTAGTAGCAACACTCGATGCGTCGCTCGCCGGGCCGAAAAGCCGTAGAGTGGAATCCTGGGACTATGGAGCAACTTTGCCAGCAAGCGCCGACACCCAGTCGCCCGCACTCCATTGCTTGCGGTCAGAGACTTGGCCGTCACCGAGTTCAATGATCCGAATGGTTCCATCATCGCGCTGGGTCGTATCGACCGTGAAAAAGGGACTCGCGATTCGCTCGGCGGCGAATCTGACGACTTCCGGAATGGGGCCACTCCGTCCGTAGACCCTTCCATCGCTCACCAGGTAGCGGTCTTCCGAATCAGGTAGAAATGACTCCAATCGACGCGCGCAGACTCCCCCCTCAATGGTTCCGCGATACTTTCGCATCCGGGTCAGGACCTCCGGGATCTGATTCAAGTCACGGACCATGCTGCCGGTGGCGCCGAGCGATTTGACGTAATCCTTGAGAAAGCAGGAGTCCCAGCCCGACTCGCGCAAGGAGCTGACGATCGGATCGGTCTCCGCAAAGAAGCGGGTTTCGGGTGTGAATTCGGCCAGGAGAGGATACCAGCGGGGAAGGTAATGGCATCGTTCGTATGCCTCCGGGGAGGTTCTGAGTCTGGCACCTTCGGCGGCGACGGCTTGGTGCAATTGGGCGTACTGGTCAGGCGTGAGCATCCAGCCGCGGTAAAGAACCGGAACTTCCGCCTCCAGGGCGGGCCGGGGCTGGAAGGAACCATTTAGGAATGATTCAAACGAAAACACCGCCGTCGAAAGTCCGCGCTCACTCCATTCCTGGTGCTCCTCGGCATAGGCTTCGTCGGGAAGACGCGTTCGGAATGGATCGCTCGGAAAAAGGATTTGCATGATTTGATCTCCGATCAGTCGCAAAAAGGAGTGAATCTGGAAAACATGAAAACAGGAAAGGGAACTGGAGAGGGGAGAAAGTGGGAGGGGGAGACTTGGAGAAACGGTGAAGGAGGCGCGAAGCGTTTGGAGTGCGGCAGCCCTCTAGCCCGGATATTTCTCACTCTTGCTGCTGCGGCTGGCTGCAAGCCAGACTGGCGGCGTTGGCCTCGCATTCCTCGCCGGAAAGTATGTCCCCATACAGCCCGGTTCGGAATCGCTTCGGCCGCCTTGCCAGACGGGCTTTCGCGGCGCCTCGCGACGAAAGCCTGTGAAATATCCGGGCTAGCACGTACGGCTCGGTGGAACCTCGCCCTACCGGGCGGGCGAGAGGTCGGTTGGGGGTTCGGCAGTAATCGACGCGTCAGCAGCCGGGACGAAAAGCGGTAGAGGGCTCCCGCAGTCCAAGACGCTTCGCGTGGGCCATGCGGATGGGGAAACGTACGTCCTGTGTCTGCTGCACGTACGGCTCGGTGGAACCTCGCTCTGCCGGGCGGGCGAGAGGCAGGTGGACGAGAATTGCTCAGGCTGTGGGGATTTAGGCGGGGGCGTCGGGAGTCGTTGAGAATGGGGGCGTTGCGCTGACGGTAATTGCGGGGCTTCTGCTGAGCCAAAGGCCCCTCGGCAAACAAAGTGCTTCCACCGGTTAGAGTTGCCACGCAGGACCTTTCAGCAGCGCCGCCGGTGGCCCCCATTCTGGATTTTCAGCGTGGTGGGGTTGGCTCTCGCGTTGTCGGGAGTGCTCTACGAGAACCTGCGGTCGTGGGAACAACGCGAACTCAATCTGCGTGCGGCCGACTTCACCCGGGAACAGGTGGAGAAACTGCAGGTCAGCATGCTGCAGTCGATCGAAGTCCTGCATTCCATTGCCGCGTTGCACGACG
The DNA here is from genome assembly GCA_017309115.1 of Verrucomicrobiota bacterium. Taxonomy (GTDB): domain Bacteria; phylum Verrucomicrobiota; class Verrucomicrobiia; order Limisphaerales; family UBA9464; genus UBA9464. Next base: position 56,781 of record JAFLEF010000037.1, on the reverse strand, counting down.
TCGAAGGCGGAATCAGTCGCCGCCAGTTTCGCGCGTTTGTCCGGCCCGCCTTGGAACGTCAGCCGGAACTCCAGGCGCTCTCATGGAATCCCTGGGTCCCCGCCTCCCAGCGGGCTGCCTTTGAAGTCGCTGCCCGGGCGGAAGGAGTGGAGTCCTTTGAGTTCCGGGAACACTCACCCGAAGGAGCACTGGTGCCCGCCGGAATCCGTCCGGAGTATGTCCCCGTCTATCTGATCGAACCTCCGGAACGAAACGCGCTGGCTCTGGGGTTCGATCTGGAATCGGATGCGCGGCGTCGGGGATCCATCGAGGCGGCGCGGACTTCCGGACAGCCGGTGGCGACGGCTCCGGTCCGGTTGGCCCAAGGTCCTGAGGGCGAGGCCGGGTTGCTGGTGTTGCGTCCGGTGTTTCATCGGGAACGGGAACTGGCCGGGTTCGCCGTCGCCGTTTTCCGCGTGGCCGCACTGGTGGAGTCGGCTTTCCGGGAATTGCATTTGGGCGGTATTCGGGCGGCGTTGTTCGACGAGTCACCGAGCGGGGAATGGATGTTCGGGGACACGACTCTGGCCCTGACCCCGGCCGATGGAGTTCAGCGCACGACCCTGGAATTTGCCGGGCGTCCCTGGACGCTGGTGTTCACGCCGACGCCCACCTTTGCGTCGAAGCAGACTCGCACGCAGTCGCGCTGGGTGCTGCTGGGGGGACTGGCGTTTTCCGGACTGCTGACGGCCTACCTGATTGGCAACTGGCGTCGGACCGAAGACATCGCGGCGGCCAATGCGGCGTTGCAGGAGGAAGTCCGGGTGCGGCAGGAGGCCGAGGCGGCAGCGGCGGCGGCCAATCAGGCGAAGTCCGACTTCCTGGCCAACATGAGCCACGAGATTCGCACTCCGTTGAACGCGATCCTGGGGTACGCCCAGTTGATGCGTCGGGATCCATCGTTGCCGCCGGAACAACACGATGCCCTGGCCGGAATCAGTTCCAGCGGCCAGCACTTGTTGGGGTTGATCAATGAGATCTTGGATCTGTCGAAGATTGAGGCCGGACGGATGGAATTGAATCCGGTCGACTTCGATCTGACCGCCTTAGTGCGCAGTCTGGCGGCGACGTTCCATCCGTTGTGCGCCCAGAAGCGCATCGGATTCCGGATGGAGGTGCATCCGGAGGGGACCTTGGCGGTGCGCGGGGACGAGGGGAAACTGCGTCAGGTCCTGATCAATTTGTTGGGCAATGCCGTGAAGTTCACTCGACGCGGCGAGGTGTACGTCCAGGCGCGACGCGTGGGGGAGAATCGCTGGCGGTTTGAGGTGATCGACACCGGACTGGGAATTCCCCCTGAGGAGCAGCGGGATATCTTTGAGCCGTTCCATCAGGGCCGGGGAGCCCGGGATCAGGCAGGGACGGGATTGGGACTCGCCATTGCGCGCCGCCAGGTGGAACTCTTGGGAGGTCAGCTCGAGTTGCAGTCCGCCGAGGGCATTGGCTCGCGATTCCACTTTGAAGTACCTCTTCCGGTCAGCCAGGCGGATTTTCCAGCGGTGGGGCAGGATGTGAAGCAGCTCAAACCAGGAACGAAGGTGAGCGCCTTGGTGGTGGATGATGCCCGGGAAAATCGCGATGTGTTGGGCGGGCTGCTGACCGTGATTGGCTGCGACGTTGAATTGGCCGCCGATGGCGAATCGGCGCTGGAAGCAATCGGGCGGAAGGTCCCGGACATTGTGTTTTTGGATCTGCTGTTGCCTGGGATCAGTGGTCTGGAAGTCGCGCGGAAGCTGCGGGCGACTCACCCTCGGCTAGCGATCGTGGCGCATACCGCGTCCGCACTCCCCGCCTTCGAGGCGGAGGCCCGCGCCGCGGGTTGCGTCGACTTTTTGGCGAAGCCGTTTCGCGCCGAGCGGCTCTATGACTGCTTGTCGCGGCAGTTGGGAGTGGAGTTTGAGTTGGCCGAATCGGGGGTGGAACATCTGACGGCAATGTCGGCCCCGCTGCCCCGGATCACCCTGCCCGAAGATCTGCTCGGACGATTAACGGTGGCCGCTGAATTGCACAGCACTACGGCGCTTAAGGCTGCCTTGGTGGAGCTCCGTGATCACGGGCCCGAGGCGCGGGTGTTGGCGGAGTTGATCCGCCATCGGATGCGCAGCTACGACATGGACGCCATTCTTCGCTTGCTGTCCGAAGCGGTCACACCCCGGCCGGTCGAAACTCCCTCCGGAACCTAGAACTCGTCTCCTTCGACCTTCATGTCGCCTACGTCCGGAAAAATCCTGGTGGTGGATGATGTGCCGCAGAACCTGGCGTTGCTGACTGCGGCGCTGGAACCTGAAGGGTACGAGATTCTGGCGGCGTCCAGCGGTTTGGCGGCAATCAAGGTGGCGAACCGGGCGGCCCCGGAGCTCATCCTGCTGGACATCCTCATGCCAGAAGTGGACGGCTTGGAGACCTGTCGGCGGCTGAAGGCGGATCCAGCCACGCGGGAGATTCCGGTGATTTTTCTGTCGGCGCGAACCGAACTGACCAGCGTGGTGGATGGGTTTCGCGCCGGGGGTGTGGACTACGTGGTGAAGCCCTTCCAGACCGACGAAGTGCTGAGCCGGGTGGCGACCCATCTGCGGCTGAATCGGTTGACTCGGGAATTACGGGAGAAGAATCAGGCCTTGGAAACGCGCACCGCCGAGCTCACTGCGGAGATGCAGCGACGGAAGCAGGCCGAACTGGCGCTGGAACGGGCGGACGAACAGCTCGCGGTGATGTCGGGTCGGGAAGCCGAGCGCTGGAACGTCGCCGGACTGGTGGGAGCCAGTCCGCATATTCGCAAGGTCGTGGAGGAGATTCGGCGGTTGCATGCGTTTGCCCGAACCTCCGTCCTGATCACCGGAGAAAGCGGTACGGGCAAGGAGCTCGTCGCACGGGCCATCCACTTTGACAGTCAACGCGCCCAGGGTCCGTTCATCCCGGTGAACTGCGTAGCGATCCCTGGGGAACTGGCGGAGTCGCTACTGTTTGGGCATGTCCGCGGGGCATTCACCGGAGCGCTGACGGATCGGAAAGGTTATTTCGAACTGGCGGATGGCGGGACGCTGTTTCTCGACGAAATCGGCGACATGCCGGTGAGCCTTCAGGTCAAGCTGCTCCGTGTGTTGGAAGATGGACGCATCACTCCGGTGGGTGCCACGCACGCGCGGCAGGTGGATGTTCGCATTGTCGCCGCGACCAATGCCGATCTTGATGCCCGGGTAGCGGCGGGAACGTTTCGTCAGGATCTGTTCTTCCGCCTGGCCCGATATCGGGTGCACACGCCAGCCCTGCGGGAGCGGTCGGAGGATGTGCCGTTGCTCGCGCGACACTTCCTGGGAGTGTTCGCTCGGGAGATGGGGCTGCGTCCGCCGCTGCTGACGCCGGGAGCCGAGAGGGCGCTGTCGCAGCATGCCTTTCCGGGGAATGTACGGGAGCTCAAGAACGTGATGGAGCGCGCGCTGATTGAGAGCGGCGGCGGATCGATTGAGGCGGCGCATCTGGGCTTGCCGGGAGGGCGACGGGTCAGTGACTCCCCGGTTCGCAGCCGTCCGCTGGCGGTGGAGGAACTGCCATTGAATCTGGCGGCCGCGGAGGATCTTTTAATTCAGCGCGCCTTGCAGGAGACCGGTGGCAACATTGCGGATGCGGCCCGACTGCTCGGGGTTCATCGCACGCGCATCTACCGCAAACTTGCGTTGGAGGAGCAACCGGCGGCGGCCGGACGCGAAGGAAGCGCATGAGACCATCCCGACCCTCTGTCGCAGGTGTTTCACAGGCGACACTTGAAACAGGCGAGGTTTGGCGGCCCGGGGAGGGCGGAAGGAGAAAGCCCTGTAAACACGAGGTTTTTGGACAGTGGTGCCGCTGGCATGGCGGGAGCTTTAAGGAGGGCAGCGAGTCGATGAACTCGCGGTCCCACCCTCGAACCTCCTGTGAACATGTTGGCTTCCTCGAAGACATCTGCGGTTTCCCACCGGTCTGGCTATTCCGGTGTTTCTCGTCCCTGGCGTTCGCTGGCAACGGCGGCGTTGTTGAGCGCTCCCGGGCTCTCGGCCGTCGCGCAAATCAACGAAGGGCAGGATCCCAGTCCGCCGCCGTCACCGTCGCGGGTCAACATGCTGTTGAACTTTGAATTCGCCGACGCGTATCTGACGCCCCGCGGCATGATCGTCCAAGACGACGGTTTGACCTTTCAGCCATTGCTCTTGGGATTCGTGAACGTCTACAAGTCCGACTCCTTCGTGAATGACGTGACGTTGGTGGGCGGAGTCTGGAACGACTTCGCCACGGAACCCGTCTCCCGGCAGGCGCCCTTCGGCAGCGAGCCCAAGACCCATTGGGTGGAAATTGATGCCATCGCCGGAGTTTCGCTGACGCTGATGAAGCAGCTGAAGTTGGACATGACCTACAGCGTCTTCAACATGCAGATCCTGGACATCCCGACGTCGCAGAATCTGGAGGTGAAGTTGACGTTGGATGATTCTCCCTGGCTGAAGCAGTTCTCGCTGCGCCCCTATTTCATGTTCTGGGCTGAACTCTCCGAAAAGGCCACGGCGGCGAGGGTTCCGTACAATGTGTTTCTGGGCGAACCGGGACCGGGCGAAGGATTCTATTTTGAGCTCGGGGTGACCCCGGGATACACGTTCAGTAAGTATCAGATTCGGCTGGAGGCGCCGCTGCGGGTATTGCTGCCGGACTCGAACTTCTACGGCGAGTACTACGGACCGAGCTCGACCGTGGGCCTCTACGAACTGGGGGTGAAGGGCAGTGTGCCGTTGAAGTTCATCGCGCCGGGCTACGGCAACTGGAACTTCCACGTTGGCTTCCGCTTCCAGGACTTCATCGACGAAAATCTCCAGGGCATGCAGCAGTTCAATGCCCCGGGCAAAGCGGTCTCCGACATCACCCAGGTGTACGGAGGTATTGGTATCTTCTTCTGATTCTCTGCCAACCCATGCAACTCCCACCCACGATACCGATCGAAGCGGAGCCTTATCCCTTCGAGTGGACTCCGGCGAAGTGCGCGCTGCTGATTATAGATATGCAGCGGGACTTTCTCGAGCCCGGCGGTTTCGGGGAAATGTTGGGGAACGACGTCTCTCAGTTGCGTCGGACCATTGAACCCAACCGCCGCCTTCTGGCCGCCTGGCGAAAGGCGGGCCTGACGGTGATTCACACCCGCGAAGGGCATCGGCCCGATCTCACCGATCTACCGCCGGCGAAGAAGATTCGCGGGCGGGGTACGACCTGCATCGGGGATGTCGGCCCGATGGGTCGAATCCTCGTTCGGGGAGAAGTCGGGCATGACATCATTCCCGAACTTTACCCGCTGCCTTCGGAACCGATCATCGACAAGCCGGGCAAGGGCGCTTTCTACGCCACGGATCTGCAGTCGATTCTGCAGCATCAGGGACTCACCCAGTTGGTGGTCACCGGAGTGACGACCGAGGTCTGCGTCAACACCACCGTCCGCGAGGCCAATGACCGGGGCTATGACTGCCTCGTGCCTGAGGATTGTGTGGGTTCCTACTTCCCCCATTTCCAGGAAATGGGTCTGAACATGATCAAAGCCCAGGGCGGCATCTTCGGCTGGGTCACCCATTCCGACCGCCTGGTCTCTGTCCTCTCGTAAGTTTTCCCCAACCCCACCCCTTGCAGATATCTGAGTTCCATGAACACCACTGCCACGCTCACTAAACCCAAGATTTGGGTGCCCGGAGACTGGAATGCCTTCTTCGGCTTCGGCACAAACATCCTGGTCAATTTGCTCACGCTGACGGCGCTGCTCCGGTTTGTGCTGAAAATGCCGGACGACCTCGTCTTTGGGCGAATCCTGCCCGCGACTGGACTGATGCTGTTTCTGTCCACGATGTACTACGCCTGGCTGGCCTACAAATTGGCGTTGAAGACCGGCCGCTCGGACATTTGCGCACTGCCCTCTGGGATCAGCGTGCCCCACATGTTCGTGGTCACCTTCGTGATCATGCTGCCCATCACCCTCAAGACGGGTGATCCAATCAAGGGTTGGGAGGCGGGACTGACTTGGGTGTTCATTCAAAGCTTTGTGTTGATGATTGGCGGGTTTGTGGCGCCGTGGATTCGCAAGATCACGCCGCGAGCCGCCCTGCTGGGCACACTGGCCGGTGTTTCCATTACCTTCATCTCGATGCGACCGGCGCTGGAGATGTTCCTCAATCCGGTGATCGGGTTGGTGTGCTTTGCGATCATCTTGCTGAGCTGGTTTGGCGGCGTGCGGTATCGGGGAGTGCCTGCGGGTCTGATCGCCATTGCGGTGGGCACGGCGATTGCCTGGGGTTCGACGGCCGTGGGATTGAACTTCGGCGGGATGTCGTTGAAGGGAGTGACGGATGCTTTCACCAGCTTCGGGTTCCGGGTGCCGTTGCCGGCGTTCGGGCATGTGTTCTCCGGGTTTGAGTTCCTGGGAATCCTGCTCGTGACTGCCATCCCGTTCGGCATCTATGACCTGGTGGAAGCCATCGACAACGTGGAGAGCGCCGCGGTAGCTGGGGACAGCTTCCCGACGGTTCGGGTGCTGACCGCGGACGGCGTGGTCAGCCTGATCGGATGTATGATGGGTAATCCGTTCATCAACGCCGTGTACATTGGGCATCCGGGTTGGAAGGCGATGGGCGGGCGAATCGGATACTCGGCGGCGACGGGAATCCTGGTGATCCTGCTGTGCTGGTTTGGAACGATCTCGCTGATGTTGGCGGTCATTCCGGCGGTGGCGATTCTCCCGATCCTGCTCTACATCGCGATGCTGATTGGTTCGCAGGCCTTCCAGGAGACTCCGAAGTCCCACGCGCCGGCGATCATCCTCTCGCTGGTTCCGCATCTGGCCAACTGGGCCGTGACGTTGATCAACGGCGCATTGGCGGCGGCGGGAACGGTCATGCCGGCTTTGAGTCCGCAACAACTGGCGGATCTCGAGGGCAAAATGCGCAACGAAGGCGTGCTGTATCATGGTCTGCAGGTACTCGGCGGTGGATCAATTTTGGGCGGCTTGATCCTCGGGGCGATCGCCGTGTGCATCATTGACCGGAGATTCTACAAGGCGGCGGGCTTTGCCCTGGCGGGAGCGCTGATGACCTATTTCGGATTCATGCACGGAGAACGCATTGGCATCGGGCAATCACCGGTGGTGGCGGCAAGCTATGGGTTGGTGGCGGTGCTGTTCGCAGCCTGCGCCAAGTTTGCCACCGTGCCGGCGCCGGTGGTCCATGCCGAAGAGTCCCACCATGAACCCCAAGGAGCGACCGCATGAAGCGCACCGTGGCAGCTGATCCGTATCCCTGGCCGTACAATGGTGATTTGCGGCCCGAGAATACCGTCGTGCTGGTCATCGACATGCAGACCGACTTTTGCGGGGTCGGCGGGTACGTGGACAAGATGGGTTACGACCTGTCCCTGACCCGGGCTCCGATTGAGCCGATCAAGAAGGTGTTGGCGGCGGCCCGGGCGGCCGGATTTCACATCATGCACACCCGGGAGGGACATCGGCCGGACTTGGCGGATCTGCCCGAGAACAAGCGGTGGCGCAGCCAGCGGATTGGGGCGGGAATTGGCGATGCCGGCCCGTGCGGACGGATTCTGATTCGGGGCGAACCCGGCTGGGACATCATTCCTGAGCTGGCGCCCCTGCCCGGGGAAGCGGTCATCGACAAGCCGGGCAAGGGGTCGTTCTACGCCACTGACCTGGACATGCTGCTTCGACGGCGTCAGATCCAGAACATTGCCTTAGCGGGTATCACCACGGATGTGTGTGTCCATACCACCATGCGCGAGGCCAATGACCGCGGCTACGAGTGCTTGATGCTCTCGGATTGCACGGGGGCGACGGACGTGGGCAATTACCGCGCCGCCTTGAAAATGATCAAAATGCAGGGTGGCGTTTTCGGGGCGGTCGCGGATTCCGCGGCCTTCATTCAGGCGATTTCGAAGTAAGCAGATGCCGTGTCTCCCGACAGACCAAAGTAGTTCGACCTTCCGGCGCCGGCCCTGGTTTGCCTTGGTTCCTCCAGGCGAAGCCCGTTGCTTCCACCGGGGCCGGTGGCCGGCTTGGCGGAGGGATATTTCCCCGACAACCGGGGCTTTGATGTCGCGCACCCGCCCGGTAGGCTTTCGTCCCAACGTGTCTGACACCTCACTCTCGCTCCCCACTTATCCCCGGATCGAACTGACGGAGTTGTTCCAACTGGCCGCGCGGGCGGATCAGATCCCCTGGCAACCCTTTCGCGAGGGCGTGCAGATTCACCGGCTGTACGGCGATGGTCGGACCGGGCCGACGGCGGCGCTGCTGCGTTTCCAAAAGGCGGGACGGATCCCGCTGCACTCCCATGCCGGCTATGAGCACATCCTGATCTTGGCGGGATCGCAGCGGGATCAGAACAGCGTCGCCACGGCGGGGACCCTGATGATCAATCCGCCGGGAACGTCCCACCGGGTGATCAGCGAAGCGGGTTGCATTGTTTTGGCGATTTACGAGAAGCCGGTGGTGTTTCTCGAAGAATAGGGCGTGTCGGGGGAGCAGATCGGCGGGCCCACTTCTGGAATTTCTATGGATTCATCTCCTGTGTGGTTGGCCGTTAATGGGACTCTGATGCGAGGTTTGGAACTCAATCCGAATCTGTTGCGGGTGGGAGCCACGTTTGTGCGCGAGGATGCGACGGCACCCGAGTACCGGGTCTGGACCATTGGGGACCGGCATCCGGCGATGATGCGGTTTCGCCAAGGTGGTTCCTCGGTCGCCTTGGAGATCTGGGCCGTTCCACCCGCGGGCTTGGCGTCAGTGCTTCTGGCCGAACCGCCGGGATTGAGCATCGGCAAGGTTCGACTGCGCGATGGAACCGATGTGTTGGGCGTTCTGGGCGAACCGTGGCTGTGCGAAGGTCAGCACGAAATCACGGTCTTTGGCGGATGGCGGGGATACTTAGCTTCCCGAAGCTGACGGCCCGGACTCATGTTCGCCATTCGCGGTCTCTGCCTATTTGCCACTCGAACGGACTGTGCTCACTATTCCCGCGATGGGCGCCCCACATTCGCACGAGCATTCCCACGGACACTCGCATTCGCACAGCCACAGCCACAGCCATTCCCACGACCACGGGCCGCATGGACATACTCACGAGCATCTGGAGCATCCGGGACACTTCCAGGATCGGGATCAGCCGTTGGCGCGGGATTATCGGAAGCGTGCCTTTACCGTCGGGGTCGGAGGACCAGTGGGCAGTGGCAAGACCGCGCTCATGCTTCAGCTTTGCTTGCGATTGCGGGATCGTCTGAGCCTGGCCGCGGTGACCAACGACATTTTCACCCGGGAAGACGGGGAATTCCTGTTGCGACACGAGGCGCTCCCGGCGGAACGGATCCGGGCGGTCGAGACCGGTGGCTGTCCCCACGCGGCCATTCGCGAAGACATCTCCGCCAACCTGCTCGCCTTGGAGGATCTGCATCGGGCGGTGGCTCCCGAACTGCTGTTGCTGGAATCGGGGGGCGACAATTTGGCCGCGTGTTTCAGTCGGGAATTGGCCGACTTCACGATCCAGGTGATCGACGTGGCCGGCGGAGATAAGATCCCGCGCAAGGGGGGACCGGGCCTGACGCAGTCGGATCTGTTGGTGATCAACAAGACCGATCTCGCACCCGCGGTGGGGGCCAATCTGGAGGTGATGGCCCGCGACGCGAAAAAGATGCGGGGCTACGGACCGTTTGTGATGGCGCAGGTAAAGAACGGCGTGGGACTGGATGAGATCATTGCCCACATCCTGCACGCCCGAGCCCACGCTCACGGCGTGGAGCATTCCCACTGACGGGTAGGGAGGTGAATCTGGAACACAGGAAAACAGGAATGGGGGAGGGGGAGAAAGTGGGAGGGTGGGACTTGGCAGTCTTTGTTCGGCGCGTCCGGGCGAAATGGAGCGGCGCTACTCCACGCGGGAACGGCTCGGTGGAACCTCGCCCTACCATTGAGGGAGCGGAGAGCGGGGAGCTGAGGGGTAAGCGGGAAAGTCTTCCCGCAACGCGTTACGAAGTCGTGCGGTTGTTTCCCGGGGAGGGAACTCGGAGCGGGCGGGTCGCCTCGGTCCGCGGGTGACTCAGGGCGCCGATGATACGTTCGGCCATGAGATCGTCGGTGTAACGCTCGAACACTGCTTTTCGACCGGCTTCGCCCAAGGTTCGCAGCTTGGCCGGATCCAGCAGCAGGGGCTCCAGCGTGGCCACCAGGGCACCCACGTTGTTGGGTCCGCAGAGGACTCCACCCTGGGTGTCGGAGAGTAGTTCCGGATACGTCGCGGCTTCGGGTTGGACCAGAGGCGTCCCGGCGGCCAGGGATTCGATGACGTACAAGCCAAAAGATTCGCTCATCTTGGCCGGAACCGACAACACATCGCAGCTGGCGTAGAACGCAACCTTCTCGGCCCGCGAGACGTTCGGATGGAAAGAGACGTCCTCGAGAATCCCGGCGGCCTGGAGCTTGTCCTTCTGTTCCGCCACAAATGCTTCGTCGCCCGGACCACAGCCGCCGCCGATGCGCAGTTTCAGGTGGGGAATGCGGTTGCGTCGGCGCAGTTCAATGAAGGCGTCCACCACGGTGTCCAAACCCTTGTCGGCGCACATGCGCGCGAAGTAACCGAGGTACAGGGTTTCTCCAGGTTTCTTGGTGATCCGGTGGGGTAGCTCCGAATAGCCGGCCAGTTGGATGCCATTGGGCACCACCGACATTTTCTCCGAAGGAAGGCCCAGACGCTCGCTCATCCGACCGGCAAAGTAGCGACTCGGGGCGATCCAGGAATCTACATCCGGCGCCCGCTCAATCAGCGTGTCCCACGACCGGGTTTTCCAGGGCTCCGGGATCGAGTCGAGGAAGGATTCCTCGCTTTGCAGAAAGCACACCACCCGGGTTCCCAGTTCTTCCTTCAGGCGCCGGCTGAAGCCGATCAGGAGGGCATTGGACAGGAACACCGCATCGGGTTTGACGTGTTCCTTCAGCCACGCGACGAGTTCATCCAGGTCCCGGGCCTGATTGCCTCGCTCGCCTTCGAGCATCGAGACCGTCAGTTCGCCGACGTCGGTGGCCCGGGTTTTGGCGGCTTTGCCGGCGGCGAGTTTGAGCAGGAACTGGGCATCAAACAGTTTTCGAAACCAATGGGGAGCTCGCCGGTACCAGGCGAATTTCTGATCGAAGAAAACGTTTAACCCACCGAAGAAGGTCGGCGTGTCGGCTCGGGTCGACTCTTCGTCCAGAGTCATTGGGAGGTACAGCGGCACCATCAGCGCCTGATGTCCCTGGCGCCGGAGCGCCGCCACCAGCGCGTTGTCGCGGAAGCAATTTCCGCAGTACATGCCACCGGCTCCCGGAGTGATCTGGACGATGTTCACGACGGGCTCAGGCTAGACTCGTTTCACGCGGCGACAAGCTCCGGCGTGCGGCGGGGTTGCGGACGTCCGTAGGGCAAATCGTCCGGGACTTTGGTCCACTCGCCCAAAGCCTGATGCAGCGCCGAATAATCCTTTTCCATGTCGCCCGAAAGGCAGTCCGTCAGGGCTCCGTTCATTTCGGGGAAGCGTTCGGTCACCGTGCGGAAACTGACGTTCGGATCGTAGAAGGCGTAAACGAGCTTCCGCATGTTCTCCATGCTGCGCTGCATCATCTCACCGTACGCGCGGAAGCGTTCGGCAGAGGTATCGCCTGCGACCAGGGCTTCGTGCACGGCATCAGCTCCCGCCACGCCGCTCTTCAACGCGAGCATCAGGCCGCTGGAAAACACGGGATCCAGAAACCCGTAGGCATCGCCCACGAGGATCAATCCGTCAGCGGAGCAGTATTCGGAGCGGAAAGTGTATTCGGCGGTCAGCCAGTACTCGCCGGTGCAAGTCCCGGTGGACAGACGATCCTGAATCCATTTGTTGCTGGGAATTTCCCGTTCGAAGATGGCTTGGGGATCCTTGAGACCGTCCCGAGTCAGATACTTGCCATCCGCCACCACGCCGACGCTGACCCGGTTGTTGTGCTGCGGAATGTGCCAAAACCAGCCTTTGTGGGGGATGAAGGCCACGGTGGTTTGTCCCTCGTCCAGACCGGCATCGCGTTTGGAACCTTCGTAGTAGGTCCAAACCGCCACCTTGTTGAGCATCGGATCGCCTCGTCGCCAGGCGTTGCGGGTGGCGGCTACAGCATCCCGGCCGCTGGCATCAATGGTAACGGGAGCACGAAACTCGAATTGCTCACCGTCGGCATTCCGGGCGCGAACGCCTACGTAGCGACCTTCTTCGCGAAGGAACTCCTCCACGGTGTGCTGCTCGCGGACATCGGCGCCTTTGCTGCGGGCCTGGCCCATGAGGATCTCGTCGAACTCGCTGCGGAGCACCTGCCACGTCTGGGCGATCGTTTCGCGGTCGTAGCGATTGAAAAAGTAGAAGGGCTGCGAGGCGTGGCCGGAGGGGGAGACGAACTGAACCGAGTACTTTTTGACGAACCCGGACTGTTTCATGACTGGCACCAGTCCCAAGCGCTCCAAAGACGGGTAGGTGAACGGAATCATGGATTCCCCGATGTGATAGCGAGGGAACTTTTCCCGCTCGAGCACCACCACCCGATGCCCGTACTCCGCCAGGATTGTGGCGGCCGCGCAACCGGCCGGACCGCCCCCAATCACGATGCAATCGAACGTCTCCACGGAATTCATACGTAGACGTATTAAACACCCCGTCGAGAATCCCGCAACCGTCCATCGCGAAAAGATTTCAATTGGGGTGGGTCGTCTAGAGAACGCGAAGGCCGATTCGGTTCCGGAGGCGACTGATGCGATCACTCTGCCGATTGGCCGCTGTCTTGTTCTTGGATGCCGTGCGCCCGTCGGCTGGCTTTGGTTGCACCCGGCTGGATCAGGGAGAGTCCTGGCGATTCCGCTGACACGACGTCAATGGGCGGGGTTGAATTTTGTACAGTTCGGTGCGACACGATGCCTCATTCTCTTCAGGCTGGGCAGAATCTGAAGGAAAGTTCTTCTCGGGTCGGGCAGTAGTGGTTGAAAACGGCCTGAATTAGGCCGTTTCTTGGGTTTTTTCAGGATGAAGCGGCGGGATGGTGAGGATCGAAAGGAGCCCTGGCCGCGTAATCTCATACAAATTCCGGTGGCCGTGCCCGCTTGGTCCAAAAGGTGCAACCGGCCGAATCAGCGGTGAGGGAAGACTAAATCTCCAAGCGCAATTTGACGCGGTGTTGTTGTCCGATGGCCCCGGTCGGACACCGCGATGCCGTAGTCCGCTACGAGAAGACCCGGTGATGGATGTCATCCGGGAATCGTCTTCCGTCGCCAGTTCCCGACGCATGAAAAGTCGACTCCTGAAACTTGTCAGCATGGTGGCGCTCGTCAGTAGCGCCCTCTCCACGTCGAAGGCGGATTTCGTCTCGACGGTAACCGGCCTTAATCCCCTGGCGTATTGGCAGCTCGATGAATCGACGCCTCTACCTCCGGCGGATGTGGCGTCCAATCTGGGCTCGGTGGGCTCCCCTGCCAACGCGTTCTATTTGGGCCTTGCCAGCCATCCGGTCACCGGTGCCCTCGCCGGCAGTACCGATTCGGCGGCGTATTTTGACGGCACTGCGGGGAGTTATGCGCTGGTTCCCTATCTGCCGGCTTTGCATCCCGCCGCACCGTTTACGGTGGAAGCTTGGCTCAATCCTGGCACCTCATTCGACGCGGGATCGGGCACGCTGACCTGCGCTCTTTCGGCGGGGCAATTTGCCTCTCCGCGCACGGGATGGCTGATCTATCAGTCCGAGACCGGGTGGAACCTGCGGATGTACGACAACAAAGGCACGGCCACATCGTTGAGCATCACGGGCGGGGGAGCGCCGACGCCAGGACTCTGGTATCATGTGGTGGCGGTCTACGACGGAACCGTGGCCAAACTGTATGTGAATGGCCAGATGGCGGCCGAAGGAACTCCCACGGGCTATGTCCCGGGCGCTTCAGGTGGCCTGGCCATTGCCGGACGCGCCGATGCTTCGTTCTACTGGAATGGTTCGGCGGATGAAGTGGCCTTGTACCCGACCGCACTGAGCGCGGCTCAGATTTCCGCGCACTTTGCGAATGGCACGAGTGCTACTCCGACCACTCCGTACAACTCGCTGGTACTGGCGTCGGCTCCCCTTGCGTACTACCGCCTGGGTGAGTCCGCCTACACGCCGCCCTCCTCGCTGCCCGTGGCTAAGAATCAGGGAAGCATCGGCGCGGCAGCAGACGGTTCCTTCAATCCGGGAATGACCGTGGCCGTCGAAGGACCGCGTCCGCCGGCCTTTTCCGGATTCGACCCGTCGAACCTCGCGGGTCGCTTCAATGGCGCCGCAGGCTACGTCGGAACCCAGTTTACTTTGAATGATCTGACGGAGTTCACTCTGTCGGGATGGGTCCGGCGCGGGGCGATCCACAGCGGTCGGGGCGGCTATTTTGGCCAGAATGATCTGCTGGAATTCGGCGATGCCAACAGCGGTGCCAGCGTAGAGCTCTACGTGAACGCCCGTGCTGGCAACATCATTGCGAATTATCCCTTCCGGGACGACGAATGGGGGCTGTTTACCGTGGTCGCGAGCCCGACCAACACCGTTCTCTACGCGAATGGTCTCGAGATCGGACGCATGACCGGTCCGGTCGAGTCGTATGGTTCCAGCGCCTACACCTTCAACATTGGCGGCGGTGGGATCTTCAACACGGCAGGAGACTTCTTTCTCGGAGACATTGATGAAGTTGCGGTTTTCCCGACCGCCCTGACGGCCGAGCAGGTGCAACAACTCTACTTCACGTCCGAAGTGGCGCCCGTGATCACCCGCCAGCCAGCGCTTCCGAGCCGACCGTTGTACGCCGGTTATACTCTGGCGCTGTCGGTGGCGGCCCGCGGTTCCGATCCGGTGAGCTTCCAATGGCGGCGGGCCGGGGTTGATCTGAACACCCAGACGAATGCGTCTCTGGAGATTCCCTCGATGACCGAGGCTCTGGCCGGATTGTACGACGTCGTGGTGTCGAATCCCTATGGATCAGCGACGAGCGCACCGGTCAGCGTCTCGGTTCTCCCGGCGGATGGAATCGCCCCGGTGATTCAATACGCCGCTGGACTCCCCAGTTTCACCCAGGCTCGAATCTGGTTCTCGAAGCCGCTGGATCCAGTCACGGCCCAGAATCCGTCGAGCTATCAAATCCCCGGTCTCACCGTCACTGCCGCCGCTCTTGCCGCCAGTCCGGGACTCGAGGGCGACAACATCGTGGTGTTGACGACTTCGCCTCAGACCCCGGGTCAGACCTACACCGTGACGGTGACGGGCATTAAGGATCAGATGCTTCCGGCCTCGACCATTGCCGCGGGAGCTTCGATCAGCTTTGGCTCCTGGGTTCTGGCCCAGGGCATTCTCCGCTTCGAGCACTACGACAATCTGCCCGCCGCCAACGATGCGGCGATTACGGCCGCACTGAGCGATTCGCGCGTGGTGGCAGGAAAGCCGACGACCTTGGGGAACTTGGTCGGCCGATTCGACACCCGGACATTCTTCGCCGACGACAGTCACGAAAACTACTTCGCCCAGATGTCCGGCTTCATCACGCCGACGGAATCGGGAGACTACTACTTCTTCGTTTCCTCGGACGATGCTTCGCGGGTGTACCTGAGTTCGAATGAAACTCCGCCCAATCCGGCGGTAGATGCACCGATCATCTTCGAGTTGGACTGCTGTGCGGGCTACGCCGAACCGGATGCCGGGGACGCTGCCACGACCGCCACTCCCATCAGTTTGGTGGCGGGCCGCAAGTATGCGATTCTGGCCCTGCTCAAGGAGGGTGGCGGCGGGGATTATCTGCGGGTGGCGTGGCGCAAGTCCACGGACTCGACGGCCGCGACCGCGTTGCCTCCGATTCCGGGTGAATTCTTCGCCTCCTATGTGGATCCCAACGCCGAGATCGCTTTCTCGCTTCAGCCGACGGATGAGTTGGCGGCCCCGCTTTCCGTGCCGGTGGCCTTCACCAATGTGAGTTTTGCCACCTCCGGGGGTGGGTTCACTGTGACCAACACCACCCCTGAGCCACCGGGACCGTTCCTTTACGATAGCGGGTCGGGGACCTGGACGGCGGATGGTTCCTCGGAAGGGTGCGATGGTCCTTACAATTCGCGGCTGATCAGTCCGGAGTTTGTGGTGCCAGCGTCCCAGGCGGTCATGATCAGCCTGACCCATCGGTATTCGTTCGAAAGCGACTACTGGGACGGCGGACAAATCCTGGTGAGTACGAACGGCGGACCGTTTGTGCTGGTTCCGAAGGAGAACTTTGTCTCCAACGGCTACGCCACTGGTCGGACCATTCAGGGGGGCGGGGTGATCAATGGGCAGTATGCCTTTAACGGAGACTCGGCGGGGTACGCGGCGGGTGAGTTCATCACCACGACAGCGGTCCTGGGGGTGTTCGCTGCGGGCGATCGGGTCGCGGTGCAGTTCCTGGGGGCCTGGGATGACTGCTCCCGAGCCAGTTTGCCCAGTTGGGCCATCAAGAGTTTCACCCTCTCCACAATCGATCCGCCGACGCGGGTCACCTTCGATTCTGAAGCCGTGGTCACCCGTCAAGGCACTCCGACCACGTTCACCTACCAGTGGCAACGGGACTCCGGGTCGGGTTTTGTGGACCTGCCCAATGAGATTGGCTCGGACCTGAGCTTCTTCGCGATCCAACCGGCGGACTTTGAGTCGGACTACCGAGTGGTAGTGGGTGTTCCGGGTCGGTTTGTAACTTCCGAAGTGGTCAACGTAGTGACGGCAACAACGACTCCGACGGTGGCCATCTCCGCGACCGGCGATTCGATCACAATCATCTACACCGGAACGCTGCAATCAGCGCCTTCGTTGGCCGGACCATTCACTTCGGTGGTGGGCGCGACGAGTCCCTTCACCACAACGGCGGTCGGAACGACGTTCTACCGGGCGGTACCGTAGGAATTTGATGAGGTAGTTTGGATAACGGTGCACAGCCGGAAGGAGGAATCCTTCCGGCTTTTTGCATTCAAGCTGAGAGGTCGGAACGGGTAAGGGGTAAGCGGTAAGGGGTAAGGAAAGCTGCGGTAGTCGCCGACGGCAGGAGGCGCCATTCTTCTCCCTGCCCGTCGTGGCTGGACCCGGGCGTGGAGGTTTGCCTCGTGAGTCAGCGCCTCGTCCCCTCGTCGGCTACTTGCGGCGGAGTCGAAGGGTAGGAGCGGCGCCCCACTGTCCGCCGGGAAGGCTGGGAGGAATTCGGTGGCCATTCTTTGTCCAAAACGGTGGGTTTAACGGAAGTACGACGAGAACCTCTAGAATGTCTTCCGAACCAACGCGCCCTTTTGGGGATCAGAATGCCGCCCAACAGCGGTTCCTGTCGCTGTTCCTGCGCAGCGAACGGGAGATTTTCCGGTACGTGGCCGCGCTCGTTCCCAACGTGGCGGACGCCGAGGATATTGTTCAGCAAACGGCGTTGACGCTCTGGGAGAAGTTTGACGCTTACGATCCGCAGCAACCGTTCACCCCCTGGGCTTGTCGATTCGCGCTTAACAAGACCCGTCAGTGGATCGAACGCCGCCAGCGGTGGCAGGCGCTGCTGCAGGGAGGTTTGGCGGAGGAACTGGCCCGCCGGCGCGAGGAGCTGCGGCCGGACTTGGAACTTCGCTTGAAGCACCTGGAAGGGTGTCTGACCCAGTTGCCGCGGGAGCAACGCGATTTGGTGGAAGGCTACTACTACCGCCGGGACGGTATCGAGACACTGGCCGAACATTCGGGTCGAACCGTGGGCGCCACCTACAAAACCCTGCAACGGGTCCGACAAGCGCTTCAGGCTTGTATCGAGAACGCCGCGAAGGCGGGAGGGGCGGTGTCATGAAGCTGACGTTCCCCTCCCGGGACTTCGATGACGCCGTGGCGGCGGTGTGTCACGGCACGGCGTCCGAGGATCAACTCCAGGCGCTTCATGGGCTGTTGCGGACTGAGGCGGCGGCGCGGGACGAATACCTCCTGCGGGTGGAACTGCATTCGTGGCTCGCGTCGGAATCGGAACTGCACTTGAGCGGCCCGCGGGAATTGACCGGCGCGTTCGCAGGGGAGGCACCTCCGTCGGAGGTTCGGCGTGGATCGATTCGGGGCAGGCGAGGGAAACGGTTGGGGTCGGTCTGGACCTTGGCGATGGCGGCGGCCCTGGTGTTCCTGGCCGTGGGATTCTGGGTCCTGCGTCCGGATTTGAATGGGGGCAAGCGAGGCGCCACCAGCAAGGCCGTAGCCCTCTTGAACCGCGTCGTCGACGCGCAGTGGGAGGCTGGCGGTCCCATTCCTAAACTGGGTGCTCCCCTGGAACCGGGTTGGATTCGCGTCCGGAGCGGGCTGGTGCAGGTGGTGTTTTACAGCGGGGCCCGGGTGGTGTTGGAAGGACCGGCTGAACTTCAGATCATTTCGCCGGGAGAGGCCTTTTGTCCGGTTGGTCGTTTGGTGGCGGAAGTTCCTCCCGAAGCCCGCGGCTTCCGCGTGCGAACGCCCGACCTGGCCGTGACCGACCTGGGCACGTCTTTCGGCTTGGCCGTGCAGGCGACCGGGGCGGAACTCCACGTGTTCCAGGGAAGCGTGCAGGTTCAGTCGATGTCGAGCGCCGTCCCGCAGGTCCTGCCCCAGGGCGCCGGAGTCGCGGTCGAACGAGCGGGGCGGCCGCAACGGACGGTTGCCGACGCGGCGGCATTTGGTTCGTTGTTCGCGTTGCAGGCAAAGTCCGCCGTCGCCGAAGCCAAGCGGTACGATCAATGGCGGTTGACTGCCCGCCGGCGTCAGGCCGATCCCTCGCTGCGGGTGCACTTTGACTTCGAGCATTCGGCGCGGTCGGATTGGCAGCTGCAGAATGTGGGGCAGGGAGGTGCTGAGATGCCCGACGCCACCATCGTCGGCGGTCAGTGGGTCGAAGGACGATGGCCGGCGAAACCGGCGCTGGAGTTTCAACGCGTTGGGGATCGCGTGCGGATGAATCTGCCCGGTGAGTTTGAGTCCCTGACCCTGGCGGCGTGGGTGCGGGTGCAAGGACTGGATCGACAGATCAATTCCTTGTTCATGTCGGACGGATTCGCGCCCGGAACCGTGCACTGGTCGATTCGCGACGACGGTGTGCTCGGGTTCACGGTGATTGGTCCGGGCGAAGGTGAGTTCCAGATTGTGGCCAGTTCGCCGGTGCTGACCTTGGATCAGTTGGGAAGCTGGCTGCATTTGGCGGTGGTGTTGGATGGCGAAGGCGGGACTGTGACGCATTACGTCAACGGCCGGCCGGTGGGGACCAAGGCCCTGCGAATCGACCCTCCGTTCCAGATTGGCGTGGCGGAGTTGGGCAACTGGAACGCGAGCGGATTTCCCGGGAAGGATCCCTTTCTGATTCGCAATTTCAGCGGGGCAATGGATGAGTTCTACCTGTTCAGCCGGGCGCTCAATCCCGAGGAAATGAGCGAGCTTTATCGGGAGGGCCGTCCGCAGGCCGAATCCGGTGCTGTCCCTTAATCCCGTCTCCTCGTGATGCTGGATTTTGAGGTTGGGTGTTCGGACCGGATTTGTGGCGGACTTTCCCAGGTGTCCGGATAGGATTTCCGGGTGTTCCCCACTTGGGCGAGGTGTGTGGTTTGGATCTGCCTTCTGATCGTGGAAGCCGTCGGAGCGCATCCGATCCCAGGCGGCCAGGGAACTCCGCGCGTCAATTCGCTCCCGTTCCAGAAGGTGGTTTTGGCAACCGGACTGGATGAACCCATTCAACTTTCGGTGGCGCGGGATGGCCGGGTGTTTTTCGGTGAACGCCACGGGGGCGTTAAGGTCTGGCGGCCTGACCGCTCGGGAGCGCAGACCCTGGGCAAACTGGAGGTCTTCACGGGACCGGAGGACGGACTCCTCGGGTTGGCGTTGGATCCGGGCTTCCTCACGAACCATTGGCTCTACCTGTTTCATTCGGTTCCTGGAGTCCTGGAGAATCGGGTGTCCCGATTCACCGTCACCGGGGATTCTCTGGACCTGACTTCAGCCCGGGTGTTGCTCCGCATTCCCACGCTGATCCCCAAGCCCAATCATTCCGGAGGTGGGCTGGGCTTTGACGGAGCGGGCAATCTGTATGTGTCCACCGGCGACTACACCTCCATCAACGACTCCGAAGGCTACAGCCCGCTGGACGATCGGCCGGGCCGGGAGATCCACGATTCCCAACGGACAGCGGCCAACACCCTGGATCTGCGCGGAAAGATCCTGCGGATTCATCCGCTGCCGGATGG
Organism: Verrucomicrobiota bacterium; assembly: GCA_017309115.1. Taxonomy (GTDB): domain Bacteria; phylum Verrucomicrobiota; class Verrucomicrobiia; order Limisphaerales; family UBA9464; genus UBA9464. Next base: position 36,459 of record JAFLEF010000037.1, on the reverse strand, counting down.
CACGTATCAGATCCCGGCGGGGAATCTCTTTCCGCCCGGGACCCCGAAGACACTTCCGGAGATCTACATCATGGGATGCCGGAATCCGTTTCGATTCAGCGTCGATGAGGAGACCGGTTGGCTGTTCTGGGGGGATGTGGGGCCGGACGCCATGGAGCCCAGTGCGCAGCAGGGCCCAGCGGGTTTTGACGAATTCAATGTGGCCACTCGGGCGGGCAACTTTGGCTGGCCCTATTTCCTTGCCGACAACAAGCCGTACCGGGCCTTTGACTTTGCGAACCGCGAATCCGGTTCGCCGTTTGATCCGCTCGCGCCGGTCAACCGGTCGGCCAACAACACGGGCATCGTCGATCTGCCCCCCGCCCAACCGGCGCTGATTTGGTATCCGCCGGGATTCTCGACCCGCTTTCCGCAGGTGGGTTCCGGGGCGCGGTCCGCCATGGCTGGGCCAAGGTATCATTTCAACGGCGCCCTCGAGTCACCCCGGAAGTTTCCGCGGGACTACGACGGGGCGCTCTTCATTTTCGAATGGGAGCGCAGTTGGATCTGCACGGTGCGCCTTGATTCCGAAGGTCGGCTGAACTCCCTCGAACCGTTCGCACCGCACTTGAGTGTGAAGCGTCCCATCTCGATGTCCTTTGGGCCGGATGGTGCGCTGTACCTGCTGGAGTGGGGTTCCGCCTGGGCCAACAATCGCGACGCCCAATTGGTGCGTTTTGACTATGTGCCCTGAGTTCGTGGTGGTGGGTTGTTCCAATTTCTCCCTGTGATGAAACTCCGACTGGTCCTGATTCTGGTGCACGTTGTTCTCGGTCTTGACCCGATCGGCGCCCGGGCGGCGGAGGAGGTTGCATCGACCTCGGTGTTGCGGAATCGGGCGGACTTCGAGGTCTGGATGAAGGAGTTGTCCAACTGGGGTCGATGGGGTCCGGAGGACGAGCTGGGCGCGCTCAATCTGGTGACGCCAGCCAAGCGCCAGGCGGCTGCGGCGTTGGTCAGAGAGGGCGTGTCGGTTTCCTGCGCGCGCTTGGTCGAGAAGGAGAAGGCGGCCGACAATGGGGCGCCGTTTCAGCATTTGATGGATCGGGCGGGAACCAACAACCCCGGGTATTCCAGCGCCGACACCTTTCGGATGTCCTATCACGGACTGGCCCACACCCACATCGACAGCCTGTGCCACATGTTTCATCAGGGCCGCCTGTACAACGGGTATCCGCAGAGCGGGATCACTTCGGAGGGCGCCCAGCGGCTTGGGATTGCGAACCTCAAGAACGGAATTGTGAGCCGGGGAATCCTGATCGATTTACCCCTGCTCAAGGGCGTCGAATTCCTTGAACCCGGGACGGCGATTTATCCGGCCGACCTCATCGCTTGGGAACAAAAGACCGGGTTGAAGGTTGGGGCGGGTGATGTGGTGCTGATCCGCACCGGTCGCTGGGCTCGGCGACTGAAGCTGGGACCGTGGAGTGGGTCCTTCGCGGGTTTGCACGGGAGCTGCGCCCGTTGGCTGCGGGAACGCGACGTGGCCGTTCTGGGGAGCGACGCGGCCGCCGATGTGTTGCCTTCGGGCGTCGAGGGAGTCGCCATGCCTCTTCACCAACTGTGTCTGGTCGCTATGGGAACCTGGATTCTCGACAACTGCGACCTGGAGGCATTGAGCCAAGCGGCCGGGCAGCGGCAGCGGTGGGTGTTTATGCTCACAGTAGCGCCGTTGACGGTCCCGGGCGGAACGGGTTCGCCGGTCAATCCGATCGCGGTGTTCTGACCGGGCGCGATTCAGTTGGAACCGCGGATCAGCCTCCGTGGTGAAAGGCGGGTTTATCCGCAGATTTAACGCAGATTTTCACAGATTCTTCCGGTATCTACAGGAGCGCTTTCCAGTTCAGCTTCGGATCGCCCACGGTGATGATGCCACCATTCTTCAATCCGGGTTTGCCGTAGCGAAGGGGCTCGCCGTCCAGTGTGCAGAGCGAGCCGCCGGCCGCTTCGACCACGCATTGAGCGGCTGCGGTGTCCCATTCCATGGTCGGAACATCTCGCAGGTAAACGTCTGCCTCACCTGCCGCCACCATGCAGAACTTGAGCGAACTGCCCATCGACTTGAGTTCCGGGTTGGTCAGGCTCGAGAGGAGTTTTTGCACCAGCGGACCAGCGTGATCCTTGCTGGCTACGACGCGCATGGCGTTCGCCGGTGCGGGTTGGGTGCGAATGGCGGTGGCTGGGGCATCGCCACTCTGACGAAAGGCGCCGCCTTCGAGGGTGGCGAAGTAGGTGAGCCTAATGGCCGGGGCATGCACCACGCCCAAGACGGGGCGGCCGTTCTCGAGCAAGGCGATGTTCACCGTGAACTCCCCCGTGCCCTTGAGGAATTCCTTGGTGCCGTCCAAAGGATCGACGAGCCAGAACGGCTGGGTGGTGTCGATCACGGCGTCCGCCAAGTCGTCGGATTCCTCGGAAATCACCCGCACGCCCGGGAGCAACTGAGGGAGGGCATTGACGATCAGCGTGTGCGAGGCGCGATCGGCATCGGTGAGTGGGGATTTGTCTTCCTTAAGCGTGGCTGCGGTTCCCGTGCGGTAGAACCGCAGGGTTTCCAACCCGGCCTGTTCGGCCAAGCGACAGAGTTTCTCGAGGAGATGGTGGTTTGGCGTCGTCATCCGGCGCAGGAATTACGGCAAGGCCGCACCGATGTCGATGTTGAGATGTTGGCAAGCCCTCGGACGGTCGGACCACCGGTCCGCCCGGGTTGTTCCCGTCGGGTGTCGATCTTACTCCGCTCGGAAGCGGAAGTACTTCGCCGGAGTGGTCAGATCCACCGAGACGTTGGGGACGACGGCGGCATCGGTCCACGTGGTGAAGTCATCCGAGGATTGGAGCTTGAAGGTGACCACCGCGTTGTTGGTAAAGGGCAGGATCAGGCCATCCAAACGAATGTCCGCTCGGGGTGCCGTGTAGAGTCCGTAGGGCGCGGGATCCGAAACCACGTCGGTTCGACCTGCCAATCGCGCTTCATCCACCTGGAGGGAAGTAAACAGGTTGAAGGCGGACGGAGTTCCGACGACGTCAGACTGTCCCTGACGCCGGAGACGAAGGAGAGCGTTGGTCTGGGACGCCGTGGCGCTCCGATCCGGGCTCATCCCCAGGGAGAACAGCGACGTTTCCTCGGCGTTGGAGAATCCGTCGCCATCCGTGTCCGCCGTTCCCTGAACCAGGCGGCGGTCGCGATCGCCGGAGGTGTCGGCCTGGGCAAACGGGGTGGTTTTGTGGAAAGCCTGAAGATACTCGGCAAAGGCGTCCTGCTCGGTGCCGGGCAGGGCGAACGAAGCAAGGGCCGGGAAGGTTGCCGGCAGGGGAGGAGTCAGCGTGGCCGAGTTCAAGTCGCGACGATCGTAAGCCAGATTGCCGTTGAGACGGTTGATGTACGGGAATGGATAGCTGTCACCGCCGAAGTCCGAGCCTGCGGCGCCGGGATTGGCGAGGAAGTTGAGGGTCACCAACCGAATCGTGCGTCCGGGATTCAGAACTTCGCCGTCAGCAACCAACACGTCGCCCGGTTGCCCATTCTCATCGAGCAAGGCTGCGAAGCGGATGCGCTGACCTTCCGTGACTGCGGAGATCACGTTGGCGGCGCTGGTGTAGCGCTGGGCGGGTTGGGTCAGATCGGCGACCACGACGATGCCTCCCAACTGACAGAACTGACCAGGCGTGGCGCGGTCGGCTCCGGTTCCAGTGCTGGCCGCGACCCCGTGTTCCAGGAGCAGCTTGAGCTGGCCGGCATTTACACTGAGAACGGTCAGGGCGTTGTTGAACTTGAGGGAATCCTCAATGTCCAGCCGGCTGATGTCCCCGCCGATCTTGCCGGCCGAGGGATTGGCGCGGGTGGGCAGGAGTTCGCCGGCGGGTCCAGTGGAGCCAATGGAATTCCGAATGCCACCGCCGTTCTTGAGTGAGACTTGGACGGCGGGATCATACTGCTGGGCGTACCAGAGATTGGCGTCGGCGGAGAGATTGCCGAAGTTGGATTCCTGCTGGCGCACGGTGGTTCGGCGACCTTCGAGATACACCGAAGCGCGGCCGAGGATCAGGCCGTCCTTGGAATTGATGACCGAACCGATGGCGTCCGTAATAACTTTGACAGCTGCGCCGCGGGTTCCCGGAGCAAAGGGATCGGAGGCTCCCCAAAGGGAAGTCACTTTGGCGGCGGTCGTTGGTAGCGTATCGCCAGAAACTCCCAGTACGTTTCCTTCGTTGTCGAAGTCTACGACCAGTTGACCGAGGTACTGATATTGGCCTTCGGTGCTGACCACGGCCACGGTCCGGCCCAGCTTGTCGGTGGTGAGGAATGGATAACGGCCAGCGGCGGTGTCGCCGGGGAGAAGATTGGCGGGATCATTGACGTAGATGGTTCCGGATCCGCCGGCGACGATGACATCCACGCCGTCCAAGCTTTGGGCGAGCGCCTTCTCATTGTCGATCTGCTGCAGTTGCGACGACAGCACGATCTTGGTGCAGCCGTTGGTGCGCAGCGCGTCGATCACGGGTTGCAGATGGGCGGCCAGGGCGGCGATGTCGTAAGTACGCGGACTGGTGGCAGTGGATCCCTGCGGACCGGTCACCCGCACGGACCCGGGTGAAGAAATGTTGGCGAGGTCTGGCGGCGTCACGCCGAGGACTCCGATCTTCTCAGTGCCACGTTCGATGATCGTGGCGGTGGCGAGTTTGGGATGCTGGGCGATGTCCGCCGCCGCCGTGCTGACGTAGCTGGCGTCGGTGGAGGGATTGGCTCCAAAGCGACTGGCCGGAAGAATCTGTTGCGTGGAGCGGGCAGCCAGCGCGGATTCGCCCGTTGGAACACCGCTGAAGTCGAGGTTCGCGCTCAGGAGCGGGAAGGCGGCGCCGTAGTTGCGCAAGCGGGGCAATCCACCGGACCGGACATCCGGGAGAATCATGGAGGCGAATTCGGTCGGCCCGAGGTCGAACTCGTGATTGCCGATTGAAGCGGCGTCGAAGCCGATGGCGTTCAGGATCGCGATGTCGGGACGTCCGGCGCTTTCGCGCAGATCCGTGGCGGCGCCGGAAGCGTCAAAGTTAAACACCAGTCCGAGCACGGTCTTCAGCGGGGCGACGGTGGAGGGATCATTGCCAGCGGAGAGGAACGCGCCCGGAATGACGATGTCTCCGGCAGCCAGGGTGATGGAGGCGTCGACGGCGGAATTGTCTTCGAGTCGATCTACCAGGGCGGCAAAGCGAGGTGCGGTCTCGAGCGTGACAACGTCGGCTTCCATGTCCGAGGCGTGAAGGATCTGAAGCCGATAGTTGTCGTTCTCGGAGGTGGGTGCGCTCTGGGAAATCGACGAAGGCGTAGGACCAGAAAGGGTTTCAACCAGCCACTGGCGGCGGTCAGCAGAACGTTCCCGCAGGTAGAACTTCGCGGTCACGCCGTCAGGCTTGAAGGTCACATCCAGAAAGCCGCGGTTGGCCAGGTTGGCGAACTTCAGATTCGGGCTGTAGCCAAGAAACAAGTCGCGGAGAATTCCTTGCTGACCCGGGAAGTAACGTTCGATGCCCGGAGAGGACACGCCCGGGGCGGCGAACTCGATGCCAGCCACCGTACCGGCGGGAACTCCCGGTCCGGCACTGAAGGTTCGCAGGGTGCTGGACCAGGCGTTGTGGGTATCGCCCGCGAAGACCACCAGCTTCTTGCCCAGGCTGGCAGCGGTCTGGAGGACGGTTTCGCGTTCCCGACCGTACCCATCCCACGCGTCGGAGTTGTAGGGCAGGGGATTCGCGTTCGCGAGGACGGCCTGCTCAGCCGGGGTTAGAGGGAGCCCGTTGGCGCGCTTCGTCACGGGCGTGAGATACTTGACGATGGTAGCCGGGGAGACCGATCCGCTGGCCAGTTCGATCAGGAGTTCAGCGGGCATGGTCATGTTGCCCATGAGCACTTGTTGCCCCAGGACCTGCCAGGTGGCGCCGGATCCAGCCAGTTGCCCCTGCAGCCACTGGAGTTGCTCCGCACCCAGCAGCTTGCGATCACCAGTGTACATCTGGGTCACATTCTGGGTGACAAACTCCGCCGTCACGATTGGACCGAGTGCGGTGCTGAACGCGGTGATACCAGCCGTGTCGCCGGGGCCTGTGGGCGGCGACAGTCCGTAGGTGGTGGCGTACTGCGCCACCAGGGTGGGATCGGCGAGAATGGCTCCGATGCGTGTGACGGCCTGGGTCTGGGTCGGGGCGAGATCGAGCTGAAGATCCCGGGCGTTCAACCGCGTTTCGAGCATGTGCAGCGAAACCAGATTGCCGAAGTCAAAAGAGCGGTAAGCCTGCCGTCGGTCGCCGCTCGCGGGTTCCCGAATAGGCTGCCATTCGTAGTAGGCTTGGAGTGCTGCGCTCACCCGGTTGGTCCAGGAACCTTCGATGGCGGGCGAATGGTTCTGCGCTCCGCCGGCGTAGGCGTCATTGGCGGTTTCGTGATCGTCCCAGATCACAATGAATGGCGCGGAAGCGCGGGCGGCCTGGAGTTTCGGCGCCCGATGATATTGGGCGTAGCGCAGGCGATAGTCCTCGAGGGTGATACACTCGCGGTCGGGTTCGAAGCCGACGGCTTCGGCCAGTCCTTCCGCCTCCGGATAGCCACCCAAGCCGTATTCGTAAATGTAGTCGCCGGTGTGAACGAGGGCATCGTAGTCCCCGATTCGGGCTGCCTTCGCATACGCATCAAACGGATCGGCGGTGATATTGGCGCAACTGAACACCGCGAGCCGCACCTGGCCGACCTCACCCGTCGGAAGCGTCTTGGTGCGGCCCGTTTCCGAGGCGGCCGCTCCGTTGTCTGCGAGGAAGCGGTAATAATATGTTGTCCCGGCCTGGAGTCCGGTGGGGATGACCTTGACCGTGTAATCCCGGTTCGCATCAGTCTGAAAGGTTCCCGATTGCAGGGTGGTGGTGAATTCAGGAGTCGTGGAGATCTGCCAGGTTAGCGTCACTGGACCGGCGGCGTCGGGCGTCGCTCGCGTCCACAGGACGACCGAATCCGGAGCGGGATCGCCGGAGGCAATTCCATGGAGGAATTGCGTCGCGGAATGGAGAGGGTATCCGGCTCCTAGAGCCAGCAAACAGGTCAAGACAGAGCGCATGAGGAGAGTTGGCAGACGACGGTTCGAAAGTGCGCAGCTTCGGTATCCTGAGTTCGACCTGATGACAAACGCGCCACGGTGAAGTTTCGGTGCCGGACTGGTTTCGCGGAGATGTCTCTCCAGGAACCAGTGGTAGAGAGGTCGGAAGCGGGAATTGGTTCCACCGAGCCGTTCGCGTCTCGGCGGTGACGTGTGGGAGTCCACCAACGCACGGCTCCGCGGAGCGTCGCCCCACCGGGGAGGAGAGGTGAGGTTGAAAGCAACCAAAACCAGGGAACCGGTGCGCATTGCGTCCACAAACTCTTCGGCACCTCTAACGTCCTCGATTCCATTGCGTATCTCTCAACTACCCACAAACCAGTTGAGAGTTGAGAGAGAAAACCTGAATTCCAGCACGTTAGAAATGCCGATGGGTTTGTGGACACAAGGCAGATCCGGTTCACCGGTTTTCGCTCCTCTTAACTTTCAACTCTCAACTGGTTTGTGGGCTGAGCGAAATCGTCAGCGGACCGTAACCGCGAGTTCATGGAAGAAGACTCGCCAGTGGCGGGGGATTGGCCGACTGATTGGAGACGTGTCCAATTTCCTAACCTATGAAGAGTAAATCCATTCACAGCCTTCTCAGAGTTCCCCTCTCCACCAGCGTGGCTTTGGCGGCCGGAGTGCTTCAGGGCGCGCCGGCCGGCCCGACTCCCACAGTTCCCGAGGGCGGCGGTTTGCCGGGAGCGTTCCCCAACACCTCGGTGACCGGGGTTAATGTGTTGGCGAAGGGGAGCACCACGTTCAACAGCAGTGTCGAGGTCACGGGCCTGGACGGTCAGGGTCCGATTCGTTGGACTGTGAATCGATACAATCGCGGGGACTTTGCCTTGCGACTCTCGCCGGGAGACCCAGTGGCGGCGTTGGGGAACTTGAATCAGGGGTTTATCGAGTTTGGCGACGGTGCGGTGTCACTTCCGGCCAGTCAGGCTTGGCGGCCGAGCCGCAATTTCGGCGTGGTGATTCCCACGGCACGCCAAAACGGACCGGTGGATTGGGGCGATGGCGAAGGACCGCTCTTTCCCACGGTGGCGGTCTCCTGGGCGTCTTCCGGGCCGTCCTACAGCATGAACGACGGCTCCTTCGCCAATGGCGATCTGGACATCAACACCGGTCGGGCCGGGACACATGCGTCCAGTCCGGAGGCCAACTTTGCCTTCTCCACGGCTTGGTTTCCGTTTGATCAGGGCTGGCTGGGGGGCGATGTGGGAGCACCGATCGTGGGAGATCCCAACGGCGTGATCCCCGACGGCACCAGTCGGTGGTCGTCGCCGGAGGCGCATGCCAGCGGACTCACCGCCGGACTGGTCCGTTGGCCGGGATTTCCGGAGGGTTCGGGAACCTTCGGAGGTCGGGCTGAATTGACGCTGCCCGGAGTCAATGCCCTGGAGGACGGAATGATCTTCGCCTCTTCTTCTGATGGCGGAAGCGATGTGAATGTGGTGGGGGTCGCGCCGAAAGAAGATGGTTCCGGTTGGCTGGTTACTATTCGCGAAGACGCGGCCACGGACGCCGAGACACTCGTTCCGGAAGGACAATCGGAGTTCCAATTTGTCTATGTGCCCTTTGATTCCCAGCGCCTCGTGGGTGGCCACATTGTGGGAAGTTCGGGTGCCAAGCGAAAGGCCGTGGGCGACTTCGCCGTGGTCCGAACCGGCACGGGGGTTTATGAACTGACGCTGCCGGGCAAGACGGGCGCCGATGGAATGCTGCTGCTTCAAGTGGCCGATCTGGAGGCGGGAACGTCAGTGCCACTGGCCTCCCGGGCGTTCCTCTCGTACGAGTTCGTGAACGGGAAGTTCGTGATCCAGTCGCGCAAGACGACTGGAGACACCACCGCGGATCTGACGGACGCCAATTTCTACGTGGCCTGGGTGGATTTTACGAATCCGCTCGCACCCCCGGCCGGGCCGCGGTTGCGCGACGTGGCGCCCGTCGTGGTCAATGGCGAAGGCGTATTGTCCCGTGATGCCGGGTTAGGCGTTCACTCCACGGAGCCCGAGGTGCTGGTGGTGACCATCGACACGGCCAATGTAATTGCCGCGACAGACGAACTCACTTCGCAACCGGCCACGGCCGCCGTCGTGGGTCGGTTCTATGACCCGAGGACGCTGACTCCCACCAGTGAGCCCTTCAGCATTTTCGGGAACTCCGCCGGCGCCTTCTCGAAGGTGGATGTCGAGTTCAACCCGGTGACCCGGCAATACGTGGTGGTGGCCAATGCCCGGGCGTCGAGCCCGACGGGAAATCACGTCCCGCGAATCGCGTTGGTGAATCCGCTGGCGACGGCGGGCACCGGTTCGCCGGTGGCGCGGACAGCGGCGTTCATGCCGGAGACAACTTCGAACTTTGATGACCTCGCGGTAGCGGTCAGTACGGTCAACGGCAACATCCTGCTGGCGGCGGAGTACAGCTTCACCGGCGAAGGCGAAGGCGCGGTGGGTGTGCTTTTCGACAAGAGCGGGACTCTCCTGACACCGGAATTCACCCGGCTCGACCGATTGCAGAGCGTCGGGGACGAGGATGATCCGGACGTCATTTATCTGCCGGGTCGGGATGTGTTCTTCTACGTCACGAACACCGATAACTCGAACGGATCGGACGGGGTTCTGAGCAATCGGATTGTGGGGGCTGTAGTCCAGACCACTCCGGGAGCGGATGGTAAACTGCGGTCCACGGTCGAGCAGGTATTGAGCGACGGGACGCCGGTTCCGGAAGGTCATCCGGCGTCGTTCCTGAATCCCTTCAACGGCGAGTTGCTGACGGCGTACGATGGCGGCAACGGGACGGCCATCGGCGATCTTTCCTACTTCAATATCGGTCCGGCTCCCGCGTACTCGTTCACGTCCATTCGTCCGGAGATTCCGTACTTGGCCGGTACCTCCGGCAACCCGTTCAACCATCAGCATCCGCAATTCGCCGCTGATCCGGTCAGCGGCGTGATTGCCCTGGGACATCAGGCCTTCGGCAGTGCCGTGGGCCTGCCCAATGCTTATGTGGTCACGCTGCTGGGGCCAGACGGACGACCGCTGCCGAGTCAGCTGGGAACGGCCTTGTTCCTGACGGACACGGGCACGCCGATCGGGACCGGTCCGAACGATCATGTCATCCACTACTCGCCGGCGGCGGGCCAGTTCCTGGTGGCCTTTAACAATGGTTCGGCGACGTCTCTGGCAGCCCTGCAGATCACCTCGTCCCACCTGGCACCCGTCGCTCCGCCGCCCCTGGCCATTTCGCTGAGTGGATCCAACGTTTCCCTGTCCTGGCCGGCCTCGGCCGCAGCGGCGACGTTGGAGACGGCGGGTTCCTTGGGTGGCACCTGGAGTGCAGCCGGCGGAACCCCAGTGGAACAAGGCGGGCAGAAGACAGTGACCCTGCCGGTGGGTGCCGGTCCCGCCTACTTCCGACTGACCCAACCCTGATCTGAAGAACGAGACGAATTCGGGCGGGACGAGCTCAAGGCCGTCCCGCCTTTTTTTGAAGGAACTGAAGTGATTAGGTCGTCGCTCCATGTTGACGTCGGTAGTGGTTGGGGGAACAGCCACACGCCCGCTGAAAAGCGTCGTAGAACCGGCTGGAAGTTCGGAATCCCGAGGCATAGGCAATCTCCAGAATTTTGTCTTGGGTGGTGGCGAGGAGGCGCTGGGCCTGAGCCAGTCGGTAATGCGTCACATAGTCGTTCAGGGTGGTTCGAAAGGTTTTCTTGAAGAGAGTCATGGCGTAGTTGGGATGGAGACCGACGTGACTGGCGACGTCTTGGACGGACAGTGGTTCCTGAAAATGTCGGGCGATGTAGCTTGCCATGAGTTCGGCCTTGGTGGCGTTCGAACTGCCGGTACGGATCCTTGGCCAGGCACCTCGCACCGGCATTTCCGGCAAGGTCGAGGCGAACCGAAGCATTCGAGCTTGGAGTTCCAGCAAGACAGCCGTGGGTGGGTTTTCCGCACCGACGGAGAGATCTCTTTCCCACTGATCGAAAAGGGCGTTGTCGAATCCCTCCGAAGAGCGGGTGGTTTCGGTGAGAAACTCTCCGGCCAGCAAGCGATCCACCAGCTTCGCCGGAAGCTGGCATTGAAGAAACCAGGCGAGTGGCAGCGTTACGACGTAGTATTGGGGCTCGTCCCTGGCCCCGATGATTTGGTGGGGCAGCGCTGCCCAGAAGGCCCCCAGGCCGGTTTCCTGTAGGGTCACCCGCTGCCCGCCGATGAGATAGGTCAGCGAGCCGCGCAACATCAGATTAAGTTCGATTTCATTATGCCGATCGGGACGACGCATCAGGGCGCCCTTCCACAGTTCGCAGGTGAACCCATATGGGGTCAGATCCGGGCGAGCATGATTGAACGTGTGGAGACGCATACACCTTAGGATTCAGGAGAAGGACGTGGAGCAACAAGGATGAATCGGGAGGGCTTGATCGGCAGATTGGGCCGGTGAACCACACGCTGAGCCATCCGGCAGAGCGAACTCGCCAGGCCGGAGTCCCCAGAGGCCGGGTTATTAGCCTGCTCGGGTTGGTCATGCTGTTGCTCAGCATGCCGCCTCCCGTCGGAGCGGATGGTCCCCTTAAGCCGAGGGTCATTGTCCTGACGGATATCTCCCCGAATCACATCGAACCCGACGATACCGAATCGATGATTCGGCTACTTGTCCTGGTGGATCTCGTGGAGATCGAAGGTCTCGTGGCCACGACCGGATGGAGTAATGACGGGGGGCAGGAGCGGCCGGATTTGCTTCACGCTTTGATAGACGCTTACGCGAAGGATTTGCCGAATCTGCGCCAACGATCACGGCAGGCCGGTCATCAGACCGATGAGTCGCAACAGTCCGTGGGCTACTGGCCGAGCGCCGAATATCTGCGGTCGCGTACCGTGCTGGGCAGTCGGACCCGGGGGCAGCGGTTCGTAGGTGCGAACAATGATTCTCCGGGCAGCGACTTGATCATTCGTTGTGCCGATGAAGCTGATGCCCGTCCCGTTTGGGTTCTGGGTTGGGGCGGCGGAAACACTTTGGCGCAGGCCATCTGGCGCGTGCGGAAGGATCGGAGCCCGGACCAACTCAAGTCCTTTCTCAAACGGGTGCGCTTCTACGCAATCACGGATCAGGATCGGGGCTACCAAGCGGGAACGCCCTTCGACAGCAGTTCGCACCAGTGGATGCGCCGGGAGTTCAGTCAGGATCTGTTGTTCATTTGGGATGAGGGGACCTGGATGTTCCAGAACGGAACCGGCAAGCGGAACTGGGCGGAGTACGAGAAGCTTATTCAGAATCGGGGCCATCTGGGCCGGATGTATCCCAAGTATCGGTATGGAGTGGAGGGGGACACGCCGTCTTTTTGGTACGTCTTGCCGATTGGTTTGAACGATCCGCAGCAACCCGGACAGGGAGGTTGGGGCGGGTTCTACGAGTGGGCCGTTGGTCCGGATGGTCAAACGTCCGCTTACTGCAATCAGAAGGGGCTTCGAGGCCATGAGATTTCCCACCGGCTTTTCACCCATTTTTATCCGGCAACATTCCAACAGTTTGTCGCCCGCATGAACTGGGCTCGGGATGGGGTCGGGAACCGCGAGCCGATTGTGGCCGTGGGAGAAGATCTTAGCCTGGACGTCCTTCGACTCACGCCCGGGCCCGGCACCACCCTCACTCTCGACGCGTCCGGCTCCCGGGATCTCGAAGGTGACTCGCTGCGGTATTCTTGGTGGATTCTCCCAGAGGCCGGGACGTACCCCCGGGAAATCGCTCTAGCGAACACCAATACCAGTCGACTCACGTTGCTGGTGCCGGCTGATTCCGGCGGCCAACAATTCCACGTCATTTGCGAGGTCACGGACAACGGGACCCCGAATCTGACGTCATATCGGCGGATTCTTGTGAAGCCAATAAACCCTGAGGCCGCTCCGGAGGCGATCCATCGCGGGACAAAGCCGTGAGCACGAATCAATCGAGCCGTCGGGTTGGGGTCTCCCGTTGGGTGGGTTGGGCCATTGGGTGGATGTCTTTAGGTGTCTGGGTGCTCGCCGGGACCCCTCCATTGTCACCCAGTGCGGAAGTCAGGACCAACCTGCCTCCGATCCGGGTGGTGATTCTGTCGGATTTCCCTCCGCTCGATGTCGTCCCGGTAGGTGCCGGATTTGGTCCCCCGGACAAGCGCAGCGACCCGGATGACCTGCAGTCGATGGTGCGGTTTCTTCTGTACGCCAATGAATTCGAAGTCGAGGGCTTGGTGGCTTCCGCGGCGACCGTGGCCAATGTCGCCCGCAAGCAGAACCTGCTCGACCTGCTGAACGTTTATGACCAAGTCGATGAAGCTTTGCACCGGCAGGATCTCCGATATCCGCCAGCGTCGCAGCTTCGCTCAATAACGTGGCAAGGCCGGGACCACACCTGGGGCAAGCCTGCGGCCGAGATCTTGGGAGAGGGTCGGGATAGCGAGGCGTCGGAGGCGATCATCCGGCTGGTCGACGAACCGGATTCGCGCCCGATTTGGTTCTGTGTCTGGGGTGGCCCCGCGGATTTGGCACAGGCGATCTGGAAAGTTCGCGCCACGCGCAACGCCGCGGACTTGGATCGGTTCCTCGCGAAGCTTCGGATTTATCTGATCATCCGTCAGGATGGGACTGCGCAGTGGTTGCTGGACGAGTTTCCACAGCTCTTTGTGATTCTCAGCGAGCGGAACTATTTGGGCATGTTTTGGAACTCTCCTGGCTCCGATCAGTCCTTGGCGAATCTGGCCTGGATCAACACGAACATTCGAACCGGCCACGGTCCCTTGGGCGCGGTCTACCCCGAAAGTGGTGCCAATCCGGCGACCCCTGGTGTGATCGAGGGGGACACTCCGTCGTTCCTGCATTTGATCAGCGCACGACGCGGTTTGAATGATCCCGAGAAGCCGGATCAACCCGGCTGGGGCGGGAGATTTGTCCGACCGGATTCGTCGAAGAACCATTGGTTTGATGACCCGGCGGGTGGCCGCACTGTCTGGCGCTGGCGACCCGAAGTTCAGGAAGAGTTCCGGCGCCGTGCCGACTGGATGAGGCCGTGATCGTCCGGAGGGAAGGCGCACATTAGTGAGCGAGTCATCGATGGGGAGTCCAAAGATCGGGAGTGAGAGGCGTTTTGGTTCGGGGGAGGAACTCGATTCGCCTCTGGCTCGATAGTTGCGGAACGGTCCGGTCGGTGTAGTCCTGAGCTGCCCGACACAGTCCCACACTCACCCCTAGTCTCCATGCAGAACAAAACACCTACACTCACGTTACTCGCGCTTTCCGCGCTCCTGACGACCATCCCTTGCGTTGATGCGGCGACGCACTTCACCGCCACCCTAACTCCTGACCAAATCGTTGGCGTTACCCCGACGGCTACTGGCACCGGATTTGTCAAGGCCACCTTAACGGGAGGCCCAGGCACATGGGTGTTCTCGTACGTGGGCGACTTCCACAACTACGACTTCGGGGCCTACATGGTCCCGCATGTCACCACTGGGACCAGTCCGCTGGATGGTGCCGTTTCGGCCACGGCGACCACGGTTAGTCTCTTCGATGATGTCCGCAATTTCCACATCCACACGGGAGCGTCCGGAGCCACCGGGCCGGTGGCGTACTCGGTGCGAGCTCCCGATCGCGAGAACGGTATCGAACCCAACATCGAGATCGATATTCTTAGTCCTACCCATGTGCGCATTTATGGGACGTGGGACTTGTCCGACGGTCTGGTGGGCGGAACGGTTCCCCAGACTCAGCAGGGCAATTTGGAGTATTGGGGCCCCATCCTGGCAGCCGCGAAAACCGGCGACGAAGTTCCCCTCTATTTCGACATTCATACCAACTTGACTCCCACCAGCGAGATTCGGGGTCAGATCACGGCGGTTCCAGAGGCTGGCGCCGCTCCGCTCGTGCTCCTGAGCCTGGCCGGCTTGGTGGTGCGCGCCCGACGCCGCTAAGGCGCTTCGCTTCGAGCCGGTGCCTGAGGTTCGCCCGGGCACCGGCTTTTTCGTGCGTCAGAGGTGGGACGGACCCTGAACGGAAATTCACGCTCGTCCGCTGGCCGTCTCGGGCGACTTCCTCGGAGGGGTGCCGCCACGTGTTTACGGTCCCGATTCGTACCGATTGGTCCAAGTCCGGATCAGGTGACGGTCCGAAATCGGCACCTTGGCCGGCGTCGCCCGGCTAGCGCGCGATTTAGTCTCGGGTTGAACTGATTGAACTGGGGACCCAGTTGGCGACTTCGTCCAAGTTGGTCGGCTTGGCAAAATCGCTGATTCGGTACTGTTTCAAACTCGGAGGAAGATTTTGCGCTGATAGAGGAAGCGCATGAACCAGAAGCCGAATGCCAGCGTGGTCAGGGCCAACACGAGTTCCCCGTAACGACCCAACGCCACGAATACCGGGCCGCCCACGAACAGCTTGGCCATGGCCTCGAAGTCGATGAATTTGCCGCCGAAGTAGATCAGGATCGGATTGACACCAATCCACACGAACGGCATGGCCCACCGCTGGATCTTCCAGACATCAATCACCTGGTAGAACGCCGCCAGGAACAGGCAGCTGTAGCCTCCGGCCACCAGGACGAAGGACGAGGTCCAGATTTTCTTGATGACCGGGAAGAACGGATTCCAAGCCCAGCCGAGCGCCAGACAGACCAAGCCGGCCACCACCAGTTGCCCCACTCGTTGGCGGTCATTGCTCAACGGATTCCTCAACGCCAAGCCGGCGAAGACCCCGAGCAGACAGCTGGCAATGGCGGGCAGCGTGCTGAGCAAGCCCTCGGGATCGTGGTCGCCGTCGTGTTTCCGCAGCGGCAGGTATTGTTGATCGACGTAGTTCGCGAGATTGGCGCCTTCAGCGTAGTTGCCGGCGCCGTGACCGGGCACCGGAACGAGCGCCAACAGGGCCCAGTAACCTAGGAGCAATCCCACCAGCACGCCCAGCAGGGCTTTGGGTTTCAGATAGAGAAAGAGCAGGGCCGCGAAGAGGTAACTGAGGGCGATGCGTTGGAGGACACCCAGCAACCGGATTTCTTGGAAGGGAGTGGAGAAGCCGCCGTAGTAGAGAATGCCCAGGAAATAAAGGAGCGCCGCTCGTCGCAGGATGCGCCACGTGGCGGCCCGTCGGTCGGCCTTTTCCAGAACTCTTCCCAGCGAGAACACGATCGAGACCCCCGCGATAAACACGAACATCGGGAAGATCAGATCCTCGAAGTGGAATCCCTCCCAAGCCTTGTGATGGAGCTGTTCGGCGATCAGTCCAATGAACCCGCCACTGGAAATCTTTTGAAGTCCACGAACCAGTTCCTCGGCACCGACAATCCAGAACATGGTAAACCCGCGGAGGGCATCTAGGGACATGAGTCGGGATGAGGAGGGAGAGGACGGCGGCGCGGGTGAAGATGGGGTCGGCATGGAGCGGGACTGGCGGGCGGACGCGAGAGGGTCCGGGCCTTGCGAATCACACGCTGGCCCGAGGCGCACATTCAAGTGTTCAATGGCGTCTGCTCGATTTCGGGTCCTCCAAAGATGGTGGACTCGGGCGCATTATCGGCGGTCCTCGGTCTCCGGTGGACTCCAGAGACTGCGGAGATCCACTTCCACCGAGCGGGTCCCGTCGCCCATCCAGATGGTTCCGTCCTGCACGGTGACCTGAAGTTGCATCGAAAGTCCGGCCAAGGCGGCGAGGGCCTGGCTTTGGTGGGCAGGAATTTGCCAGATCGCCAGGTTGCGGGTGCGGGTCAGTCGGGTTTCCAGGCTCTTCCACCAAGTCGGCGAGCTCGCGCTGTAGCAGTAGACGCTGACTCGATCCACGCGGGAGGACACACGCAGCAGTCGCTTTTCGTCGGGTTGGCCGACTTCAATCCAGTGGGCAATCCGGCCGGTGTGGTCCTTTTGCCAGAGGCTGGGTTCATCGGCTTCCCAAAGATCCTTCGCGAATTCCAGTTCGCCGTGATCGGCGTTGGCGGGTGTGTTGAGGGTGTAGGCCAGCAAGCGTACCAGCAGACGTTCATCCGTCTCGGAAGGATGTCGGGCAATGGTGACAGAGTAGTCGGAGTAAACGTTGCGGTCGATATCCGAGAGCTGGATCTGCGCCTTGTAGATGGTTGCTTTGAGGGCCATGCGATTGTTCTGCGGCGTGGACCCTATGACGCGGGGGCGGGAGGGGGCGAGCTCGTTGAGAGTTGAAAGTTGAGAGTTGAGAGTTGAGAGGAGCGAAAACCGGTGAACCGGATCTGCATTGTGTCCACAAACCCATCGGCATTTCGAACGTGCGGGAATTCAGGTCTTTTCTCTCAACTCTCAACTTTCAACTCTCAACTGGTTTGTGGGTAGTTGAGAGAAAAATACCCACCCGGGCGATGCACCGGTGAGGCGACGCACTGGTAGGGCGACGCTCTGCGGAGCCGTTCCCGTGTGGCGTCCACTGGCGTCAATTCGCTGCGGCGCACCGCTCGCCCTACCAATCTTACCGCTTACCGCTTACCGCCTTCGCCACTTCCAAGGCCTGACGAAACATGTCCACAAGGGGGACGTGCATCTCGTCCAGCATCTTGACGGTCAACGGATCGGCCGTCCGCGGATTTCCCCCGCCCGGGAAGGGCGGCTGGGGATCGTATTCGCCCAGCAGTTGGACCCCCTTCGCATAGAAGTCGCCCCGATACCGGCGAACCAGTTCGAACCCGAGATCCAGTCCGGCGCTGACTCCGGCGGCGGTCACCAAGGTGTCGCCGTCGAACACGAAGCGTTCGGCCACCGGAGTGGCTCCGACGTCGCGCAAGAGTGACAACGTCTGCCAGTGGCTGGTGGCGCGACGGCCCTTCAACAGTCCGGCCGCGCCTAGCACCAGGGAGCCGGTGCAAACACTTCCCACCCGCTTGGCTTTGGCTCCGCGGTCTGCCAGAAAGTCGAGGGTTGCCTTGTCCTGCATGGCGGCCAGCGTTCCCTTGATCCCGCCCGGAACGAGCAGCAGATCCAGATCCGCCGGACAGCTTTCGAAGGTCAGCTGCGGCTTAACACAGAAGCCACCCCGACTGGCTCCCTCGGCGGGGACGACGTCGAGGGTTTTGGCCACAAACTGCACTGAGGCGCCCATCATGCCGGCGAGTGGGTAGTGCGGCCCCATGGCATCCAGGGCCGTGAACTCCGGATACACTAGGATGGCGATCTTCTCTGATCCCATGCGGAGTTGGGGCTGGGGACCGTGCAGATGGTCCTTCGAGGCAGTCTCGGCAGCCCGACTGGAAGCGGCGCTCAGACCGCTCGCAGCCGAAAGAAGGGACAATTGAAGGAGGAGTTCGCGGCGCGAGAGGGTGGAGACGGGAGGATTCATGGGGGAGAATGAGCGGGTATTTAGAAGTAGTAATTTCCGAGCAGATGCTGAAGACGGCAGTCCGGACTGGTGGGCCCGGTCAACATGATCCGCCGTCCGGGAACCCATTCCACGGATCCATCGGACCAGGCTCGATGAATTCCTTCGAGTTCTTCGGCGTGGAAGCGGAAATCGGGATACTGGACTCGACGTCGGACGTGGAAGAATTCGAAGCGGCGGGGATCACTGGTGGCGAATTCGTCGAGAACATCGGTCCAGAGCACACCGCGTCGCGTGTTCAAGCGATTGGCAGCCTGCCCCGGATTCACCACTCGGGCGAAACCATTCGTCACCATTGAGGATTCCTCGAGACCGCCGTAGTAGGCGTAGCCCGTGTAGAGTCCGCCCCCCAGCACGACACCTTCGGCCAGACCCGATTCTGCGGCGAGCGGGCAATTGATCCACTTGGGTTGGGCGGCACGTTTCGGCCAGGTGCCGGCAGGACCCGGGGGAATCGGCATTCGCAGTTCGGTCGCGAGTGTTGTCAGACGAGGGACGCTCAGCGTGCTGGGAACGAAGGCATTGGGCGCCGGCAGTTCGCCGTGGTCGTGGGCATACACCGTATCGGCCACCACGAATTGACGAAGATTGTTCAAACACACGATTCGGCGGGCGTTCTGACGCGCCCTCGCCAACCCGGGCAGCAGCAAGGCAGCCAGCACAGCGATGATGGCGAGGGCCACCAACAGTTCGACGAGCGTGAAGGCCAGTCGGTTGGCATTGGAACGACTCCACCTCATGGCTGCTGCAGTCGGAACCAGCGAACCGAGTCGGCCGGCAGAACCGGTAGCGAGTTCGACGAATTCCCCAACGCATCAAAGGTGCCGGTCACCGCCGGGCTCCAGGAGAGGGCGGGCAACTCCAGGTTCGTCGCCGTCTCGAGAGTGTAGGATCCTCCCGGGGATCCGGTCCCGAGCAAGATCAGCGAGCCGTCGACGACCCGGAATTCGCGCAGCGCGGGTGGTGTGGCGACTCCGGCGATCCCGGCAGTGAATTCGAAGGTGCCCACCACCCGGAGGGCATCGGCTGGAGTGCTGTAGAGAAAATGGGCCAGTTCAAAGGTGACGGCCAGATCTCCGGTCAGTCGGAGGGTTGACGCGGTTTCCTCGAGCGCGACTTGGAGGAGATCAAAGGCGGGGGCGACCGGAGGAATGTTGCCTTTCAGATACCAGCCAGTCCCGCCGCGGGCGATTCGGGCGGCATCGTACTGCAGTGTGTAATCGCCATACAGCAGGGAGCCTCCGCCGCTGACCGCGAACCGCGCGATTCCCGCCAGACCAATAGCCCCGGTGTGCTGACTGGGATTTCCCGGAGTGAAGAAGAAGGTGGTGGGCTGGGAGGTGCGGCCTTCCAGATTGGTCACGGTACTGCCATTCATCCGATAGACCTGACCCGTGTAAATGGCGTTGGTGGAGGGGTCGCGCAGGATTTGATTGTAGTTTCTCGCAGTCGCTCCGTCGGCGTCGAAGAATGAGTCCAGAGTCAACACTGGTGTGGGCAAACCAATCTCGGCCGCAAGGGCGTCCCAGGCGGTGCGATCGAAGTCCATCAACGCGGTGCCCGTGGACAACGAGGCGGCATGGATCCGGGATCCGGCTGAAAACAGGAACGCCAGCAGCGGCGCAAGGGACTTCACGGTTCGGGAACATGCCGATCCCCGCCCGAATTCACGTTGCGGCAAAATGCCACACCGGGAATCGATCTGAGTCCTTGATGGAAGAAACCCTCATCCGTAAAGACTGAGTCTTCCGACACGAGCCCGTCCTCGCGGATCTGCCCTAATTGGTATGAAGTCTTTGCCCCGTTTTCGAACCGTCGCGGCCACCGCTTGGTGGGTCGCCATCGCCGTTACGTCTGCCCGGGCGGACGTTTTGGTGACCGGTCAGGCCACGATAGATTTTCATCAGGCGGCTTGGGATAGCCTCGCCGGCGGGGCGAGTGTGCCGGGCTTCGAAGCGCTTACCCTCGACGAGACCTTCGACCAGGCGGGGGCCGCATCGCGAACCGGCGCGCAGATTCTCGCGGACGAGGTCCAAGCTTCGCC
Source organism: Verrucomicrobiota bacterium (assembly GCA_017309115.1). Classification (GTDB taxonomy): domain Bacteria; phylum Verrucomicrobiota; class Verrucomicrobiia; order Limisphaerales; family UBA9464; genus UBA9464. The sequence continues at coordinate 15,886 of JAFLEF010000037.1, read as the reverse complement.
TTCCTACACAGGATTGACCTATGCGCTAAACGGCGCGCAGGTCTCCAACTTGGCAGGTCGGACGGCGAAGCCCACGACCTTCCAGTTTTCGCCGGACAACCTTACTAGCCACACGGGAGTCATTGGACTCGGCGGGATTTCCCGGTGGACGGTCAATCCGCTGTTGGGCGGAGGGAAACTGGTCTTCGGTGACTTTACGCTGGCGTATGATGCTACTCGGCTGTTGGTCGGTGGCAGCGGTTGGCATTTGGTGGGCAACATTGCCCCGGCCGGAACGTTGTTTGACTTGGTGAATGTGACGACCGGCACTGCGGGGAACACGCTCACCATTTCCGGAGACATGGTGGTCAGTTTCGAAGTGGCGAATTTCCTACTGGGAACGCCGGCTGACCAAGGGAAGGATGTCGGAAACTTCCAGTTCGCGGGCGTTACAGCGGTGCCGGAACCGTCGGTTTGGGCGTTGTTCGGATTGGGAGTGATGGGGGTCTTCTTGGGTGGGCACCGTCTGCGCTGCCGGCGGGGATAGTCGGCAGTTGAAAGTTGAGTTGAGAGCTGAGAGTTGAGAGGAGCGAAAACCGGTGAACCGGATCTGCATTGTGTCCACAAACCCATCGGCATTTCTAACGTGCTGGAATTCAGATCTTTTCTCTCAACTCTCGACTTTCAACTCTCAACTGGTTTGTGGGTAGACCAGAACGGGCGGGTGCCGTTTGAAGGCAGTTCTTCCCTCGGTAGGGCGAAGTTCTGCGGAGCCGTTCCCGTGGGAAGTCCACTCGCGCCAATTCGCCGAGACGCGCACGGCTCGGTGGAACCTCGCCCTACCGATGTCACCGCGATGCGCGCGGACCGGCAGGCGCAATTCCCGAGGAGTTCTCGGCAAGAACGGGCGAGCCAATCTTTGCTACTTGGCGAACTGTGCAAGCAAGGACCGGGGTTCCCTGAATAAACGTGAACACTGAGCGGGATCTCCCGGAACTGCGGGGATACGCGTATGAAACTCTGGGCCTTGGGAAGTCGGTGGTTTCTCGGGTTGATCGCATTCGGGTGGGGGATGGCGTCAGCAGCCGAACTGACCGAGGCCACGTCGACGCTCTTCAGCGGTTCGGCCAACTGTGCCTTTTGCCACGACCCCTCGGCCGATTCGTCCGAGCGGTCCAAGGTATCCCTCGTGGGGGAATGGCGGGCCACCATGATGTCCCACTCTTTCAAGGATCCGCTGTGGCGGGCGGTGGTCGAAGTGGAGGTCGAAGAACATCCAGAACTCAAGGGATACATCGAGAACAAGTGTCTGACCTGTCACGCGCCCATGGCTCGGACTCAGTCGCGCGAAGACGGACTCAAGGAACTTTCCCTGGCTCAGGCGAAAACCCTGCCGCTGGCGGGCGATGGGGTCAGTTGCACGGTGTGTCATCAGATCCAACCAAAGAATCTGGGTCAGGCCGCCAGCTTCACGGGCAACTTCGAGATCGGCCGGGCACGGGAGATATTCGGTCCGTATGACGACGTCTTCACGCGGCCGATGCAGAATCACGTCAACTACACGCCGAAGTTTGGGGCGCACACGCAAGACTCGGCGTTGTGCGCGACCTGCCACACCCTGTTCACCCCCATTATCGATGCCAAGGGGGAGATCACAGGTCAGTTCCCCGAACAGGTTCCTTATCTGGAGTGGCGCAACAGCGTGTACGCCGAACGCGGCAAGCACTGTCAGGACTGCCACATGCCGCGCATCGATGAGCCGACCCAGGTGAGCACGCGACCTCCTTGGCTGGAGCCGCGGGCGCCTTTTTGGCGACACCAGTTCGTGGGTGGAAATGCGTTCCTGCTCACGATGCTGAAGGAAAACGCCGAGGCCCTTCAGGCCAACGCCAGTCCGGCGGACTTCGATCAATCGATCGCCCACACCCGGCGTCAGTTGCAGAAGGCGGCGACGCTTACGGTTCAAGGTCAGCGCGTAGGACAGCAGCTCGAACTGACCGTGCTGGTAGAGAACCTCGCCGGACACAAGTTTCCCACTGGCTTTCCGTATCGGAGGGCCTGGCTCCACGTCCGCGTTCAGGACGCGAATGGGAAGACGGTGTTCGAATCCGGGGCGACCGACGAGCGAGGCCGGATTCGCGGAGCAGGGGACGGACATTCTGAGCACCTGGATCTGATCACCCGGCCGGAGCAGGTGCAGATCTACGAGGCGGTCATGGGCGACATGGCGGGACAACCGACCCGTTCATTGCTGCGCGCAACGCGGTACCTCAAGGACAACCGTCTGCCGCCCCTCGGGTTTCGGAAGGGTGGACCGGACGAGGCGAACATCGCCATCCACGGAGCTGCAGCACGGGACGCAAATTTCAACGCAGCCGGCAGTGGCAGCGATACGGTGACGTATCGAATGGATCTGGGCGCTGCGTCTGGAAAGGTCGAGGCGGTGGTGACCTTGTGGTATCAAAGTGTTCCGCCGGAGTCCGTGGAACGGTTGCTACGGGGTTCGGGGCCGGCCGCGAAAGAGTTCAGGAAGTACTTCGAACAGGCTGACCCGCAGCCGGAAACGATCCATGAGGTCCGGTTGGAGCGGTGATCTGGATCGTCTGAGGCTGTTGTCCCGGCGAGGGAAATTGGGGTGCCCCGCCTACGAATTGGGACTCGGTAAATGCCATCCCAGAGGTCGGTTTGCCATGCCCACTTCGAGGCGGCGTTCTCGTCGGGCGCTGCAAGTTGTAAGAAATTCACCGCCGGGCGATACCAATGGGGATGAGTGAATTGAAGGCATGGACGAGGAAAAGCAAAAGCGGACGTTTGACGACTGGTTGGCCCAACATCGGGGGTTGATCTTTAAGGTGGTTCGCGCCTACGCGTTCACGCCCACTGATCAGGACGACCTGTTTCAGGAGATCGCTACCCAGATCTGGAACTCAATTCCCCAGTTTCGGGGGAACTCTGCGGTGACGACCGCTCAATTGAGCAGGGCGGTCTGGCGGGCAATCAAGATCCCGCCGGGTCCCACCACGCGGAAAGGCAGCGGGGAATTCCGTGAAGTGGGCCGGCCTTGGGGTCGGGGTGGAACTTCGGTTTCGTCAGGTTTACAGTTGCTTTCAACGCGACTTCGCGGACCGTTGGATGGTCTCAGATGAAAACTCGATTTTCTTGGTCCGCGGTGTTTCTGGTTTTGGTTGGGCTCATTGGGTTCGGAGCTGGAAGTCATCCCCTTCGAGCCGCCGAACCCTCGGTCCGAACCCGTGTTCGGGTGCCGGCTAATGTGGAGAACCAGGCTCCTTCCGTGACTTGGTCCGGGGTGACCAATCAGGTGCTGCTGCGGTTTGGGAGCGTACAGCTCTTTTCGGTCACTTCCGATGCCGACGGCAAAGTGGCCCGGGTGGAGTACTGGGCCAACGGGACCAATTTTGCGACGGTCTTTCCGCCGCCGCTCTTCCCGCCGCCGGTTCCGGGGAGCCGTCCGGACTTGTTCCCGTTCTCATTCGCCCCGGTGGTTCCCGGAACCTATCGGCTGACCGCGGTGGCCGTGGATAATTTGGGAGCCACGAATGCCAGTTCCGAGGTGGTCATCCGACTCAATGCGTACCCGGAGATGGTCGTTGGGGAACCCCAGGCCGGAAACTGGACGGCGCCGGTCAACTTCCTCCTGCCGGTTACCGTGGTGGATCCCGACGGAACGATTGTGGAAGTTGTTTTGGAGACGTCACCGGCGGGGCTCAATCGCTACCGGACGTTGGCGGTCAAGACGGCACCTCCCTATGACTTTCAGGTGAACGACTTCTTTGGGCCACCCAGCGATTTGCGGGTGTCCGCCCGGGATTCCGACGACGGGTTGACGCGTCAGACGATCCGGTTGACGCAGCTTCGGCCGGCACCCGGTGACGATCCGCTCAATCCGATCCGGTTGACGGGCGACGTGGAGGGGCTGGTGGTGGACTTGCGGCGGGCTTCGTCGGATCTGGCGGAGTTTCAGTTGGGTCGGCTTCCGTCGGTTTCCATTGCTTCGTGTTACTCATTCCTGTGGACGGCTCCGGCCGACCGGTTGGTTAGTGTAGATACTTTTGGCAGCACCTTCGACACCTCCCTGCAGGTCAATCGGGTAGACGCTGGAAAACCCCAAACGCCGGTGGTGCGTAGCGAGGATGATCCGTTGAGAACGCCCTGGAGTCGGCTGAAGTTTGAGGCCCGGTTGGGACAGACGTTTCAGATCTACGCGTTTGCGCTCACGAATCGGGATGTTGGGAATTTGATGTTCAATTTCCGGACGACTCCGTGGACTCCGGGACCCAGTGCTCCCGCCCCGGCCAATGACGCCTTTGCCAATGCGCAGGTATTAGAGGCGAATGCCCCGGCGGTGGCTGGAACGACCCGGGGCGCCACCGGTGACCAGCCGGCGCGAGAAGTAACTTTTGGCGGCACCAACTCCGTTTGGTACCAGTGGACCGCTCCCGCCGATGGTCTGGCGGAAGTGAGCACCTCCGAAGTGACGGGGGACACCGTGCTCTCGGTGTTCACCAACAACCCCCGCGTGGTGCGAGGTCAGAACGACGACCGTTCCGAGACGGATACCAGCAGCCGGGTTCCCTTCCGGGTGCAGGCGGGGGTGCTCTACTACATCCAGGTTGGGGCCAATGCTCCGACCGAGGGCGACTTCAAGATTCAGCTCCGGTTTCCGGTAGAGGATCTGTTTACACGACCACCAGCCAATGACGCCTTTGCCCAGGCGACTGTTATCGAAGGCCTATTTGTGTCGGTGCCCGGGACCTTGGTGGGAGCCACGGGCGAGTTGACTTCGGAGCGCGCGGAGGTCTGGTGGCGCTGGACATCACCGGTGACGGGGCCGGTGCATGCCGCGCTGGTTCCTTGGACGACCACCTTCACGCCACCCCGACTGCGCGTGCTTCACGGGGATTCGACGGAATCCTTAGTGGCGGCACCGAATGCCCTTCCAGACTGGTTGACCTCCGAAAGCATCTCACCGCGGCGTTTCCTGGCGACCGCAGGAACCACCTACTATCTCGTGGTGGATTCCAATCAGAGCTCTGATTTCTGGATCACCCTGAACGCCCAGATGTCGCCTCCTTTGCAAACGGCGTTGCCCGATCCGGGGGCGGGACCGCAGAAGCTGCGCATTCAAGCTACCCGTCCGCAGCGTGTCGTTTTGGAGCGGTCATTGGATCTGAAGACTTGGGCGCCCGTCGCGACGGAGGATCTTCCGATCGGGACCACTGACTTGCCTTTGCCAGAACCAGGTGCCATTGGTGGGAATCCTGAGTTTTTCCGAGTGTCACCGCAGTGAGCCTAGCTCGCGGTCCAGTCGCTTGCGGATTCCCAAGGGAAGCTTTCAGCGGGTCCAGGGGCTCGGATGGGTCTGGTCCATTTGGACCACCGCCCAAAGTCCTATTTCCAGGCGTCCCGCAGCGTGTAGAACGGCTCTCTCGCTGAACTGAGCCCCTAATATCCTGGTGGTGGGATTTGTGGTTTGGGTCAGCCCATGCCCACCCCAATGAGTCGTAACGCTGACGGACACCCGGAATCGGGAAAGACGGAGACCGCCACCGGCTGGACGCGAGTTTTGTACTTCCGCGACCCGCGGCCCCCCGTTTTGATCGTAGGCGCGTTGGAGCGGGAATTGATGGTTCTGTTCCGCCCGTCGAGGGAAGGTTCCCAGTGGAAATGGGAGGCTGCGGCCCACGTTAATGGGGCGCGTTATCAGTTCGAATTGCTCTTTCTCGCGGCGCAGAAATACGATCTCTGTTATTCGCTGCGGACCGAGGCGTCATGGGCCGACACCCAGACCGCACATCACGAGTATCACCGGAAGGCGTCAGAGAGTTGGTATTCGCTGTGGACCCGGGACCTGGTGTCAGCGAAGCCACCCGCGCCCGCCGAAAACCTCATCGAGCTTTACCGTCAGCAGGGTGAAGAGGCGCTGCAGGCACAGAGGCATCTGGCGTCCGTCGCGGCGGTGCAACAGATGATTGTGGAGGGCTTGAAGCGGGGTGGCACCTATAGCAAGTCCCACAAGGAGGGCGGAACCCACATCGGCTGGCGTCAGGGGAAGTTCGTTCGGTCCGATTACGGGGATTACCCGGGTCAGAGCGAATTTCCGGACGAGGCGGCATTCCTCAAGATGTTGTGGGAGTTCTGCCGATTCGACGTCGTCCAGCACGCCGGCCCGGAGGGATTGTCCGAATTGGACGCGTGGAAACTGATTCTCCGGCGGATGAATCAGGCGTCGCCTGCGACCGAGAAGCGGCGCGGGGGCGGTAGCCAGTTGGCAAGCGCAGCGTTGGTGCCGCCGGTGCTGGGTGTGGGAGCGATGGCTCCGCTCTATTCGTCGCCCTTGGCCAAGATTTTGTTGGTCGGGGTGCTGGTGGCCATCGGGGTTGCCTTGGCGGCCTGGCAATTTGTGTCGATCAAATCCACTGGGGTTCCACTGGGACCGGCCATGCGGACTCCCACCCATGTGTTTCAATTGATCAGCACGGTCGAGCGGTATCTGCCGAGTTTGCATCGGGCGCCGGGCAAAGACCGCTTTCGCATTGATCTGTTGGTGGTGCCGACGGCGAATCCGGAGCAACTGAAGGTGTTCACCCTGATTCGTCAGCAGCAGGCGAATGCGCTGACCCCCATGACCAGAATCTTGGGTGTGGAGGGAGAGGTGGTTTGGGTCCAAGCTCTCGATCTGTTTGCTGTCAATTTTCAGACCGGGAGGATCCTGCGAAGCGCGGATCTGAAGCGGTTGAACCCTGAGTTGGAGTTGTTCCTGAATTCGGCGCGAACGGAGTTCAATGAGCAGTTGGTGGCGGTGTCGCCGGACTGGAGCAAGGCCTATGCGTTCCCGGTGGATACCTTCAAGGCGAACGCCTGTCCGCCCCCGCCGCGGGGTTCTTGGGTGGACGAACAGGGTAACGGCCGAATCGAAATCAGCCTCTGTTCCGGCGGATGGATCGCCACCAACGCGTGGATTGCGGTGGCTACCGCCGAGGAGGCCGAAAGTGACTGGAGGCCCAGATATTCAATGCCCCGGGAGTTCAATGCGGGCGAAAAGGATCGGCTACGAACTCTGTATGGCGGCACAGCGGATGCCAGGGAAGCGCGCCCTCCAATCCTGACACGTCAACGGCTCTCCGCGACCGAGTATCGGCAGGCGAACTTCCTGCGGTCTCAACCCCGAGGAAAAATTCTGCGGGTGCAGAATCCTGACAGCGTCTTTTTGCTGTCTCGCCTGGGAACAGAACTCTTCGCTCCGTACACCCTGACGCGACTTTCACCCACGGGCGAGGCGATCTGGAAAGCGACCACCGGCATCGGACGATTGGAACAAGTGCTACCCGGTACGGAGGTCATCGCCTTGATTGGTGAGCGCCCGCCAATTCCGAACAAAGTCCCCGAGCCCATTCTGGTCCTGGTGAACGTCGCCACCGGGAGTACGAACAGCGTTTCCCTGTGGCGGAAGTAGGGCTGAGCCGGGCGCGGCCGACGTAACCGACTTTGTCGATCATGAACGCAACGTGGCTTGTCGGACTGGTGGGTATCTGGGCCAACGGGACGTTCGGGCTGAAACGATGGCGGGCCGACGTGTATGAACTGCAGAAGCTCCTCCAAACGCTCCGGGACCCTGACGCGTTTGAAGCCGGAGACGAAGGAGTGGATTGAATCCGGATGAATCCCTCCAAGCTGTGGGAAGTGGCACGGAGTCGCGGATGGCGAACGCGGTGGTTTCCTGGTTTTGCCTTCGGTTGCTGGATGGCCGTACTTTCCTTCGTTATCCCTGTGACCGCCGTTGATCCCAGCGTCCATCCTTTGGGGCAGCCCATTGATGCGGGCGAGATTCAGTTCACGCTTCGGGGCGCGGCCGTGCCCGGTGAGTCGTACGCCGTGGAGTGCGTTTATCGTCCGTATCGGGAGCGTGACGTAAAGAAGACCTGGCACCTTGGTTTCCTCGGCGGCTGGATTGGCGGACGTTCGAAGGAACTGATTCAGGTGAACCGGGAAGAGTTTCACTCGTTTCGGCAGCGGCTTACAGCGACCGGATCGAACTTGACCTTTACGGCGTCACTGCGTGATCCCGATGGGGACTATCATGCTTACCAATTGGAGACGGTGCGGGTGATTGCCCGCCGGACGGGAACCTTCGAGTTCGAGCGCTGGACGTCCGCAGCGCCCAAGCTGGACTCTGGCTTCGGATTGCAGTGCGCCGCGGAGTCGATGCGCGGCGTGCTGCGGCCCAGTGGACTGGGAGCCCAACCGTTGCGTGGCTCAGCTCCCTTGTGGTCGACGCTGCGACGGGTGGATCTGGAGTTCGTCCGGGTGGAGGTGCCGATCATTCGCCTGTTTGAGGCTCAACAGAAGCACCACTGGGATGGCTGGCGTCAGACCACTCCCCAAGCGTGGCCGGGAGGTCGGTCCATCGTGGTGCGACACGTGTCCGCGTCCACCGTTTGGCGCGAGCACGAGTACGATCCATTTCCGTCCGCCCGGGAGGTGCCGGTGGCCCATCCGCGGCCGCTCGCGGAGGTTCTGCCTGGCGTACAACTCGAAGTTTTCTGGCCGGAGGGGGAGCCGCTCTCGTTCCCCGAGACCCGGTTTGAAGCCGACGTCGAAGTGGTGGCGGTGCCGGTGTCCCAGCTCCCGCCGCGCCTGCGGGAGTTGCTCGCCCAGAGCGTTCGGCTGCGGCCGGGCTGGGAACCTGCCGCACTGTCGGCTCAAGAATGGAAGGAATTGAAGGCGAGCGTGCCCGAGTTGGATCTGCCGTTGTCCCTCCAAATGGTTCCGTCGGCCGAGGGCGAGACCACTCTTCGGTTGGAGCGACTCCCGGGCTTCAAGGAATCCTGGCTGTGCTTATTTGGTGCAGCTTTCGACGACCACCGTCGATTCGTGATCACTTCCTTGTTGGTAAGGCCGGAGCGCTGGACCGGCCCGCTGCCGCAGTAGGCCTCAAGCATCCGTCGCCTCACGGTTGCTGATGCATTTGGGTCAAGGAGGTCACCAACTGCCCGGCGTGTTCAAGCAGTTGTTCCGCCTCGCCCGGGACCAGCCTCAAGTGGGCACAATAGACCGTGACGAGTTGTCCCTCGGCTGAGACTCGGAAATCCGCATGGTTCTCAAGTGCGTCCCGAACCGGCGCAGAAAACAGTATCCGGACTGGCTCGACGTGCGGCGCCTGAATCCACCAGTCACGGGAGAAGCGAGGATCCTCCGGGAATTGAACGCGGGTCCAACCTTCCACGGGAAATCCTTGGGACGAGGCATCAGCTCGCGCCGCGGAGAAGCTTGGCCAATTCCAGTTGGGGCATTCGAAACGGACGGCTTGGAATCCGGCCAGGCTTCGTGGTCCGCCGGTGGAATAGCGATAGCCAAACAGCGTGGTCCGTACATCTTTTTGATTCCGCTGGTATACCGATCGCAGGGAGTCGTTACCGGCCACGGCGAACCCGTCGATTCGGGGATTCTTGGCCCGATGCTCTGCGGGAAACCAGGAGAGGTCTGGTTGGAAGGGCAGGGAGACCTCGACGAACCCGAATGCCGCCAGACGACGAGTGGTTTCTCCGACCAGTCGCTGACTGTGGACCCAAAGGAATTGGAAGGCTGCCAGGGCTGCCACCACTCCGCCACCCAGCATGACCGGACCGGTTTGGTCGGAATATTGGGGAGCCAGGAAGTGAATGCCCAGGGGTAGACACGCCCATCCGAGGACGATGGCGGAGAGAACGGTCAGTTCACGCCGATTTAATTGCACCGCGAAATCCTGCGGAAGAGGTCGCCGTCAGCAAGTGAACAAAAGTTTACCTGCCAGCGACCCGCGAACTTGCACCGTCCTCGCGGCTGGCCAATCGCTAGCGCACCGAAACAACTCCGGACAGAACGCAAAAGAAAACGTTCCCAAAATTCCCACCAGTGACTTCCGACGGGTCTCGTGTACAGAGAAGAAATTCCTTCTATGAATCACTTAACCCGTTTGATCGCCGCCGGATGTTTGCTGGCGACCGTCGTCACCGCCACCGTCGCCGCTCCGGTCACCTTCCAGGTGGATCTGTCGGTGCAGACCGCGCTCGGCGCCTTTAATCCAGCCACCGACGGCGTCTTCGTCGCTGGGGATCCTCTCAATGGCTGGAGTCCCACCGAGTCGCCGCTCACTCCCAGCCCCGGTAATCCTTCCATTTTCGTCGGCACTTATGACGTCTCGGGCACGGCCGGCGAAACCGGGCAGTACAAGTTCCTCCTGGCGACGGGCACGGGCCAGGTCTGGGAGGGGAACGTTGGCACTGGTGGGGGCACCGGAAACCGTACCCTGACAATCTCCGACACGGATCAAACGCTGCCCGTGGTCTACTTCAACAACGTCAGCGGCGGCACGGCCGTGACCTCGGACGTCACCTTCCAAGTCAACATGTCGGTTCAAACGGAGATGGGGAACTTCAACCCGGAATCCGACACGGTCACGGTGGCGGGTGAGTTCAATGGCTGGAATCCCACCGCGTCCCCCTTATCCCGCAGCGGATCGGATCCCAACCTTTGGGTAGGTACTCAAACACTCTCGGGTGCCGTTAACAGCGGAGTTGCTTTCAAGTTCGTTATGAACGGCAGCACGTGGGAGGGTAACGTCGGAGCGAACGGAGCCCAAAACCGTCAACTGACCCTGGTCAGCGGTCCGCAGACGTTGCCGCCGGTGTACTTCAACAACCTCCCCGTCGTTCCGTCGATTGTCCCGCTCACCTTCCAAGTTGATCTCTCAATTCCCATCGCGCAGGGCACCTTCGACCCGGAACTGGGAACGGCCTCGGTCGCGGGGGATCTGCTGAACAATTGGAACCCCACCGCCTCGATCCTGAACCGGAGCGAGTCGAATCCCAACGTCTGGACTGGCACCTTCGACCTCACCACCACTGCGGGCGCGGTTCTCTACTACAAGTTCGTCCTCAATGGTTCGACGTGGGAAGTCAATGTGGGACCCAACGGAGCCGACAACCGAGTCTTCTCGCTGGCCAGCACCGATCCGCAAACCCTGCCGTTGGTATACTTCAACAACGTGAATCAATTGGGCCCGATCACGATCAGCCAGCCCACGAACGGGCAGATCACCATCACTTGGACGGCCAGCCCCCAGATCCGGTTGCAGACGGCCGGAAGCCTCAATGGTGCGGTTTGGCAGGATGTCCCCAACACTCAAGGGCAGGGCTCGGTCACGCTTGAAGTCGGGGCGAGTTCAGCGTTGTTCCGGTTGTTTAGCCTGTGAACGGGTTGCTCGTCATCCGGTGGTTGGCCGTGGCCGTGTTAACGGTCACGGCTTTTTCTGGTTTGAGGTTGAACGCCGGGGAATTCCTCGCCGGTGCTGATCTCTCGCACCTCCGCTTCTTCGAGGATCGCGGAATCGTCTATCGCGAAGCGGGTCAAGCTGGTGACGCACCGACTCTTCTGCGCGCCCGGGGGTTGAACTGCGTTCGGCTCCGCCTGTTCACCAGCAGCTCTGCCCAAGCCCAAGCCGATCCCTACAATTTCGTCAACAACCTCGAATACACCGTGCCTTTGGCGGTGCGTGTCAAACAGGCCGGATTCAAGTTACTGCTCAATTTTCACTACTCGGATACTTGGGCGGATCCAGGGAAGCAGACCAAGCCAGCGGCCTGGAACGAGTTGTCCTTTGCCGACCTCGAGCGGGAGATGGTCCGCTACAACAGTAACTGCCTCGCCGCCTTCATCGCGGCGGGCGCCCGACCCGACTTCGTGCAGATTGGCAATGAGATCACCGGCGGGATGCTCTGGCCCGACGGACGGGTAGGCGGGGCGTATGACACTCCGGTGCAGTGGTCCCAATTGGCCCGGCTCATCCGGGCCGCGACTCGGGGAATTCGTGACGCCGCAGGTGACTCGCCTCCGGAAATCATCCTCCACCTCGACCGCGGCGGCGACTGGCCGGGCACCCAATGGTTCTTCGATCGTCTCCGCCAGGAGTCGGTCGAGTTCGACGGAATTGGCCAGAGCTATTATCCGTTCTGGCATGGAGGCCTCGACGCCCTCCGCCTCTGTCTGAACCAGACCGCCCTCCGCTACGGCAAACCCGTGATCCTGATGGAAACGGCGTTTCCTTGGACCCAGTCGGCCCCGGTGGTGGGCCTACCTGCCACGCCCGAAGGTCAGGCCAGATATGTCGCCGAGCTGGCCCGTATCGTGCAAAACGTACCCCAGGGTCGGGGCCGCGGCATTGTGTGGTGGGGCGCCGAGTACCAGCAGTTGAACGGGGTAGGTACCGCGGGATTCGAGCATCGTTCGTTCTTCGATGCTGCGGGCGAAGTTCTGCTGGCCGTCGATTCCTTGGGGCAACTGACCAAACCGGTGACCCTTCAGGCGGCGATATCGGGAACCAATCTTCTTCTGAGCTGGCCCCTCAGCGGTGCTGGATGGCGGCTGACGTCGGCTTCCCAGCTCAACGCCAGTGAACCCTGGGCTTCCACGGTCGTGACCCCGAAGTTGGGAACGAACGTGACGGCCTCGCTGGAGTTTCCTGGCGAAGAACCCCGATTCTTCCGCCTCGAATCTCCCGAGAATGGCGTCGTGCCTCAAAGCCCGTGATCACTTTGGCTCAACGGCCGGGCGCGGTCCGGGGCTGAGGTCGTGCGGCCGGAGTCTGCGGGCGACTCCCTGGGGCGGTCTGTTGCAGGAACGATTCCAACACCTCGCCATACGTCTCGAGAATTCCTCCCAACGCGTCATCACCGAACTCCTTCTGGGCGGCTCGGAGTTCCTTCAGGGTGGTCGCGGCTTGGTTTCGGACATCCCCCAGATTCATCTGACCCGACTGCACGCCGCTGAGCATTTGCTGAAACAGCTGATTCGCTTCCGGCGTGGCGGTGGCGAGGTACTCGTTCTGAATCCGTTCGATGGCGGCGGCATCAAACTGGAGTTTGTTCGTTCCCAGCGTGGCGCCATTCGTGGCCGCCCGAGGGGCCGGTTTGGGAGCAGCCGGCCGGAGTTGAATGCCCACGATTCGGCCGCGGGGAATCGTCAACGTGCCGGTAATGTCGTTTTGCAACGTCACCACCTTGTCATCCATGGACAGAACCTTGCCGTTGTAGCGGTCGCCATTGTCGCACTCGATGACATCGGCCTGGACTAGGGAAACGGCTGCGGTAAGTGCGAGGAGAAGAATCGTGCGCATGGTGTGACCTGGGGTGGGAGTTGTGTGGCTGACGTGGGGGCAATGGAAACTTTACAAAAGTAAACGTCAAGACGGGAATTGGCGGACGTGTGCGAGTGAGAGGGCGCGGAAGCTGAACGAGAATTTTGCGTGCATCCGGGGAACCAGACCCGCGGAATGAGACGCGTCCATGGATTCACTGATCACAGCTGCCGCGCGAGCCCTGGCGGCCGGTGACGCCCTAGGCGCCCTGAAGCGGGTCTCGCTTCGTCAGGATCCGCCGGCTCTAGCGTTGCGTGGTATTGCCTTAGCCCAGTTGGGAGACTACCCGCGAGCCCGAGTGCTCCTGCGCCGGGCGGCCCGGGGGTTCGGACCGAACGAGTCCCTGGCGCGAGCCCGATGTGCCGTGGCTGAAGCCGAAGTGGCTCTGGCCATGCGCGACCTGACCCCGTTGCCTCGCGGGTTGACCTCCGCCGTTGGCACGCTGGAGGCGCAGCAAGATCGGGCCAATGCCTTGCGCGGCCAATTGATCGGGGTCCGCCGTTGCTTGCTCTTGGGCCGGATCGACGAAGCCTTGGCACTTCTGGCGCCGCTGGACATAAAGGGAATTCCTCCCGCCCTGAAGGCGTTGGCCGAACTAACTGCCGCGGAACTCAGCTTGCGTTTGGTGCGGGTGGCCAGCGCTCGGGCGGCGTTGGATCGCGCGCAAGTGGCAGCCTTCCGCTCGGGGATCGCCGCCCTCCAGGCGGAAGTGACGGAAGCGTTTTCGGTGCTGGATCAAGGTGCCGCGCGGCTTCTTGAACAGGGGCGGGAACAGTCTCTTCGGCTCAGCGACGTGGAAGTGATCCTGAGCTCGGGGGACTTCATCGTCGATGGCTGTCGGCGGGCGGTCCGCGTGGGTGCCGAGGCGCTGTCGTTGGCGCGGCGTCCGGTGCTTTTCGCCCTGATTCGAGCGCTGGCGGAGGCGTGGCCGGAAGAAGTGTCCCGCCGTGACCTGATTGAAACAGGATTTCACTGTCGCCGGCCCGATGATTCGCATCGGGTGCGGCTGCGGGTTGAACTGGGGCGACTCCGGCGGCTGCTGGTTTCCCAAGCCCGGATTGAAGCGACGGCGGACGGCTTCATTTTGGTTCCGCAGCGCTCCTTGAAGGTGGTGGTGTTGGCGCCACCGATGGAAGGGGAACGGGCTTCCGTGGTGGCGCTTCTCGCGGATGGTGCGGCGTGGTCCACGTCCAGTCTGGCTTTGGCGCTGGCCACGAGTCAGCGGACGGCCCAACGGGTGCTCCTGGAACTGGAACAGTCGGGTTTGGTGCGATCCATGGGCCGGGCTCGGTCGCGCCGATGGCTGGCGCGGCCACTGAGCGGATTCACGACAACCTTGTTACTCCCGACCCTGCTACCCTCCGGCTAGCGTGTTCACCTCGCACCCGTTCCGGGGCGAGACTGCGACATCACCATTATGAATTCCACATCAGCCAAGATTCCCACCGAAGCCCCTGTCCGGGCTGCCGAAATTGAACGCGAATTTGGGCCCTTTGCCGGCTCCGAACGCATCCACGGAGTGACCTTCGACGGCCAGCGCGTGTGGGCTGCGACGGACTGCGGCTTGGTGGCGTTCGATCCCGCCAACGGAAAAGTGACCCGCCAGTTGGCCTGTGTGAGCGATGCGGGCACCGCCTTTGACGGGCGGTACCTGTACCAGATTGCCGAAGCCCGCATTGACAAGATCGATCCGGAGTCGGGTCAGGTCGTGGCGTCCATTCCGGCTCCGGGCAAGGGTAACGACTCCGGACTGGCCTGGGCGGAGGGCAGTCTGTGGGTCGGGCAGTACCGCGACCGCAAGATCTACGAGATTGATCCGAAGTCCGGAGCGATCCGGCGCACCATTGAGTCCAATCGCTTTGTCACGGGGGTGACTTGGGTGAACCACGAGTTGTGGCACGGAACCTGGGAAGGCGACGAGAGCGACATCCGCCGAGTGGACCCTAAAACGGGTGCGGTATTGGAGCGTTTGCAGCTGCCCGCAGGCGCCGGAGTTAGCGGACTCGAATCGGACGGGGCGGATCGATTCTACGCCGGGGGAGGGGGCAGCGGAAAAGTCCGGGCCATTCGGCGTCCTCGGAAGATCCGTCAAGCCAGCTGAGTCCCCATTACTTTGGGCGCTTGTCCGGCTCCTTGTAATCTCGATGCCAGGAGAGCGACCACAGTTGCTCCAGTTTGACCGGTTCCACGTGACCATCGGTAAAAACCATATTGATGGCGCCGGGCAACGTGGCCCCGGCCGGAACGGCGATTCGCTTACCGGAAGGGGTTGAACCATGCCGGGCGATGCAGAAACGCTGCATCATGGCATTGTTGCCGCCGGTCCCGACGTCGCGGGCGGGAGGATCCGTCGCCAACGGCCAGGCATCGGCCCAATTGCAGTCCGCAAAAATTGGGGTCTTGGTCGGATTCTGATAACTGCTCTCACCGGCGAAATGTCTCTTCGGGTCCTGGATTCCTTCGCCTGAGGGCGAATACATCCATCCATTCATTCCATAGCTACTTTCGAAGCCGGTGTTCCACTGGATGGGTGAGGTCTTGGGGCCATACCAGGCTGATGTGGCTGTGCCCACCGCTTCGCCGGTGGGTGTCCGTGCGTTTGTGAAACTGATGAGACTAACCAGTGAAAGACTGAGTACGATGCCGACAGGGCGTCGTGTAGCTGAAGGCAACTGCGTCGCCGCAAGGCGGGGTGGAGAGCAGCCGGAAGCGAAC
>JAFLEF010000036.1 GCA_017309115.1 Verrucomicrobiota bacterium | reverse complement strand
TCGAAGAGTACGAAGAAAAACACCGCCAACGCGTCCTCAAACACCTCCACAAAACCGCCCAAAACCTCGGCTTCCAACTCACCCCAAACACCCCGGCCGCCTCGGTAGTTTCTTAGAAGGAAGAAGAAGGGGAATCCCGCAGAGACGCAGTGGCGCAGAGAAGAGGATTGGAACCACGAATTTCACCTCGGAAACACGAATGGGATTCGGACCACAAACCACACTGAAGCAGCACGAACGGCAGAACAGTGACCGCTTCCCAGTCTTTCCTTACCGCTTACCCCTTTCCGCTTACCGGCCTTACCGGTTTCGTCTCTCAACTCTCAACTTTCAACTCTCAACTGGTCCCCTCCGACCTCTCAGCTCTCAGCTCTCAGCTTTCCCCGGTGGGGCGACGCTCCGCGGAGCCGTACATGGGCGGACTGGTGACGCGTCATTGGCTCCTCCCGCCTCGAAGGACTCTCCCCTCTCCCGTGGATCCACGAATCACTCCCCAGAAACACGAATGGGATTTGAACCACGGATCACACGGGAGCAGCACGAATCGGAAAAGGCCGGCGAGACGCCGGCGCCCCCAGGCGACCCCGCTTCGCCTTCCCTCCGCGCCTCTGCGCCTCCGCGGGAGAACTTCTTCCTTACCCCTTCCCGCTTACCGGCCTTACCTCTCAGCTCTCAGCTCTCAGCTGGTTTGCCGCCTTACCCCTTACCCCTTACCCCTTACCGGTTTCGTCTCTCAACTCTCAACTTTCAACTCTCAACTGGTCCCTTCCGACCTCTCAACTCTCAACTGCTTTCCCGGTTAATCTGGAAAACAAGAAAACAGGAAGAGGAAGGGGAATCCCGCAGAGGCGCCGGGAACTCCCAGAAAAGCTGAGAGCTGAGAGCTGAGAGCTGAGAGCTGAGAGACCGGAACGGGAGAAATCCGTCGACGCTGACGCACCTAGGATCTGGTCCGCGAAGCCGCTCGCGTTTCGGAAGGTTACTTCCGACAGCACGTTCCTTGGATCTACCTCTCAGCACTTAGCTAATAGCATCTTCCTTCCCGCTTCCCGCTTCCCGCTTACCGGTTTTACCTCTCAGCTCTCAGCTCTCAGCTGGTTTGCCGCCTTACCCCTTACCGGTTTCGTCTCTCAACTTTCAACTTTCAACTCTCAACTGGTCCCTTCCGACCTCTCAGCTAGGAAATTCCCCTACCGCCGTTTGGGGAATTTCCTGATACCCCCCTTCATCGCTTCCCAACTCACGGAGAGGAAGGCTCCCAATATCTAGGAGCCAGCAGGTGAGTAACGTAGGTCCAGTGATTCCGCACCTGAATCACTCAACAACTAACCTGCTCCGAAAATGAAAAAGCTGCTTCTGCCCCTTCTGTTGACCGCCTTGCAAGCGGCCGCCGCTGACCTCCTCATCGTGGTCGAATCCACCCTGAACTCCAAGGTCACCCCTTCACTCGATCAGTACATCGCTGATGCAAAAGCCGAAGGTTGGACGGTCGAGACCGTGAAATGGCCCGCCCGTAGTAAAAAGGACACCACGGCCCATGTTCGCCTCGCGCAACAGGTCATCTGGCCCCGGGCCAAGGCTTCCTCTGATTTGCACGTGATGATGATCGGCAGTCTGCCGATGCCCTACTCCGGCTTCAATCTGCTGCCGGACGGACACACCGACACCGTCGGCGCCTACGCCACCACGCTTTACTACGCCTGTCCCGATGCCAAGTGGACGGATATCCGCGACAACTCCGGCTATCGGAGCAAGACCCAATTCATCAACCGTCCCGGTGACGGCAAGTTCGACCAGCAGGTCGGCCCTGGCGGCACCTCGGTGGACAGCATTGCGATGGGCAAGCTCCAAGCGAAGATTGGCTTCCTGGACCTGAGCACCATGGGCACCCCGAAGAGCTGGGGCAGCACCAACACCGCGGTTGATCTCCAAGCCAACGCCTACATCCAATATTTCAAACGTAACCACGAGTACCGCACTGGCCAATGGTCGCCCAAGTTGGGTGCTGGTAACGGCGCCTACACCAAGAAGCCCACCGGCTACTTCCAGGACTGGGCCTACAAGACGGTCGGCACGAACAACTATTGCTTCTTCTTTTCCTCCGTGGCTTCCAAGACCCAGCCCTACACCCCGCAAGAAATGGGTGCGTTCTCGGTCGTCTATGACTTCAAGGCCCTGCCTTACCAATCCACCTACTGGTCCACAGTGAAGGGACCCTGGGCGGTGTTGGATCTCTCCTACGGATCGTATCAGATCGACTTCGGTGCCCAACGGTTGGTGAACCCCCTGGTCACCGGCGCCTTGGCCACCGCCAACAGCGCCACTGGCGCCTGGGATCTGACCGGCATTTTCGAAGGCAAGACGCTCGGTCAGCTCTGGGGACAAACCGTGAATCGCGGTCTGGCCAACACCTACTGCGTGCTTTACGGCGACCCGACCTTGGTGGTGCGAAAGCCGTAATTGAGTTGAGAGTTGAAAGTTGAGAGTTGAGAGACAAAGACACTCACCTCCGGTAGGGCGAAGCTCCCGCTGAGCCGCCCCAGACAAGAACCACACGCGGTAGGGCGAAGCTCCTGCTGAGCCGCTCCAGACAAAAACCACACACGGTAGGGCGAAGCTTCCGCTGAGCCGCCCGAGACAAGTTGAGAGTTGAGAGATCGGAAGAACAGGGAACCGGCAAGAGACAACTAACATCCGCTTCCACAACATCAGCCGAATCGCACAACATCAAAACTTCAACGAAAGAATGAACACTTGAGACAACCCAACCTAGAACAAAAAACAGGCCCGCTCTGACTAACAGAACGGGCCTCTTTTTTTAGCTGAGAGCTGAGAGCTGAGAGAAAAAAACGGTAAGGGGTAAGCGGTAAGCGGTAAGCGGTAAGCAGGAACCAGTTGAGAGTTGAGAGTTGAGAGTTGAGAGACGAAACCGGTAAGGGGTAAGGGGTAAGGGGTAAGAAAAGGCGTAGCGCGGCCTGGGAGCGCCGGCGTCTCGCCGGCTCCTTATGGAGTGCGGTAAACTTTTTACCGCTTTAGTATCCCCCAGGCGCGAGTGGAGTCGCGACACGATGAAGCCTGCTAACGCCTCACCCGTACCCTTCGCCTTTTCTTACCCCTTACCGCTTACCCCTTACCCGTGTTGTCTCTCAACTCTCAACTCTCAACTGGTCCCTTCCGACCTCTCAGCTCTCAGCTCTCAGCTAGTTTCCAATACCCCGCCGCAGGACGATCACTGGCTCCGGACCAAGAAGCCACCTCCACGCGATCGCCTGCGGCGGGTGCCGGGGTGGGGACTGACGGTGATTCTCGAATCACCCAGCCATCGGCAAATCGCACCGCGCAAACACAGCAACAACGATCAAGGATCAAGGTCCGTTCCTGGCTGACGTGAGTTTGATTTCGGGCAGTCGCTTGGATTGCCTTATTCTCGGTCCCCAGAGTGCACCAGGAACGGACACCTTCCTCACTGCACAACCGATGCCAGCGGCGCTTCCCCTAATTTCCAACGCCTTAGGAGAAACGTCGTCCGCTCCGCCGTTGCGTCCCGCAAGATCATCCTGCATCCCGCAGGGGGGCGAAGCCGAGCTGAGAGCTGAGAGCTGAGAGGAAAAAACGGTAAGGGGTAAGCGGTAAGGGGTAAGAAAAGGCGAAGCGGGATAACCTGGGAGCGCTGGCGTCTCGCCGGCGTCCTATGGAGTGCGGTAAACTTTTTACCGCTTTAGTATCCCCCAGGCGCGAGTGGAGTCGCGACGCGTCGAGGCCCACCGACGCCTCGCCCATACCAAAGCGGCAGAAAGTCTGCCTCAGTCCACAGCTCGGCGGAGCCTCGCCCAACCTGGCCGAGACTGCTCTTTCCGGTCTCTCAACTCTCAACTGGTTCCTGCTTACCGCTTCCCCCTTACCCCTTACCCGCGTTGTCTCTCAACTCTCAACTTTCAACTCTCAACCCGCCTTTCTCCGACCTCTCAGCTCTCAGCTGATTCTGACCCTCCCAGGGCGTTAGCCGATAAACGTCGCCCCGGGGATTCCACGATCCAGAGTCACGAGCTTCATCGAATTCTTCTTCGCCAGCTCCAAGAGATGACCATCGGTGACCGCACTTGGCTTCGTCACAAACACCGGCAGATGCGCGGCTCCTAGGTCATCGGACACCAGCTCAAAACGAACCCGGGAGGATGCTTTCAGCGCATCGAGGCTGGACCTGGCCGACGCAATGTCCGGCTGCAACCCGATCTGCGTCGCTACGCGAACGAACCCGAGTTCCGTTATCGAGCAGGTGTGAAGACCGGTCGCCGTGCCGGCCACACTGGCGTACCACGCCGCAGCTTTGCTGTGATCAGTGTGACCGGTGTGGCCGAGCGCCAGTAGCACATTGGTGTCCAGCAAGTACCTCATGGAAAATCGGCAAGCGCAGAGCGAACGTCATCACTGGAAACCGATACGTGGGCGGGCGACTGGGTGACCATCAGTCCCGTCTTGGCATCGCGCACCAATTTCGGCCGCTCCGCAGCCGGGTGCTCCGGGGTCAAAACGATGGAATCTCCTTCAACTTTGCACACCAGGGTCGTGCCAGGCCGGAGCTGAAGCCTGGCCCTCGCCTGTTTGGGTAACACGATCTGGCCCTTCGTGGAGAGCTTCGTTCTCATGTCTTACCGTCTTACGCCCGCACTGCTAGGTCAAGTCGCGCTGGCGAAGATCAGCTGAGAGCTGAGAGCGGAAGCCGGTAAGGGGTAAGCGGTAAGCAGGAACCAGTTGAGAGTTGAAAGTTGAGAGTTGAGAGACGAAACCGGTAAGGGGTAAGGAAAGGCGAAGCGGGATGGCCCTGGGAGCGCCGGCGTCTCGCCGGCTCCCTATGGAGTGCGGTAAACTTTTTACCGCTTTGGTATCCCCCAGACGCGAGTGGAGTCGCGACGTGATGAGGCCTGCTGATGCGGCACGATTCCACCCTCGCCTGGGGAAAATGGGAAAGCGGCAGAAAGTCTGCCCGCACTCCAAATTTTGAGCTTACCGGTTTTACCTCTCAGCTCTCAACTTTCAACTCTCAACTCTCAACTGATTCCTGCTTACCGCTTCCCCCTTACCCCTTACCCGTGTTGTCTCTCAACTCTCAACTTTCAACTCTCAACCCGCCTTTTTCCGACCTCTCAGCTCTCAGCTCTCAGCTGATTCTGCGCCCGCTGGATTCCCCGATAGACCGCAAACACCCCGAAGCCGTAGATCGCCAGACCCACGAAACGCCCAAGGACATTGTTCGCGTTTCCGGGCAGACCGGAGGGATTCTGCAGACGCGGCGGGTAAAACAGGGAAGTCGCACTTTCGAAGCCGCTGACGAGGCCAAAGTAGGAGGTGGGACCCGGGGACTCCCAAGCGGGCGGAGCCAGGCTGGAACGCGGCTGCAAAATGTCGTCCGGCTTGGGTTTGGGGGACGCCTGAACCAGGGGTAACTGGACCTTTTTGAACTCCACAATTTGCGCGGGATAAAAGGCTTCAGGGAGGGTCTGGGCGTCGCTGACCGGGGGCGCCACCAGTTCGTACCGAACGTCGACCGGGCCCAATCGAGACGCGGGAAGGGGAATGAGGGGAAGGTCCTCAGCGAATGAACTCGCAGCGAAGAAGGCTCCGCCGCTGAGGATCCCCAACGCCCAGGCTGTGGAGATTGCTTTCATGGGACGGTGAGAACATGCGCCGACTGCGGACGAAGGACAGCGAAAAGTGATCGACTAGCTGAGAGCGGAGACGCGAAGCGCGAAGCGGTAAGCGGTAAGCAGGAACCAGTTGAGAGTTGAGAGTTGAGAGACGAAACCGGTAAGGGGTAAGAAAAGGCGTAGCGCGGCCTGGGAGCGCTGGCGTCTCGCCGGCTTCCTATGGAGTGCGGTAAACTTTTTACTGCTTTAGTATCCCTCAGGCGCGAGGGAATCACGACGCGATGGAACCCACTGACGCCTCGCTCATACCAAAGCGGCAGAAAGTCTGCCGCAGTCCATACTATAAGCTGAGAGGAAAAACGGTAAGAGCGGAGGGGTAAGGGGTAAGGAACGACGGAACGACCAGCTAAGAGCTGATAGCTCCGCAGAGCGCCCCTTACCGGTTTCGTCTCTCAACTACCCACAAACCGGTTGAGAGTTGAAAGTTGAGAGTTGAGAGAAAAAACCTGAATTCCAGCACGTTAGAAATGCCGATGGGTTTGTGGACAAAATGCAGATCCGGTTCACCGGTTTTGGCTACTCTCAACTCTCAACCCGCCTCCCGGAAGGGCGAGGCTCCGCCAAGCCGCCTTTCCTTACCCCTTACCGCTTACCCCTTACCCGTTCCGACCTCTCAGCTCTCAGCTGATTCCCGCTTCCACCCCCGGTAAATCACCCAGACGCCCAATCCAAGGAGAGTCACGCCCAGGAAATCCGTCGTGGGCTCCACCGGCATGTCGATGTTCGCCCAGAGATCCGGAGATCGGGTCGGGAGAAAGTCGACGACGTCCTCAGCACTGCCGGGACGGCTGGATCCATATTGTGCCGAAAAGTCCTCGGGCAACGGATCCGGCAAGCGGTCCCGCAGATCCAGCCGATCGGCCTCGTAACGCAGCTTTTCCACGTGTTCGACGGGGTCCAACTTCTCCGCGGGCGTTTCGACCTTGAACTGGAATTCCCGAGGGAACACGCCCGGCGACGTCAGGAGGCTTTCCGTGGGTTCTCCAGGGAGAGGAGTCGCAGCGCCTTCCGCCAACATCCCGAAAGCCATTCCAGCAATCACGAGAGCGACACGAAGTGGGATCATGATGACCCAGATTGCTCCGGATCGTGCCCTTTCCCAGTCAAAAGTGATCGGATTATTAGCTGAGAGCGGAGAGGTCGGAAGGGACCAGTTGAGAGTTGAGAGTTGAGAGACGAAACCGGTAAGGGGTAAGAAAAGGCGTAGCGCGGCCTGGGAGCGCTGGCGTCTCGCCGGCTTCCTATGGAGTGCGGTAAACTTTTTACCGCTTTAGTATCCCTCAGGCGCGAGTGGAGTCGCGACACGATGGAACCCACTGACGCCTCGCTCATACCAAAGCGGCAGAAAGTCTGCCGCAGTCCACAGCTCGGCGGAGCCTGCTCTTTCCGGTCTCTCAACTCTCAACTCTCAACTCTCAACCCGCCTTTTTCCGACCTCTCAGCTCTCCGCTGCTTCCCGCTTACCGCTTACCGCTTCGCGCTTACCGCCTTTACCTCTCAGCTCTCAGCTCTCAGCTCTCAGCTAAATCAGACACAGATCCGCGCGCCGGAGCTGACCCAGCCGGACGCGTTCGGAATGGAACAGGAGCGCGTGATCGCGGGTAGCTCGCCGGACGGTGTCCTCGGGGTGGAAATCGGTTCGTTCGCCGTTGGCCTTCAGCAGGGAATAGCCCCAGTAACCAGGTCCCCCGGGCAGGAGGGAGGGGAAGCGTCGGGAGCGGGCGATACCCACCGTCCGGGTGGGACGATGGAAGGCGAGTTTGCCATGGAGGGGACCCATTCCTTTGGGATTCATGCGGTTGGGCGTAGACTCTGGGTGGGATGTCGCGTCCGGTGGGGGAACGTCGAACGGCCAACAGTATCCGCGCGCCCCCAGGCTTCAACTGGTATCCAGCGCTTCGCGCGCTGCGCGCGAGCTGAGAGCTGAGAGCTGAGAGGTAGAACCGGTAAGCGGTAAGCGGCAAGCGGTAAGCGACGGCGAGGAGGCTGTCGGGAGTGGCGTCTCGGGAGGTCACACCCGAGAGCGTCGTTGCCTTTGTCTACCCACAAACCAGTTGAGAGTTGAGAGTTGAGAGTTGAGAGAAAAAACCTGAAGTCCAGCACGTTAGAAATGCCGATGGGTTTGTGGACGCAATGCGGATCCGGTTTACCGGTTTTGGCTTCTCTCAACTCTCAACTTTCAACTCTCAACTTGTCTTTCTCTCAGCTCTCAGCTCTCAGCTCTCAGCTCTCAGCTAATTTCCCCTGACGATTCGGAAATAGGCCGTGTCAGAGTCCGGCAACCAGTCGAAGGGGGATTCGACGTTCGTGACGATCGTCGACCAGCCCTCACCCAAATGCGTCGTCTTCTGCAGGTCATACGGACCCGATCCGCCCTTCCAGGTGAGCCGTAGCCGACCCGCCGCGAACGCCACCTCCACAGCGGTCGAGAGCGGCGGAGCGAAGAACACGGAGCGGGTCGCGCTCACCGTCGTCTGACCCCCAATCGCCGGCGAATAGCTCTGCGTGGTTCCGACGATCAGGATCTCGTTGGTCACTCCGGGTTGAATTCTCAGCTCCAGCGCCCACGGCCTGCCAACCGTCCCCAAGCCGCCTTCGAGGGTGGTGAAGTTGGTCCAGGTCAGCCGGGTCAGGTCCCAACCCAGTACGTCGGCCGACCCCTGGACCGAGAGGTCCGTCTGTCCCACTTCGGTCACGGATCCCCGGGGAAGACCGACGACCTCCAGGGCCGGCGCTCCCACGGCGGGGCGTCCGCGACGCTGAGCGAAGGTCCACTCCACCAGACCCGGCGTCGCCCAGGCATTATCCCAAACTTCATGGCCGCCATCGGCGTATTCGGTGTAGATGGGATCGCCCCCGGCCCGGCGCACCGCCTGAACCATTTCCCGGGACTGTTCCACCGAGACGTTGGCGTCGGTGACCGAGTGAAAGTTCCAGATCGGTAGGTCTCGAAGAAGATGGGCTTGGGAGGGATCACCGCCCCCGGCAATCGGAATGGCCGCCGCAAAGATTCCCGGGTGATACTGCGGAAGTAACCAGCTGCCATATCCGCCCAGGGACAGGCCCGTCACATAAATGCGCTCCGGATCGATCGGAAACTCCGCCTTCAGGGACTCGAGTAAGGCCAGGAGTTTCTCCCGCATCTCGGGCGCCACCCAGTGCGACGTGGGCGGACACTGGGGCGCCACGAAGAACGCCGGATACTGGGTCTGATTGGTGAAGGCGATGTACGCCATTGATTGCGGCCAGACGCTCAGCTGACGCAGGTTGTCCGTGCCCATTTCCCCCGAGCCATGCAGTGAGAGCACGAGGGGATACCGAGCGTCCCCGGGCGTCTGGGCCTGGGGTGGGACGAAGAGTCGATAGCGCAGCTGAAACGGCTCCGTACCGGGCTGAAGTCGCGCCTCCAGGGAATTGGGCAGCGGCAACGCCCGGATCTGGGCCACGCGACTCGTCACCATGCCGTAGGCATTGGAGATCACGACCCGATAGTTCCCTTCATTCGTTCGCGAGATCCGGGAAAAGCTTAGGGTGGCCGAGGTCCTCCCGGAAACGGGGGCGTCTTCAAGGAACCACTGATACGTCATCGGCGGCGAGCCAGCGGCCGCGACGGCCAGAGTGCCCGACTGACCCTCCACCACCGCCACCGACGACGGATCGCGACTGACGGTCGGCGGCCGCAGCACGGAAAGAATGGCCAGGCGGCTGGTCACGGCGCCGAAGTCATTCGAAGCGTAGAGCGCGAAGCGATACGCGGTGGCCTGGATGTTCGAGAGCGTGAGGATCGGCTGTGTGGCCCCGGGAATATTGGTGAACGTGACGCCCAAGTAAGCGCGCCACTGCAACTGGGGCCGCGGATCTCCGCTGATCTCCGCCTCAAACCGAGCTGTGTTTCCCGCGACGCCGACCTGATCCTCCGGTTCCCGCAACACCAGAGGCGCCTCGCCAGCGTGTGCGAGGACGAAGGAAGCGAGGAGCAGGGCGAGGCCGGCGAGTTGTCGGAGAGGGTGAGTGATCATGATCTGAAAGAGGCTGAAGCCAGTTGAGAGTTGAGAGTTGAGAGGCCGATCCGGCAAGCGGCAAGCGGCGAAACTAGCTGAGAGCTGAGAGCTGAGAGACAAATGCTGGAAAGGGCCAAGCGGCAGGCTGCCGCTGGGCACAAAAAAACCCGGTCTGTTCCCAGACCGGGTTTTTCTGTGGAGGGCAGTAGCCCACGCTACCGATTTCCAGTTTTTCCCGTGATGCGAGTGATAGGACGCGTGAAACAAGCCGGCGAGACGCCGGCGCTCCCAGGCTGCTCCGCGGAGCGTCGCCCTACCATACTTACCGCTTGCCGCTTGCCCGTTCCGACCTCTCCGCTCTCAGTTGGCCCCGCTCTTACTTCCCACCAACTTCTTCAACTCCTGCTCATACTGGCTCAAGATCGCCTCACGGGCGTAGCGTTGGGCACGGATTCGCGCATGGGCGCCAAGCTTCAATAAAGATGCGGGATCGCGCCGCCAGGTTCCCAATACACTCGCCAAGCGGGACGCATCGCCGGGAGGCACCACTTCACCGAATCCGCCGTCCCGAACTTCTTCACCCAAAGGACTGTTGGACTCGCAGACGGCCAGAACTGGGGTCCCCGTGGCCAGGGCCGGGAGCAGTTTCGATGGAAGAAAGTTCGCCCCAACGCCCGGACGTTGGGTCACCAGACAGGCCGTAGCCGAACGCAGCGCCCGAATGTAGTCGGACTCCTCCAAGACAGGTCCCAAAGCACATCCAGTTCTTCCCACAAGGGCCTCGGCCAGTCGCTCACGCTCCGCACCGCCTCCGTGAATTTGAATTCGCCAGTCCATACCCGCTCCACCGGTCGCTTGAAACTGGTCCAGAAAATCCGGCAAGCCTTGCTTCATCCCCAGGTTCCCCGAGTAAAAGAGCCGATTCGACTCTCGCTCCACCGGTTGCTGACTCTGCCGGTCTATCTCCGCCTGCAAACTTCCGTGAATCCAGTTGGGAATAAAGAGGGTTCGTCGGTCCTTACCCACTTGAGCCTGCAACTTCACCAACATCTGGGGACTGATCGTGCTGAGGGTCCGGGCCGATCTCAGCGCCCAACGCTGCACTCCCCGCAGAAACGGAGCCGCTCCCGGAATCTTCAGAATTCCCAATTCCAAGGCCGCCTCGACCACGAAGTCTTGAACGACGATCAGGCGTGGGATTCCCCGGCCGACATAGAGGAATCGTTGGGCCAAACATTGGGACAACATCGGCAACGCCGAAATCACCACGTCAGGCGTCCACTCGGGAAAGGTTCCGTTCCGGACCAAGCTCAGGAGAAAACTGAAGTCGGAGAGTAGCCGTCCCTTCCCGGTGGGACGCTCTGGGATGTACATAGACACCCGGCGCACGGGGATACTCTCCCAGGTCTCGTCGCGCCGACTGATCTTTTGATCCTCGGGGCGAAGGCGCCAAGCGGGGTAATAGGAGAACGTGGTGGTGACCCGGACGTCATGACCGCGCTCCCGCAGGAAGCGCGCGAGGTCGGAATACAAGGACGCCCCGGCGAGCTCATCCGGGGCGAACAAATTGGTAACGAGATGGATCCGCATTCGATCAGCTCGTAGAATTCAGGTTGGCCGCCTACCCCTCAGGCCTACGCTCGGGTAAACAAGTGATCGGCCTGAACCAGGCGGCCATCGGCATGCTGGTCGTTCAGGCTGCGAACATGCCGGAAACCGTGGTCGACCAGGAACGACTTCACCTCTGGAAACAACGCCTGCCCGGTGTAGAGCGCAATTTCCGAACACTCGGCATACACATACGCACACTGCTTCAGGATTTCCGTGCTTCCTCGCAGAACTCCTAGTTCAAATCCCTGCACATCCAGCTTCAGCAGCATGCGTCGGGAGGACTTCCAGGCGGGTGCGAAGCTATCCAACCGCACCACCTTGACCCGGTGGGTGCCGACCTCTTCGGTGCTCGGGAACAGCTTGGCTTGAAGTTCCCCAATCGGCAGCAGCGACGAACTGTCCCGGCGCCGGCTGATATGCAGATCCGCCTCGCCGGCCTGATCTCCTAGCGCCAGCTCATGGAGGGTCACTTGGGGATCCGCACCATGAATCTGTCGGTACACCGCCGCTTCCCCAGGCTGGGGCTCAAACGCCTCAATCGGAACCCCGGGATGCAGAATTCGGGCAATCATCGAGAACTGCCCTCGATTGGCTCCGACATCCAGGATCCGGTCGCACTCTAGCTCACGAAGAGCGGGGGCATGCTCACTCGCTGGGACCACCCGGAGCGAGAAGGCCCGCCAACAGCTGGGACGCACCGCGGCAAAGGCGGCTTTTCGAAGTTTCAGAGCCAAGGACATGAAAGGAATAGGGTCAGCACCAACAAACCCGATAGAGATCTGTCACCATGGAATTGTACCAAGCGTCCGCATGCTCTCCCGGTTACGCTGGGCTACTTCGTGGGTTGCATTCATGAGACTCGAACTGAGCTGGCTCGTTGAAGGTCAAGCGCGCATCAGCGCGCTTCGGTAAATGCTCACCAAGCCCTCGGTCGCGGCCGCCACCCCAAAGTGCCGGTGCGCCAAAGACTGCGCATTTGCCCCCCGACTTCGCAATCCTTCAGGATCCAACAACGCAATTTCCAACTGCTGCCGACAGGAAGTCACCGACGTTTCACACACCCACCCCGCATTTCCAGCAACCACTTCCTTGTGGATGTACACCTGGTCGGAAATGAGAAGCGGTAGCCCTGCGGCCATGGCCTCCACCAGGACAATCCCGAAATTCTCGTTGAGCGACGGTAGAGCCAGGAGATTGGCCGCATTGAAGGCCCCCTCCTTGGTTTTCCCTGAAATGAAGCCTGTCTCTGTGGTCCACGGGCGAATACCCATCCGGTCAATCAGTCCACGGGTTTCGGCCACATAATCCGGCTTTCCCGTCCCGGCCAGAACGAACCACAGCTTCGGGAACTTCTTCTTGAGCTCCGCCAACGCCGGAATCAAGAACTCCAATCCCTTCTTGTAGTCCACCCGCGAAAGAAAGAGCACGACGTGCGCATCCTCCGGGATGCCAAACTCCCGTCGGAAACGCAAACCCGCGGCCCCAGACACCTCCGGAAACGGAACCGGGAGCGAAACCACCCACCGCTTCGGCCGAGCTCCATAGGTCACCAACCGCTCCGCCTCCAACTCCGTGGTACAAATCACTCCCGCCGAGTTCGCCAGCAGGGGCCTTACAAACAACGGTCCGAAGATCCGCTTCAACAGGGCTCGCTTCTGCAGATCGAACGGGTCCAGGGAGCCATGACTGCGGACGAAATAGGGCTTCCCCAACTCCCGACACACCTTGGCCGCGCGATGGGTGGTCAGGACAAACACGCCGTGAAGATCCACCACATCGAACTGACCGACCCGGTCGCGTAACCACGGATCCAACGCCGCCGAGTTGAAATACCGAGCCGGACTCGACCGCGGGACCCGATGACACACAAACTCCGGGTACGCTTGGGACAGATAGTCGATGTCGTCCCCCGCCGCGTAGCTCCCCACGGCCTCTGTCGCATAACCACCCTGCGCCAGATATTTGCAAACGTTCAGCGCGGCGTGGACCGCCCCGCCCAACTTGTTGTCGTAACTGAACAATCCATGCAACGAAGAGGGGCGCCCGGAGGAACTCCCCACACCCATCGCTGTCTGCTTCTCCTTCCGTTCCAGACCCACCATAACCTCCAAGCTTAACCTACGACCCATTCACTCAAAGCGCATCGCCTCCCAGCGACTTCCCCTACCCCTTTCCCGCAAGCCGATAGTATGACTCCAACCATTTGATCGTCTCTCCGATTCCCTGCTCCATCGTGTACGGAGGGGTGCCGAGAAGCTCCAGTGTTGGCTCAATCGGAACCGGATTCGGTGAGATCAAATTGTAGAATCGGGACCGGTAAATGGGAAACCGGAGTCCTACCGACCGAAGTCCATCGCCCAGCAACGACAACCCCCTGATCACCCCGAGCGGCACCGTCTTCACGTCCTTGCCGGTCAGCGCTCGGGCAAAGTCATTGATCCAGTCGTACTGCCGCATATTACAGTCCCCTACGTAAAAAACCCTCCCGTTGACCTTCTCCACCGGGGCCTGCAACAACCGCTCCATCTGCCACACCACGTTTTTGACGTAGCCGTAGGACCGCATCACCGGATCATTCGCCGGATGGAGATAGAGCCCCTTCTTCAGCACTTTCCACACTCCATCGGCCATCGGTGGCTGGAACGGGCCCCAAACGGTGGTCGGCCGCACAATGGTCCAGCAGCATTTCAGACCCGCCGCCCGAGTGTTCTGCTCGGTGATCACTTTGCTCTCCCCATAAAATGCGTGCGGAACGTAGTCTTGATCGCTCTTCGCAGGCGGGGTCCCAGGCCGACGGACATGCTGACTTGAGGTCACGATGACTCGCTCGACGGAGGAACACTGTTTGATCGCCTCCAGCAGGATCCGGGTTCCCTCTGTGTTCACCCTAAACTCGTCCAACGACTTTGCTTCCATCGACGCATAGGCGGCGAGATGGATGACATACCGCGGCTGAACCTTCGCGAAGACGCGTTCGAGTACCGCCGCGTCCATGATCGAAGCTTCACACCACAAGGCCCGGTGTTCTTCCTTCGGTGGAACCACATCCAAAATGACTACCTGATAGCCCTCAATTTGGAGCCGCTCCACCATGTGTTTACCGATGAACCCGCTGGCGCCAGTCACGATGACCCGCCGTCGCGCCGCACCGGAACCCTCTTTGCCTGCCTCGACATTAACCTCCATAGAATTCCTCGATTCTTCCCCAACCCTTCCCTTACCGATGCGCAATCACCGCAAACGTGTTGGCAAGGTTCATCGCCGCACCGATAGGCTGCATTACCCGGCTCTGGGTACTGAAGTACTTGTGAATGTCACACTGGAAGCCAAGGGACTTGCAAAGCGCGGCAATTTGATCCTGATCGACCCCGTCCCGAACAACATGATACTCGGTATTATCGTGGACCGAATCCGTAAAGACGCCGCGCTGGCGCCTCAATCGTCGCTGGACTCCCGCAAACACATCGCCTTTCCCGAATCGCCACACGTAGTAGCTGCCATTGCTGAACATTCTTTGAAATGCCCCCAAGCTTGAGTATCGCAACGGATCCTGAAACGAAAAGAACTGCCCCTTGGGATTGAGCCGTCCCAACGCCGCGCGAATCAAACTGCTATAGTCGGGGATGTGATGGAGGAGCGAGTTCGCAACCACAATGTCGTAGGACTCCTTCTCATCATGAAGCGCCACATTGAGATCCTGACATCGAATCTCCAGAGAGTCTCGAAACTCGACGCACCGAGCCTTCAATCGGTCGAGTTGCCCTTGGGAGATATCGATCGCGACGACACGGGCCCCCAACGTAAGGAACGGCAGCGTAACAGACCCCTCACCAGCCCCCAGATCCAGAACCCTGGGCTTTGGAGTAACTGCCGCCGCCCGAACGAAAACCTGGTGAAGCAAGGTGGCATAGAGTTCACGAAGGGAGGCGTGTTTAATGTGCGGCGCTCCGTCAATGTAATCAGCACTTTCGAAGCCATCGTAAGCCGCCACATTTGCCAACGCGGCAATTGAGGTCCTGCTCATAATTTTAGGATTAAGATGTGATTTTTATACATTTATCGCCCGAAAATAACTTCGAGAACGCGTTCTTACTGGTTTTGCTTTAACTAGGAGGTCCTAACCTAAACTTTCTCTCGCCAAATCTTCGTCTCACAAGTCCCGAGGCAGCGTCACTAATCAGCAGTGGAAATTAGTGTCTTTGAACTTCTAAATCCCAATTTGGCAAATCGCTTGAAGTAATCCAGAGAATGACCGAGGCGATATCGCAATAGAATTAAATTTTTCCTGAACTTAGAGGGTTCGCCCCCGAAATGACTATTCCGTATTAAAACACATTCATCCTCCATACTCTTCAACGCTCCAGATAGCTGACCCTTTCTCAAACGAAACGCCGCCACCTCCGCATCGACAAAACAAAAGACAAGCTCAGCCAGTTTCGCCCTAATAATAAAGTCGAAATCCGCTGCCAACTTATACCTCTCGTTGAAACCATTCAGCGCGTGCCAGCAATTGTAACTAACCAACATTCCTTGTTGGACAATGCCGGGAACCAAGATTGAAGCCAAATCCAGAAGAGAGTCGGTATGTCTTTCAATTGAAATCGGCGAGACCAGATCTCCTTTACTATCAATGTACCAAACCCTCCCATATGCTATATCGACGGTAGAATCACTCTTCTTCAATGCGGCTACTGCGTCACAAAATCCTAACATCAACAAATCATCATCGTTGATATAACTCATGAAGTCCCATTGATTAGTAAAATGCTTAACCGCTATATTGATTGCTCCATACAACCCGGCTTCCTTTCCTCCATCCTCCAACACTACACAATGCGGAAATCGCTCAGCAAGATTACCCACAACAGTCTTTGGTGCCACCAGAACATGAACACAGTCGGGACACATCGCCCTCACCGATTCAACCGTCTCACTCAACCACGGCGATGCCCCAAGAGTTGGGGTAACTATAAGAATTCGAAGGCCCTTCATAACCAATTCAACATATAGGCTGGAAAGACCCAATGTTCAGTCGCATTCTCAACTCAAGCAAAAGTAAACTCATTTTAACTGATTTGAATACACTCCCGCCAAACTGATTTAAGTTGAATATACCCAAAAGCGCTTAATATGACCTACTCGCTCCTCAGAAGTCCGGTTTTAAACCATTCCAACTCAACACATTACCGCGTTGAATCTGTTTTTTACCCACGTGACACTCTTCTCACATTGCCTGAGGTAGGGGCAACGAGACCATTAACAATCCGTACCTAGACCCTGAAAAACGAAGCATCCACTTGGAGACTCCGACCAGAGGCGGGATCAGTGAAGCCCTTATCGATGGTCCATAGTGTAAATCCGGCAGCCTCCAAACGTTTGATAATATCTAACCACAAATGTTGTCCTCCATACAAGGGAACCAGCGACAATTCACAAATCACACCCTGTATTCGCGGAAGAATATCTGAGGCGCCATCCAACACCTGCCATTCAAACCCTTGCGTATCGATTTTCAACAACGTTGGGTTCGCATTTTGCAAATACTGCGGTGCAATGGAGTCCAATTTGCAAATTGGAACAGACTCCACACCGATATAGGCTGCTGTCGCCTCGACACTAGAATGGGTCTCGAGCATGGGCAGAATGGATGATGACACCGAATTACCCGCTACATTAATCTCTATAGTCCCATCCTTGTCGCCGACTGCACATCGTGGATGAACAGTCCACCGAGAATCGCCCCTAGCGGCAGCTGAAACCTTCGCGTGAGCATGCGCCAGAGGCTCAAAGCTTACAATATCTCCATCGTATCCCACTGACCTTAACTCCTCCGAGAACTGCCCAACATTCGCACCCACATCCAAAACCTGTGTGATCCCAAAGTGCTCTATGCCTCGTAACAGTTGAAACGCTGGGCTTGAATGCACATTCAATGAGTGAATCTCCACTCCAAATTGATGCGCTGCTCTCCGAACGATTGACTTTAGGGTTCCCATATTCTCATCATTTAATTACTGTAATCCAGTGATGGAGTCGAAGGCGACCTTTTCAAAGACTTCGAGCTTTGTGGATCTTGAAGCATTCCAGACGCGACGCCCACTCTTCTCAAAACGCTCCCGGGCAATGCCAAACGTATACTCCTGACAATCAAGGCGTGGCACCCCCCATATCTCTCCGGGTTTTCTGTAATCTGGGTGGAAATGGTTCTTCTCGCCCTTAGATAGAATCGACAGTTCGTATCCCTTCTCCTTCGTAACGGCCCGCGTCTCTGGCACCGAAAAGCTGAAATCTAATCCCAGGAGATACACCTCAGTTATTCCCATGTAGAAGGCTAGCTGAAGTTGCAGAAAAATCACTGTCCAGCCTCCATCTACTCCGAACATCAAATCTTCCGAGAAGTGCCTGGGGGGTGAGGTCTGCTGCCCATCCAAGAAACGCTGGACTCCACTATTTCGCCCATGCTCGTAGAGCCAAATAGCATCTATGTCATTTTCGAAATAAACCGATACCCGGTCTGAAAGTACTTTTACACTCTGTATTTTTTTGATCTCACTCCAATTATTCTTGGCTACCAGCTTGTCGCAGACCGAATAGTACGTTGGTCTCCACTCCGTCTGATCAAAAGCCAAATATACTTTATTAGAGGCCAAGGTAATTTCATTCCTTAATTTACTCAGGTCGCTGATTAACAGGCTAGGCCCATTCCCCAGAATGAAGCACCTCTGTCCTCTATGGCGATCCTTCAGTGCTAGAATTCGCCGCCCATTTCTGTCAGGTACTAGCCCGACCGAATACAGCGGTAGCTTCACAGCTCTACCCATGGCTCGCACTATGGAATACCACCGCTCAGATTTGGTCCTGGTTGTCATCCGAAACATTACTTTACTTTGGCCGACTTTAATGGCTGCACTGTCAAACTTCCTCGACCCTCTCCAAAGAAGACTGTCCAGAGGTACCATCCGATTGTAATAAGAATCGCTAGCTGCAGCGGACGAGTTGTTAAAGGGCTGTGAAACGGGGTATACATGAGCCATAGCACGACAAAAATGTAAAGAAGTTGCCCACTTACA
Organism: Verrucomicrobiota bacterium; assembly: GCA_017309115.1. Taxonomy (GTDB): domain Bacteria; phylum Verrucomicrobiota; class Verrucomicrobiia; order Limisphaerales; family UBA9464; genus UBA9464. The sequence continues at coordinate 60,697 of JAFLEF010000036.1, read as the reverse complement.
GACCTTGCATGTCTTAGTCGACCGGCAGAGTACCCCACAACAAAGAAAAAAGTTACTGCACCGACCAAACCGAAGTCAACTATGCAGTCTCGAATGGCTGTTCCCCAAACGTTCCAACTGATTCCGATCCCTTCATAGAGCAGATCCAACTCTAGCCGTCTTCCGTACCAGTCAAAACCTGGTATCCGATTAGCAATTAGCCCAAATTGATATAGCCCAAAGTGAGGCGAGACCGATGAGTATTTCAGAAAATAGTCCAAGTAGTAGATAGGATCACTAGTGAACTGCAGTAACAACCAGACCGCGCTGACAAGGTAGTCATTCGCCAAGAGCGAACTCCCCGCACCTCCAAGCAACGAAGAAGCCTTCTCCGCACGATGTAGGCCCCAGTCCGAGTTCGCAAACAGCGTCTCCATCCTACGTTGAACGAAGAGGAGATTAATCGCGAATAAGGGAATGAAGCCGGCAATAGCACTCGCAACACCCCGCCAACTAATGACTATGCGTGGGAAGCGGATAACCAACCCAACAATGGCCACTGCCAACATCGCCATTACTACTACTCGAGCACCCGTGTTTATGACGAGGCCTATCCATCCTAGAATGGAGAGTCCAAGAGCCAGAGCCGTGACCCTAATTGGTCTTGCTGACATGGTCGCCAAGGCAATCGAGAAAAACGAACATGCTCCTCCCGCTTGATATAGATATGATTCAAACACACTTGCACCGAGTTGTCCTGCGAGGTGGGCTATCCGCGTCTCCTCAAGGCTCATGCCAGAGTCGCCCCTCAACTTCCAATGGAGCAGTCCCGCCAAAGCGCCGGCTACACCTAACTTCAAGACGATACCATCCTTAAAGGGTAAACTTCGAGAAGTTTCACCACCTGGAGACAACAGAATTCCAGCTGCCGCCGCGACAATACACGCTGCTATGATTAGGTATGTATAGACACTAATGCTATCTTCGAGTGCTGGCGTAGCGACAACGGAGAGCAACAGTGGAAAAGACCAGGCTCCAAGCAATATTGCCAATGGTGGATATCTTTGAAGAAATTTCATAGTCTGATTTCAGTCAGTTTATCGAGTCTCAGACGGCAACACCTTTTTCGATATTGTGTCTGAAGCATCTGCACTAGGCCGTTGAAAGAGGTGCTTCCCGAAAAGCCGTAGTTTCGGGAAGAGGACTTCGAGAAGATAGATCGCCTTATGCGGGATACTCGGGCGTAGGTAGTTTGCTTGGAATGCCGACTTGTAATGGTTTAGGCCAAAGCTGGAGACGAGATCTCTAACCTCATTCGGTGTGAATTCGCGTAGGTGGCCAAAATAGCCGTACTTGGCGGAGCTCCGCTCGTACTGCATTCGAACAGTCTCAAAAGGTTTTGAAGCTAGTCCGGAGTTGCAGCCCAATATGGCATAGATTCCTGACAGTGATCGTAGGTTAGGGGTGGTTACCATCAGGTGACCACCCGGAGCAACGCGATCGGCTACTTTTTGTAACACTTCAATAAGATTTCCGGAGAGGTGTTCGATTACTTCGTTGAAACACACTAAGTCGAACGTTCCCAGGTTCGATACATCGTTGGTGTTTAGAACATCTAGATCAACGTGCTGAATGGAGTGTCTATTGAAAAATGAATGAAATGTTGAAGCCGTCGGATCGGCCACAGTGATTTTGGTATACCCCTCCTTCAAGAGGAGCGCTGAGAGAAGTGGTGGAACTGCACCGATATCCAATATCGACGCGCTAGTTGGTACGTGTCGACGAATGAAGTTCAGATCCATAACTACTCTCACCCAATTATAATACATATAGTTGTAGTAAAACTCTGGATCGCCTTGGAATCCATCAAGAATGCTTTCGATGGTTTGGGTATCGGGCTTCATTTCAGGAGGTAGGAATAATGGTTCACTAGGGCGATCAGAGTCAAACTGCAGAGCATAGTAATGATGCAGGGCCCGAAAGTGTTCCAATCAAATGATTTCCCTTCTAGTGGGAATTGATCACGGCTCTTTAGAAGTGAGTAAGGAGTAAAGAACGCTAGGTGACCGCCAATGATTGCAAGAGGAAATGCATAGACATTGAGGTTTTTTGATAAAACGACTAATAGTATGGTGTAAACTACAGCGAAGCCGATTCCAGCTATGTGAGCGCTGATTTTGTTGCTCAGGCTAAGTAATTGTTGGTGCGTACCCCCTAGGCGTTCAATAAGTGCGCCAGCGCCCATCAAGCCCCACATTGTTGAGCCTACGAAAGGCGTCTTACTTCCAATGCTTTGGAGAATTGAGGGGGCAGCGATAGCTATAAATATGAATGGAAGAGTGAACGCCCAGTAGGATTGCACAGCAGCTTTTCTAGCGAGTGTGAGCATTCCTTGAATGTTGTTTTGCGCATACTGTGTCGCGAGTATTGGAATTCTACTTTGGAATGGTGCTTGGCTAGTCGTTTTTAAGAGATTTAGGATCTGCATCGCGACCATATACGATGCAACGCCCACAGGTGTACCGAATTGTGCATATATTAAGCCCGACGCTTGGAGGGACCCGGAATAGAGAACGATTCCAAGGCCGTACTTCCATGCCGCCGGCCATATTCTTGCGCGGCAGTCCAGTACTACTGGGTCAACATTTGTGAATCTGTGGTGTTCGGGAAACCACTTTCGAAAAATCAGAATGCTCCTGATAAGTGATATCGCATTCCAGAATTGTGTACTTATTGCTAGGAGCTGTAGTGATCCTCCTAACTTTAAGACAATGAATGTTGAGGCAATACTGGCGAGTAGGAACCCGGAGTCCCATCGGCGGATTAATGCGACATGACCGACACCTTGTAATAATGCGACTAAACCGCTATTGGCGATGAGGACAGGAACTGCGGCAAGTGAGACGGCCAATGCGATGTAGCCATGATAGGGGGCTGGCAGCTTGGCGATTGGTGCCTGGAGGAGAATTAGACCGAGTACTGTTGCTACTCCTAGAGCCACCAACGCAATCCGGACATAAATTTGTCGAGCGGAGACAACCAAGGCTCCGAGGAGGGTCTCTGTGGGAGCCTTTGAAGCTGAAGACTGTTGGGTCTGGTACTCGTTCTCTAAATTTAGCCGTTTACCTGCGATGGCATACGCTGTCGCCCTTGTTATTGTGGGAGCGAATCCGAAATCGAGGAGTTGCGCGATGTTTAGGAGTGTTACGAGTAAGTACCAGACGGCTACTTCTACTGGAGATAGGCTCGAGAGTAGTATAGGAATTGTTATTACAGCACCACCTGCTCGGAGCGCGAGGCTAGTCCAGGTTGTCAGCGATGGAGAGTTCCATGCCTTTTGAAGCCAGTGTCGCATCTAGTACTAGGAATCGGGAAATATCGCTTTTTCAAATGAGTGTAGTGTATAGCTGTTGATGGTCGTGTTTTTCCGCTAGATAGATTGTATCTATTAACCGCATGACCTTTAATGCGTCATTCGTGTTTCCAGCTGTGACCGGACGGTTGAGCAGCACACAATCAAGAAATTTGTTGGTTTCGTCGCCCCACGAATTGTCGACGTGGAAGACGGTCTTCTCCTCGTCTTCCCAGGTAGCCGCGGGAGCAACCGATCGGTTTTTGGTGACGGTGAGCTGTTCATCCCCATAGCTACCAGACGACGTTTTGAGGCCATTAAGGACCATGTAACCCCGTTCCAGAAACACCTCGAGGGAGAAGAGGTGACGCCATTGGGTCATGGTACTGTGGAGCGAAGCGACAACCCCAGTCTGTCGATTGCGGAGGTTTGCAAAGACGTTGTCTTCGATTCCTTCCAGTTTCCAATAGAGGGACGAGACCATTCCCTGAATCTCGTCGAAGTCCCCGGCGAGCAGCAGAAACAGATCGAGCATGTGGATGCCTTGGTCCAAGAGGATCCCGCCACCCGCCAGTTCCTTTTTGGCTCGCCAAGTGGAGAAGTAGTTGTGGTCCACGCTCTTTCCGTAGCGACCACGCATCCAGAGGAGCCGTCCGTACTGCCCGGAGTCCACCAAGGTCTTCATGGTCTTGATTGAAGCGTGGTGCCTGTGGTTGAAGCCGTACATGAGTTTGCGGTCCGATTGTGCTTCCACCGCCTGGATCTCTTCCACTTCGGCCGCCGTAAACGCTGGGGGTTTCTCGCAGAAGACATGCTTCCCAGCTTGAAGGGCCGCAATGGTCAGGGGCTTGTTCTGGTAGTTGGGCGTAGCGATGAAAACGGCCTGCACCGCCGGATCAGCAATGACCGCTTCGGCGGTTGGGGCCACCGGAATTCCCCGGAAGTCCTGGGCGTAGGGGTCGTAGGCCTTAATGACCTTGCCCTTGCCAGAGGCAAGGATGGCATCGTGGCGAGTTTGACCCATTTTGCCGAAACCAATGAGACCGATTTTGAGCATGCGCGTGGGTGCTTTGGGGTTATCGCGTGGTGTTGGAGGCCACGAGTATGAGGGGAATCTTGATCACTACCTTGGTGACGGATTCGGAGTCGGCGAGCCGGAGCTGGGGCATGTGCGGTTCTCCCGGAAAGAGGATGGTGAATCGGCCTTCCCGGTTCTCCACGAAACCAACGAAGCGAGCGGTCGTCTGAAAATGCTCTACTTCTTTGGTGGGATTGTAGTCGTTGAGCGGGATCAGCTCCTCGACTGGGGTGACCTCGATGCCTTCGCCACCTTTCAGGGTGAACTGAATGTCGATAGTCAGACGGTGCATCTCGTACCGGGCCGTCTCCCGGGTCTTGGTCGCGTACGACATGACCCGGGCGTAGAACCCTTCTTCGCCTAGTGGGTGGATCCCTTCGGAGGCCGAGGCTGCCGAGGTCTCCAGCCACGCGAAGGCGGTGGACCAGATGGGATGCTCGGCGAGACCGGGGACCGATCGCCAGCGGCTAAGGGAGTCGTGAATCACGCGGGGAGTGGGTTGGTGGTGGTGGGAGTCCAGTAGGTGGGAGCGGCAGCCGTGGCGGTGGTGCCCCGGGCGCGCAGAAGCGCTTCGGCGAGACGAAAATCCTTCTCTTCGCTGATCTTGACGGCCTTCAGCGGCTCCAACGGCCACAGAATCCGGTTCTCGCCGCAGTAGCCGCCGCGGAACTTGTGGTAGAGCTCGCGGAATTTCGCGGTGTTCCAAATGGTGATCGCCCAGTTGCAGATGTGGATGGGGTGGTTCTGCTGGGACGGTGCGAGCGGTCCAAACGGGTCGATGTTGACCGCCTTCCCCTCGTAGAAGGCCTGCATCTGGGTGGAAGAACAGGAGATCAACGTGTCGGCGTCAGAGGCTTCGTACGCAGCCAGCGCGGCGGTGATGTCGGCCGACTCCAACAACGGACACACCGGACTGATCATCACCAGAGTGTCCATCGCCTTGGCTTCGATGAAGTCGATGGTGAAGTCATCGCCGGAAGCCGTGTCGGAGCCCAGATGTTCGGGTCGGCGATAGACCGAGCAACCCAACGATTGGGCGTAGGCTCCGATCGTGTCCGAGTCGGTGTTGACGAACAGCTCGTTCAGGGAGGGACAGCCCAGGCCGGTCTCGATGGCGTAACCGATCATGGGTTTTCCGGCGAGGTACCGGAGATTTTTCGCGGGGACGCGCTTGCTGCCTCCGCGCGCGGGAATGTGGGCGATGACGTTACCAAGTTTCATTTCAGTTCTAGGCGGTTTTGACGGAAGTCTGGGAAGTGGAGAAATAGCGGAAGCATTCGGCAATCACGGCGCGGACGGACTCGTTGAGGTCGATGGTGGTGATGAACATGTCGCCCAGGCCACGGGTGAGAATCACTCGAACATCGTTGCCGATGTTCTTTTTGTCCTTCCGCAGCAATCCCAGGTAGCGGTCGAGATCGATCGAACCAGGGACCGTCGGTCGCCAGTTCCGCTCCAAGAGCACTCGCATCTCGGCGGCTTCTGCCGGAGAGATCAGCCCCAGGTGAGCCGAAACGTGGTTGGCGATGTCCATGCCAAAACAAATCGCGATCCCATGGGGGATCGCGTAGTCAGTGTAACTCTCGAGGGCATGGCCAAAGGAGTGGCCATAGTTGAAAACATTGCGCGGACCCTCGTCGAACTCGTCCCGCTCAATCATCGCCTTCTTGATCTCCAAGCTGCGCTGGATCAGGCCTCGCAGTACGTCACGGTCGGTAAAGGCAGCGTCGTACTCCCGCTGAGCGCGCTCGAAGTCGGCGCGACTGGTGAGCAGGAAATAGTGGAACATCTCGCCCATGCCAGAACGAATCTCGTCCCGGGGTAAGGTCCGGAGCAGCGAGTCGTCATTGAGGATCAACCGGGGCGGATAAAAGCCGCCGATCTGGTTCTTGAAAGTGCCGAAGTTAATCGAGGTCTTGCTCCCGATGCAGCTGTCGCACTGGGAAAGCAGGTTGGTGGGAACAAAGATCCAACCGACGCCCCGATAGAGAATCGAAGCAATGAACGCGGTGACGTCCTGGGTGATTCCGCCGCCAATGGCCACCAGCCGGTGGTTCTTTCGAAAGCCATTCCGAATCAAATGGTCGATGATCGGCTCAACCCCTTGGTAACTTTTCTGCGTTTCAGCCGGCTGGAGGAGGCGGTGCGCGTACTTCGCCCGCAACGGATCAATCCGGTCCGCATGAAGACGGGCCACATTTTCGTCAATGATCAGGAAATCCCCGGGCTTCAATTCGGCTGTGAGCTCAACCGAGAAATCGGGAGAAAAGACGACGCGGTACTCGGAGCGGTAGGAACGAATCAGCATAAGCGGGTCGGAAGCGGGAATTGAGGCCCTTCGGAAGTTTGGGGCACCGGGCTAGACGATCGTGAATCCTCCATCGATGACGATGTTTTGACCGGTCAGATACGTGTTCTTCGGGCCACCCAGGAAGGCGACCAGTTCGGCAATCTCAGCGGGTTCCGCCATTCGTCGACAAGGAATCTGGGCGGAAAGCTTGGCCATTTCATCGACGGAAAGGGACTGACGGGTCAGATCGGTGAGGACAAACCCCGGAGAAACGGCATTCACCAGAATTCCCGAGGAACCCAGTTCCGCGGCGAGCGCGCGGGTTAACCCGAGGAGACCCGTCTTGGCCGTCGAATAGAGGCTGCGTTGGGCCTTGGTGACCACGGACCAGATGGAGGCGATGTTGACGATCCGTCCACTGCCCTGTTTCTGCATCACCGAGGCGGCGGCCTGGCAGATGGCGTAGGGGGCTTCCAGATCGACCGAGAGTACTGCTTGGTAGTCTGCCGGGGTCACGTCCCCAAGCGGCTTAATGCGATTGATTCCGGCGTTGTTGATGCACGCATCCAGGCGTGGCAGTCCTTTCAGGTATTCCGCAAATTCCTGGGTCTGTTTTGGGTCCGACAGATCCACCGAGACAAACTCCACTCCCGGGAAGGCCTCCTCGGGAGGCAACGTTCGGGTGGCTGTACCAATCACGCGGGCTCCCTCTGCAAGGAACCGGCCAGCAATAGCGCGACCGATTCCTCGGGACGCGCCGGTGACGAGGACGACGGGAGCTTCCATGGGAGTTAGGCCTTCAAATCCGCCAACAGGTTTCGGACCGCTTCGCTTTCCATCGCGAGGCGGCAGCGGCGGGTGTAGGTGCAGGTGTGGGGCGTCAGCAACACCTGCTCAAATCGGGTCAACGGCCCGGTGTAGGGTTCCTGCCAGAAGGCATCGAACCAGGCTTTGCCGACCCGACCGCTCTCCAGTGCCCGGACCAGAGCAGCCTCTTCCACCAGCTCGCCACGCGCAGAGTTGAGGACGATCAGGCCCGGCTTGGCCTGGACAAACTCGGCTTCCCCGAGCAAGGCCTTGTCTCCCGCGGCATGGAGGGTCACCACATCGGCCTCGGCCAGACCCTCAGTCAAGGTGACCTTCTGGAACTCACACGGGGCGGTCGCCGGCAGGAACGGATCACACACCAGGATCGTGCTCCCCAACTGGGACAGCTCGGCTGCCACTGCCCGGCCGATCCGACCGTAGCCCACCACCAGCACCGTGAGCTCCTTCAGGCTCCGTGAAATCATTTTGGGCCACTTGCCCGCGTGCAGGGCGGCATTCATCGGGAGCAGGTCCCGAGAAAGGGTCAGCAACGCCGCCAGGGTCATCTCGGCGACGGCTTCCGTCGGACCGTCGGGAGTGAAGCTGAAGCGAATCCCGAACTCGCGGCAGGCGGCGACATCGACGTTGGTGATGCCGATCCCCACCCGGGCGATGGCCTTGAGGGTGGGCCGAGCCGCCTCCAGAACCCGTCGATTTAAGGGTTCGAGTCCGGCCAGAAGGCCGTCGAGCTTCTCGCCCACCAGAAACTGGGTGATTTCGGCTTCCGTCAGCCGCTTACCGGTGGGGTTGGGAACAACCGTGATTCCAGCCTGCTGGAGCAATTCCAGCGGCGTTTTGTCCTCCTGAGCAAAGGTGGAGGGACCTATTCCGATACGCATTGGTGAAAAGCTGAGAGCTGAGAGTTGAGAGCTGAGAGAGAGGACCGGGGAGTGGTTCCCGCGGAGGCGCGGAGGCGCGGAGGGAAAGCGAAAAGGGGGAAGCGGGAAGCGGGAAGCGAAGGCCGGTAAGGGGTAAGCGGTAAGGGGTAAGGAAAGGAGCTCGCAAGCGGGAAGGAAGGACCGGCGATCAGAACGAATCTCCCCTTCGCGCGATTGCTTCCAATTCGTGGTTCCAATCCTCTTCTCCGCGCCTCAGCGCCTCTGCGGGAAGAAATTGGGATTTGTAGTTCCAAAGGGCCGGCGAGACGCCAGCGCTCCCAGTCGAATGTTTTTGCCCTTACCCCTTACCACTTACCGGCCTTCGGCAATTGGGCGTGAGTGATTCTGGGGCTGACCACCAACATCCAGTCCACCTTGCTGCGCCGGCGGACTGGGGACGGCCCAGCGGTCCATCCCTACCTTGCCGCTTCTCATTTTCCCCAAACCGCCACTCCCACCACCAAGAGGATCTGGATCGCCAGCGCGACCAGGAGCCGGGTGAGCCCGACCAAGCGACCGAGGGAATAGTAGGCGGCCAAAGTGAGGACGAAGACGACGACGCTCAGTCCGGTGGTAACGAGCAAATTGGGTCCCTCTGGATCCGCCCAGTACGTAAACACCAATCGCGAACTCACCGACGCAGCGATCGCCAGGATCAGGAAAGAAACGTTCCGGGATTTGAAGTAGAGCATGCGGAAGCGCGGAGCCAGTTGAGAGTTGAAAGTTGAGAGTTGAGAGACCGGAAGGGGGAGAGTTCTCCCGCGGAGGCGCGGAGGCGCGGAGGCGCGGAGGGAAAGCGAAACGGGTAAGCGGGAAGCGGGAGCGGCGTCTCGGGAGGTCACTCCCGACAGCGTCGTTGCCTTTGTCTCTCAACTCTCAACTCTCAACTTTCAACTCTCAACTGGTCTTTCTTTCAGCTTTCACGGCCTTCCCTCAGCGACGAGTTCCTTGATACGGACCATGGGCTGTCCGGGACGATTGAGCGTGCTTCGCGACGCCTTGATCTGAGCAATGACCCCCTGAATTTGCTCCAGACTGGCTCGCTGGGTTGGCACCAACTTGGCCCGCTCCTCTCCGTTCAGAGTTATGGAAAAGCTCTCACCGCACTGCACTCTATCGAGCAGTTCCGAGAACTTCGCTTTCGCCTCGGCGGCTGGAATGGTCGTGGACACAGGTTTTCTCCTTCGGACGGGAAGGTAGGGAACCAGTTGAGAGTTGAAAGTTGAGAGTTGAGAGACCGGAAGGGAAAGGCGTTCTCCCGCGGAGGGCGCGGAGTTCGCGGAGGGAAAGCCGGAAGCGAAGGCCGGTAAGGGGTAAGCGCGAAGCGGTAAGCGGGAAGGAAGATGCTAGCTGAGAGCTGAGAGCTGAGAGCTGAGAGGTAGATCCAAGGAACGTGCTGTCGGAAGTAACCTTCCGAAACGCGAGCGGCTTCGCGGACCAGATCCTAGGCGCGTCAGCGTCGATGGATTTCTCCCGTTCCGGTCTCTCAACTCTCAACTTTCAACTCTCAACTTCCTGAGCGCCAGCCACCGCTGCGCGAAGGCTTGCAGATCGCGGAGGACGGGGCGCCAGTCGCCAGACAGTGGGGCCGAGAAGCGGACAAATTGCTTGTCGCCGCTGCCCGCCGTCCGACCGCGAACGGCGTTCAGGAACTGACCGCCGGCCAACCGACGCGCGGTCTGATTCGACTTGGCCTTGGGCGAAAGGTCGGGGCTCGCATCAGGCGGGGTGAACCGGCTGAGTTCGCCGTAGACCTGACCGTTGACCAGGGTGCACCAGACGGTGAGTTCGCGGAAGCCGCCACCGGGGGGCTTGAAGGTGCGGACTTCAAACGGGATTCGCAGGTCGCCGAATTCAAACTCCACCTGGCTGGGATGATCGTTGGCCGAGGGCGTCCAACCGGCGCCCACCCAGCACACATCCGGCGTGTGCTGCACGACGCTCAGTTCCTTGGAATTGTCGGCGCGCCATTCGCCCATGAACGCGGTGATCCGTTCGCCCTTGGGTCCGTAGAAGGTGCCATTGAACAGATTCGTCGTGGCCAGCGTGGCCGCGGCGCTTTCCCCGATAGATTCCGGCTTGAACTTGAATCCGGCCACCTGATTGGTCGCCGTGAAGCTGAATCGGGTGGGCGGCGACGGCGGCGCGACGTGGTACCAGGCCCAGGACCCGCTGATGCCGAGGAAGAACAGGGCGTTGAGAAATGCTAAGCGCATGGGTAAGCGGTAAGCGGTAAGCGGTAGGCGGTAGGCGGCAAGCGGCAGGCGGTAAGCGAGAGGCGCGAAGAATAGGGCACTGATTGACTTGGGCGAAGTCTTACCCCAAACCCGCCTCGCGTTTCCTTACCGCTTACCGCTTTCTTCTTACCGGTTTTTTCCACCACTCCTGGGGTTTTCCCATCTGTGCTTCCGGAGTGCGACTCGAGGGACGAATAGGACCGGCTCGGCGAGATTCCCGTCCTCCCGCGCTTTGCGTTCGCTTCGCGCTTACCGACTCTCTCCCCTACCACGCCTCGCCTTTCCTTACCGCTTGCCGCTTCCCGCTTACCGGTTTCCTACCTTCACGCTTACCGCTTACCGCTTACCGGTTTGCTGCTCACTAAGTTTGTGGATAGTCGGAGGCGGCAGGAGTGAGGTAGAAATCAGAGGTGAGCGATACGCGGAGCGAACAGCGAAAATCCCATTGGAGGTTTTTGGATCTCGAGGTTTGGCAGGCAGCCGCCGACTTGGCTGTGGAATTTCACCGCGTGGCTCAGTCTTTGGATAAACGTCGGCTATTTCGATATGCCGATCAGTTGCGCGCGGCGGGGCTTTCGGTAGCCAACAATATTGCGGAAGGCAGCGGCAGTCCGCACCTCGCCGAGTTCCGTCAGTTTCTCAATATCGGCCGACGCTCCCTGTTTGAAACAGCCTCAATGGTCTTGGTGTTTCAGAGACTGGATCTCCTCACCGCTCCGGAAGCCGAACATTTATTGGAACGAGCCGACAAACTCAGCCGGCAGTTGTATCTACTCATGGATCGGCAGGTGGCGAAGCGGTAAGCGGTAAGCGGGAGGCGCGAAGAAATGGGCACTGATTAACTCGGACGAAGCCTAGCTTCACCGTGTTGGTTCGCTCCTCCGCGAGCTCCGCGGGAACTCTTCCGTCTTTTGATTTCCTTACCGCTTACCGCTTACCGCTTACCGGTTTTACCTCTCAACTTTCAACTTTCAACTCGCCGGTCTCGGCGGAGCCGCCGAGCTTGGCGAAGAAGTCGCGAATGAGCGGCTCGAGCCTTCGCGTCATCTGGGCGGCGGCTTTGAAGAGGTTCTCGCTCTCGGTGGGCTTCAAGTCCAACTCGGCGCCCAAGACAAAGACCGATCGAATGCCCCGGATCTCGTGGACCAGAAGGCTGATCTCCGCCGGGGTGGTCAGGGTGCACAGAATCGGGTCGGCCGGCGGCAGGACTACCGGAGGTGGTGAGGGCGGGACCGCCGTCGCAGATGCGGCGGATTCGGCCGGATCGGGGGACTCGGAGTTCGCAGTCGGACTGGGATCCGCAGCAGCATCCGGTGTTGTTGTGGGAGCGGGCGTCGGATCGGCAAAGACGGGGACGGCGGGTTCGGCTGGCAGGAAGTGGTGCTGAAGAAGCGTCTCGACGTGGATGATGAGGGCCGCCGTTTCCCGCAGATGCGTGGCGCAACGCTCGGAATCGACACCTGCGGAGTCAGCCGCGAGGTCGGAGGCGGCACAGGCTGCCCGGCAATCGCCGATCATTTCGCCCATCAGCGGGTCAAGGGCCGGATGGTCCATCTGGGTAAGGCACCCTAGGTCTGAAAGGGGGAACAGGGCAAGAGGCAAGCGGCGGGCGGCCGTTGGCCGCAGCTGAGAGCTGAGAGGTCGGAACGGGTAAGGGGTAAGCGGTAAGGGGTAAGGAAGGGCGGCTCGGCGGAGCCTCGCCCTACCGGGGGCGGGTTGAGAGTTGAAAGTTGAGAGTTGAGAGACCGGAAGGGGTGACCTTGCCCCGGGCGGGGCGCGGTTTTTTATGGAGTGCGGTAGCCGTGCTAGCCGTGCTACCGCTTTCCCATTTTCCCAGGTCGTGCGTGGAGGGGTGACGGGTGGGTGATCGCTGGAACCTCGCCCGTGGGAAAGCGGTAGCATGGCTAGCATGGCTACCGCACTCCATAGGGGGACGGCCCAGCGGTCCATCCCTACCTTGCCGCTTACCGCTTACCGGTCTTCGCAGATACTCGCCGGCGAAACGTCAGCGCTCCCAGTTCGTTGCCTTTGTCTCTCAACTTTCAACTCTCAACTCTCAACTCGCCTTTACCTCTCAGCTCTCAGTTTTTCTGGGATTTCCCGGCGGGCCTGCATCTGACGAATCCATTGGTCGGCGTCCTGATGGGTCTTGAACCGATAAACCCCTCGTTTCGGTCCTTGGTGATGGAAGGCCTTCTGGAACTCGAGGGCCACTGCCTGCAACGCAAGTCCCGCCTTCAAGCCATCGCGGGCCGGACTTCGGCGTCCAACCTGCCGAAGTTTAGCCGGATTTAAGCCGGTGTCGTTTACGGGCATGGGGAAGTGTAGGGGGCGGGTTGAGAGTTGAAAGTTGAGAGTTGAGAGACAAAGACGGGAAGCGGTAAGCGGTAAGCGGTAAGGAAAAGGCGCCTGGGAGCGCTGGCGTCTCGCCGGCGTGTTTCTCGCGTCTCTTCTCCTCTTCAGGCACGGGCCGGCGAGACGCCGGCGCTCCCAGGTGGCTGCCTTTGTCTCTCAACTCTCAACTTTCAACTCTCAACTGGTCTTGCTCTCAGCTCTCAGCTTCCCCGGCCCGCCATCTGGTCGTAGATCCAGCGGTAGGTTTTTTCCATGCCGTCGCGCAGGCGGGTGTCGGGTTCCCAGCCGAGGACCTGCTTGATCAGCGTGTTGTCGGAGTTGCGGCCGTTCACGCCTTTCGGGGCCTTCAGGTTGTAGCTGCGGTTCAGCTTGATGCCGGCGATCTCCTCCACGATGTCGGCCAGCTGGTTGATCGACACCAGTTCGCTCGAACCGATGTTGATGGGTTCCACGAAGTCGCTGGCGGTCAGCATCTGGGTGCCTTTCAGGCAGTCGTCGATGTACATGAACGAGCGGGTCTGATGCCCGTCGCCCCAGATCTCCAGTTCCTTCGGCCCGCCCAGCTTGGCGGCGATCACCTTGCGGCACATGGCGGCGGGGGCCTTTTCGCGGCCGCCTTCGAAGGTGCCGAAGGGTCCGTACACGTTGTGGTAGCGGGCCACGCGGGTCAGGAGTCCGAAGTCCTCCCGGAAATGCCGGCACATGCGTTCGCTGAAGAGCTTCTCCCAGCCGTAGCCGTCCTCGGGCAGCGCCGGATAGGCGTCCTCTTCCTTGAGCGCGGTGACGTTGGGGTCGCGCTGCTTGTCGGCGTTGTAGACGCAGGCGCTGGAGGCGTAGAAGAAGCGCTGGGTGCCCAGGTCCCGGGCAGCCATCAGCAGGTGCGTATTGATCAGCACCGAGAGCATGCAGAGGCCCTTGTTCAGCTCGATGAAGCCCATGCCGCCCATGTCGGCGGCCAGGTTGTACACCGTGTGCGCGCCTTGGAGGGCGGTGTAGCAGGCGGACTTGTCTTCCAGGTCGAGCACGAGGTTCTCGATATCGGGGAAGCGCTGATACCACTGGGTCTGCGGCTTGGCATCGACGCAGCGCACGCGCGTGAAGCCTTGTCGGCGGAGGTCGGCGACCAGGTGGCCGCCGATGAAGCCGCCACCACCACAGACCACAACGAGATCGGATTTTAGAGACATTTTCGGACTGCGAAGCGTTGAAAGTTGAAAGTTGAGAGACCGGAAGGGGAAGCGGCAAGCGGGAAGCGGTAAGGAAGAAGCTAGCTGAGAGCTGAGAGTTGAGCGGCCGGAAGGAGACGGGAGCGGGTTGAGAGTTGAAAGTTGAAAGTTGAGAGACGGGGAGCCAGCTGAGAGCTGAGAGCTGAGTGCTGAGAGGTAAAGGCAAAAGGCGGTTTTTGGCTACGGCGCGAGCGCGCCTGTCGTTTCGCGGGCTGTAGCCGTCGACGGGAGGAGGCGCTGTTTCGATTTTGTCCCCTCGACGCGTCCCAGCAAACCTGCGCGTGTCGTCGTTTCGGGGAAGTTGGCGCCTCGTTCCCTCGGCGGCTACGGAACGATCGGCTCCGCGGAGCGTCGCCCTACCTTACCGCTTACCGGCTTCGCCCCTCAGACTCAACTTTTTCGGCGTTCGAGGTCTTGAAGTTCGGCATGGAGCATCCAGCGAATCAGTCCGGCGAAGTCCGTTTCGCGCTTCCAGTGGAGGATCCGTTCGGCCTTGGCCGGGTTGCCAACGAGGGCAAAGGGTTCAGGACCGCGGAGGAGGCGTTCGTCGCGGCGGACGTATTTCTGAAGATCCAAGCCGGCCTCGGAGAAGGCAGCCTCGACGACATCTTGCACGGAATGAAGCACCCCGGTGGCGAAGACAAAATCTTCAGGAACGGTGTGCTGCACGGCTTGCCACATGCCCCGGACATAATCGCGGGCGTCTCCCCAATCCCGTCGAGCCGACGTGTCGCCCAGGGAGAGTTCGCGTTGCAGACCGAGTTTGATGGAGGCCGCGGCTCGACAGATCTTGCGGGTCACGAAGTTCTCCCCGCGACGAGGCGACTCGTGGTTGTAGAGAATACCGTTCGTGATATGGAGGCCGTATTTCTCCCGGTAGATCCGGCACATTTGGGTGGCAAACGCCTTGGACGCGCCGTAGGGATTCACCGGAGCCATTGCCGTTTCTTCGTCCTGCGGAACGGTCGACGGCCGCCCAAAAATCTCACTCGAGGCGGCGTGAAACACCCGCGGCGGTCGGGGTAGGTCCCGAATGATCTCCAGGAGCCGTAACGTGCCGACGGCCACACTGTCCACCGTCGATTCCGTGATCTCGAAACTGAGTCCGACGTGGCTCTGTCCCGCCAGATGGTACAGTTCGTCGGGACCGATCCGGGTGACGATGCGCCGGAGCGTGGTGGCATCCTCCAAGTCGCAGTAATGCAACTGGAGGGTTCGGCCGTAAATGTCGGGATTCGTGTAGAGATGTTGGAGCCGCGACCGCTCGAGGCTGCTGGTACGCCGAACCAACCCGTGGACCAAATACCCTTTCGACAGCAACAACTCCGCGAGATAGGAACCATCCTGGCCGGTGATACCGGTGATGAGGGCGGAGGGCATAAGAGGAAGGGTGGAGGGAACGGGTTATTCGCTTCGGCGAACCTTGCCCGCGAGTTGGTCTTCCAGCGTCTTGAGGTCGGCATCGACCATCAGTTCGATGAGTTCCTTAAACTTGGTCTTGGGTTCCCAACCCAGTTTGGTTTTGGCTTTGGTGCAATCACCGATCAGGAGATCCACTTCGGCCGGACGATAATAGCGGGGATCGATTTCCACGTACTTGTGCCAATCGAGTCCGATGCGGGCGAACGCGACATCGAGGCATTCCCGAATCGTGTGGGTCTCATTGGTAGCGATGACGTAGTCGTCTCCTTCCGGCTGTTGCAGCATGAGCCACATGGCTTCCACATACTCTTTGGCGTAGCCCCAATCGCGCTTGGAATCGAGGTTACCCATGAAGAGTTTGTCTTGGAGGCCCAATTTGATGTGGGCAGCGGCGCGCGTGATTTTGCGGGTGACGAAGGTTTCGCCTCGGCGGGGGGATTCGTGATTAAAGAGGATCCCGTTGCTGGCGTGCATACCGTAGGACTCCCGGTAGTTCACGGTGATCCAGTACGAGTAGACCTTGGCGCAGCCGTAGGGACTCCGGGGATAGAAGGGGGTGGTCTCCTTTTGGGGAACCTCTTGAACCAAACCATACATCTCGCTGGACGAGGCCTGGTAAAAGCGGGGTTTGATGCCCGTCTCCCGGATGGCTTCCAACAGGCGGATGGTACCCGTGGCGGTGATATCGGTGGTGTATTCCGGGGCGTCGAAACTCACCCGCACGTGGCTCTGGGCGGCAAGGTTGTAAACCTCATCGGGCTGAATCTTGCTGATCAATCGCGCGAGATTGCTGGCATCGGAAAGATCGCCGTAGTGGAGGAACAGACGGTGTTTGGGATAATGAGGATCGGTGTAGATGGAATCCAGGCGGCTGGTGTTGAAGGTGGAGGCGCGCCGAATGATGCCATGGACTTCGTACCCTTTATCCAGGAGAAGTTCAGCAAGGTAGGATCCGTCTTGACCGGTAATTCCGGTGATGAGGGCTTTTTTGTTAGACATAGAGAGAGGTCAGAAATGGGAATGGAAGGTAGGCCTCAATGAGAAAACCGACGTTGGAGATCTTGGTAAGCGAGGGCAATGCCGTCTCGAAGGTCAACGGTTGGACGCCAGCCAAGCCCCAGCAGGCGGGAGCTGTCCATTAATTTCCTGGGGGTCCCATCGGGTTTCGTGGAATCCCAGATGATCTGCCCGCTAAAACCAACGACCTCAGCGGTGAGGTGGGCGAGCTCCTTAATCGTGATATCGGAACCCGAGCCCACGTTGATGAACTGTTCCTCGCTGTAGTTCTGCATCAGGTAGACCAAGGCACGGGCAAGATCGTCGCTGTGCAGGAACTCGCGTCGCGGAGTGCCTGTGCCCCAGCAGGTGACCGTGGATTCAGACCGGACTTTGGCTTCGTGAAATTTGCGGATGAGGGCGGGAAGTACGTGGGAGCTGGAAAGGTCGTAGTTGTCGTTCAGCCCGTAGAGATTGGTTGGCATCGCGCTGATGAAGTCACAGCCGTATTGGCGGCGGAACGCTTGGCAGAGCTTGATGCCGGCGATCTTGGCGATGGCGTACCATTCGTTGGTCGGTTCGAGCGGGCCGGTGAGGAGATACTCCTCCTTGAGAGGCTGGGGAGCGAGTTTGGGGTAGATGCACGAACTGCCCAAAAAAAGCAGTTTGCGGACACCCGAGCGCCAGGCGGAGTCGATCAGATTGGTTTCGATCCGGAGATTCTCCCAAAGGAACGTGGCGGGCTGGGTGTCATTGGCGAGAATTCCGCCGACTTTCGCAGCGGCCAAGAAGACATACTCGGGTTTCTCCCGGTCAAAGAACTGTTGGACGGCGAGGGGATCCAGGAGGTCGAGTTCGGCACGGGTGCGGGTGATGGTTTGGGTGAATCCTTGGCGGTGGAGTTCACGCAGGATCGCGCTTCCAGCCAATCCTCGGTGGCCCGCGACAAAGATACGGGAATCAGGCTTCATTCAGGACTTTAAGTTAACAACCGTTGATGAATCTTGATCACGAGTTTGCGCACCCGGTCGTGTCCGGGAAGGCGGACTTTAGGCCGATGGGCGTCGGAGGGGAAGAAGATGGCGAAGCGACCGGCGGATTGGGCGAGGGTAGTGACAGGTTCCGGCGGGGGGAGCCAGAACTGGACGTCGTTGCCAAAGGGACCATCCGGTTGAAGCGCGCTGCGGGGGATCCAATCAATGCCTTCCACGCCTTTCAGGGTGTACTGGATATCGATGTGGGCCTCGTGGCTTTCGAAGCGGGCTTCGTGGCGGGCGAGCGTGGCGTACTCCTGGACCGAGGCGAACATGTCGCGTCCAAGGATCTCGTATTCCCCGAGCGCGATGTCGGATCGGAGCCCATGCAACCACGCAAACGCCTGCTGCCAGGTAGGATGAGCGGTCAGGAAGGCGTAGGTACCGGGATCGGTGAGGTGGCCGTGGAGCATGGGGGAGTTTAGCTGAGAGCTGAGAGCTGAGAGCTGAGAGGTCGGAACGGGTAAGGGGTAAGCGGTAAGGGGTAAGGAAAGGCGGCTTGGCGGAGCCTCGCCCTACCGGGCGGCGGGTTGAGAGTTGAAAGTTGAGAGTTGAGAGACCGGATCGGGCCTACCGCTTTACCACAGGCGAGGTGTTAGCAATCACTCACGCGTCACCACTACACCCACGACTGGGAAAATGGGAAAGCGGTAGAAGGTCTACCGCACTCCAAAGGCTCCGCGGAGCGTCGCCCTACCACGCTTCGCGTTTCCTTACCGCTTACCGCTTACCGCTTACCGGCTTTTCCTCTCAACTCTCAACTCTCAACTTTCAACTGCGAAGCCATCGGCTTCGCCTCAAAGATCCGCTTCAATCTGGGTGAGCCAGGCGTGGAGGATGAAGGTGTGGAGTTCTTGGATGCGGGCGGTGTTCTGGCTGGGGATGATGAGCTCGTGGTCGGCCAACCCCTTGGCGGCGCCACCGTTTTTGCCCAACACGGCGATGGTGATCAGACCCCGTTGCCGGGCGATTTTGAGAGCGAGCACCAGGTTAGGCGAGTTGCCGCTGGTCGTGAAGACCACCAGGACATCGCCCGGACGTCCCAAACCTTCCACCTGACGCGAGAAAACCCGCTCGTATCCGTAATCGTTAGCGATACAGGTCAGGGCCGTGGGGTCGGCGCAGAGGGAAATGGCGGGCAAGGACGGGCGTTCCTTGCTGAAGCGTCCGACGAGTTCCTCGGACAGATGCAGGGCATCGGCGGCGCTGCCCCCGTTGCCGGCGGTGAGGATTTTGGAGCCGGAATCGAGGGCGGCTTTGAGGGCGACCCCGGCGGCCTCGATTTGGGGAACGAGCGCCTTGGTTCGTTCGGCCGTGGCGATGAGTTCGTCGAGAGCGGCGGAGGTCATTTTCGGAAGAAGCTGAGAGCTGAGAGCTGAGAGCTGAGAGGTCGGAACGGGTAAGGGGTAAGGGGTAAGGGGTAAGGGGTAAGGAAAGGCGGCTCGGCGGAGCCTCGCCCTACCGGGCGGCGGGTTGAGAGTTGAAAGTTGAGAGTTGAGAGACCGGAAGGGGTAAGTGGTAAAGAAAGGCGCGCGTTTGCGGGCGGCTGTGGCTTCTCGGGAGGTTACTCCCGAGAGCGTCTTTGCCTTTGTCTCTCAACTACCCACAAACTGGTTGAGAGTTGAGAGTTGAAAGTTGAGAGAAAAATCCTGGAATCCAGCACGTTAAGAGTGGCGACGGGTTTGTGGACGCAATGCGGATCCGGTTTACCGGTTTTGGCTTCTCTCAACTCTCAACTCTCAACTTTCAACTGCGAAGCCACCGGCTTCGCTTCAAAGCAGCTTCTCCGCGATGGGGAGGACGCGGGAGATGCGGTCTTCGAGGCGGGCGATGTTGTCGAGGCGTTCCTTGAAGAAGGCGTAGTCCTCGGGCGAGACGGCGCCTTGCTGACGCTCCTCCTCGAGGGTGGCGAGCAGGGAGTCGAGCTTTCGGCCGCCCTTTTCGAGCTTGGGCTTGAAGTAGTTGCGATAGATGGACTCGAGCAGATCCCGGAGGTTGCCGACGGCTTCGAAGTAGTCGCGTCGATCGCCGGGCACCCAAACCTGCTTAATCGCCTGCCAGGACGCGAGTTGACGGGTTCCGGTGCTGGCGCTGCCCTTACTGATCGACAGCTGTTCCGCGATGTCGTCGAGGGACAGCGAGGCGGGGGACAGATAGAGCAATCCGTAGATTTGTCCGATGGACCGGGGGAGGCCGAGTTGTTGGCACATCCGACCGACCGTCTCGATGAATTCGAGGCGGGTTTTGGAGAGGGTAATCTCCACGGGTGTAGTGGGTTGGGAATCTGGAGGCACTTCGTGCCGGTCACTTCGCAATGGCGGAGCTACGCGCGCTGTTTGGGGCGAACGACGAGGATCGTTCAATTGCGATTGAACGAATAATACGAAGCGGACGAGGCTGGCAAGGGGGCTTTTTGAAAAGCTGAGAGCTGAGAGGTCGGAACGGGTAAGGGGTAAGGGGTAAGGGGTAAGCGGTAAGCGGTAAGCGGTAAGCGGTAAGCGGTAAGCGGTAAGCGGTAAGCGGGAGGCGGGAGGCGGGAAGGGGCAGGGAAGGAAGGCCTCAGCCCCGGACGGGGCGAGGTTTTCACCGAGCTATTTGTTCGTTTTCTCCGGTTCTACCTCTCAGCTCTCCTGGTATGGAGCCGTGCTCGCCTTGCTACCGCTTTTCCATTCCGCCGGCGCGGGTGGAGTGGTGACGTGTTATTTCGCCGGGACGCGAACGGCTCCGCGGAGCGTCGCCCTACCATGCTTACCGCTTGCCGCTTACCGCTTACCGGGTTTTACCTCTCATCTCTCAGCTCTCAGCTCTCAGCTTTTCCTTCGCCAACGGCTCCGCGGAGCGTCGCCCTACCGATTTCGCTTACCGCTTACCGCTTCGCGCTTACCGGCTTTACCTCTCAGCTCTCAGCTTCCTTACGAGGCTGACCACCAATCGCCAATCCGCTCGGCTGCGCCGCGGACTGGGGACGGCCCGGCGGTCCATCCCTACCCTGCGCTCACCGCTTCTTGCTTCGCAGATACTGGCCGGCGAGACGCCAGCGCTCCCAGGCGGCTCCGCGGAGCGTCGCCCTACCATGCTTACTGCTTACCGCTTTCCCATTTTCCCCAGGGGTGCGTGGAGTGGCGACGCGTCGGTTGTTGCTGGCGCCTCGCCCGTGGGAAAGCGGTAGCATGGCTACCGCACTCCATAGGCGAAGCCTCGCCCCGTCCGGGGCCAGGCCGCCCCTTCCGGTCTCTCAACTTTCAACTTTCAACTCTCAACTGGTCTTTCTCTCAGCTCTCAGCTCTCAGCTTCAACGCAACGACTCTTTGACCTTGGTTTCACGCCCCCCTAGCCTTTACCTCCCGTCAGAAACGGCCCGTCATGATCGGTTATCTGTTCCGCAAAATCTTAGGTTCTCGCAATGAACGCGAGGTCCGCAAGCTCCGCCCGCTCGTTGCCCGCATCAACGAGCTGGAACAACAGCTGCAATCGCAACCTCCCGAAGCGCTGCGGCAAAAGACGGCCGATTGGAAAGCCAAGTTGTCCGGCATCGAGGATCCCGAACAGCTCAAGGCGGAACTCGAAACCATCTTGCCCGAGGCGTTCGCCGTGGTGAAAAACGCCTGCCGCCGGCTCTGCGGACAACCGATCGAAGTGCGGGGACATCAGTTGCCGTGGGAAATGGTTCCCTTTGATGTGCAGCTGATTGGCGGGATGGCTCTGCATCGGGGTTTCATCGCGGAAATGGCCACCGGCGAAGGCAAAACCCTGGTCGCCACCCTGCCGGTGTACCTCAACGCCCTGACCGGGCGCGGCGTGCACGTGGTCACGGTCAACGACTACCTGGCCGCCCGTGACTCCGAGTGGATGGGCGCCGTCTATCGGTATCTCGGTCTGACGGTCGGTTGCATTCTCAACGGCCAAACACCAGCCGAACGCCGGGCGATGTACAGCTGCGACATCACCTACGGCACCAACTCCGAATTCGGCTTCGATTATCTCCGGGACAACGGAATGGCGAGCACCCGGGAGGAACAGGTTCAACGCGGACATTATTTCGCGATCATCGACGAAGTGGACTCGATCCTGATCGATGAAGCCCGAACGCCGCTGATCATCAGTGGTCCGGCGGTGGTCTCGGTCGAGCATCGGTATGTCGAATGGAAGCCCTCGATCGAACGCCTGGTGCAGGCGCAGCGCGATTTGTGTTCCCGGTACATCCGGGAGGCGGAAGGCCTGATCAAGCAGTTGCGGCCGGCCGATGGTTCCAATGTGAAGGGTGCGGACGTCATCGAGCGGCAGATCGCCTCCCTGCTCTACAAGGTGAAACTCGGGCAACCCCGGTCGGAAGCCCTGGCGCGGATGTTTGAGGAACCGGCGAACCAGAAGCTGGTCCAGGCGTACGAAGCAGAACTGCATTCCGACCAATCCAAGAAGCAGCTGTACGCCGAGAAGGAGCAATTGCTGTTCGGCATTGAAGAGAAGTCCCACGAGGCCGACCTCACCGAAAAAGGCCGGGAATTCATGGCGCCGAACGATCCCGATGGCTTCGTGCTGCCGGATCTCCCGACGCTCTACAGTCAGATCGACACCGATCCGAACCTCGAACTCCAAGCGCGACTCGAGAAGAAGGGCAAGTTGCAGCAGGAATTTGAGGAACGCGCGCAAATCATTCACGCCATTGCCCAGTTGCTGAAGGCCTACTGCCTCTACGAACGCGACGTTCAGTACGTGGTGCAGGACAACAAGGTCATCATCGTCGACGAACACACCGGACGTCTGATGAGCGGCCGGCGTTGGTCGGACGGGTTGCATCAGGCGGTGGAGGCCAAAGAAGGCGTGTCCATCGAGCGCGAGACGCAGACCCTGGCGACCATCACGATTCAGAATTACTTCCGACTGTACCGCAAATTGGCGGGCATGACCGGCACCGCCGAGACCGAGGCGCAGGAGTTCCACGACATTTACAAACTGGGCGTGATGACCATTCCAACCCATCGGCCCAACATCCGGAAGGACCGGAACGACTCGGTGTACAAGACGCGCCGGGAGAAGTTTGAAGCCGTGGCGAAGGAGATTCGCGAACTGCACGCCCAGGGCCGTCCGATTCTGGTCGGCACCATTTCCGTCGAGACTTCGGAAATGCTCAGCCGGCTGCTCAAGCGCGAAGGCATTGTCCACTCGGTGTTGAACGCCAAGTACCACGAGCAGGAAGCCGAAATCGTGTCCCGCGCGGGTCAGAAGGGTTCAGTCACGATTGCCACCAACATGGCCGGCCGCGGTACCGACATTAAGCTGGGACCGGGCGTCGCTGAGGTGGGTGGTCTGCACGTGTTGGGCACGGAGCGTCACGAATCCCGCCGCATCGACCGGCAGTTGCGCGGCCGTTGTTCGCGTCAGGGCGATCCGGGTTCGTCCCACTTCTTTGTTTCGTTGGAGGACGACCTGATGCGGTTGTTCGGTTCGGACCGGATTACCAAGATCATGGAGCGGATGGGCCTGGAGGAGGGTCAGGAACTGGAACATCCGTTGCTCAACCGTTCGATCGAGCAGGCGCAGAAGCGGGTCGAAGGTCACCACTTCCAACAGCGCAAACGCACGCTGGAGTACGACGACGTGATGAACAAGCAGCGCGAAGTCATTTACGGCTTCCGCAACGAGGTCATCCAGTCCACCGACGTCCGCGACCGGCTGATGGACATCATGGAGGAGATCGTGCTCCTCAAGGTCCAGGAGTTTACCGAAAGCGAGACGGACGTGGCGGAGTGGAATGTCCGGGGCCTGTCGGACTGGGTGAACATGAACTTCCCGCTCGGACTGAAGGAAGAGGAGTTCGTGAAGGTGGCGCGGGCGGGGCGTCAGCTGCCGGTGAGTGGTTCGTTGTTCGACGGACTGTCGGAGAGTCAGTTCAGCCTGTTTGAGTACATCAGCCGGACCGTGCGGGACGCGTACGACCTGA
Organism: Verrucomicrobiota bacterium; assembly: GCA_017309115.1. Classification (GTDB taxonomy): domain Bacteria; phylum Verrucomicrobiota; class Verrucomicrobiia; order Limisphaerales; family UBA9464; genus UBA9464. Next base: position 37,042 of record JAFLEF010000036.1, on the reverse strand, counting down.
AGGTGAGTTTGGAACGGCCGGAGATGCTGGCGAGCATTGAGCGGTACACCATTCTGACGGCCATCGACCGGCTCTGGCAGGAGCATCTGTACTCGATGGATTCGCTGCGCAGTTCGATCGGACTGCGGGCGTACGCGCAGCGAGATCCGCTGATCGAGTACAAGGCGGAAGCCTTCAAGCTCTTCGACGAGTTGATGGTCAACATCAAGACGGAGGTGTGTCACAACATCTTCCGTAGTGCGACGAGTCTGCTGGCCTTCGAGCAGTTCATGCACAATCTGCCGCAGGTGACGATGCATCAGTCCGTGCCGGCCTTTGGCGATGCGCCAGGGACTACTGATGACGGGGGCTTGGTGGCGGAAGCGACTGAGACGTTGGCGAAGGCGCAGCCGGTGAAGTCGGTTCCGCGAGTGGGCCGCAACGACCCTTGTCCGTGTGGCAGCGGCAAGAAGTACAAGAACTGCTGCGGGAAGTAGGCGAAGCCAGCTGAGAGCTGAGAGCTGAGAGGCCGGAAGGGAAAGGGGTAAGCGGGAAGCGGGAAGCGGTAAGCGGGAAGGAAAGGCGAAGCGGGATGGCCTGGGAGCGCTGGCGTCTCGCCGGCTCCCTATGGAGTGCGGTAAACTTTTTACCGCTTTAGTATTCCCCAGGCGCGAATGGAGTCGCGACGCGATGAGGCCTGCTGACGCCTCGCCCATACCAAAGCGGCAGAAAGTCTGCCGCAGTCCAAAATTTTGAGCTGAGAGGTCGGAGCGGGAAGCGGGAAGGAAACCCCAGCCGAGAGCGCGGGAAAGTGCCGGCGAGACGCCAGCGCTCCCAGGCGGCTCCGCAGAGCCTCGCCCGACCATGCTTACCGCTTACCGCTTCGCGCTTACCGGTTTTACCTCTCAGCTCTCAGCTCTCAGCTAATTCCCCAAGCCAGCCAGCGGGTCATCCAGCGCTTCACTCCGGGGGTCAGGCGGGTGCGATTGTACTGATCGCCGCACTGACGCAGCGATTCGGCCACCGTCGGATAGGCGTGCATCACGCTGGCCAACCGACCCAGTCCCATTCCCGACGCCATCGCCACACTCACCTCGCCCAACATCTCGCCAGCGTGCGGCGCCACCAATGTCGCCCCAACGATTCGATCCGATCCGGTGGCGACCAGAATCTTCACGAATCCCTGGGTCTCACCTTCCGTGCGGGAACGATCCACGTCGGCCAGGTTGCGCCCAAACGCCGTGACCGCGACGCCTTGGGCGGCGGCTTCCGCTTCCGTCAGACCCACACTGCCAATCTCGGGGTCGGTGTAGGTCACCCGGGGAATGGTCAGGGCACTGACTCGCTTGCGTCCCAGGAACAGCGCGTTTTGGAGGACCAGGCGCGACATGAAATCGGCGGCGTGCGTGAACTTGAAGCGGGAACACACGTCTCCCGACGCGAAGATCCGGGAGTTGGTCGTGCGCAGATGATCATCCACCTGCACTCCGGAACGGGCATCATAGTTCACTCCCGCCGCTTCCAGGCCGAGGCCGTCGACGTTGGGCTGACGTCCAGTGGCGACGAGCAGTTGGTCGGCGATCCGCGGAACTTCTCCCTGGAGATGGAGGCGAAACTCCCCGTTCACCCGCACGACGCCCTCCACTTTCTTTCCCAGAATCAGTTCCACGCCGTCGCGCTGCAACGCCGCCTGGACGAGGACGGCGGCGGCCGGGTCTTCCTTGTCGAGTAAGTGCGGCTTGTTGTGCACCAACCGCACGTGGGTTCCGAGACGAGCGAAGGCCTGAGCCAGTTCGCAACCAATGGGACCGCCGCCGAAAATAATCAGACGTCGGGGCTGTTCGGTCAGGTTGAAGACCGTTTCGTTGGTGAGGAACCCGCTTTCCACCAGGCCGGGAATCGACGGGATCGCCGCCCGCGCGCCGGTGGCAATCACCGCCTTGGCAAACCGGAGGCGGGCGCCGGCGACTTCGACGACGTCGGTTCCCGCGAACCGCCCGCCGCCGAGGAACACATCGATGCCCAGCGACTTCATTCGTTCCACGCTGTCGTGGGGACTTATGGCGGCGCGAACCTCGCGGACCCGTTCCATCACGGCGGGAAAATCGACGATGGGCTCGCCCGCAACTCGTATTCCGAAGCGGGCGGCTTCCCGCACGGCCGCCGCGGCGCGACCGGCACGGATCAGGGTTTTCGACGGCACGCAGCCGTAGTTGAGACAATCCCCGCCGAGCAACGCGCGTTCCACCAGGGCTACTTTGGCGCCGAGTCCGGCGGCACCGGCGGCCGCGACCAGACCCGCCGTGCCACCGCCCACGACCACCAGATTGTAGCGGGGAGCCGGTCGGGGATTCACCCAGCCGCTGGGATGGGTTTGGGCGAGCAGCGCTTGGTTGTGGCGATCCAGAGGGGAGAGAGTCACGTCCAGAAATCAGTGAGCCGGTGGAGTCGGCGTTGGAGTTCGATCCAATTCGGTTTGCAAGGAGGCGCGGGCGATCCGGGTGAGGTACACGGTCACCGCCACCGTGGCGAGCAGACCCACGCCGTACAGGGCCCATTCGGCGGGCGAACGTTGCCGTTGTCCGCCGGCCAATAGGGCGACATCACCGGCCAAGGCTCCCAGCCACACGTACAGCAACGTGCCGGGCATCATACCAATCCAGGAGGCGAGCACGAAGTCCCGCAAGCGAACGCGCGTCACACCCAGGGCGTAGTTCAGCAAATTGAACGGGAACACCGGCGACAACCGCAGCAGACCCACAATCTTCCAGCCTTCCCGACCCACAGCGGCATCAATGGCGCCGAACTTCGGATTTCCCGCCGCCCGGCTCGCGACCCAATCCCGAGCGGCGAATCGTCCTACCAGAAAACTCACCGTCGCTCCCAGCGTGGAGGCCAGCGACACCAGAGGAAATCCCCACGCCACGCCAAACACGGCGCCGGCACCAAGGGTCAGCACCGACCCAGGCAAAAACAACACGCAGGCCAGCACGTACGCCAGCACGAAGATCGCCGCGCCGAACGCCCCTTGGTCGCGAATCCACGTCAGAGCTTCGGGCAATCGTTGCGCCAGCTGGAACTGACGGAAGAGGAGCACCGCCACGCCCAGCAGACCGACCACGCCCAGCAATTTCGCCCACGACGAGCGTGGCGAAGCAGGAGCGGCAGGGGTGGGAGATGACGCCATGCGGGAAGACCGTTCAACGACGGTTCAAAGACCAGTCGTAATCGGTGTAGCGAACCTTAAAATCTTTCGGCGACACCCCGGAGATTTCGGCGGCGGGCAGAAAGGGCAGCACAAACTCAGCGACAGTTTTCCCGTTGGCCGTGAAGTCCTCCTGAAACCATTTGAAGATCGGCGAGAGCCAGAGCGTTTGGCCGGCGGGATCCACCCGGTTCTTGGCGCGATCGGCCAGAAAGATCCGGCCTTGGTCCTGCAACTGAGCGTTCAGCCGCTGGCCGACGTACGCTTCCGATCGCAGCGGGGGACAACTGCGAGCGGCACAGACCAGCGCGAAATGGATACGGGGTTCCTGATAATCGGCGCGCAGCGTCCCGTGCTCGACGTCGTCCAGAGTGATCAGGCGATCCCACAGCCGGACCACCTTAAGTTTCCAGGGATTGCCGAACAGTCCCCCGATGTCCTTGATCGATTTCACGGGGTAATGGTCGGCAACCAGTTTGAGAGTCGCGGCGTTGTAGAGATTGAGCAGGAAGGCGATTTGGTCTGCTTCGGGCCAGGCGTCGAATTCCGGTCGGGTGACCGCGGCGAGCGAATCAAGATAGGCCTGCAAGTCCTGAGGTGCCGCCTTCAGCGCGGCGTAGTCCACTTCGCCATTTTTGACGTGAGTGGCGAGAAGGCGGGTCCAGCGGGAGTGGGAAAGATCAACCGATTCGGCCGCTTGGACCACCCAGCCCAGGGCGAGAGTTCCCGCCAACCACAGGAAAAGACGACACATGGAGGCAACACCGGTAAAGGGTAAGCGGCCAACGGCAAGCGGGAAGTGCGGGCGAAACTAGCTGAGAGCTGAGAGCTGAGAGGTGAATCCGGTAAGCGCGAAGCGGGAAGGGGCAAGCCTGGTAGGGCGAGGCTCTGCCCGAGCCGTCCCTATGGAGTGCGGTAGCCGTGCTAGCCGTGCTACCGCTTTCCAATTTTCCCGGTGGGGCGACGCTCCGCGGAGCCGTTCGTGGGTGGACTGGTGGCAAAGCCGGTAAGGGGAAAGCGGTAAGCGGTAAGGAAAAGCCACCTGGGAGCGCCGGCGCTCCTGTTCGTTGCCTTTGTCTCTCAACTCTCAACTTTCAACTCTCAACTGGCCTCTTCTCTCAACTCTCAACTGGCCTTTTCTCCCTCTCAGCTTTTCCGACACGAACGGCTCCGCGGAGCGTCGCCCTACCAACCTTACCGCTTACCGCTTACCCCTTACCGGCTCCCCACAAAGTCTCCCGGTTCGTTCCAGTTGAGCAGACACGGATGCCAGATCGGTTCCAGTTCCCAGCGTTTCAACCAACCTTCGGTCAGCCCCAGCTCCGCCCACTCGTGCACGGCGAAACGCCCGGACCGGAGTTGTTGTTGGCACACCTCTCCGGCCGACTTCGGATACATCGCCGCCAATGGCTCTAATCGGCCCCGGAGAACAGGAATGACACCCTGCGTAGGGGACGACTGCTCCCAGAGACGGGTCAGGAACTCCCGGGTCAGTCCGGGCAGATCCACCGCGACCACGAGCAGGAGAGGATGGCGACAGCGGGCGAGCGCGGCGGAAACTCCTGCCAGCGGGCCGGCGTCCGGTGGGGAATCGAACACGACCTCGGCCGAAAGGGGCGCAGCGAGGGGTTCGGGCCGGTCGGGATGTTGGGCGACGATGAGTTCGGCGGCGCCGGTTTCGTGGAGCAACCGCAACTGACGGGAGAGCAGTGGTTCCCCGTCGACGCGGAGGTGGGCTTTGGGAGATCCCATGCGTCGGCTCTGACCCCCGGACAAGACAGCCCCGGAGAAAGGGCTCAGGTCCATAAACAGCACTTGCAAAGGGAAAGCCACTGGGGTTCCTTGGACAAAAGTAATTCTTTCACAGGACACCTCATGAAACACCTCCTCAAATTTGCTGTTGCTGCCGCGCTTGCGGGCGGCTTGCTCACCGTTCGGGCTGCTGATGCCAAGGACGTGACCGTCACTGGTACGGGCGCCTGCGCCAAGTGTGAACTCAAAAAGGCCGACAGCTGCCAGAACGTGGTCCAGGTCAAGGATGGCGACAAAACGACCACCTACTTCCTGACCGGCGAACAGAGCAAGGCGTTCCACAAGAACCTCTGCTCCTCGACCATGAAGGTCACGGTCAGCGGCAAGGCCACCCAAGAGGGTGACAAGCACATGATCGCCGTGACCAAGATCGAAGCCGCCAAGTAAGCGACTCGACTGATCATCCAAACCCGCCGGAGGCTCACGCCCCGGCGGGTTTTTTTGGGTAGCTGAGAGCTGAGAGGTAAAACGGGTAAGCGCGGAGCGGTAAGCGGTAAGCGAATGCGAAATCGGTAGGGCGACGCTTCGCGGAGCCGCCTGGGAGCGCTGGCATCTCGCCGGCTTCCTATGGAGTGCGGTAAACTTTTTACCGCTTTGGTATCGGCGAGGCGTGGCAGGCGGCGGGCGTCGCATCACTCCACGCGCGGGGGATACTAAAGCGGCAGAAAGTCTGCCGCAGTCCATACAATAAGCTGAGAGGTAAAACGGGTAAGCGCGGAGCGGTAAGCGGTAAGCGAACGCGAAATCGGTAGGGCGACGCTTCGCGGAGCCGCCTGGGAGCGCTGGCATCTCGCCGGCTTCCTATGGAGTGCGGTAAACTTTTTACCGCTTTGGTATCGGCGAGGCGTGGCAGGAGGCTGGGCGTCGCATCACTCCACGTGCGGGGATACTAAAGCGGCAGAAAGTCTGCCGCAGTCCATACTATAAGCTGAGAGCTGAGAGCTGAGAGGTAAAACCGGTAAGCGCGAAGCGGTAAGCGGTAAGCGAACGCGAAATCGGTAGGGCGACGCTTCGCGGAGCCGCCTGGGAGCGCTGGCGTCTCGCCGGCTTCCTATGGAGTGCGGTAAACTTTTTACCGCTTTGGTATCGGCGAGGCGTGGCAGGAGGTTGGGCATCGTACGACCCCAGTAGGTCAGGCCTCCGGCAAGCCGCCTTTCCTTACCCTTACCGCCTTGGCGAGTTAAGCGCGGGTGGCTCTAGCGCTGACCACCAATAGCCAGTCCGCCAGGCTGCGCCGGCGGACCGGGGACGGCCCAGCGGTCCATCCCTACCATCCTTCGCGCTTACCCCTTCGCGCTGACCGGACTTCGTAAATTCTCGCCGGCGAGACGCCGGCGCTCCCAGGCGGCTCCGCGGAGCGACGCCCTACCGGTCTCTCTTACCGCTTACCGCTTCGCGCTTACCGGTTTTACCTCTCAGCTCTCAGCTGGCTCCGCTCAAAACCTCCCCGAGCCAGCGGTCATGCCGCCGTCGATGGCGAGGGCGGCCCCGGTCACGAAACTCGATTCGTCGGCGGCCAGATACAAGGCCAACGCGGCCACTTCCTCCGGTCGACCCATGCGGCCGTTGGCTTGGGTGGAACACATGTCCTGATACGCCGCCTCACGATCGGGATACTCGGCGAGACGCGACTTCACAAAGGGCGTCTCCACCCGTCCCGGACACAGGCAGTTGATGCGCACCCCAGACTTCGCGTAGTCCAACGCCGCACAACGGGTCATGCCCACAACCGCATGCTTGCTGGTGGCATAGGCGAACCGGTCCTTGAGCCCCTCGAGTCCGGCCGCCGAGGCCAGATTGATCACCGATCCTCGACCGCGCTCGACCATCGCCGGCAAAAAGGCCTGGGTGACGTTGAACGTGCCTCGGACGTTCACCGACAGGACGCGGTCGAAATCGGCTCCGGCCGTGGTGAGCAAGGTGCCCACGTGTCCGATGCCGGCGTTGTTCACCAGGATGTCGAGCGGACCGAGTCGGGGGAGCAGCTTGCGGGACAACTCCTGACACGCGGACTCGGACGTGATGTCGAGGAGGGTGAATTCGGCCGAACCCCCGGCACCTTGAATGACAGCGACCGTCTGACTGCCGCCCACTTCATTGACATCCGCCACGACGACATGAGCTCCGGCTGACGCGAGGGTCTGGGCGATGGCGGCGCCGATGCCGGATCCGGCGCCGGTCACGAGCGCAGTCTTGCCTACGAGTGAGAACATGGCGGCAGATTCCCGCAGAACTGGACGCGGGGGAAGTGGGAACAAGCCGAGAGCTGGGATCTGACAGTTGAGAGTTGAAAGTTGAGAGGAGCGAAAACCGGTGAACCGGATCTGCATTGTGTCCACAAACCTATCGGCATTTCTAACGTGCTGGACTTCAGGTCTTTTCTCTCAACTCTCAACTCTCAACTTTCAACTCTCAACCGGTTTGTGGGTAGATAAAGCCGGGGAAAATGAACGCAGATCGGCTCGGTGGTAACCTCGCCCTACCGGGGCGAAACTGCGTTTTCCGGTCTCTCAACTCTCACCTGGCCTTTTCTCCCAGCTCTCAGCTTTTCCGACGCGAACGGCTCCGCGGAGCGTCGCCCCACCCTGCTTCGCCTTTCCTTACCCCTTACCGCTTACCCCTTGGCGGCTTCACCTCTCAGCTCTCAGCTTCCCCACCAGCCTCACGCTTTCGTGTTGGCGGTGGTGGCCGCTTCGGCGGCGCGCTTGGCCAGGATGGCGTCCTTGATCTTCTGCAGGAGTTCCGGCTTTTCTGCCAGCGCCTTCCGAGAAGTGTCCTTGCCCTGACCGATCAACTCGCCCTGGAACTGCAACCAAGCGCCCTTCTTCTCCACGACCCCACATTCCAGGCCGACATCGAGGATCGAACCTTCCTTGTCGATGCCCTGATTGAAATAGATGTCGAACTCGGCCTCGGTGAACGGAGGGGCGACCTTGTTCTTCACCACCTTCACTTTCACGTGATTGCCGATGGCATTGCCGGCGCTGTCTTTGAGGGCGTCCTTGCGGCGAATGTCGATGCGCACGCTGGCATAGAACTTCAGCGCCTTGCCACCGGGCGTGGTTTCGGGATTACCGAACATCACGCCGACCTTTTCGCGCAGCTGGTTGGTGAACAGACAGGTCGTCTTGGCCTTATTGAGAATGGCGGTGAGTTTGCGGAGAGCCTGGGACATCAGGCGCGCCTGCATGCCCATGGTGGCCATGCCCATTTCGCCTTCGAGTTCGGCTTTCGGCACCAGGGCGGCCACGGAGTCCACGACAATGATGTCGAGCGCGTTGGAGCGGGCGAGCGTTTCGCAGATGCTCAGGGCTTCTTCCCCGGAATCGGGCTGGGAGACCAACAGGTCGTCCAGATTGACCCCCAGTTTCTTGGCGTAGGCGGGGTCGAGGGCGTGTTCGGCGTCGATGAAGGCGGCCACGCCCCCCATTTTCTGAGCGTTGGCGATCAGATGGAGCATCAATGTGGTTTTGCCGGACGATTCCGGCCCGTAGATCTCGACGATCCGACCCCGCGGCACGCCGCCGACGCCGAGGGCGAGATCGATGGCGAGGGCGCCGGTCGGGATGACTTCGATTGGCCGGATGACCTGGGACCCCAGGCGCATGATGGCCCCGTCACCAAACGACTTGGTGATGGTGGAGATGGCGCTGTCGAGATCGCGTTGTTTTTGGGGGGTAAAGCGAGCTTCGGCGACAGCCACGGCTTTGGAGTCGCTCGTTTTGGATTCGGCTTTGGTGTCGGCTTTCGATTCGGACTTGGCTTCGGCTTTGGTGGGTGCGGGCATAGAACGGTTGGAACAGTGCGTTTGAAAACTGGTGCCGAGGCTAGGAGTGGGGTCCGGCAAGTCAATCGCTGGAAGTAGTGAGTGGGGGAGGAGAGGTAGGGCGACGTTCTGCGGAGCCGTCCGCGTGTGAAGTCGTGATCGTGCCCGCCGCCGACTACGCCAAGATTCAGATAGAGGTCCGGGCGAACTCGAGACGCTGTGCTCGCCAGACTTCCACTTCCGCGAGATCCGCAATCGCTGAGTCGCAGGAGGAAGGAAAGGACACTGGGCCGTCTTCCGGAGTCGCTCCGGCGACCCAAGAAAGAAGATTGCGAGCCTGTGGCGGGTGTGGGCTGGGAATCTCGTAATAAGGGGCGATGGAACGCTCCCCACGCCGCCACCTCTACGGTTTAGGGAAACCGGTGCAATGCTGGTCTCCCATCCGTCCGGCGGAACTGGTGCGGCGGTCCTGTTCAAAAACGCAGACCATCCCTGTTTCCACTTAACCTTCAACCTGCCCCCTGTGAATAACCGCAAATCCTACCTGCCTGTTGTCCTGTTGGCCACCTCAGCTCTGATCCTCGCCCTGCCGGCGGGCGCCACTTCGCCCGTCACGACGGTGACCTTGTTTCCGAATGTCGGACCGACGAGCGTGCCGTTCCTCGCCGACCCGTACGTCTCTCCCAGTTTCGCGCCGTACGTGCAAAACGTACTCGGCGCCCTCCAATCAGGTAGCCCCAGTGTGGGCGACCAATCCGTGGACCCCACGGCCTTCAATCCGATTGGCAGTCCCATTGTGAACGGGACTGGATCCGTCCAAGTAGGTCTCTATGACATTTTTGCCGTTCCCGCGAATACCTGGCGAGGAACCCTTCCCACCAGCGGCCCATTTGCCGGCGAATTCGGCACCTGGTTCCGACCCGCAGTCCACATTGTCAGCGACCAACCGTTTACCACGACGGATGTCCTCTTCCATTTTTCGGATCCTGATTTTCAGGCGGGTGGCGATCTGAGAGACTTTTATCCGGAAGCGTCGACCTACGTGGGCTTGGATTGGGGAGCCGCTCCACGGAACGAACGGAGAGCCCCAGCGTGGCCGCCACCTCTGCGATTTCGAGGCCGCTGAAAAATCTCAGCTTCAGGATCTCCGCCTTGTCGGGATGCTCCGCCATGAGCTGATCCAACGCGTCATGGACCGCCAGAAATCGGGCCTCATCCTAACGGAGGCGTGAGTCGCGTTTGCGGATGACGAAGTGCCGGCGCGAGAGTATCCATCACTGGTGCCGCTGACCCACCTCTTTGCGGATCGGACGCAACATCCGCTAGCCCCGACGATTGTTCTGGCCGCACTGATGGGAGGAGGGAACGCGCGTGTCCTGGTTCCGACTAATCCGATGGACGCCGACCGGATGAACCAGCGTCCGTGGCAGGAGGTGTTGGAGGAGTTTCAGGCGGCCCACGTCATCCGGGATCGCGAGGCCCAACTGGTTTCCGAAACCGGGGCTGAGTATGCCCGACGGTTCGAAGAACTGCGTCAGACACTACCCGAGGTAGCGGCAGTTGTCGGTTGCCACGAACTATCCGTGGATCGGCTTGCCCGGGCCCTGTTTGGCTTCCGCTGGATGGCGGACGCGCTGGAAACCGTCACGCCACCCGCCCGAACTTACGAGTCGGGTCCGGGGGCCACCGTCGATCTGCTGGACGGATTCAATCAGGGCTACCGCCGCATCGTGGGGGCCACCTGGTCGGTGTTGTTTCCCATGGAGAACCTGTCCCTGGTGACGGATGCCGCAGCGCAATTCTGGGTGGCTTGCCTGCACCATTCGCGGCCTGCAGACATGGTCCCGGCGTTCATCGGCTGCTTCCGGCGCGGGCACGAGGACCGACTCCGCAAGCTGAATCCCGGATTTACACCCGACCGCACTCTTCGGGTTCGGGATGTCATCAGCGAGCATCTGGACACCGCCCCGGAACGGCTGCGCAAACTCCACGAAGCGGTGGCCGCAGGGGTACGGGAGGGACCGGAACGCCTCTTTGAGGAGATGACCCGTCTGGCCCTCAAGATGGAGCTGCATCCGCTGGTCGTGCAGTTCAGTCACTACCTGATCCGCGAAGCCTGCGACGCCTTGGCCGGACTCGACGGGCAACTCACCGCCCGGGAGAACCGCTTCCTGCAATTCCTGCTCCAGCGCACCTCCGTCACCCTGGCTGAGTATGGGTCTCAGGCCGAAGCCCAATCGGAACTGACGACCGAAGGAGTGACCACCGTGTTGCGCGATCTCGAAGCGCTGGTGGGCATGGCGGAGGTCAAAGCCAAGGTTCGCGATGTCGCCAATGTCGCGCGCTTGCAGCAGCTCCGGGCGGCGCAGGGACTCCCCACGATCTCCACCAGTTTCCATTCGGTGTTCATGGGCAATCCGGGCACCGGTAAGACCACCGTCGCCCGGCTGCTGGGCCGGATCTACAAGGCGCTCGGCGTCCTGCGTCGGGGACACGTCGTGGAGTGCGACCGGGCGGCCCTGGTGGGTGAGTACGTCGGTCAGACCGCTCCCAAGACGCATGCGGTGATTGATACCGCGCTCGACGGCATCCTGTTCATCGATGAGGCCTACACGCTGTCCAAGGAGCGGGAGGATTTTGGGCGGGAGGCAATCGATACTCTCTTGAAGCGAATGGAGGACAACCGGGACCGCCTGGTCGTGGTGGTGGCGGGCTATCCGGACGAAATGGAGCGCTTTGTCAATTCCAACCCCGGTCTGCGGTCCCGCTTCAACCGCTTTATCGAGTTCCAGGATTTTTCGCCCCAGGATCTGTCCCGAATCCTGGCGTCCATGTGTCGCACGAATCGCCTGCGGCTCGCGCCGGCCCTGAAGGAGCGGCTGCTGGCCTATTTTTATGCCCGCCACCGGGACCGCGATGCGCGCTTCGGAAACGCGCGCCTCGTTCGCAATCGCTTCGAACAGCTGGTGGCCGCTCAGGCGTCGCGTCTGGTCTCAGGCCCGCCGCCAGATGCCCGGGAATTGAGCAATTTGTTGCCGGAGGATCTGGTGTGGCCCCCGGAACTCGCCGACTCCCTGCCACCTCCCCACCTCCGTCGGTACCAGTTGACGTGCCCCCAATGCGCGGCGGTCTATGCCTGGACCCCGGACCTCGAACTGCCCGACGACCGAGCCCAATGCACCCGTTGCGCCACCGTTTACGACGCGTCCTTCGGCGTCCTTATCCTCCCGGCGCTCACGGAGGGGACCATCCCGGCAAACCAAATCACCTGAGTCGTTTCGATCCCGACCTTCATGCCTTCATGAGTTCCGCCGAAGTGGCAGTAGCCCCGGCCTTGGTTTAGGCTCGCGACATGAGTGAGACCGACTGGCAGACGCAGTTTCAGGCGGTGTATGAGCGGGGCGTGGCCGCGTGGCAGGCCGGACGCCGGGATCCCCGCACGATGTTCGCACCCGCCGACGTGGCCTTCCTCGCCAGCATCGGCTGCACGGCTCAGGAACTGTTCGACTTCATCGACGACTTCCTCCGCGACGGTGAACCGGATTATGCGACCATCCTCGAGGTGCAGGCGATCCGGCGGGATTATTTCCAGCGGGTCCTACACGGCCAGAGCACAGGCCACGTGGCCAGGATGGCCGAACTGCCGGCCAAGTCGGCGGCCGTAGACGGCATCGCTTGGCTCCCCCGACTGATCGTCAAGGCGCGACTCAAGCTCCGGGGCGAGATGCCTCCGGACCTGATGTACGGCTGCGCGGGCGACCGTCCGTTCCTCCGGGGGAAGAACCTGACGCTGCCGCAATTCCTCGAACTGGTGCGTGATTCCGGGGCGGACGACCGGAAGATCATTGAGGCGGTGAAAGCGGCGCGCGGCTAGCCCGGATATTTCACAGCCCCTGCGAGATTCACCGTGCGAACGGAGCAATGTGATTGGTAAACCAGCTGTGATCCGCGAGCGCTGACTTGGGCAACCACGAGATGTTGTTCGGAATTACTTCCCCACCCCTGCGTTTGAAGCCGGAGACGTTGGCCTGCCACTTGTGAATCTCTCCGTGCCCATCGGCAAAGTTGAATCCTGCGGCGTTCCCATGGCGTCCCGAGGGTGCATCCAGCCAGGGGTTGTTGTTAAACGTGCGGAGATTGTCGAACGGGAAGAAATGGGAGTCGTTGATGCTGTTCTCATGCTCATCGATCAGCACAAACACACTGGAAGGTCCTGGGGAACCCAGATCACTGAGCTTGGTCACCGTGCGGAACACGCTGGCGTGCGCGGTGACCCATTGGGAATCCGTCCGCCCCATGAATGCATTCATCGCGTAGCTGCGGTTGCGCAGAACAATCTTCCCGCCGCTCTTCAAGCCAGCCAGGTCCGCGGGACAGCGGAACACCGTCCGGCTGGAAAGGTACCGAAAGGTCGGACTGTTGGTGATGAACCGATCGTCCACCGCTTCCGGCACCGAATGCACATTGCCCTCGGCCCACGCTGGCGCCACCGGGGTCGAAAACGGACCCAGCGCGGCGTCCCGAAAATCGAGCGCATACTGCTGATAGGCCAGCCCGAGTTGCCGCACGTTGTTCATGCACGCGATTCCGCCCGCCTTGGCCTTGGCTTTGCCTAGGGCGGGCAAGAGCATGCCGGCCAGGATGGCGATGATGGCAATCACCACCAGTAGTTCGATCAGGGTAAAGGCCCGGTCCGAACCCGATCGCGATGCGGGGGCGCGATGCCAACAGCCAGCGGGAGTCATGCTCAGAGCGTGCCCCAATTCACCATGGCCGACTTGGAGCGGACCCTCCTCTATTTGGAGTATTTTGCCCCCACTGAAGACTTGGGACCAATAACAGGGCGGAATGGGGAAAGTGGCTAATTCTCCCAGTCTCCCCCTCCCACTTTCTCCCCCTTTCCCGTTCCCTTTACTGTTTTCCAGATTCTCCCCTTCCCTCTCCGCCGCCCTCCGTTTCCGAGGAAATCCGAATACCCCCTGGGCGGCCGGCGTCGCTCTCCCGGTCGCCCGAACGGAGGAATGGACGGGAGCTTTCTTTCACCGCACCGTTGAGCACGATTTTCCGCCAACCCCCGTTTCGATCCCGACCTTGATGCCTTCATGAGTTCCGTTCCCCCAGGGTCCCGTCGCCGATCGCTTCCTCGGGGAATCGCTGCCGGCGTGCTGACGCTGACTCTGGCATCGATACCAGGTTCACAAGCCGCGAGTGCAGTTGACACCACCCAACTGCCGCCTGCCGCCCAGCGGAACGTGGACTTCGAGCGCGACATCCGGCCGATCTTCACCGCGCACTGCGTGTCCTGTCACGGCCTCGACAAACAACGCGGCGGACTGCGTTTGGAGAACCGGACAGCCGCTCTGAAGGGAGGCGAGAATCATGCACCGGCGATCCGACCCGGCCAAAGCGCCGACAGTCCGCTGATTCATTTCGTCTCCGGAGCGGTTCCCGATCTGCAAATGCCGCCCAAGGGCGAACGACTGACCGCCGAACAAATTGGGCTGCTGCGCGCTTGGATTGACCAGGGCGCTCCCTGGCCCGCCGATGCCGCCGCTGAAACGACCGTGCACTGGGCGCTCCGACCCGTGGTTCGTCCTCCGGTCCCGGTGGTCGCGACCGACTCGCCCAGCCGGGTCAATGCCGTCGACGACTTCATTCTCCGGAAACTTCAGGACCATCAGCTCACGCTGAATCCGCCGGCTGACCGACGCGCGTGGATCCGACGCCTCTATCTCGTGATGCACGGGCTGCCGCCCACCCCGGAGGAAGTGGAGAGTTTCGTCAACGACCGTCGGCCCGAGGCGGTGGAGGCGGTGGTGGATCGCGTCCTGGCGAGTCCACGTTACGGCGAACGCTGGGGCCGACACTGGCTGGATGTGGTTCGGTATGCCGATTCCAATGGCTTCGAGACCAACCGGGAACGGAAGAACGCGCATCCGTATCGCGACTACGTGATTCGCTGCTTCAACGACGACGTGCCCTACGATCAGTTCGTTCGCGAACAACTGGCGGGCGACGCCCTGGGGGCCGACACCGCCACCGGCTTTCTCGTCGCCGGCGCCTACGACATCGTCAAGAGCCCGGATATCAACCTCACCCTGATGCAGCGTCAGGACGAACTGGCGGACATCGTCAACACCACCGGCACGGCCTTCCTTGGTCTCACCCTAGGCTGTGCGCGCTGCCACGATCACAAGTTCGATCCCATTTCGCAGAAGGATTACTACGCGCTGCAGGCCGTCTTTGCCGGGGTCAACTTCGCCGACCGCGCGCTGCCCGTTCAACGCACTCCTGCGGAACTGGCGGAACTGGCGGCCCGTCAACAGGACGTGGCGCGCTGCGAGGCGGAGCTGACTGCGCTGCGCACCTTGGCCCGCGAACGGGCGGTCGTTCCCGCCACCGCGCTGCGCCCGGCAGTCAATGAACGGCGCAACGAAGAAGAGTTCCCCGCCCGGGAGACGACCGCCGTTCGCTTCACCATTCTCGCCACCACCGGCGGCGAACCCTGTCTGGACGAACTCGAAGTGTTCGATGTTGAAGGGCGCAACGTCGCGTTGGCCGCCTCGGGAGCGAAGGCCACCGCTTCCGGCACCCTCCCCGGATTCTCCATTCACCGGTTGGAACACCTCAACGACGGCGTTCCCGGCAATGCCCGAAGCTGGATCTCCGACACGGCCGGCCAGGGCTGGGTCATCGTGGAGTTCCCTGCCGCCCACCGTATTCAGCGGGTGGTCTGGAGCCGCGATCGGGACGGAAACTTCAAGGACCGCGTCGCCACGCAGTATCGGCTCGAGGCGAAGGACACCACGGGTGCATGGACGGTTCTGACGTCGTCGGAGACCCGCGAGCCCGCGGGCAAGTCCGATCCCAATGCGTTTCTGCAGCAACTCTCCGCCGCCGACCAAACCCGGGCGCGAGCGTTGCAGGAGGAACTGAAGCAGGCCCAGGCCCAGGTGAAGCGCCTCACGGCCGGGCCCACCGCTTGGCTCGGAACGTTCTCCCAGCCCACCAACACCCACCGGTTGTATCGCGGCGATCCGCTGCAACCGCGCGAAGTGGTTCCACCCGACGCGGTCGCGGTGCTGGGGACGCTGGGGCTCACCTCGGACACGCCCGAACAGCAACGCCGACTCAAGCTCGCGGAGTGGCTCACCCAACCGCAGAACCCGCTCACCGCGCGGGTCATGGTCAACCGCCTCTGGCATTACGTCTTCGGTTCCGGCTTGGTCGACACGCCCAGTGACTTCGGCGCCAATGGCGGTCAGCCCACGCATCCGGAACTGCTCGACTGGCTGACCGACGAATTCATCCGCAGCGGCTGGTCCGTAAAACAGCTGCAGAAACGCCTGCTCCTCAGTGGCACCTTCCGGCAGTCGTCCGCCCCCCGCCCGGACGGCTTGGCGGCCGATGCCGACGCCCGGCTGCTCTGGCGTTTCCCGCCGCGTCGGCTCGAGGCGGAAGCGATTCGCGACAGCATGTTGGCCGCTTCCGGCGCATTGGATCTGCGCATGGGCGGACCGGGCTTCCACTTGCAAATCGTCGAGGAAGACAACGTGTACCGGTACTTTCCCAAGGAAAAGTTCGGTCCACCCGAGTTCCGTCGTATGGTCTACCTCGCCCGCATTCGGCAGGAGCAGGATTCCGTCTTTGGCTCCTTCGACTGTCCGAGTGGAAATCAGGTCCTGCCCAAGCGCACCCGCTCCAACACGCCCTTGCAGGCGCTGAATCTCTTCAACAGCAACTTCGTGCTGCAACAAGCCGATCTGCTCGCGGACCGCCTGGAAACCGAAGCCGGAGCCAACGCGCCCGCCCAGATCAACCGGGCATTCCAACTGATGTACGGTCGGGCGCCGGATGACTTCGAAGTGCAAACGTCCGTCGCGCTGATCCAGAACCACGGTCTGCCCGCGTTCTGCCGGGGCCTGCTCAACACCAGCGAATTCCTCTTCCTCTTCTAAGCGCCATGGATCTTCCCGAACGCCCCCATCCGTTCCTCAACCGCCGGGCCTTCCTGGGCCATAGCGCCACCGCGCTCAGCGGCATGGCCCTCGCCCAACTGCTCGGCCGCGACGGACTCCTGGCCGCCGGGGTCAGTACCAAGACGCCGCTCCGGCCGCGAATCGATCCGGCCAATCCCAACGCCGTTCGTCAGCCGCACTTCGCGCCGCGAGCCCAACAGGTGCTGATGATCTTCTGCGCCGGCGCGTGCAGTCAGGTGGACACCTTCGATTACAAGCCCGAGTTGATTCGCCGGCACGGCCAGCCCATGCCCGGCGGAGACAAACTCGTGACGTTCCAGGGCGCCCAAGGAGCGTTGAACCGCAGTCCGTGGGAATTCCGTCCGCGCGGTCAGTGCGGGAAGATGATTTCCGATCTAGTGCCGCGCCTGGGCTCGCTCGCGGACGAGATGTGTTTTGTCCACTCGCTCACCGGCAAGACTAACACCCACGGTCCCGGCGAGAACTTCATGAACACCGGGTTCACGCTGGATGGCTTCCCGAGCATCGGCGCCTGGACCAGTTACGCCCTTGGCAGCGCCAACGACAACCTGCCGGCATTCGTCGCCATTCCCGATCCGCGAGGCGCTCCGCAATCCAGCGGCAATTGTTGGAATCCCGGATTCCTTCCCGCCGCCTTCCAGGGCACCGATTTCAACGCCACCAAGCCGCTGCGCAATCTCTCCCGACCGGAAGGTCTCAGCACCAGCGAAGATCACGCCACGCGGGAATTCATCGCCCGGATCAATCAGCATCATCTGGAAGCGTATCCCGGCGACTCCGAGTTGGCCGCGCGAATCTCCAGCTACGAACTGGCCGCGCGCATGCAGCTCTCGGTGCCCGAGGTTTGTGATCTTTCGACCGAACCCGAACACGTTCGCCGCCTCTATGGCGCGGATGCCTCTGGTGACAAGACGCAGGACATCAAGGCCGCCTATGCTCGGAACTGCATTCTGGCCCGCCGGCTCATCGAGCAGGGCGTTCGGTTCGTGCAGCTCTTCAACGGCGCGTACCAAGTCGGCGGCGAAGGCACGAGCAACTGGGATGGTCACAAGGTGCTCAAGGACCAGTACACCGTACACGGCGAAGTACTCGACCAACCCACCGCCGCCCTGCTGATCGATCTCAAGCAGCGGGGTCTGCTCGAGAACACCCTGGTAGTTTGGTGCACCGAGTTCGGCCGCATGCCGACGTTTCAGGCTGGGGCGAGCGGACGCGACCACAATCCGGCTGGCTTCACGGGCTGGCTGGCGGGCGCCGGGGTCAAGGCTCCGTACAGCTATGGCGCCACCGACGACTTCGGCTACAAGGCGGTCGAGAAGGTGGCCACGGTGTACGACTTCCACGCCACCATTCTTCACGTGCTGGGACTCGATCACGAGCGGCTGACGTTCTATCACAACGGCATTGAACGACGGCTCACCGATGTGCACGGCGAAGTGCTCACCGAGATTCTCACCTGAGTTCCTGTTCTGGCCGTGGCTGCTCCCCTTCGTTCGGCGCCGCGCATCTGCGTGGTGGGCAGTTCCAACACGGATCTAATTGCCCGGCTCGATCGACTGCCTCGACCTGGGGAAACGCGCTCCGCCAGCACCTTCACCACCGCCGCCGGAGGCAAGGGCGCCAATCAGGCCGTGGCGGCAGCGCGCGCCGGCGGACGGGTGAGTTTCGTAGCCCGCCTGGGACGGGACGCCTATGGAGACGCGGCGTTGAAGGGATTCCGGCAGGAGGGATTGAACGTTCGGCACGTGAGCCGGGATGACCAGCATCCTTCGGGCGTGGCCCTAATCTGGTTGGGCCCACGCGGCGTCAACTCCATCGCGGTCGTTCCCGGCGCCAACGCTCAACTCACGTCGGCCCACGTGGATCAAGCTCAGGCCTCCCTCCTCCGCAGTCAGGTGGTCCTGCTGCAATTGGAGAGTCCGCTGCCCACCGTGGAGCGTGCCGCACAACTCGCGCACGAGGCTGGCATTCCCGTGGTGTTGAATCCGGCGCCCGCGCAGCGTCTCCCCGGTTCCCTGCTCCGCCGGATCACCTGTCTGACGCCCAACGAAACGGAAGCCGCCTACCTCACCGGACTGCGGGTGCATTCCTGGGCGAGTGCCGATCGAGCTGCCCGGCGTCTGCGGGAACGGGGTCCCACCTACGTGATCATCACCCTCGGCGCGCGCGGAGTTTTCGTGTCCGGTCCGGACCTCCATCAACCCGCGCCCGGAATCCCGGTCGAAGCCGTGGACACCGTCGCCGCCGGAGACGTCTTCAACGGCGCCCTGGCTGTAGCCTGGGCCGAGGGCCGACCGATTCTGGAAGCCGTGAACTTCGCCCAAGCAGCCGCCGCCATTTCCGTCACCCGTCCCGGCGCCCAATCCTCCGCCCCAACGCGCCGCGAAATCCTCCGAACCCAAGCCAACGCTCTGCGCCGAGGTCGTCCGGAGATCAAAGCAAACTAGCGCAGATTGGCGGAACTCGGATTTTGGGAAGGTCGAACGTGGCGGCGGCAGCAGGTTTTGGCGGCGTTGTTGATCCCCTCCCAATAAAAAATCTGCGTTAATCTGCGCCAATCTGCGGTTAAAATTCTCCCCTTCCGTGCTCCCGAATCTACGGACGGGACAGACTGCGAAGGCGATGGTTCTCACTATCGCCGACCAACACGGTTCCATCGGCTTCCACGAAGATTCCATGCGGACGTGCTAGCCGCGTCTGGAGCGGATCCCCATCCGGACCGTCTCCGCGCTGCCCGGTTCCGATCACGCGCTGCACCACCCCCGACTTCGGATCGATCCGGCGGATCGCGTGATTCTCGGTATCGACCAAATACACCCATCCGTTCGGTGCCACCGCAATGCCCTTGGGTCCGGAGAACGTCGCCAACGCCGCCGGACCGTCGTCTCCGGTGAACCCCTTCTTGCCCGTGCCCGCCACGTGGACGATTCGCGAAGTCGCCCGATCCAGTCGGAGCACCTGATTTCCCTCGCGCGTGACCAGCCACAGGTTGCCCGCCGCATCGAAATCCAGCGAACGCGGTCCATTCAACGGCGTTCCCGCCAGCGGAGCGTCCGGCGGTGTGGGACCCGCCTTGCCCGTGCCGGCAAACGTCGTGATGACGCCCGCGCGATCGATCCGACGAATCACATGATTGCCGATGTCCACCACGTACAGATCGCCGCCCGGCCCAAACTGAATGCTAATCGCCTGCCGGAAGGTCGCCGCCGTCGCCGGTCCGCCATCGCCGCTGTATCCCTGCTTCCCCGTGCCGGCGATCGTGGTGATCACGCCGGTCCGAACATCCAGTTTGCGCACGGCGTGATTGCTGGTGTCGGCGATATACAACTGCCCATCCGACCCAAACCGAATTTCGTGCGGCTGATTCAGCTGGGCCTTGGTTCCCGGCCCACCATCGCCGGAGTACCCGGCCTCGCCCGTGCCCGCGACCGTCGTCAGGGTTCCATCCGGAGCAATCCGGCGCACCACATGGGCCGCGTAATCACAGAACCACAGCGCGCCATCCGGCCCCCGCACCACGCCGAAGGGATCCTTCAATTGCGCCGCGCGCGCCGGTCCACCCTCGCCCGCCGTTCCCGAGACTCCCGTACCCGCAATCGTCGTAACCTTTCCGGCGGGCTCGGCCGCCTGAGTCACTCCCAAGGAAGTCAGGGCCAGAACGAAAACTCCCACAGTCGATGCGAAGCCCTTCATGAGGGTTTCAACCGTCCAACTTTCGCGCCCCGGGAGCAATTCCGATGGGAAGAATCCTCCGCTTATGTCGACCGAAGCGCCGGATCGGCCACCAGCGGAACCGCGACATATCCTGGCGCCGCCGGGGCCTCGTTCCTGGAAGCGAAGCGACTCACCATCGACGCCGTTTCGCTGAGCACGCCCTAAAAGTCACCTCGCCGACCCGTCAATCGGACGGAACCGAAGATTCACAGACTTCCATTTGCATCCTGGACCGGTCGTGGAGAAATTTCGGCGTTCACCTTATGAAAAACTTCTCGGCCTCATGCCGCCGTGTCGGCGGTTTGCGTTCGGTTCTGCTCGCCGCCCTCGGAATGGGAATCCTACCGGCCCAAGCCGGTGACACGCTGTTCACCAATTCGGCCTTCGATGCCGATGCCGCCGGCTGGTACTGGGAAAACTGGTCCGCCGCCGGCAGCACGGCAGAGTTCGATGGCACCCGCAATTCGCCCGTCTCCGGGGGCTCCGCCACGTCCGGATCTCTTCGCCTCACCAGCGCCTTCAACGCCGCCGAGGGCTATCAGCAGGCCGTCTTCACCATTCCCCTGCCAGCCCCGGAGAACTTCATCGGCTCCATCGGCGCGGTCACCTTCGACGTCAAGGTGGACGAATCTTCAACCCAGCGGCTCGATGGTGATTACGGATGGCTCGAGGTCATCCTGCGTCAGGGCGGCAGCTGGGATTGGGTCGGCTTGCCCGGAACTCGGTTGATTGAATCCGGCTGGCGTCGCGTGACGTTTCAAGTGCCCAAGGACGGCGTGGACTCGATTCGTGCGCTGACCTTCAAGCTCGGCGAGAACGCGCTTCAGGGACCCGTGACCCTGAACATCGACAACATCGCCTTTACCACTCACCCGGAGGATGTGGTGATCAGTCACATCGACAACGGGGTTCCCGGTGAACCTTTGGAAGGCTGGATTTGGGAAAGCTGGTCGGCCGCCGGAACCGCCACCTTTGACCCCGCCGATACCCGAGGCCGCTCCACCTCCGGCACCGTCCGACTGGAACATCAGTTCACGGAACTGCCCAACAGCTATCAGCAGTCGGTGTTCACCTTCGCTCTTCCCGCGGAAGTCAACGCCGCCCAGGACTTCGTGACGGTGAATCTGGACGTCCGGGTGGATCCCGCGTCGGTGAAGCGCGCCAGCGGGGACTACGGGTTCTTCGAAGTGATTCTGCGGAACGGAACCGGCTGGGATTGGATCAGCACCCAGAACAATGGTTCGAGCGGGACCCGGATCTCCGACAATGACTGGCACCACCTGGAGCTGACGATCAATCCGCTCGCCAGTCAGGTTCATCGCCTGACGTTCAAGGTCGGCGACAACGCCCTGCTCGGCCCGGTGATTCTGAATGTGGACAACCTCAGTTTCACTCGCGCCACCGCGGCTCCACCCCCGCCCACACTGGCACTGACTCCGGCGCGTTCCGGTCTCTCGCTGGTCACTACCAGCACTGACATCTACGGCCGACACAACATCTACACGGCCGATCCGGGCGGAGATCCGACGAAATACAGCTTCATCGATTCCTCAGAGCCAGTGTCGTACTCGTTCACGATTTCCAGCTTCCCAGACGCCACCGCGCACCCTGGTTTCCAGGGTCACATCTTCCTGGTGCCCGGGACACCCGGCTCGGAGACCTCGCCCGACTGGAATCAGCCCACCCTGATCTTCATGGACATCAAGGCCGGCACGGGCGGAACCGGCAACGCGACCTTCCGCATCAAGACGGATCAGGCCGGCGGCAACTCCGAACTCTACGGCGGCGGCGAACCGCACACGGTCGTCAACAGCGCCACCATCGTCGGCACTTGGACGATCACCGGTAAAGGGTCGGTGCTCACGATGACCGCTCCGGATGGCACGGTCAGCGATCCGATCGACATCGGAGCCGAGGCGGCGGCGTTCTTCCGCGAAGGTGGTTCCACGCTTCGGGTGTATTTCGGAGCGCAGGCCAATGGTGACGCCAACCGCGGGCAAGGCATCGGAGTGGGGAGCATTCAAATCAAACGCGGCACCGAGGTGCTGTTGGCCGACACCTTCCCCGGCAGTGAACTCAATGAGGAGCTGTGGGTCATCAACGCCGCCGCTGGCGCCGTGCAATTGATTCCTCCGGTCGAAGCAGGCTACGTCGCGCGCTGGACGATTCCGGACGCTGGTTTTCGATTGGAACGCGCGGGCAGCTTGAGGCCGACCTCGTGGACGGTGGTGGACTCCACCCCGGTCACCGTGGGTCAGACCCGCCAAGTCATCCTTCCTCCGACGGTCTTCGAAGGGACGGAGGTGTACCTTCGACTCAACAAACCGGAATAACTCCGAAATGATGCGCAGGGATTGGAGCGCGGCAGACTGTTGAAGCTGCCGCCGCTTCCTCCTTCGGGATCAAGAGCGAGCACGGAGTGTTGGCCTGGGCAGAACCGCACAAGGCGCCTCGATTCCTCTGGCAACTTCGGCCGGGAGATACCAGCCGGCGAGACGCCAGCGCTCCCAGTTAACCGTCCTTACCCCTTACCGCTCCGCCCTTACCGGAACCATCTCTCAGCTCTCAGCTGATTTCCCCCCTCAGCGCCACGACACTTCGCTGATGTCCAAATGCCACGTGCTGCCGTCCGTCACGCGCAGAGCCCCGGGTTCCTGCCGATACCGGACTGCGTCCAGATCCACCGAGGCGGGCAGAACATTGATGATCACTTCGCCACTGGCGGCCGAGACTACCCGGGTTCGCAGCTCTTCCCGACGTCGAAACTCAAAGCTGATCGGATCCACGGCATAGACGTGGCCGGTAACCCGCAGCAATCCATCGGCAAAGGCATCCACGACCCCGACGAAGTGGCGATGGGGCTCGTGGTCAAAATGACGCCGGTGAATCAAGTGAACCTTTTCACCCGGGGATAGAATGGCGACTTGCACGGCGCGAAAGCATGGGTGAGCAGAATGGCTTTGTCGCGTCTGGAACAGCGTTGAATGCGGATTTCCAGCCCTGCCTCGCCACTCCTCCCCGCAATCCCTCGCGTCACCGGTTGCAATCAACCCTCTGCCCCCGTAAATCTGATGGGTCAGCCGGTTCCCCTGAAGTGCCTCAGGCGGTCTGCCGTCTGGTTATTGCCTGTGTCCACGTTCCTCAAGTTCATCGTCCTGACCCTGGCCACCGCCTCCGCCGCGCTGGCCCAAAGCGGCGATCGCGCCGGTGAGGTCCAGAAAGAAGTCGTGCCGCGGGACCAGATCCCGGCCTCTCCGGTGCTCACTCCGGAGCAGGAAGCCGCGACGTTTCAGCTACCCCCCGGATTCCGTGCCGAACTGGTCGCTGCCGAACCCCTCGTGCAATCGCCGGTCGCGTTTCAGTTCGATGGACAGGGACGCCTGTGGGTGGTCGAGATGACCGGCTACATGCGGAACGCCGAAGGCACCGACGAAATCGAGCCCACCGGCAACATCGTCATCCTGACCGATACCGACGGCGACGGTCGGATGGACAAGCGCACCGTCTTTCTGGATCGGCTGGTCATGCCCCGTTCAGTGATGCTGGTGGCCGATGGCGCACTGGTGGCTGAACCGCCCAAGGTCTGGTTCGCCCGCGACACCAATGGCGACGGGAAGGCGGATGAGAAGACCCTTGTCCTCTCCGACTACGCCACCCAGAACGATCCCAGTCTGGGCGCCAAGTCCAATCCTGAGCACGCCAGCAACAACCTGATGTGGGCCCTCGACAACTGGGTCTACTCGGCCAACCACACCCAGCGCTACCGCTGGACCGGCAGCCCGACCAACTGGCTCAAGGACGACACCATTTTCCGCGGGCAATGGGGCCTTTCCCAGGACGACGTGGGCCGGCTGTATCACAATTCCAACTCCGATCCGCTGCGCGCTGACCTCATCCCCAGCGCCTATCTGGCGCGGAATCCCAACCTCCGCTCCCCGGTCGGCGCCAATTACCAGATCGAGAAGAATCTCCGGACCTATCCCGCCCGGGTGAACCCCGGGGTCAATCGCGGCTATCAGCCGGGTCAACTGACTCCAGAAGGACGCCTCGCCACCTTCACCGGCGCGTGCGGACCGGTCGTGTACCGCGGCGATCAGTTCGGACCCGAGTTCGTTGGTGATGCCTACCTATGCGAGCCCACCGGCAATTTTGTCCGGCGCAGCCTGATTCTGAACAAGGGCGGAGTGCTCTCCGCGACCAACGCCTATCCCGGAGCGGAATTCCTCACGTCCACCGATGAACGCTTCCGCCCGGTGTACCTGAACAATGGTCCCGACGGCGCGCTGTATATTGCGGACTTCTATCGCGGATTGATCCAGCACCGGATTTACCTGACCAGCTACCTGCGCGAGCAACTGGCTTCCCGGGATCTTTTCCAGCCGGTCGATCGCGGCCGCATCTGGCGCATCGTGAAAACGGATCGTGCCGTAGCGCGCACCGACGTCCTCCCAGCCCAACCCACAACGGAACAGCTGCTCGCCCGCCTCTCGCATGCCAATGGCTTCTGGCGGGACTTGGCCCAGCGTCAACTCGTCGAGCGCGCCGATCCCGCCTCCATTCCCGAACTCAAACGTCTGACCCAAGCCAGCGCGAACCCGTCCGCCCGGGGACGTCTGCACGCGCTCTGGACGTTGGAAGGTCTGGGCCAACTGGATTTGGCGACGCTCTCCACCGCGATTGATGACAGTGACGGGGCGGTCCGCACGGCGGCGTTGCGCCTGCTCGAACCCTTCCTCACTGGGCCTCAACGCGAGGCAGCCGCCAACATCGTCTATCGACGGGCCGGCTTCATTCCGGCCGAGGAACAACTTCAGCTGTATCTGACGCTGGGGCAGGTGAACACCAAGACCGCCGACGCCATCACCCGCGCGCTGCTCATGAACAGCGCGCCCGACACTCTGCGCCTGCACGCCGCTTTGAGTGGTCTGGGCGGACGCGAGCTGGAGTTTCTCGATGCGCTGATCGGCGATCCGGACTGCAATTCCACGCGGCCGGGACACGTTCAGCTGCTGTCCGACTTGGCCCGGTGTGTGGTCAACGAAGGCAGACCCGAGCGGGTCGAACGATTGCTCGAACTCGCCGTCGGCAAGAAGTCCGGTGACTGGCAGCAACTGGCGATTCTCGACGGGTTGATTGCCACCCTGCCGCCGGCGCCGAAGAAAGGTCAGAAGGCCACTCCGGTGAAAACCATCGCCTTGGCCGCCGAACCTCGAGCGTGGTCCGAGCTCAAGAAACAGACCGAACCGACCGTGCAGGAACGAGTGACCCGACTGGATCCCCTGCTCGTCTGGGACGGCAAGGCCGGTTACGACGCCCCGGTGGCCGCCCGACCGCTCACGGCCGAAGAACAAGCCAGCTTCAACCGGGGCAAGGAACTGTATCCGGTGATCTGTGGCGCCTGCCATCAGCCGCACGGTCGCGGTCAGGAGGGTTTGGCGCCGCCGTTGCTCGACTCCGAATGGGCACTGGGAAGCGAAGGTCGCATGATCCGCATTTCCCTTCATGGCGTCCGCGATGCCCTCACCGTCAAAGGCGTCACCTGGAATCTGGCCATGCCCGCCTTCGCCCCGGCGCTCTCGGACGAACAACTCGCCGATCTGCTGACCTACATTCGCCGCGAATGGGGCCACACCGCGGAACCGGTAAAGACCGAGACGGTCAAAGCCATCCGCGACCAGTACGCCGACCGCGAGGATTCCTGGACCGAAGCCGAGCTGCTCAAGTTTAAGTGATTCGCGAGACGGATTATGGAGCGACCGGTTGAAAGAACGGAATCGCCTTCGTCTCCGGAGTAGCCGGTGCCCAGATCCGGACATTGTCCACCTTGCCAGTGTCGTCGAAAGATCCAAAGCCGACCCAGCCCGGACCGAAGTTCGCATCCTCGGCCGTCATGATCGGCCGGCTCATATCGTCGAAGAACACCTGAATTGACGCGCCCCGACGTTCCAATCGGACCCGATGCCAGACACCCAGGCCCCAGTTCACCCCCGGCGTGGTGGACGTTGAAATCTTGGTTCGGGGCGCATCCTTCACGAGGAACACATTGTGGGCATGGTCATCGGTCTTGGTGGCGACGTGCGCGTAGTAGAAATGCGTGGGATCCTGCACGCCAAAGAAGAGGCACATATCCCGGTGACCGTATTCCTTGCCGGTCTGAAGCAGGTCCACTTCGAGAATGAAATCCCCGAAGATCCGATCGCGAATCAGGGCCTGATTGACCGGTGAACGAACGGCCGGCTGATACTTGCTCTGTTGGGCCAGTTCGAGCGTTCGGCTGGCGCCATCATCGGAAAACCTCCACGCCTTCGGATCGCTGAACACGAAGGCCCCCAGCGACTCCGGCCCATCGAAGTGCTGTTCGAACACCAACCGATAGTTCGCCGGGATGGCTCCGGCGGCCGGCTGACTCGGCGCATCCGCTGCCATAGCGATTCCGGTCACCACACCTGCCAAACCCAGCCAGCTTCCTAGGAATTTCATGAGTCCCGTGGGCCTACTCCGTTGGCCGTCTCGCGGCAAGCGGCAAGGAAGTGCGTTGGACCTTTTGGACCTTCTACCGTCTTCCCGCGGGCGAGGGACGTGGAGTTTCTCTGGCGCCCACTTGGCATCGACGCGCCCCAAAGCGGCAGAGGTCTAGAGGTCTGCCGCAGTCCAAAACCGCTTCGCAACTCCTTCATCGTCTCTCGAAGTTTCCCCCTCCCACATTCTCCCCCTCTCTCGCGCCCTTAGTTCTCAGCGCTCAACTAAAGGTTACTCCTAGTTCTCTTCGGCAAAGCTTCCCATAGCCACCTTCACGCATTCTCAACACACGGAGAGAGAAGCTCCCAATATCTAGGACCCAGCCCGCGAGTAACGTAGGTCTAGTGATTCCGCACCCGAATCACTCAACAACCAACCTGCTCCGAAAATGAAAAAGCTGCTCCTGCCCCTCCTGTTGACCGCCCTGCAAGCGGTCGCCGCCGACCTTCTCCTCGTGGTTGAATCCACTCTAGATACCAGGGTCACACCTTCGCTCGATCAGTACATTGCTGATGCCAAGGCTGAAGGCTGGAATGTCGAGACCGTGAAATGGCCCGCCCGATCCAACAAGGATACCCTGGCCCACGTCCGCCTCGCCGAACAGGTCATTTGGCCTCGGGCCAAAGCCACCACCGATTTGCACGTCATGATGATTGGCAAGCTGCCCATGCCCTACTCCGGCTTTAATCTGCTGCCGGACGGACACACCGACACCGTCGGCGCCTACGCCACCACGCTCTACTACGCCTGTCCGGACGCCAAGTGGACGGACATCCGCGACAACTCCGGCTACAAGAGCAAGGCTCAGTTCATAAACCGCCCCGGTGATGGAAAGTTCGACCAGCAAGTCGGCCCCGGCGGCACCTCGGCAGCCAGCCTCGAGATGGGCAAGCTCCAAGCCAAAATTGGTTTCCTGGATATGAGTGTAATGGGCACCGCCAAGAGTTGGGGCAGCACCAACACCGTGGTGGACCTCCAGGCCAAAGCCTACATCCAGTATTTCCAACGCAACCACGACTATCGAACCCGTCAATGGTCGCCCAAGACCGGTGCTGGCAATGGTGCCTACACCAAAAGGCCTACGGGCTACTTCCAAGACTGGGCCTATCGAACACTCGGGACCAACGACTACTACTTCTTTTTCGCTCCGACGGCTTCTTCGACCCAGCCCTACGCCGCTTGTGATATGGGACCGTACTCGGTGGTGTTTGACTTCAAGGCCCTACCTTACCAATCAACCTACTGGTCGACTCTGACGGGACCTTGGGCGGTGCTCGATCTTTCCTATGGCTCATACCAGATCGATTTCGGCGCCCAACGCCTGGTGAACCCCTTGGTCACCGGCGCTCTCGCCACCGCCAACAGCGCCACCGGCGCCTGGGATCTGACCGGCATGTTCCAAGGAAAGACGCTCGGTCAACTGTGGGGTCAGACGGTGAATCGCGGAATGGCCAACACCTACTGCGTGCTCTACGGCGATCCGACCATCGTGGTGAGGAAACCGGGCAATGCGGCCCAGCCAGTAGCACCGGTGGCGGTCATCAACCCCAGTGTGGTCGTAGGTACGGCGCCAGTGGCGGTCACTTTCGACGGCAGTTCTTCCTATGACTCCGATGGCTCGGTGGCGGCCTACGACTGGAATTTCGGCGATGGCCACACGGCCCAAGGGGCGATCGTGAATCACGCTTACACCCAGGCTGGAACCTACACGGCGGTCCTGACCATCACGGACGACAGTGGGCTGTCGCACTCGGAATCGGTCGCGATCGAGGTGGCATCGCCCAACGTGCCGCCCGTAGCGCAATTCTCGGTGAACACCACTTCCGGAACCGCGCCGCTGGCCGTCGTCTTCGATGCGGCGAGTTCTACCGATTCTGATGGTCAAATCGTGTCCTACACCTGGGACTTCGGCGACGGCAACACTGCCGCCGGGCAGACGGTTCAACACAGCTTTGTAAATGAGGGAACCTATCAGGTAAACCTCTCGATCCTGGACAACCGGGGTGGCGTAAGCGTGGCGTCGAAGACAATCGTCGTGGAGGCGGTGGAACAACAAATTCTGCGCATCGAGACGATCACCACCCGGACCATTGAGACCTCGACTGGAACGACCGCTTACGCCCTGGTTCGGGTCACCACTCCGTCAGGATCTCCGATCTCGGGAATCGCAGTGACGGGTCGCTGGACCGGCATTGCGAGCAATAACAAGACTCTGACCACGGACGTTAACGGTCAGGTGGAAATAGCCTCGAAGAAGGTGACCACAGCGGGAACGCTGACTTTCTCCATCACCAAAATGCTTTTGGAGAACTTCACCTACGATCCCTCGCTCAACGAGGTGAGCACCGCGACTGTGGTGGTTTCAGCCCTTGATTTTGGGGTGCAGGAGTCCGCCTCGCTGTAAGCAGCGGCGGGACGGGCGGCGCCGGGGCAGGATTCAATGCCCCGGCGCTTTTTCTTTTCTTCAAGTCGAACGGGGAAGGTCAGGAGGCGCGAAGCGTTTGGGACTGCGCCAGCCCTCTGGCGCTTTGGGGCGCAAGAATTGCGGGCGAGCGTTGTGGATCAACTGACGCGTCAGCAGCCACTCTTCCCCGGTGGGGCGACGCTCCGTGGAACCGTCCGTTTGTGGACCCCTGACGCCTCGTTTCGCCGAGACGCCCACGGCTCGGCAGAGCCTCGCCCTGGAATTTGTAGCCGGGAGCGTCGATCAAGAGCTATCCACTGACGACATCCGGCATAGGTTGGAGAGTCTGCTCGTCTCCACCCAAAACTTGAACACCACTGAGGGGCTATTCGCCGAGGACGTCGCTGAAGGCAGACGAGGAAGTACTGAGGAACCGGTTGAGGAATCAAAAGACGTGGGACGTGCTACCTCACCCTCCAGCTCGCCGTCCGATCCAGGCGATACCCACCAATCCCAGCGTCGCGAGCAACCACGTTTGAGGCTCAGGCACCGTAAACTTCAAATCAGCAAGGTAACCGACGTCGCCACGGGGAAAATCAAACGAAAGCACCACTTCACGTCCCGCCCACAAAGAAATATCTGACCTGTAGGAATCCGGATTACCAGGATCCGAGCGAATCTCTATCACTTGCCCATCAATCTTTAAGGGGCTAGGGACAAAGGGGTCGCCATCCCAAACAAATTCCAAAGAAGCGCCCACACTGGAATGGTCGCCAAATTCTGCACCACGCGGACCGTCGAAGAGCTGATCAAAACCATCCGGCAGTCTTGGGGCAGCCTCCTTCGACCGTTCAATGCCGCCTCCTGAGAGCCCACCCCAGTGCCGCTGCCCCCAAACCTAGAAGTGCCCAGGTTGCCGGCTCAGGCACCGCCGGCAGCGGACTGAACGACAGATCATCTAGGATGTGGCTTTGGGCATTGGGCTGGCCGGGCTGACGCGGAACGTCCCCTAAGTCATCATAGCCGCGACTCCAAAACTCGAACCGAAGTTCGGCCGTCTGGCCAGCATAAGGGCTCACATCCACCGCATAGTACCGGAAGACCGGCACCTCCGGATCCCCTGTCAAAACTTCACCCACAGGATAAATCGTCAACTGCTGGCCGCCCAGGTACACATCCAGGTCGTTTCCTTGGTATAGGAATCTCAAGGAATTGGCGCCCGCGGGAATATCGCCTGTTTGCTGGAGGAAGTAGGGCCGATAAACACCCGGAGCTATGGGATAGACACTGGGCCAGATACCGAGCGAATACTTGCCAACCACGGGCACTCGAGCATTTGAACCATAATGACTATCTCGATAGTTGCCATCCAGGATACTCGTAAGGTCGCCAAATGGCTGAGTGTACAGATACCCAACGCCCGATTGAGCAGGCGGCCTGGAAGTCCAACCCGGCCTCAGCCAAGCCCCCAACGAAAGACTTTTTGGATCCGTACCAAACTCACTTTCGAACTCTGGAGGTATCGCTGTCTCATCGAAGCCGAGATTTATGAACTGGGCTCCCGAAACCCAGCTTGTCAGGGACAAGATTCCAATGCTCCATTGATATATTTTCATATTTATTGAGTTTCAACAAATACCCCTTGACTTAAATTTTCAAAAGACCCACTTCCAGTTATCTGCAAACGCGCAGATCTCACCTGATAAGTAATCCCAGAACTCGATCCAGGATCACTGAAGGTGAGCCCACCAACAGCCAAGCCAGAGTTCAAAAGCACGAAGGGTCCCGCGATTCCAGAGTTGCTCCGATAGATATAGTACTTACACCCGACTTCACTCGATGGTAGCCATGATAGGGTCGAAACTGATCCGATTCGACTAACGGACAACTGACCTGGTGGGCTCAATCGAAACAGACGCAATGTCGGGTCGCCAAGAATGCTTTGAAAGCGGGGAATTGACAAATTCCCTTCCCAACCCAATTGCATCAGATTTGCCAACACCCCACCTCCACCTAATGGCGAAAAATCCCAAATCGGCCCACCAACAGTAGCCAGACCATGATTAGGCCATCCCAAAGACGCCTTTAACCAGTTGTTTTCAATAATATTTCGACTTAATGGATCCAATCTATCCCAGTCAGAAGCATATGAAAACCAAACATGTCGAAAAGTCACTGGCACCTCCAATGCCGAATTTGCAAACGCGCTTGAGTCAAAACTAATCCCACGATCGTCCAAAACTCCAATATCAGGTGTTGTTGCGTAGCTAAAGTGAACACCCAAATCCGCTGGTACACGTTCCCTAAGGTTAGCACCTTGAAACACGGTACCAGGTGCTACACCAAAAGAAGCTCCAGCAAGTCCTTGGCCGGATGGAATCCCCCATCCACTACCATTATTTTCATAGACAGAGACTCGCACAAATGTCGGGATCCCGTTAGTACGATACTTGAAATCTTTTGCCAGATACCTCTGAACTAACTGAGACTCGCTCAACCCGGAGAACACCGGCATTCGGCGGAAATCCACCCGTCCAACGGGAAAGTCAGGCAGGCCCGGCAAATAGTCCTGATCAAATTTGAAATCGCCACTCACGTGACCGGGTGCAGAATTCGTATCCGAGAATTTTGTTTTGTCTAAGAAACCATAATACGCATCACAAACCCACGCTCCCACATGATCAGCGTGACCATCAGCCGCAGCACCTCCACTGTATGGAATTGTCACATGCCCAATGATGAATATGACATTAGAGACAGCTGGGTTGTAATTATTGTAAATCCAGTTAGTTACGAGCGCTATATTGTTAGAATTGTTTCCCCAGGTGAGGTCGTTGTGTACTGGAGCACCGTACCAAGAAGCAACTGTCCACCCATCGCCCACGAGGTTGGTTTTTAACAACGCCAAGTCGGCCCCAAGGCTAGAGGCAAGGTCATTCGCAACAATCAAGAGCACGTGCCCTCGTTGATGTTGCGCTGGCATTTCAATTCCCGCGATGAAGTGTCGATACGATGTCCTGAGGTAATCCGAAACTTTTACCATATATTCATAACGACTACCCGGGGTAATACCTGCGTCGGTCCATGTCTCGTTTTCCCAGTCTACCACGAGTTCGGTTCCCCAATTTGTAGTCCCAGAAGTGCGTCGCCACACTGTCATACCTTTAGGATCTGGAAGTCCTGGGTAGCCAATCCCTGAAGGGATTCGTGCACCTTGGAAGTTTCGTTGGAACTGGAGCTGTCGAATCCCAGCGTTGGTCACCACATTCAACGTTAGTTGTTGGTGCCGCAACGTCTCAACACCGCCAATCGGATAATTGAATGTTTCCACACTGTCGATCACCCCTTTGACCGGCAGCGTTCCCGTGTGATCCGAGCCGACGTGAATTCCATGGCCGCGACCGGCAGAGGTTGGCATCAAACTGAGGTCGATGCCCAAACCATGATCCCATTGATTTCCAGCAGAATCCACCCAAACATTTAGGGCATTGTTGTGAAACACCCGCGTGGCATCGCCATTATAGCTCATGACAAGTTCATGCCAACTGGCAGCAGCCCAACTAGCGGGACTCAACTTGGTTATAAAGCGATTTAGGTATACCGATCCTGCACCTTGGCCGAGGTTTAACCAAAAGTCTCCATTCCCATCGAAAAGTAGGTACCAAGACCACCACCCTAATATACTATTATTATATTTTCCAACTTCAATTAACGGAGCGCTCCAGGCAGGTGGATTGGGCAAAGTCCAATTTGGCTTCAGCCACAGGCGAATGCCGCCCTGGTCTAGACGGAGGTTGGGGCGTCCCGATGGATCGTTTACGTCATACCGCAAGGGACCGCTTGATGGTAAGGTGATATCAACACCACTCCCAACGGCACCATTTGGAGTCTGCGTTTCGGCCCCTGTCCCGAGGGGAGTCTGTCCCCGGTCACCGAGCCTCCAAGTACCACTGGTGCCTTCCCACCACCACGCGGCGAGACGTTTGGGGATCCAACTGGTTTTGTCCTTGGGATTCGTTGATCCCGCAACTTCCTCCCCGTCCAGGGCGCCATCTCCGTCGGTATCGGCATTCGTCCAGTTCGTTTCGCCGGCATCCACAACGCCGTCGCCGTCGCTGTCCTCCACGACGTCAGGCAGTCCGTCCTGGTCCGAGTCGGCCCAGGCGGACCCCGTCACGGCCGGGTAGTGGAAGCCGATGTCGACTCTCGTCGCATCATCCAGGCCATCCTTCATTTGGTCCACCCGGGTCGTGTAGTGGTACAGGTCCGCCGCTGTGGCAGATCGGCTCCCGTTGTTCCGCAGCGTGCCGAGGCTGGGAACGGTTGTCGTCGTGGGATAGCACCACGGCCCCAAAGGACCCGTGGTTACCCAATCGCCCGCCAAGCTGACTTTGTTGGAGGTGCCCCCAAGGGTGGCGGTTGACGCCGAGTAGCCATTCCATCCCGCGTACAACCGGTTGGTCGAGATGTTGGGTGCGGTGATACTCGTGCTCTGGAAGACATTGTCGGTACAGATCCATTGCGGGTTTCCCGTGGCGTCCCAGAAATAGTAGTAGAGGGTGAGCGCGCTACCGACCAAGAGGTTATGGCGGAGAGTGACGTTTTGCGATCCGCCGACATTACGGTAGGCCCCAACAGTCGAATCTAGCCACACGTTGTTGACCAACTCGAGAGATTGGGAGCCTCCCCCGGAAGTGACCGGTGTAAAATTGACCACTCCTGCCCGGATCTGGCAGTCCCGGAACGAAATCATCCCCACGTACTTGTTGGCAGTATAGTCGAGGTTAACGACATTGCGCCTCCCATTGGGATCAGCGGTCAGTGAGAACTCGGTGAAGCGACACCTCACTTCTGGAAAGGTTGATGTTCCGATCGCCAATCCGATCAGGGTTCGACTGACCGAAGCCGCTCCTGTTCCTTCCTGGACCGACGATGCCCACACGAGGCGGTTCAGCTGATCTGGTCTTCCCACCGACGAAAGCTTTCCGCCGGAACCGAGGAAAAATGCGTTGGTCCCCATACCCGCCACCACCACCCCATTGGTTAAAGAGACGGTGGCACCGCTGACGGAGAGACCGGTGCTGAGGAAATGAATGGGCCAATAGTGAAAACCAACCCGGAGCTCTGGGGAGGTCAGGGTGGGATCCGGACCGCCCGATAGGGTTAGGTCGAAACTGACTGTGGAAGGCAAAGATACGGGTGCCATGACCGTGGACTTCGCCAGTTCGGACGCCAGCGCTGTGCTGGGGGGTTGAAGACTGGTCGGCCGCGCGTCCAACCAACCCCGGACCGTCGGATTCAGCAAGTTGAGGTAGTGGGCACCACTCCCCGCGGTCACAAACGGGTTGGCCGACGGGACTCCAGAGTTGGCTAAACTGACACCATTCGTGTTGCCGACATCGAACAAGAGGGAGTTGGTGATCGCTAGGGTCGAATAGGTGTCGATCCGATGGAACAAGACGTCGGCTGCATTCACCGTCAGAAACTCTCCAGCCACTTTGGCAGCACTGGTGTTTCTGAAGGCATAACTTCCTGTATTGGTGGAGAAGACGAGGGCGTTCTGAAGGAAGTAAGCTTCCTGACCCGTGATCGCCTGCTGAAATTGGACCGCCGCGTCGCAGTGAACGAACTGGGCGTGGCGAACAATTAGAGGCGCCGTCCCGGCGGAGAAGTACGAACCCGCCAACCCGAGCGTTGCGTGCCGGATGCTGAGATTGGTCAGGATCAGAGGGCTCGTCCGGCCGGTGCCGTCGAACTCGAGCGCCCTATTGGCATAGGTTCCAGAGGGAGATCCCGTCGATCCAGCCAGCATTTCTCCCACCGAATTGTCGTCATATCCGGTCAGAACTACCGGGCGATACGGGGCTCCGAGCCACGTGATCGCCGTCCCAGCGAGGACTTTGAGGCTTGGCGAATTGGTCTTGGCGTACTTGATCACGGTGCCCGCTTGAAACGTGACACTCGTACTCAGGTTGACCAGACCGGAGACGTAGTACGTGGTCAGACTCCCGAAGGTCTGATTCGTCGAGGAATTGACCAAGGTGTAGTCCAAGACCACACCCGGAACGGAAGACTGGTTTTTTGCTACCCCAGCGCGGGGCGAGGAAGTGGCGTTCATGGCCACCAGTCGGCCGGCCTCGGTCCGGCGCCAGCTCGGGGTCACTCCAACCCGGGAGGGAATCGAAAGCTGGGCGGTTCGCTGAACGTTCCGGCTCCGTTGCCGAATCGGCGAGGTCGGCGCAGAGGCTTCGGGCAGTTCCCGCAGGAGCGGTTCCAGATCTCGATACGCCGTTCGTTCGATGAGGAACTCCCGTCCTTCCCGTTGTTCCCAGCTCTTGCGCACGGGGACTTCCCGGGAATCCCGTTCACCCGGCAGAATAAACGCGCGGCCCCGATCCATCACCATGGGACCGAAGGTGAGTTGGGCGTCCGCCGCCGATTCCCGCTCTCCCACTGGCACTTCGCGAACCTCCACCGCCGTGGGTCGGCTGCCGAAGAACTCCGTGTAGACCTCGACATCCGTGGTGTCGGGGTTCAGTCCATATTGCCCCGGGTCCGGCAGCGGTTCCCTCAGGATCAGGTCGCACTCGAAGCCCGCGGCCGTGTACACCGTCCGCAGATCGGCTGGAACGGAATCCAGCACGTTGGCATACAGGACGGTTCCGGGCCCAATCTGTTCGGCACGCGACGGCTGAACCTCCGCCAGCAGAACACTTTCGCCGCTGACGCGATCCGTCAAGGCCAGCAACGCTGGAGAACTGCGCAACGTCTGGCCGTCGGCCGTTACCACCGTCACGGCACCCGGAACCGTCAGTTCCGTGGACAGCGCCACCTGATGGGGGCCGCGCGCCGCGACAAACCCATCCGGAACCGCCACGAACTCGGCCACGGTTTCCTGCCACTGACCCTGCTCATCCCGGTAATGAAGGCCGGTCGCCACTTCCGTGTACCGGTTGGTGATCGACAGTTTCTCCCCGGATTCTTCAGTCGTGGCGGTCACCCACTCGACCACCCGAAAATCCGCGCCTTGCTCCACCATCACCGGCGCCGACTCGGTCACCCGTTCGGGCTCCTTCGCTGGGCCAACCCCCTGCCCTTGAACTATCAGCCCACACGGAAGAAAGAGGGCCAGCAGGCGGAGAAGAAACGAAGAACCGCGTCGGGGGGGGGGTAGAGCGAAATTGCAAGCTCATAGTGGGTTTAGAAGTAGAAATCTGAGACTGCTACTAAGTAATATTGGGGCGAACCCGTGGTCAATGAAAACCTCACGCCGGGTGCCCAAAAAATGGAACCTAAGGCGGAAGTCATCCGCAGATTGGCGCAGATTCACTCAGATTTTTCCGGAGAAGGCGGGGAAGAAATGGGTGGGTCAATGTCCCGGCGGCAACCTTGCCTAAACTCCAAGTCCCAGAGAAAAATCTGCGCCTATCTGTGATTAATCTGCGGATCACCCCTCCCCTCCGAGTTGATTGCTTTTGGTCCTGGCGGCTGGGTTTGGAGAATCTGGAAAGCGGTGGGGAAGGCGCGAAGCGTTTATAGAGGTAGGAATGGGGGATTGACCCCACCCCTCCCTCCGAACCGGACGTGCGGATCTCCCGCATCCGGCTCTCCAGTTGGTGAGTCACCCGCAGGTGGCGGGACTG
>JAFLEF010000035.1 GCA_017309115.1 Verrucomicrobiota bacterium | reverse complement strand
CTTGCGGCGACGCAGTTGCCTTCAGCTACACGACGCCCTGTCGGCATCGTACTCAGTCTTTCACTGGTTAGTCTCATCAGTTTCACAAACGCACGGACTGCGCCAGCCCTCTGGCGCTTTGAGGCGGTGAGTGGCAGGAGGGCATGTGGACTCGCCCGACGCATAGTCCGCTGCCGACCGCATTCCAAAAGTGAGTTCATTCAACTTTCTGTCCTTCTCCTGTTTTCCTGTTGTCCAGATTAATGCCGCCGCTGCTTTTGGGGCGCGTGGAAGGCGGGTGAGGGTGTGGAGTGGTTCGACGCGTCAGCAGCCGCACTCCAAAAGGTCGACAGCACGGCGTTCACCGTTAGGCTGCCGCCACTCAATTTGTGAAAGCCTTGCTTGATACGGCCGGTCGCAAGACCGACCGAGCCTTCCTCGTCGGTATTGACCTGAAGTCGGGTCAGACCGTGGAAGTTCGCGACTCCCTCGATGAACTCGCCGAACTGGCGTCCACCGCCGGAGCGGTGGTGGTCGGGGACGGTACTCAAAAGCTTGAACGTCCTAATCCCTCGACGTTCATCGGCGCGGGCAAGGCGGCGGAATGGGCGGCGCAGTGCAAGGAACAGGCGGTCGACACCGTCATCTTTGACGATGAACTCACCGCGGCTCAGGCGCGCAATCTGGAGGAAATCTTCGGGACCAAGGTGCTCGACCGAACCGGTTTGATTCTCGACATCTTCGCCCGGCGGGCGCGAACGCGGGAAGGCAAGTTGCAGGTGGAGTTGGCGCAGTTGGAGTACATTCTCCCCCGACTGACTCGGTTTTGGACACATCTCTCCCGTCAACGGGGCAGCACCGGATCCATCGGCGGCGAGGGCGAATCCCAGCTCGAAGCGGACCGGCGGCGGACGCAGGAACGGATCACCAAGATTCGCGAGGAATTGAATCAGGTTCGGCGTCAGCGGACCACACAGCGGGCCGGACGTCAGCGTCACCAATGGCCGTTGGCGTCCATTGTGGGGTACACCAACGCCGGTAAATCCACGCTCCTCAACGCGCTGACCGGCGCGGGAGTATTGGCTGAGGATAAACTGTTCGCGACGTTGGACCCCACGACCCGGCGACTGCGGCTGCCGACCAATCAGAACGTGCTGTTGTCCGATACGGTGGGGTTCATTCGCAAGCTCCCGCATGATCTCGTGGAGTCCTTCAAAGCGACGCTGGAGGAAGTGATTGAAGCGGATCTGCTGATTCACGTGGTCGATGCGAGCCATCCGCAGGCGCATCAGCAGATCGAAGCGGTGAATGCCGTGCTGGCCGAACTGGGCGCGGCGGACAAGCCGACCCTGATGGTTTTCAACAAGGTCGACCGGGAAGTGGGCGCCTCGGTATCGGCGCGATTGATTCAAGAATTTCCGAATGCGGTGGGAATCTCCGCGCGCATGGGCACGGGGCTGAAGGAGCTCATGGCGGAATTGGGCGTGATGTTGCGTCCGGTGCGGGAGTTGGTGCGTTTGGCGATTCCGCATGATCAGGCGCCGTTGATTGCCCGGCTGCACGCGGTGGCTCAGGTGCTGGAGACGGACTACAAGGGAGCGAGCGCAAAATTCCTGGCCCAGGTGCCGCCGCATATCGTGCATGAGTTTAAGGCGTTCATTGTCGAGGAAGCGACGAAGCCGGCGAAGAAGAAGAGGGCGCTGAAGAAGCTGAGAGCTGAGAGCTGAGAGGCAAAGCGGGAAGCGGGAAGCGGTAGGGCGAGGTTACACCGAGCCGTTCGGGTCCCGCCGAATGACGTGTCAGGAGTCCACGAGGGAACGGCTCCGCGGAGCGTCGTCCTACCGGGGGTAGTTGAGAGCTGAAAGTTGAGAGGAGCGAAAACCAGTGAACCGGATCTGCATTGTGTCCACAAACCTATCAGCATTTCTAACGTGCTGGACTTCAGGTCTTTTCTCTCAACTCTCAACTCTCAACTGGTTTGTGGGTAGTTGAGAGACGGGGAAGAGGTGCGCGGAGCGTTTGGACTGCGCCAGCCCTCTGGCGCTTTGGGGCGGGTGAGTGGCAGGAGGGCATGTGGACTCGCCCGACGCATTATCCGCTGCCGACCGCGCTCCAGAAGTGAGCGCATTCAACTTTCTGTCTTTCTCCTGTTTTCCTGTTTTCCAGATTAATCCCGCCGCCGCTTTTGGGGTGCGAGGAAGGCGGGTGAGGGTGTGGAGTGGTTCGACCTGTCCTTTCGCCGGGACGCGAACGGCTCGGTGGAACCTCGCCCTACCGGGTTTCTCCTTACCCTCCTCACAGTTTCAGCAGGGGGCTCAGGACTTCGACGAAGGCGTCGGCGTGATGGCGGAAACCGAGGTCGGTGGGATGGGAGCCGTCGACGGTGTCGTCGCCGTCGGATCCGAGCAAACGGTCGGCGGGCAGATAGTACAGGTGCTTCACGCCGTCGGCGCGCAGACGCTCGTAGGCGGCGCGGAGGGCAGCGTGGTTGTCTCGGTTGGTTTGCTGACGTCCGGCCATCAGGAAGGCGTCGGTGTAGTTGCGGTCCTCGACGAGCACGATGGGTGTTTCCGGATGAGCAGCGCGGAGTTGGCGGACGAGGGGTTCGGTGCGTTCGGTCACCAGGGCGGCATTGAGGTTGGGTAGGCAGTCGAGCACGTACACGCTGGGATCGAGTTGGGCGAGGAGTTCTCCCAAGGCGGGTTCCATACGGCCACTGCCGGAGAAGCCCAGGTTGATGGTCGGATAATTCAGGCGACGCCCGACCTGCGCCACGTGGGCCATACCGGGTCGGGAAGCGCAACCGCCCTGAGTGATGGAGGTGCCATAGAAGACGATCGGCTTGCGGTCGCCCGGACCCCACGGGCCGGCGGGTTCCAGACGGGAGTTCGGCGGGATTCCTAGGGCCACGGAACGCACACCGTTGTAGAGGGGCAGGTAGAGCAGATACTCGCGGTTCTCGGGTGGAAGTCCGCTGAAGAGCCGGACTTCATTGGTGACGGAGTTCGGTTGTCCGATGGCCAGCCAACGCCAGGTGGTGGGGCCGGTGCGGACGTATAGGTCTATGCCGCTGAC
Source organism: Verrucomicrobiota bacterium (assembly GCA_017309115.1). Taxonomy (GTDB): domain Bacteria; phylum Verrucomicrobiota; class Verrucomicrobiia; order Limisphaerales; family UBA9464; genus UBA9464. Next base: position 76,733 of record JAFLEF010000035.1, on the reverse strand, counting down.
CCCAGTGGCCGGCATGTGTCGCATGGCCAGCTCCGACGAGGTGAGTGTCCAGCGAACCGACAGGCTGGGCGAATCGGAACGGAAGCGAACCAGCAGACCGGCGGATTGTTGGGACAAGTTCCAAACGGACTCTGGCACCTGGCCCTGAGCGGACGCGGGCAAACGGTCGAAGCAGGAGCGGGTATTGGTCCAGCCTCGGCCTTCCACGGGCAGTTGGGTCAGGTCAATCCAGCGCAGTTCCGCGGGAGGCTCGGCGGCGGAACCTCGTGGAGCATGCAAGCCTCCGCACAGGAGCAGGATTACCAGAAAGCGAAACATCTCTGCGGATCCTGCGCGATCGGGCGGGATCGGAAAAGATGGATCCGCCGAGGGCCGCAGACGAAGAATCGAAAGCCGGAAGTCTCTATTGGGCCTCGTAGACGCCCAGAAAATCTAGAGCCCGATGACCCCTGATTCCTTGCGTGACCCTGGGGACGTCGGTAGAGCCATTAGTCATGCTCGGCTTGTTGTCTTTCTCAGATCCCGACATTCGTTTCTGGCTGAGCCTCATTTCGCGGGGGCGAGGGTGGCTTTGGTTGGCGCTGTGGGCCGCCGTCGCGTCGGTCTCCCTGCGCGCGGAGATTCAGATCGAGGCAGTGCCCACGACGGATCCCCAGCAGGTCGAGATCCAGTTCGACACTGTCGGGACGCATTACTACCGGCTGTTGCGGGGAACGACCTTGGAGCGGATCACGGTGGCAGTGGCGGTGAGTACGAATGCTCCGTTCCGGATCATTACGCCCAGTCAGGTGGCCTTCTTTCGGGTTGAGGAAGTTTCGCAGGCAACTCCACTCGATACCGACGGCGACGGCCGGGATGATCTGCGGGAACTAGTCGAAGGAACCAATCCCCTGGTCCTCGACCGGGCGCCCTTGGCGGTGACGCAGTTCACCAGTTCACCGGCACCAGGCGAAGGTTCAGTGGCGGTGACGCGGGAGACGATCCTGCGCTTCTCTCGTCCGCTCGCGGTCAATTCCGTACTGGGCTCGGACGTCCTGTATGCCGAAGCCGCCGGCCGGAGAGTCTTGGCCCGGGTGGAGATCGGCAGCGATCGGCAGTCGGCGACCTTGCTGTATGCGGAGCCCCTGCCGGGCGGTGTCCAGGTGGAGGTGGTGGTGAAGGGGGATGGGATTTTGGATCAGCACGGGAAGCTCGTGGATGCAGATCGGGACGGCGTGGAAGGCGGCGAAGGTCGGGTGCGCTTCTCGACGATGAACAACGTTTCGGTGGCCGGAACAGCGGTAGTGGGTCGGGTGTTTGCGAGTGATTTGGTTCCGGGTCCAGACACCGGGACCAACGCGGTCAATCGGCCGCTGGCCGGAGTGACCATCACCGTGGATGGCCGGGAAGAGAGCCTGCGCGCCGTCACCGATGCCCAAGGCAACTTCCGGCTCGAACCGGCTCCGGCTGGCGACTTTTTTGTGCACATCGACGGCCGCACCGCGGTCGGCAGTCAGTGGCCGGATGGTTCCTATTATCCGTATGTTGGCAAGGCGTGGTCGGCGGTGGCGGGTCGAACGGATAATCGGGCGGGTGGAACCGGCGACATCTTCCTGCCGCAGATTCGGGCGGGCGCGTTGCAGGCCGTCAGCAGCACTCAGGACACCGTCATTGGTTTTACTCCCGAAGTGCTGGCCCAGAATCCCGCGCTCTCCGGCGTCGCCATCACGGTGCCGGCCAATGCGCTGTTCAGCGACAGTGGGTCCCGGGGTGGCCGCGTGGGTCTGGCTCCGGTCCCGGCGGATCGGTTGCCGGGTCCGCTTCCGGAAGGCCTGGTGTTCCCGCTGGTGATCACGGTCCAGACGGATGGTCCGTCCAACTTCGATCGTCCCGTGCCGGTTCGCTTTCCAAATCTGCCGGACCCGGTTACTGGCGCGGTCCTGGAACCGGGCGCCAAGACCGGGCTCTGGAGTTTCAATCATGACACCGGTCTGTGGCAGGTGGTGGGCCCGATGACCGTGTCGGACGACGGTCGTTTCGTGGACAGCGATCCGGGCTACGGCCTGTTGCAGCCGGGTTGGCATGGAACCTCTCAGGGATGCCAAGGAAGTGGTGGTCCGCCGAATAATCCGCCGGGCGGAAGCGGCCCCAATGGGTCACCGCCCCCGTGTCCGAGTCCGAGCGATTGGCAAATCACGGAGCAGTTGTTCAACATCGAGAAGGCGGTGTGGGATTGCGCGGCGGATTTGCTCGGCGTGACGGGCGGCATTCGGTGTCTGGGCGATGCGATTACCAAGACCGGCAAGATCGCGTTCAAAGCGCGTCAGTTGGGCTTGGATTTGGTCGCGGAACCACCGGTGTCAGGGTGCGTACAAGTGAAGGAGGGACTCGACTTCATCGACGCTGAAGCCGATGCGATGATCGGCTTGCTGGCCACCTGCCTGAAGGAGGGAAGCCCAGCGGGGAAGGCCAAGAAGATCCTGACCTGTTTGGGAGCACTGCTGGATGTCGCCAAAGCGGTTTGTGATTTGAAGCCGCCGGCGGACGCCCCGCCTCGCTGCCAGTCGCCGGAGATTGTGAAGATCGTTTGCCGGGGCGTGGAAATTGCCAAGGAACTGTACGACTTCGTGGCCAATCTGCTGAAGCTGGCCGAGGCGAAGGAACAGGAAGTGGCCGTAGCGTTGACCCGACTCGGCATCAAGGAACTGCGCAACACGGTCAACGAAGTGTGTAAGGCCCAGAGCGCCCGGGTGGGTCGTAACGATCTGACGGCGGAACCGGAACTAACCCGGGAGCAGCGGTTGGAGTTGGCCGCGGCGTTCGGGGCTATTGCCGATCGGGCCGAAGCGATTGGTCGGGATCTCGAGACCATCCAGGAGCAGTCGGCGCAAATTGAAGACGTAACCGAAGCGTTCCTCGCGTTTGCCGGGGAGGCGCGTCGGGCGATTCAGCAGTTCGGCGTTCCGGTGCCGGCGACATACTCCTTCGTGTTCGAGTTGGGCGGCGTGGCTCAGCGGGGACGGACCAGTGCCGACGGACGGCTGTCGCTCCCGGTGGCGGCCAACACAACGTATGCGCTCACTTACTACGAGCCGCTCGGAAACACCGTCGCCGAGTCGCGTGGGCGGACAGGTCCGCAGGGTGGAGCGTTTGAGATCACGATGGGCATTCCGGAATCGGCCGACGGAAAGCCGGACGCAGACGGCGATGGATTGGCGGACGTGGCGGAATTCGTGGTGGGAACGGACGCCACCAAACCGGACACGGATGGCGACGGCGTGACGGATCGGGCGGAGGTGCTGCAAGGGTCGGATCCGCTGAGTGGATTGGTGGCGCAAACCGGCGTGGTAGCGGCGCTGTCCTTGCCGGGAGACGCGTTGGATGTTTGTGCGGTGGAGGATCGCGTCATCGTTGCTTTGGGCAGTTCGGGCGTGGCCATTCTCAACACGTTTGCCGGTCTGACGCCGACGTTGGTGGCGTTGGTGGAGACTCCGGGGGAAGCGCAACGAGTGGCCTGTTCCGGCGGTTGGATTGCCGTGGCCGATGGTTCTCGAGGATTGGCGTTGATCGACGCCACGGATCCCGCCGCGGCTCGCGTGGTGCATCAACTGACCTTGGGTGCCCGGGCGCTCTCCGTGACGGTGACGGGCAGTGTGGGTGTGGTGGGACTGGATGACGGCCGGGTTATTGCCGTGGATCTGGCCAGCGGTGGAATCCTGGGAACGGCGACCGCCGAAGGTGGGTTGCATGACTTGGCGGTTTCCCGGAATACGTTGTTCGGCCTGACCGCGGATCAGTTGGCGGCCTGGTCGTTGGGCACCAATTTTCTGGAACGGCTGGGTCAAGTCCCCGTGTCCGCGTTGGCGGCGGATCCGGTGACGAAGTTCAAGCGGTTGTTCGTCGCGGACGGACGGGCCTATGCGACCTGCTACTTGGGATTCGACGTGTTCGATGTGCGAAATCCGAGCGGAATGCTGCGGCTGGGAAATGCGGTCAACCACGGCCCCGCTTCGTTCAAGGTAATCGTGCCGGATGGCTCTGGATTGGGGGTGGCGACGTCCGGAGTGAGCACCAATCCAAACGACGGCACGCACCGGGTGTCGTTGTACGATCTTTCCGATCCAGCGCGAACGGATCAGTTTCGCGTGGAGTTTCCCACGCCCGGAGTGGCGCGGGCGGTGTCGGTGGCGCGGGGCTTGGTCTATGTCGCCGCGGGACCGGCAGGTTTGCAGGTCTTGAACTATCGGGCCCCGGATACTGCGGGCGTGACGCCCACGGTGACACTGACGGCCAGTTTTGGAACGGGACCGGCGGAGGAAGGTCAATTCATCCAAGTGCAGGCGCTGGCGCAGGACGATGGCGCCGTCCGTGAGGTGGAGTTTTATCGGGACGGTCTGTTGGTGGCACGGGATGGTACCTATCCATTCGAAGCGGGTTTGCTGGTGCCGTTGCTGACGACGGAACGGACCCAAATGGTGCTGCGCGCCCGGGCGCTGGATCGGGGCGGTCAAGCCGGCTGGAGCGAAGAATGGACCGTGCCGCTGAGCCGGGATCAGACCTCGCCGCGGCTTCGCTACTCTGTTCCGCCGCCGGGAACCTCGGTGGCGGAGAGTGGCGTCCTTCGACTCGCGTTCGACGGACCGCTGGATCCCGGAACAGTGTCGGCCGTGACGCTGCGTTCCGCCGGGCCGGACGGTCTCTGGAATACAGCCGACGATGTCGTGGTGGCCGGAGTGGATGTGCGCTTGGAATCCGAAACAGGACTCCTGGCGCTCGTTCCTCCGGTGGGATTGCCGGCGGGAGAATATGCCGTGGAGCTTCCCGATACCGTGGCGGATCTCGCCGGGAACCGGTTGACCCAGCCGCTGCGAATCTCGTTTGAAGTGGGTCGCGGGCTGTCGGTGCAAGCCTACCTGGGTCTGGGATTTGGTGGACCGCTGGAAGAACGGTTGGATCCGACGGTGTTGGTGAGTTTCCCCGCAGGAGCGGCGCGATCGATTCGCTGGCGCGGGCAACTCCGAGTGGAGACGCCGGGAACGTTCACGTTCTCCCTAACCTCCGCCGGGCGGGGGCGGCTGTGGGTGAATCGCCAGTTGATCCTGGAGAATTGGGTCGATCATTCCCGGGTGGAGGAAAGTACGGAACTGACCTTGGCGGCGGGCGAACTCGAGGTGCAGGTGGAGTTCCAGACCTTCGCGGAAGGAGGCGGAGGCGAGTTGGCCTTGCGCTGGTCCGGACCGGGAGTGGCGAAGCAGGTTATTCCGGCGACGGCGTGGCGTCCGTATCGTGATTCGGTGCGGCCCTTCCTGCTGTTGCCCAGTGCGGAACCGTCGTTCCGTCACGTGCGGGTGAAGTTCTCGGAAGCGGTCGAAGAACTGAGCGCGGAAGTCGCCGCCAATTATCAGCTCGATCGGGGCGCCCGGGTGTTGCGGGCGGAACTGCAGCCGTCGGGCGACGAAGTATTACTGGAAACGACGCGTCTGGCGGAGGCCACGGAGTATCGGCTGACGGTGTCCGGCGTTCGCGATGCCTCCCGGGAGCGGAACGAATTGGCGCCCGGATCGGGTGCCACGTTCTACAGCTTGCGCAGTGGCGTGGGTTGGTTGCGGCGCGAGGTTTATCTGGGTGCGGGCGGCGTTCCCAATTCGACACTGGCCAACTTCCTGGCGGATCCGCGCTATCCGCGGCGTCCGGAGATGGTGGACTTCGTGACAACGGGCGAAGTGCCGGTTGAAGGCGTGCGGCAGTTCTACAACGCCTTCTTCAGTTCCGGTCAGCGCTTGGTGGGCTGGATCGTGCCGCCGGTAACGGGCGACTATCTGTTTTGGGTGGAAGCGGGTCGGGAAGGGGAACTGCTCGTCAGCACGGATGACTCTCCGGAGAACCTCCGGCCGGTGGCTCGAACGGCGCAGGGTCAGATCTCCCGCTACATCTGGCAGAACGCCGGCAGCCCGGGGGCGATTCGCCTGGAGGCGGGGAAGCGGTACTTCGTGGAAGCGCGCCACAAGTTCTTCGGCAGCGACGAGCACTTCGCCTTCAGTTGGTCGTTGCTGGGTCGGGACAACTTTGTGATCGAGGCGGAGGATTGGGACTTCGACGGCGGGAAGACGCTTTCGGCAGCCAGTGTGATGCCGTACTTCGGCGGCGGGTATTCGAATCTCAACAGCGTTCGCGGCATCGACTGGGCTCAGCGGGGTCAGCCTGATCCGAGCGTGAAATATCGTCCGTTCGGCGGGGGATTCCTGAACTTCGATGTCGTGAACGATCCGCTGCGCGGGGATTGGAGCGTGACCCAGGACTTCGCGTTGCGGGCCCTAATCGGAACGAACGAATGGCGAAACTACACTCGGACCTTTCCGTCGGGACGCTATCGGGTGTTCGCGCGGATGACCCCGTCCCGGGATGCCGAATCGCGGGCAGCCTTGGGCCAGGTCATTGCCGGCGCGGGAACTTCGAATCAAGTCGTGGCGCCCTGGGGCGAATTCGTTTTGCCGCGGACCTTCGTTAACACGCCCTGGGCCATGGTGCCGCTCACGGCGACGAACGGGGCGCCGGTGGAAGTCGAATTGGGTGGCGAAGCGACGGTGCGAATCAGTGGTGCGGGAAGTTTTTCCCTGATGTTGGGAATGAATCACCTGGTGTTTGTTCCAGCCGACGCAGTGGCCGACGGAGTGACCTTTTGGGATCGGCCGGTGGGCACGGCGGCGGGAGTGATCGCTGGGAAGTTCCTCGCGACGTACCACGCTCCCGATGGCGCCGGTCTCACGCAGTGGGAAATCTACAATCTGCCCAGTCTTGCCAATGGTTCCGTCGATCAGCTGACGTCAAATTCGAAGTATCCTGCATCCCCGGATAAGGCCTCGCTCTGGACCCTCACGGAGACGGCGAATTCCTTTGATCGCTTTGGTCAGCGTCTGACCGGCTGCGTGGTGCCGCCGTTGACCGGCGACTATGTGTTTCACTTGGCTTCGGACGATCAGGGCGAACTCTGGTTGAGCTCCGATGACCGGCCGGAAGGAGCGCAGTTGGTGGCGCGGGAGCCGCTGTTCAATGGCTATCGCGATTGGAGCGGACGGGAGCGTCGGGACCTGACAGCGCCGGAGAATCGGTCGGTTCCCATTCGGCTCGAAGCGGGCCGGCGGTATTGGTACGAGGCGCGTTCCGTCGATGTCGGCGGGCCCGATTTTGTAGGTTTCACCTGGCACGTGCCGGGGCAACTGCAGCCGGGTCGGGAACAGGAACCGTTGCGGGAAGGGACTCTGGCCCTGCGCGGTTCGGCGGTGGCGCTGCAGTTCGTGCGCGTGCCCGAACCGGTCACCGTGAACGTGGGACAAACGGCCGGGTGGGAGGCCGAGGTCAACGGCCTGGCACCGCTGAAGTTTCAGTGGCTCCGCAACGGTCAGCCCATCCCCGGAGCCACTGGGAGCCGATACACGCTCGCCAATGCCGCACTGACGGACCAAGGCGCCGAGTTTGCGGTGCAGGTGGATTCCTTGGGGCACACCGTCACGAGCACTCCGGTCCGTCTGACGGTTAATCCGTAAGGTAACGGCCCGCCTCCGGACAAAGCCGAGGGCGGGCCGATACGAAGGAACGGGTTATTGGGCGACGTTGACGAGCTTCAGCGCGCCGATGCCGCCGGGATTCCAGGCGGTGAAGACGACATAGACTTCCTTCTGCCGACCCTTGCCAGTCACATACCAGCAGGCGTCGTGAATGCTTTGGGCGGTGCGGTAGGTCAGGTCATCCTTGGGGCGGAGCGTGGCCACCACCGCGCGCTTCTTGAGGTTGATGATGAAGATCGGACCGGCCTTGGTTTTGTCGGTGTCATTGAGGCACGGGGCGAGGGCGTAATCGCCCCAGACATCGACGTCACACACCGTGCTGCCAGGAGGAAGACCATCGATCGCGGCGAGCTTTTTGTCCTTCAAGCCCCATTGCAGTACCCGACCTTCCGGACGCGCGGAGATGAGGAGCGACTTGGTGCGAGGATCGTAGGTGAGGCCGTGCGGCGTGCCGGACATCGCCTTGCCGCCGAAGAATTCGCCGGTGAATTGCAGCGGCGAAACGGTGGCGGGCATGAAGAAGGCTTTGCCGTAGCCGTCGGTGACCCAGATTTGGTCGAGGCCGACGAACGTGGCGTCGGTCGGGGCGTAGCCTTTGCCGTCGGCGTAGGGCGCGAGCGGGGGAATCCCCAGGCTGGCGACGTTTTGGAAAGTGGTGTCCGTCAGGTGGACTTGGCCCTGTTCATTGTCGGCGGCGATGATCAGCGGCGGTTGACCGGTGCGTTGGATGAGATCGGCGCCATGGATATTGCCCCGAGCGAAGGTGGGATTGGGCACGATCCACGACTGGCTCAGCTGATTGCTGAAGCCGATGAACCCAACACCTTTGAGGCCCCAATACACGATATCGCGGGGTTCATCGTAGATCACTGTTCCGTGGGCACCCTTCACGAAGGGTTCGGCGGCGGGTGGCACGGGGACCAGTTCCGGGGCGGCGACGAAGGTCCAGAATCCCTGGCCGGTTGTCTTGGTTCCGGGTTCGAGTCGGATCGCCTTCGGAGCGCGAATGGGTCCTTTTTTCTCGGTGATGAAGGGCAACGCCAGCGGCGCGGCTTCGTGGGAGTGGCCATCGGTTCCTTCGTGAGCCTGGGTCAGCAGACCGCACAGGGACGACAGAATGAGAGCAGAGAAGTGAAGATGTTTTAGACGCATGGAACAAAACAGGCGCCAAGCCTTTCAACTGCCACGGTGGGTGAGAAGTCCAACTTGCGAGATCCGCGTTTTCGCTGTCATTCGCCCACTCTGAGAAAAAAGAGACACGGGAAATGCGGGTAAGGGGTAAGCGGTAAGGGCGAAGGAAGAACAGGGGAGCGCGAAGCGTTTGAGGTGCTCTAGCCCTCTAGCCCTCTGGCGCTTTGGCGCTTTGGCGCTTTGGGGCGCGTGGAGGGCGGGTGAGGGTTGGAGTGGTTCGACGCGTCAGCAGCCGAGACGGAAAGCGGAAGCTACGCAGGCTTCGCTGCCGCACCCCAAATTTGGTGGGGCGACGCTCAGCGGGGCCGTGCGGGGGTGGTGTCGTGACGCGTCATTTCGCCGGGACGCGAACGGCTCCGCGGAGCGTCGCTCTATCGGAGTTGAGACGGGAAAGAAGGACAAAAGAGCCACCGCCAGGGAAGGACTCCGACGGTGGCTTGAGAGAGGAGGCTCCGGAGGTCAGGGAACGACCGGATAGGTTAGGTTAAAGCCACCTTTGAGTTTGGGTCGGCGGCTGCTGTCGAGGGCGCTGTTGAAGTCGGCGGAAATGGGCCAGGCCGGATCGCCGGAGAGAAAGGTCAGCGGTAGGGTACCACCGGCCAAAGACCCCGCAGAGGTGATCGGAAGGACCGAGCCCGTGGCAATCTCGCCCGTGGTCGTGAAGGGCGCGCTGTTCTTGCTGGAGGTGGTCAACGACCAACGTCCGCCCACCGATATCCCCGTGCCGTCCACTACGCGGTATTGGACGGTGAAGGTCAGGGTGCCCCGGATGCGTCCGGCGGCCGAGCTTTGGATGCTTCCGCTGTAGGTGGCGGAGCGCCGACCGGTGGCGTCCACGGCGGTGGAGCTTTGCTGACCCGAGAACGTGTAGGGCGCGGTCACCAAGGGGAGGTCGGCAGGTTCAGTGGGAATGGCCCGAGTTTGGACGTCGTCCATGGCGAGGTGATTCCAGTCGTCACCGCCTTGCCGGAAGACCACGGCCCAACCGTCGATCGGGCCGGTGTAGTTGGGTACGTGGACCGTGGGAGCGGCGGTGAACAAGCGTCGGCCGTCCGGATCGAGTCGGCCGTCGTAAACGGTGGCGCCATCTCGATAGAGGATAAAATAGAAGCTGCCATTGGCGTCGAGTCCGCGCCGGCTCCAGAACGTGGCACCCTCGAAGTAGAAGTCTGCACCGCCCGGGCGCACCACGGCCGTGGCGGTTCCCGAAAGGGCGAGGTAGTTGTTCGACGGATTCGTCGGTGAGGTGAGAAAGTGCCAGTCGCTGGTCCGCCAGGAGAGGTTTTCGTAGACGTCCGGCATATGGGTGCCGAACTGGGTGGTTCCGAGATCCTCGAAGTCGATAATCGTCTGAGCCTGGGCCGCGGAGACCGGAAGGAGAACGGCGGCGGCGAGGGTGAGAGCGTTAAGGATGGATTTCATGGAGCGACGCAAAGAGGTGAATCAGATAAGTGTTCAGAGAACGCACCCGAGGACCTGCTGGCTCGTGGAACCGCCAGATGGGTGATTCCATGGAGCCACCATTCCAGGTTCGGGCGGCGTTCGAGGTCGTTGTTCAGGGCTGCGGAGTGAGGAGGAGCGCGTGGGTCTGTCCGTTCCGGGTGCCTTGACCGACGATTTGGCCCTGATGATTCAGGGCGGCAGCCTGGGTGATGACCCATCCGGAGTTGGCATCGACCAGCGATTGAAGTGGGAAAACGCTGCCGTCGCGCCAGATCACGATTTGCGCCGGGCCGATATCCCAGGTGCCTGGGACGCCGTAGGCACTGTAGCCGAGAGCGTGACCGAGATTGTTGAGTGCGTAGGCGCCGCCGTAGTTGTCGCCCGGCAGGAGCGCCAGTTCCGCAACTGTGTGGTTGGCATCGTTGTTCCAAATCACGGCGCGGCTGCCGAAGGCGGGATGGCTGGTGCCGGCGACCTGACCGTGGTCGTTGATCGCCTCGGCCACACTGCTCGAGTCACCAGGGAACACCCCCAGATCGACAATGGAATGAGTGGCGTTGTTGTTCCAGAAACAGGCGTGCTGGCCGATCACATCGGTTTGCGCGTAACCGGCGGCTTGGCCCTTCTGATTGAACGCGGCGGGAAAGGAGGCGGTGGCTTTGCGATTGATTCCGCCGGGCAGCACGGGCAGGTCGATCACGCGCAAGCGATCGGGCTTCTTGGGATCGGCGCTCCAGATGGCGCCCTTCCACGACGACGTCCAGCCGCCGAGGCTCTTGGTGTAGTATCCGCCGATCCAGCCGGAATCGCTCACGAACAACGCGTGAGTATTGCCGCCGTTGTTGGGGAAAAACTGGAACAGGCCCCCGGCGCGAGTGACCCAGCTTTGGGGCCGGAAATTGCCGGTGTCGCCGTCTCCGACGATCACGCCTTGAGCGTTGATTGAGGTAGGCAGGCTGTAGTTGCCGCCGGGCAGGGCACCGAGATCGGTGAGCGAACCCTGACGCCAGACAAAGGCGCGTTGGTTCATGTCCTCGCGGGTGGGCGAGCAGTAGCCGACGACGTCGCCCCGCTCATTGATCGAGGTGGCGGTGCTGGTGGCGTAGCCGGGGAGCGCACCCAGGTCAGTGACTTGATAAGTGGCGGCGAAGGCCAACCCGGGAACCCAAGCGGCGAGCGAAAGCGCGGTGGAGAGGACGGTTTTGGAGGACAAGAAACGAGATGTCATACGATTCACGCCGGGTCCTTTGCAGCCGGAATGCCAGGTGGATTTTGCGTCGGATTTGGTCCGGGGTTGGACCGAAAGGGCCGGTTTGGCGTCATTTCCTCTGCGGCCGGCCACAGGCTGGTCCGGCGGTGGATCGGTAGGGGGAAGCTGAGAGCTGAGAGGCAAAACCGGTAAGCGGTAAGCGGCAAGCGGGAAGCGAGAGTTTGGAGTGCACCAGCGCTTTGGGGCGCGTGGGAGGCGGGTGAGGGTTGGAGTGACTCGACGCGTCAGCAGCCGAGTCGAAAAGCAGTAGCTACGCGGGCTTCGCTACCGCACTCCAAAGGTAGGGCGAGGTTACACCGAGCCGTTCGCGTCTCGGCGAGTGACGCGTCAGGAGTCCACGAGGGAACGGCTCCGCGGAGCGTCGCTCTACCGGGTGGTAGTGGACAGATGAGGTTAGCTCTTGGCGGGCTCGCAACGGAGGCGGCGCTTGAGTCGGTCGCGGGATTCGGTACTGAGCCGGGTGGTCGGTGGGGGGCGATCCGTGGAACCATGGGCGGCTTCGCGGAGGATTTCCAGTTGCTGAAGATAGCGACGACATCCGGTGCAGATGCTGCGATGGACCCGGATCCGCCAGCGGTCCCACGGAGCCGCCGCGCCATCCAGTTCGCGGGAACCCAGAGCCACGATGCGTCGGCAGGGGGGCGTCAGAAAGGCGAGCAGAAGTATCCAGCGCCGCCGCCAGCCTCCAGGTCGAGCACTCATGGTTTTCCTTCCTCCGATGGGGAATCTGCTCCGAACCAGTTCACCTCCAAACATCGCCGCAAAGCGAGGCGGGCCCGGTGGAGCATGACCCAAAGATTGTTGGGCGAGATACCCAGAGTGGCGCAGATATCTTCGCTGGAAACATTGTCGACTTCCCGCAACAGGAATACGCGCGCCACCCGGTCGGGTAGCTTTCCAGAACACCGGTGAAAGACGCGCCAGAACTCCTCGCGATCCAGCGCGGCGCCAGCGTCGGCCCACTCCTGGGGGGCCATTTCCCGGTTCCAGTGCTCCGGATAGAGTTCGTTGCGGAAGGTGTTTTCCTCTTCGCCGGCGTAGAACTCGAGATCGGTGAACGATGTTTCCCGACCGGACTTACGGAAGTGATCGAGGATCTTGTGCTTCAGGATTCCGGCCAGCCAGGTGCGCTCGGTGGATCGTCCCTGATAGCGGTCGGCACTGCGGAGTGCCGCCAGAAGCGCTTCCTGAACGAAGTCCTCCGCCTGCACGGGATCCCGGAGTCGCGACAGCGCGTAGTGGAACAGATAATCACCGTGATCATCGACCCAACGTTCGGGGTCCAGGGTCGGAGTGGAGGTCATGCCGGGGCGGACGGAGTCCGGGCGAGTGTCTCCTGGCGGGGCTGGCTTGTCAGTCTTGGCGATGTTCATGGGATTGGCCCGCGGACTGAGGGGGTTGAACGGCTTCGCGAAGTCGGCGAAGGAGCCGTTGGCGGGCTTCAGGGGGAAGGCGGAAGAAGGGGGGATGACCGGCTTCCGGCCGGCGGGTCAATTGGTGGAGGAACCGGATTTGCCGTCGCCAGCGGCGGCACAGACCGCAGAAGGCCAAGTGCAGCGTCCAGCCGCAACGCTCCGCCCAACTCAGGTGTCGGTCGAGGGAGTGCGAGTGCCGATGGCTAACCTCATGACAGGTGGGCAGCAGCGTGGACCGCAGCTGGCGGGGCCAAGAAGGCGAATGTTCCGTTGAAAAAGCTATCGAGCGGGGATCGGTTCCCCGCAGTGGGTCGATGGTTTCCGGCGTCCCTTACACCGGAAATCTGAGGAAAGTAGGGGCCGTCCCCGCTGACGTCAGAGAAAGTCGTGTTCCCCGGGGCGGACGACCAGGACCGGGCAGGGCGAGTGGCGTACAATTTTTTCGGCGACGCTGCCGAGTAAGGCGTATTTGAAACCGGTGTAGCCGTGGGTGGAGACAATCAGGAGATCGGCCGGTTTGAGGCGGGCGGTTTCGGTAATTTCCTTCCAAGCTCGGCCTAGGCGCACCAGGGATTCCACGGGAACTCCGGCGCCCAATTCGCCGGCGATGGTCTTGAGTTCGCGGCGGGCGCTCTCCATCCGTTGTTCATCCAAGTCGCCAGAGGGAACTGGGGTGTAGCCGAAATCGCCACCCAGCATCATCGGTTCGATGACATGCAGCAGGCAGATTTCGGCGCCGAATTGTTCGGCAAAACGGCAGGCATACCGGAGGGATTCCCGGGAGTTGGCGGAAAAATCGACGGGAACCAAGATTCGTCGGATGTGAAAGCGGACCGGAGCCAGCTCGATGATGGGAGCGGAGGCGACCCGGCGCCCTTGCTGATCCGTGAGCACCACGCGGGCTTTGGATTTGGGCCGGGTAGCATTCCGGGCAGACCGGGCCGACTTGGGAGTGGTTTTCATGATTTGGCTTTCCGGGAACGGGATGCAGGAACAGTGATCACCGAGTTAAAGTGTCCGAATCCATTCGGGACGGTCTGGGGATTGGCGGGATCCGTCATCCACCGGCCATCCACCACAAACCGGTATTCATGCGTTCCCGCCGGCAGGGGAATCTCGATTTCCCAATGTTTGCCGCCGACGTCGAGCAAGGCCAATTGATCGGGATCCCAATTGTTAAAGGAGCCAGCCAGATTGACCCGTTGCGCGGGGAGAAACGGAAGTCGAAAACGGATCCGCTGCGGAGCGGGGGCTTTGGAGGTGGTCTTCATGGTTTCGATTCCTGGGTTCAGCCTGAGGCAGCGCCACCCGAATCGGCTTCACCAGAATTGCCGAAGAACACCCCGGACTTGTTGTCCCCCCACCAGGAGCGGAATCAGCTGCCGATGATCTTGGCCTGATTCACGGCCTGGCGCTGCATGGAACCGCAAACGTGCGCACAGAGTTCGAAGATCGAGGAATCGGCAATGAAGTAGATGACGTTCAATCCTTCGCGGCGGCGACCCAGGATTCCCGCCTGGGTCAGAGTCTGCAGATGACGGGAGGTATTGGCCTGGGTGAGTCCGGTGGCCGTCATCAGCTCATTCACGGGCTTTTCCCCGGACTCCAGGGCGCGAATCAACTTGAGCCGGCTGGGCTCGCCCAGGACCCGGAAGCGGGCGGCGATCAACTCCAGTGCGGCATCCGTCGGCATCGGCAACCGTTTCGACATGCATCCAAGAGAGCACATTTCGGCTTGCACGTCTATATATGCGCATATACTCATTAAAGCAAAAGCAGAAACGGAGGAGCCCCGAGTGGTCCGCGAGGCGGTGAGGTTGCTCTGTTTCCCTGAAGCCCATGACACGAACTTCTTTCCTTCTGTCCCCGGGACGCCCGGTCCGGCTCTGGCTGCGTCCGGTAGGGGCGGCTCTCGGTCTGGCTCTGTTGGCCGCGGGATGTCGTCCGCACGCCCCGACAAGCACCGCGCCGGCAGCGCTGCCGGCGGTCAAGGCTCGGGTGGCGCCGGTTGAACTTCGGGCCTCCGGGGCGACCGAGGAAGTGGTGGGAACCGTCCGGGCGCGGTTGCGCGCGGCGGTGGAGGCCAAGGTTCCCGGACGGATTGAAACGTTGCGGGTGAATCCGGGGCAGACCGTGAATGCCGGCGAACTGTTGCTCACCTTGGATGCGCGGGAAGCGCAAGCCCGGTTGGATTCCGCGATTGCGGTTCGCGAACAAACGGCCCGGGATCTCGAACGAATCTCCAAGTTGGTGAAGGACGGAGCCGTAACCCAGGCCGATCTCGATGCCACCGAAGCTCGACATCGGGTGGCCCTGGCGTCGGTGTCCGAGGCAGAAACGTTTTTGGGCCACACCCGGGTCTTGGCGCCGTTCAAGGGAGTGATCACGCGGAAGTTGGCCGACGTTGGAGATCTCGCGACGCCGGGTCGGCCGCTGTTGGAAATCGAGGATCCTCTGGCGTTGCGGTTCGAAACCGATGTTCCAGAAGCCCTGCTGGAACGCTTGGAGATGGGGGGCAGCTTTCCGGTTCGGCTGGATTCCCGCACGAATGTGCTGATGGCCACGGTGAGTGAAGTCGCGCCGGTGGCGGATTCCGTGAGTCGGACCTTTCGGGTCAAACTGGACCTAGCCGCGCAGCCTGGGTTGCGGGCGGGTCAATTTGGTCGGGTGGCGGTGCCCACCGGGGGCATCCCGGTGCCTCAGGTTCCCGCCAGTGCCATTGCTCGGCGGGGTCAGATGGAATACGTCTGGATTGTTCAGGAGGGACGCACCCTGCTGCGGATCGTCCGTACTGGAAAGGTCGCGGGAGATCGGGCGGAGGTGTTGTCTGGAATTTCTCCGGGTGAATATGTCGTGATCGACGGAGCGCTGGTGCATCGGGAAGGACAACCGGTGGAGGCCCCATGAAGTCGTCCACTCCGGTTGAATCGTCGCCGTCCCTCGGCCCGGCGGGTTGGGTGGCTCACGCGTTTATCCAATCCAAGCTGACGCCCCTGCTCGTGGTCGCGTCGTTGTTGCTCGGCGCCTTTGCCTTGATCCAGCTTCCCCGCGAGGAGGAGCCGCAGATCAAGGTGCCCATGATCGATGTGTTGGCGGCGATGCCGGGTTTCTCGGCGGCGGAAGTGGAGGAGCGGGCGACGCGTCCGATGGAGAAGCTACTCTGGGAGATTCCGGGGGTGGAGTACCTCTACTCCACGTCGCGCGAAGGTCAGTCGATGGTGATTGTGCGCTTTCAAGTGGGGTCGGATCCGGAGAAGAGTCTGCTGCAAGTCGCCGAGAAGTTGCGCGCGAACTTGGATCGCCTGCCGCACGGAGTGGCTTTCCCGCTGATCAAGCCCAAGTCGATCGACGACGTGCCCATTCTGGCGCTGACCTTTCACAGTTCGCGTTACGATGCGCTGACGCTCCGCCGGTTGGCGGCGCAGTTGGATGACGCGATCAAGCAGGTGCCGTTGGTGGCGGAGACCACCCTGATTGGCGGCGCTCGCCGGGAACTGCGGGTGTTGTTGGATCCGGCGCGTCTGGCGTCGCGGGGACTCAGCGCCGCCGGAATCATCCCGCTGCTGCGGCAGGCGAACCGGCAGTATCATTCCGGAGAACTCACCTCGCGAAATCAGGCGATCGTGATTGAGACGGGGGCCTTTCTGCAGACCGCTGAGGAAGTGAAGTCGGTGGTGGTGGGAACGCAGGATGGGCGGCCGGTGTATCTCCGCGATGTCGCGGACGTGGAGGACGGGGCGGCGGAGCCTTCCAACTACGTCTTTTTTGGTCGGGGCGCGCGGTTCGCTGGTGAATCGGGGGCATTGGGAGCCGAGGAAGCGGCGGTGACTCTGGCCGTGGCGAAGCGACCTGGAGCCAATGCCATTGCGGTCGCTGAGGAAGTCTTGCGGAAGGTGGAGCTGCTGAAGGGCACGATCATTCCGGCCGACGTCGGGGTGGCGATCACCCGGCACTACGGCCGGACGGCGGCTGAAAAATCCAACGAACTCCTGCTCCACATGGGGCTGGCGGTGGTGAGTGTGACGCTGCTCATCTGGATCACCCTGGGCTGGCGGGAGGCGGGCATCGTGGCGTTGGCCATTCCCTCCACCCTCGCGCTGACGCTGCTCGTGTTCTATCTCGCGGGCTTCACGCTCAACCGAATCACCCTCTTCGCGCTGATTTTCAGCATCGGCATTCTGGTCGATGACGCGATCGTGGTGGTGGAGAATATCGTGCGACACTTTCACCTGACCGTCAATCGCGGTCGGCCGTGGGCGGAGATTGCCGTGGAAGCGGTGGGAGAAGTTGGCAATCCCACCATTCTGGCGACCTTTGCGGTGATTGGAGCGGTCCTGCCCATGGCGTTCGTGGGCGGGCTGATGGGTCCCTACATGCGGCCCATTCCAATTGGAGCGAGCGCGGCGATGGCGTGGTCGCTGTTGATTGCCTTCGTGGTGACCCCGTGGGCTTCGATCCGATTGCTGCGCTGGCGCAACGGCGTCGCCCGATTGGAACAGCATCATGCGGGCGCCGTGGGTGAGGAGGATTTCTTTACCCGGGGTTATCGGCGGATGATGGGGCCGTTGCTGAATCATCCGGCGTGGCGGTGGGGATTCCTCGCGGGAATCACCATGCTGTTGCTGGGTTCGATGGCCACGGTGGGCGTGGGTTGGGTGAAGGTGAAGATGCTGCCCTTCGACAATAAATCGGAGTTTCAGGTCATCGTGAATTTGCCGGAAGGCAGCTCCCTCGAGCGCACGGCCCAGGTCGCGCGCGAGATGGCGGCGGCCGTGGCCCGGGAGCCGGAAGTGACCGACTACGAGGTCTACGTGGGGGTGGCGGCACCCTTCAATTTCAACGGGTTGGTGCGGCATTACTTTCTGCGTCAGGGCGCCAACGTCGCCGATCTCCAGATCAACCTGGTCGACAAGCACGAGCGTTCCGATCAGAGCCATGACATCGCCAAGCGGGTGCGTCCGCAGTTAGCGGCCATCGCGGAGAAGTACGGGGCCCGGTTGGCGGTGGCGGAAGTTCCGCCCGGACCGCCCGTGTTGCAGACCCTCGTCGCCGAAGTGTATGGCCCCGACGAAGCCGCCCGTTCCCAGTTGGCCCGCCAGGTACGGGACGTATTCCGATCGACCCCCGGCGTGGTGGATGTGGACTGGTATGTGGAGGACGACCAGCCCAAGACCCGGTTGGTGATCGACAAGGAGAAGGCGTCACTGCACGGCATCAGCGCCGAGACCATCTCGCAGACCTTGAAGATCGCGGTGGGTGGGGAGTCGGTGGATTTGTTGCACGTCCCCGGCGAAAAGGAGGACGTGAATCTGGTCCTGCAACTCCCGCGCTCCCAACGGACCACGCCGGAGGAACTGCTCGCTCTACGGGTTCGTTCGGGCGATGGCAATGCGTTGCCGGAACCGGGAGCGGCCACCGCCGAGGCGCCGCTGGTGCCGCTTCGGGAACTGGTCCGGGTCGAGAACACCGTGGCCGACAAGAGTCGGCATCGGAAGAATCTGATGCCTGTGACCTACGTCATCGGCGATGTGGCAGGCGTGGTGGAGAGTCCGGTGTATGCCATTCAGGACATGAATCAAAAGCTGCGCGCCCTTCCTCTTCCGGGGACCGCAGAACCCCTGACGATTTACAACGCCTCCATGCCCTTCTCCGACGCTCAGCCGGCGATCAAGTGGGACGGCGAATGGCACATCACGTTGGAAGTGTTCCGGGACCTGGGCCTCGCCTTCGCGGCAGTGCTGGTGCTCATTTACGTTCTAATGGTGGGCTGGTTTCGATCCTTCATGACGCCCCTGATTGTCATGGCGGCCATTCCGTTCTCGCTGGTGGGAATCCTGCCGGCTCATGGTCTGATGGGAGCATTTTTCACGGCCACCTCGATGATCGGTTTCATGGCGGGCGCGGGCATTGTGGTGCGGAATTCCATCATCCTGGTGGATTTCATCGAACAACGCCGGCGGGAAGGGGCCCCGCTCACCGCGGCGGTGGTGGACGCGGGCGCGGTGCGGTTCCGTCCAATGTTGCTCACGGCCATGGCGGTGGTGGTGGGCGCGGCGGTGATCCTGGCAGATCCCATATTTCAGGGCTTGGCCCTTTCCCTCATGGCGGGTGAGATTGCCTCGCTGTTGATCAGCCGGATGGCGGTGCCTGTCCTGTACCATTTGGTCCATGGTGGAGATGACGAACGAGCGGCCGAATCAGCAGCTGCCAGTGAGCTTGCAGAAGCGGGCTCAAATCCCTAAAGGTTGGCGAGTGAACGGAGCCGAAAATAAGCAACTGCTGGAGGAGCTTTCGAAGTCGCGCATTTTTGGCGACTACCAGAAGGCGTTCAGCGAAGCGACGGGAATGCCCCTGTCGCTGCGGCCCGTCGAGACGTGGCAGCCGGGCCTGCGGGAGGCACCGCACGAGAACCCCTTCTGCGCGCTCATTGCCAAGACCAGCAAGTCCTGCGCGGCCTGCCTCGAAATGCAGGAGAAAATGGCCGAGAATCCCGGGACGAATCCCCGGACGATCACCTGCTTTGCCGGCTTTAGTGAAACGGCGATCCCGTTGCGGTTTGGTCATCAGCTCATTGGTTATTTGCAAACCGGTCAGGTGTTTGTCGGCACGGGCCCGGATGCCGAACGGTTCGCCAAGACGTCCCGTCAGCTCCTGGACTGGGGCATGAAGACGGATCTGACCCGGATGGAGGAGGCTTGGTTCCACACCAAGGTGCTCAGCAAGGAGCAGTACGACGCGATGGTGCGGTTGGTGAACATCTTCGCTCAGCATTTGGCGGTGGTGGGCAATCAAATCCTGGTTCAGGAACGAAATGCCGAACCGCCGGCAGTCGTTCGCGCCAAGCAGTACATTGCCGACCATCAGGACGAGCAACTGTCGCTGGGTCAGGTGGCCAAGGCGGTCAACACCAGCTCCTTCTATTTCTGCAAGCTGTTCAAGAAGGCCACTGGGCTGAATTTCACGGATTACGTCTCGCGGGTGCGGATTGAGAAGGCCAAGAACCTGTTGCTGAATCCGAATACGCGCATCAGCGAAGTGGCCTTTGAGGTGGGCTTCCAGTCGCTGACCCATTTCAACCGGGTGTTCCGCAAAGTGGTGGGAGAATCGCCGACCGACTATCGCCGTCGTCTGCCTGGGGGTCGTACCCGGTGACCGCCACGCCGGACACCGAATCGGTGGACTGGCGACCGATGGCGGCGCGGGCGGCGGTCTGTTTCGTGGCGACCAGTGTCGGCTGGGGCTTGGAAGGGTCTCGAGCGGAAGTGGCGCGTATCGCCTTTGCGGTCGCCTATGGCAGCGGCGTCTGGGATCTGGCGCGACATGTCTGGGCGGATGTCCGGGAACTCAAGTTCAACACCGAATTCCTGATGCTGCTGGTGGCCTTTGGGGCGGCGGCCATTGGTTCCTGGCGCGAAGGGGCCTTGTTGTTGGTGCTGTTCTCGGCGTCGGCCGCCATGGAGGAATTCGCCTCCGAACGCACCCGACGCGAGATCAATTCCCTACTCAAAGGAGCGCCCAAGACCGCCCGCCTGCTGGAGAACGGACAGGAACGCGAGGTGACGGTGGAGAGCCTGGCGCCCGGACAACTGATTCGGGTGACGGCCAATGAACAGGTTCCCGTGGACCTCGCGGTCACCCGCGGAGAAAGCGCCTGCGACGAATCCACGCTGACCGGTGAAGCCGAGTCCGTTAACAAGGGAGTCGGCGACACGCTGTTCGCTGGGACGCTGAATTTGTGGGGAGTGCTGGAGGGCCGGGTGTTGCGGGCGGCGGGAGACAGCGCGCTGCAACGGATCATCCGGCTGATTCAAGAGGCGCAACAGCAGAAGGCTCCGGTCCAACGATTCACGGATCGGTTTGGAACGCGCTACACGGCCGGAGTGATTGCCGCTTGTCTGGGCTGGTTCCTTTTCAACTGGCTCGTTCGAGGTCATCCCGCCTTTCAAAGCACGGCCGACCAATCAGCCGCGGTATATCGGGCCATGACGTTGTTGGTGGTGCTGTCGCCGTGTGCGCTCGTGCTGTCGGTGCCGTCGGCCATTCTGTCCGCCATTGCTTGTGGCGCCCGTCATGGCGTGCTGTTCCGCGGTGGGGCGGCGGTCGAGACGCTGGCGGAGGTGTCCATCGTGGCGATGGACAAGACCGGGACGTTGACCGAAGGGGCGCTCCAGTTGGCGCAGGTCGAGGTCTTCGAAGGAACGGAGGCGGAGGTCTTGGCGGCGGCGGGAAGTTTGGCCGGGCTCTCCAATCATCCCATTTCGCGGTCCATCGCCCGGGAAGCGCGGCGGCGCGGTCTCACCGAGATGGAACTGACCGGTTCGGAAACCGTGGCCGGCCAGGGAATCCGGGCGCGAGGCCCTCAAGGGGAGTTCGGTCTCGGCAACCGGGCTTTTCTCGGGGACCGCGTTTCCTTGGACTTGATTCACCGCTTGGCCCCGGTGCCGGAGGGCACCAACGAAACGTGGCTGTACGGGCCGGGGGTGCTCGGCCGGCTCTGGCTGCGCGACCAGTTGCGTCCGGAATCCCGCGGCCTCATCGCCGAACTGCATCAAGCCGGTTTGCGCACGGTGATGTTGACTGGCGACCGGGAAGCGTCGGCTCAACGAATGGCCACCGAAGTCGGGGTCGGGGAGGTCCGCTTCCAGTTGAAGCCCGAGCAAAAGGTGGAGGCGGTTCGCTCCTTGCGGGACGAAGGCAAGCGGGTGGCGATGATTGGGGACGGCGTGAACGACGCGCCGGTGATTGCGGTGGCGGATGTGGGCATCGCCATGGGAGCGCGGGGTTCCGATGCCGCCTTGGAACAGGCGGATGTCGTGCTCATGAACGATCGCCTGGAGAATTTTCTCTTCGCGCGTCGGCTGAGCCTGCGGTCCCGGACGGTCATCCGGCAGAATCTGGTGATCTCGCTGGGCACGATGTCTGGCATGGCGCTGACCACGCTGTTGGTGACCGATCTGCCGCTGTGGGCCGGCGTGGCGGCCCATGAGGGCAGCACGGTGATTGTGGTGCTCAACAGTCTGCGCCTGCTGATCTCGCCCAAGGCTCGCGCGGGTTTGTGAGCCAAAACGATGCGGAACCAGCATTCCCGTCAGTTCTCGGTTCCAACTTCAGGGGTTCGCCAATTAAATGGATCCCATGACGGCCGAGTTTGACGCCAATCCCACGCTACCCGGCGTGCCCGATCCTTACCCGATCTATCGCACCGTCCGCGAAACCGATCCCGTGCACTGGTGCCCCGGCGCGAAGTTGTGGGCGATCACCCGGTATGCCGATGCCGAGGTCGTGTTGAAGAGTGATCAATTCAGTCGCCAGGCGTTTTTGGATCAGGTGCAGGCGCGCTTGGGCGACCAACCGATCGTTCGCATGCAACGGCACGAATTGGTGTTCACGGACAATCCGCGCCACCACGAGCTGCGGGTGCTGATCACGTCAGTGTTGACCCCGAAGTCGATGCAGGCGCTGCAACCTCAGGTTCAGGAGTTCATCGAGCGTCAGTTGGGTGCGTTGCGGTCGCGGGGGGAGATGGATGTAATCGGGGATTTTGCCCGGACCTATCCCACGCAGGTAGCGGCCATGTGGTTGGGCGTGCCGGAGTCTGAGCGGGCCCAGATCGTTGAGTGGATCTTCCCGCTGGTGGCGGGTCGGGGAGTGGCCCGGGATCCGGAATCAACCGCCGCAGCGAATCGGGCGGCAGATCAGTTCACCCAGTACTTTCGCGAATTGATCGCCCGGCGTCGGGCGGATCCGCAGGATGATTTGGTTTCCAGCTTCGTGCAGGCGGCGGCGGCCAGTGGAGGGCTGATGAGTGATGACGATCTGATCAGTTTGTTCATCGCGGTGTTTGCGGCGGGTCACGGACCGGGAATTGCCCTGCTGGCCAACACGCTGCTGGCGCTGTTGCGGCATCCGGAGGAGTGGGATCGGCTTCGAAGCCATCCGGAGTGGGTGCCCTCAGCGGTGGAGGAGGGACTGCGATTTGATCCGCCGACGCAGGCGCCGAATCCGCTGGCGGCGCTGGCGGACGTCGAAGTGGGTGGGAAACAGATTCGGCGGGGGGACGTGGTTTCGGTGATCATTGGGGCGGTGAATCGGGATCCGGCGGCGTTTCCGGATCCGGAGCGCTTCGACATCACGCGACATCCGAACCGGCATTTGGCCTTCAGCGGCGGCGAGCATTTCTGTCTGGGCGCGACGTTGGCGCGGGTGGAGGGGCAATTGGCCCTGCAGGCCCTGGTGCAGGGATTTCCCAGCCTGCGACTGGCCATCCCGGAACGCGAATTGACGTGGATTCCCCATGATCGCTTTCGCACCCTGGCGCGACTGCCGGTGGTGTGGGGAGTTAGCTGAGAGTTGAGAGGCAAGCGGTAAGCGGGAAGCGGGAAGCGGGAAGCGGTAGGGCGAGGTTCCACCGAGCCGTTCGGGTGAATAGGACTGGAGGTCTGGAGATTACCCGCGGTGTAGCGAATGCGGAGCGTTTGGACTGCGCCCGCCCTCTGGCGCTTTGGGGCGCGTTGATGGCGGGTGAGGGTTGTGGATGCACTGGCGCCTCAGCAGCCGGAACGAAACGCATCAGTTCCGCTGCGCGGCACGACCGCAGCCCAAAGCACGTCGTCACCGTTTCGTTTCCAATTTCCAAGTACCTGACGGGAAGTTTTCATTGACCTTAAACCCGTCCCAATATTAATTAGTTTCAGGTTCAGATTTTTAATCCTTAAGTCACTATGGGCTTGCAATTTCGCTCTACCCCCCCCCGATTCGGACTTTCGCTTCTTCTCCGTCTGTTGACCCTCTTCCTTCCGTGGGGATTGCTGGTTCAAGGTCAGGGAGTTGCTCCTGCGAAGGAGCCCGCGCGGGTGATCGAATCGGCTCCCGTGACGGTGGAACGGGGCGGGGATTTTCGGGTGGTGGAATGGGTGACCGCCACGACTGACGAGAGCGGGGAGACTCAATCGGTCACCAACCGGTACACCGAAGTGGCGACTGGCCTTCATTACCGGGATGAGCAGGGCCAGTTGCAGGAAACCGTGGCCGAGTTTGTGGCGGTTCCAGATGGGTTTGTCGCGGCGCGCGGCCCGCATCAGGTGGCGCTGTCCACGGAATTGACGGTTCCAGGTGCCGGCCGACGGCCAGACCTTGCGGAGTTCGCCGGCGCTGCTGGCCTTCACGGATCGCGTCAGCGGCGAAAGTGTTCTACTGGCGGAAGTTCAGTCGTCGCGTGCCGAACAGATTGAGCCTGGAACCGTGCTGTATGCCAACGTGCTGGATTCCGTTCCGGCCGATCTGCGGACGGTGTACACGGCTGCGGGCTTCGAGTGCGACCTGATCCTGAGGGAACCGCTGCCGGACCCGGCGCAGTATGGAATGAACCCCGACACCACGGATGTCGAGGTCTACACGGAGTTCTTCGGCAGCCGACCCACGGCGGTCGAGGTTCGCGAAGTGCCGGTGGGAGAGCGGGAGTCGGCGGTGGATGCCCAAATCACCTTTGGCCCGATGGTGATGGATCGGGGCCGCGCGTTTGTCCTGCCGGGTGAGCGGGATTCCCGGGAAGTCCCCGTGCGCAAGAGCTGGGAACAACGGGAAGGACGGGAGTTCCTCATCGAACGAACGGCTTATCGAGACCTTGAGCCGCTTCTGCGGGAATTGCCCGAAGCCTCTGCGCCGACCGCGCCGAATCGGCAACGGATCCGGAACGTTCAGCGAACCGCCCAGCTTTCGATTCCCTCCAGAAACGGAGTGGCCCCGAGTTGGCGTCGGACGGAGGCGGGTCGACTGGTGGCGATGAACGCCACGTCCTCGCCCCGCGCCGGGGTAGCGCAAAACCGCCCTTCGGCTCCGGGCGTGGTCTTGGACTACACCTTGGTCAATTCGTCGGCGAATCAGACGTTTGACAGTCTGACCACGTACTATGTCTCCGGTCTGGTCAACCTGAGTTCGAGTGTCACGTTTCGAGCGGGCACCGTGATCAAGTACGCCAAAACCAATTCGCCCAGCCTCAAGGTCCTCGCCGGGACGGCGATCACGTGGCTCGGAGCCCCGTATCGCCCGGTAGTTCTGACCGGATATGACGACAATTCGGTGGGAGAAGCCTTACCGAGTTCGACCGGCTCTCCCGCTGGAACCTATGCCACCAAGGCGCTCGAGTTGGACGGCACTGGCCGAACGAGTCCGCTGATCCTGACCAATCTTTGCATCCGCCATGCGGACGTGGGGGTAGCAGCCACCTATTTTAGTGCGGCCAACAGTATTCTGACCCTTCGACACGGGCAGTTCGTGCACTGCAACGGAGCGTTCCGATTTCAATTGGGTTTCACGGGAAGCAGCACCTACGAGGTGCAGAATTGCCTGATCTACTCCACGAACCCAGGTAGCACCGCCTGGCGCGATTTGTACTATGCCAAAGTCTCCGCCGAGTTCCTGACCTTCAATGCCCTCGGTTCCCTTCAGCAATCCATCTACAGTCCCAACTACTCCACGGTGAGTCTGGCGAACTCACTCATCTACAACGTGGTGAATACCGCCGGAGTGAGTCTCTTGAACTCCGGAGTTCCGCCCGCCAACCCCTTTGTGACCGCCGGAAGCGGAGCCCATTACCTCAACTTGATGAATCCGACGGTCCGGGGTTGGTTGGATGCCCGCCCGACCAGTCTGCAACCGCCGAATACCGAGATGGTGACCGAACTGGCGAAGTCCACGGTCATGGCACCCGTATTGTTGCCTTCCGCAGTCAGTTTTGACCTGAGTCTGTCGGGAGGGCCGGATCCCACCCTGACCTCCCCGGAGATCCGGATTGGTTACCACTATTGGCCGATCCATTTTCTCAGCAGCGGAGCCATGGTGACTGGGGCCACGGTTTACCTGACCAATGGTGTTGTCGTGGCAGGAACGGGCAATGCGTTGTTCAACCTCGGATCTGGTGCAAAGGTGACAAGTCGTGGGAGGCCCGATTCTCCCAATCGGTTCGCTTGGGCCTCTATCGTTCAAGAATTGCCCCTGGGAGTTCCTAACCCACCGACCCGATCATTTCTGGCAGTGCCCAGTTCCGGCGCATCCGTCGCTCCCTCGATCGATCTCCGTTTTCTGCGCGCCGATTCCAATGCGGACGTGGCGAATCGGCGGAGTCTTTATTCCGAAGTCAATACCCGTCCTGTGGCGAGTTTCATTCTCCAAGATTGCCAGTTCTATGGTGTCGGACTGACCTTTGCCGACATCAGTGTTCCCCAAATACTGAACTGCCGGAACTGCTTCTTCTCACGTTCGAGCGTGAACATTAGTTCCCTGACGACCGACGCTCGCACGCTGTCCTTCCGCAACAATCTATTCTTGGGCGGATCCGTGACGGTTGGCGTGCCGCTGAGCGGTTCAGGTTGGACCATTCGAGAGAATCTGTTTGATGGCTCTTCGTTCAGTGGCTGGCTTTCGCCTGGAATGACTGTGGGCTACAACGCCTACAGCGATTCTACCCCGTGGTTTGGAGGTTCCTTCAACAAAGTTTCGATCGCGGCGGTCTACCAGTCCGGGCCGCTGGGGAATTACTACTACCCCTCCACCGGCGGACTCACCACTCTGGCGGCTTTGCGAAACGCCGGGAGCCAAAGTGCCAATGCGGCCCAGCTGTTCCACGCCACCACCCTTCCTGACCAGACCAAGGATGGTCTCGATGATCCCACCAAAGTTGACATCGGCTTCCACTACCCAGCCGTGACGGGGTCCGCCTGGGCCGACTCGGACCAGGACGGACTGCCGGACGTCGTGGAGGACAGCGATGGTGACGGCGTTGTGGATGCAGGCGAAACGAACTGGACGAATGCCGATACCGATGGGGACGGGGCTATGGACGGGGAAGAAGTCGCCGGTTCGGCGAATCCCAAGGACAAGGCCAGTTGGATTCCCAAGCGCCTCGCCGCCTGGTGGTGGGATGGCGCCGGTGGAACGTGGATGCAAGGAGATCGCGGTCAGCAACCTATCGTCCTGAGCCCCCGGCCAGAGACCCCAGCGTCTGGGATGGTGGGAAATGGGGTGTCAGTGGTGAGCCATCCAGATCTACTCAACAACCCCCTCCGATACCCCGTTTCTGATTCGACCGGTCGGCTGAACTTGCGCCTTGATCAGGGAACTGTCCGGCTGTGGTTTAAGCCGAACTGGAGTCTGACCAATAATCCGCCGGCTTGGAATGCTCCGCTGATCGACGTTGGAGAATACACCAACGCTGCTCTAGGCTGGTGGGCTTGGTTCATGCACTTCGACGCTACTGGTCGTTTTTGGATCAAGTTTAGCCAGAACGGCGGCGGTAACTTTCCATTCTCTACGTTCGACAGTGAATTGACTATTTCCCAGTGGGCAAATCCGCCAAATTGGCATGAGTTTACGATGATTTATGGGCCATATAAAACCGAGTTGAGGCGCGGTGGCTATTATGTTAATCATGGCACTGCAATTAATTCGGCTCAAATGCCGACAAGCAGTGGGCTCGCGGAAGGCATGCATTTCGGGGCTAGTCGGGATGGCGCCCTGACCGCCAAGGGTACGATTGATAGTATTGAAACCTTCAACTACCCGCTTGGCGCGGTGGAGTCCCACCGCCACCAAGAGTTGACTCTCAGTATCGTGACCAATTCGGGTGTGCGGCAGATTCAGTTTACACGAAATTACCAGGGCGCAAATCCGGAAACAGTAGCAGCAATCAGCCACGTCTTAAAACCAACTACCATTCTTCAGCTTAAGCGACGAACGCTGGGTTCCACTACCTGGAGTAGCCCGATTACGGCCTACACAAACCAGGAGACATGGATCGACCCTGATGTATCCGAGGGAGTTACTTATGAGTATGAAGCGAGGTTCCCTGGTGAATTCCTCCCGCGTCACCTTGTCGCCGGTATCGAAATGCCGCCCCAGCATCAACGAGGAAATGTGCTGCTCCTGGTGGATGAGACCCTTGCTCCGAGCTTGACGCAAGAACTGGCCCAACTTCGCACAAACCTCGTGGGGGACGGGTGGACTGTTGTGTCGCGATACGATGCGCCTCGACATAATGATCTTACCTTTGCCGCCAACCGACCAAATCTGACCAATATTGTTGACTGGATCGCCAGTAACCGTGTAGCCGGTACTACCAACGTCATTTTCCTAATCGGCCACGTCACGATTCCCTACAGTGGGACATATGCTCAGGACAACCATGGTGACCACGTTGGGGCTTGGGTTTGCGATGCCTTTTACGGATACTTGAACAAGGCTCCATGGACCGATGCGGCGAACGATGGCACGTTCGACTTAGACTTCTTGCCGGGCCCGGCCGATTGTGGTGTTGGGCGGGTAGATTTTGCCCGCTTGCCGGTCTTTGTAGGCTTAACCGAAGTCGACTTAATCAAGCGGTATCTGGCGAAAGACTTCCGATATCGAGCCCATCAAATTCCCACCTTTGGTCGTGTCTCAGTCTATGCCGGTTCAGGGGGCGATAATGGGTTTATTGCAGGGCGAAGTTTTGCCGGAGCCGCCTTTGGAGCTTCGCGAGCCACGCTTTTCTCCGGCTCGAATTTGCGAGACAAGGTCCCCGCCGACCTTGGAGTTCATTTTAGTGGCGGTTATGATGATTATGTGTGGGATGGGTTTACTGCGGACAAGTTTACCTCGGCTAGTTTTGCCGATCCAAACCAAGAGGTGCCAGTCACCTTTCGAAACGTGTGGTTTTCGTATGCGATAGATTGGGCGAGACTGAATTCACTCGGTGAGTTTACCATCAGTGATAACTGGCTCCGCGCTTCACTTGGCTGGCCCAACCATGGGCTGGCCACCATGGGAGGAACGCTTTGGGATTTTTCTCCACTGGGAGCCGGCGCGCCGCTGGCGAACCTCATGCAGCGGGGATGGCGCAACGAAGGATACATTGATTTCGTGGGGCGTTTTCAGAGTATCTTGGGTGATCCCACTCTGCGGCTTCATCGGGTAAGCCCCGTAACCTACCTGACAGGAAGCCGTGTCGGGTCCAGCGCGACCCTAAATTGGAATTCGTCTTTGGACCCGGGTTGCGGTTACTACATCTATCGCAGTATTGCGGGCTTGGGTGGCCCTTGGATTCTTCTGAACAGTTCCCCCACCACATCTCTGTCATTCATTGATGGCAGCGCAGTGGCAGGAGCGATGTACCAAGTTAAAGCCACCCGCCTGCAGGTTACTGGGAGCGGCTCTTACTGGAACCTTAGCCAAAGTGCCTTCATCAACGTGCCATGAGTTCGATCCGCCATTCGATAAGCCTTGTCGCCTGTTGTTTCGCTCTTGGGAGCGAGGTTTTAGCAGCGGCGTTCATCAACTTGGGATTCGATACTCCGGTGTTTCCGGATTGGGTGCCCCCGCGAATCCCGGGCTCTCCCTTTGCGAGTTCGCCCGGTGAATGGGTACGCCCTGGTTGGAATACCGGGCCGCAAAACCAGTCCGCTGTTGGCTACAACTATAGTCAGCGTTTTTCAGGGTGGGCCAGCCTTCTGGATCGTGACTTCCGAGATAGCCATTTTGGCAGTAACGCCCGAGTTCCGGTGGTGGGCAACTACTCGTTGGGAATCTGGCCCCTTTCCCTGACGGTCACCGGCGGAGTCTACGATCCCTATGTCCTCTGGCAGACGGGCGACATTCCGGCGGATGCCCGGTCGCTCCAGTTTCTCCACCAAGGACCCCTTAATCACGGCGATGATCTGCAGGTGTTTGTGGGAGGAGAACTCCGTTCCCTTGTCGCCCTGCCGGATGTTCCCACTGGTGATCCGGAGATTCCCTTATTTCGCTACCTGGCAGTGGATGTGAGCCCGTTCGCGGGCCAGACCGTCGAACTCCGCTTCGAGTTCCGCAGCCGGGGCTACGATGACTTCGGGGATTTTCCTAGGCTTCCCGGCCAACCCGACGCCCAAAGCCACATCTTGGACGATCTATCGTTCAGTCCGCTGCCCGCCATACCCGAGCCGGCCACCTGGGCACTTCTCGGGTTGGGAGCAGTGGCACTCGGATGGGTTTCGCGTCGTCGGCCGTGAGTCGGCGAGGGGGCGCGGTCGAGTGGGAGCGCTGGCGTCTCGCCGGCGTGTTTCTTATGTTCCTACCATCTTCGGAAACTGGCCGGCGAGACGCGAGCGCTCCGGGTAGGGCGAGGTTTCGCCGCCAGCTCGGCTGCAGCGTTTTCTTTAATTAGTGCGTGCCTGCCGACTTCAAGGGAGAGGAGGTTTTAACCGCAGATTCGGCAGCTGACTGCGCTTGACCGGGTTCCGAATTCGGCGGGAGGTTCAGGAATGTTGCAAACCCTCTTCAACCGGCGACTGCTGGGGTGTCTGGTGCTGCTCAGTGTTTCGGTTCACGCCCAATGGACCGACAAGGTGACGGACACGCCGTCGCTGATTCAGACCGACTTTGGACCCTATGGCGAATATCTGCCCGGCGATGGCGAGACGTACTGTGGTCCTACCTCGGCCACCATGTCCCTGTTGTGGCTCGCCCGAAATGGGTTCACTCAACTGGGAGATCCGGCAGGCAGTGACGCGCTCAATCTGGACCGGGTTCTCGGGGGATTGATGGGCACCACCGCTTCCGGCGGAACGGACGAGGATGGGTATTACTCGGGATTCATGACCTATCTGAACGCCCGCGGCATCAGCCCGGACCAGGTGGTGCGCGTGTTCTCGCCCAACCCGGATGTGGCCTGGCTGGCGACCAACAATTTCAACCAAAGCGTCGTTAACTTCAGCGTTGGATGGTTCGTGCCAGCCACCCCGGGTCAGACGACCAATTACGTCAACACTGGCGGACACGTTCTGGCCTTGCTCGCCGTCGATCCCCAGGCCGGTACGGTGACCCTGAACAACGCGGCTCCCGACACCTTCCTGCCCGTTCCCAATGTTCCCGGGTCCAATCCGCAAACCGTCCATCTGGCGCCGGTTCCGGCGGACTGGACGCTGCCTGATATTGATCCTTCGCTGAAGTCCACCCAGGTCCTCACCTCGGAGTTGGGGCCGAACGCGGGAACCGTGGCGGTCTTGTGGGGTGGGGATTCCTGGACCCTTTCCACCAACGCCCTGACGGGAAGCCCGGGCTATGCGCCGCAGTGGTGGGAGTTGACGGCCACGCAGATCGTGAACAGCAACGGCGGGGAATTGGAGGTGCTGGCGCCGGTCCGCGGGGACTATGGATTCGTGAAGTCGGGCGAGGGCATCCTGCAGTTCCAGACCACCAATCTGTCCACCGGATGGCAGCGCGTGACCGACGGCGTCCTGGCGAGTTCCTGGTTTCATGGGGCGCCCTTCGGACCGGGACCGATCACGTTGTCCGGCGACGCCGAATTGCTCGTGGCCCCGCGGAACGAGGTTCCCACGGACCTGAGCCTTGAACTGGCCAGCGGCCCGGGCCACTACCTGGCGATGACCAACGGAGCGGGCGTGCTGCGCTGGGACCGGGGCACCAATACGTCGCTGACGCTGCGGGTGGGCGGCCACACCAACGGGACCACGGCGAACCTCCTCGTCGAGCCCCCGGCCGCCCTGGTTCTGGCCCCGGCCGGTGGTTTGACGGGGTTGGGTACGGTGGAACGTCTGCTGGTCAACGGAACGAGTTCCAATCTGCCGGCGACCACGGCAGGCCAGATGACGGCGGCGATCGTGGGTCGGGATTCCGATGCCGGCGGTTCGCTGCAATTCCTGAACTACGACGAGACCACGGGTTTTCAGTTGGCGACCGTAACGTCCTCGGCCGTCCTGCCCCTCGATCAGAGCACCTCGGTCGTTCGGTACTCCGCGGACACGCCCCAGACTGTGGCGGCGGGAACCACCGCCGCGGTGAGGGCACTGGTGGTCAATCAGCAGACGGTGGGCAGCGGTGGGCCGGGCTCGGCGATTCAGGTGGGTTCGTCGCCGGAGGGGGATTTGGCGGGCGTGCTGTTGAACTCGGGAACCGTCGAAGTGGACCTGCTTGATTTCGGATCCGCGCGGGCTTTTGTGGCGGTGAATGGCGCCACCAATGAAATTCGAAGTTCGCTGCGGTGGCAGGGAAGTCTGACGACGTTTGGTTCCGGAACCTTGGTTCTTTCCGGATCCAATCAATGGACGGCTCCGCTGGCGGTGGCGGGAGGCACCGTGGTCTTCAATAACCGAGTGACACTTCCGAGCGCCGTCGTGGCCGAGGACGCCACGCTTGCCGTGACGGGAACCAACGCGGTGTTGGCCGGCGATTTGGTTCTCACGGGCACCGGCGCGACGGCCCGACTGAACGGGGGCCGGGTCGCCGGGCCATTGACGGCAACCTCGGGTTCGGTAGTGGAGGGGTGGGGCGTGATCGGAACCAACGGGCCGAATGACACGGTCAGGATGACCAATCAGGTGGCCGGAGTTGTTCGTGGCGGATTGGGCACTCTGACCTGGGCGGGGCGAACGGTGTTCGCCGAGTCGACGGAGTACTTCTGGACGTTGGCGGAGTTGAAGGACAATGCCGATCCCGGGACCAACGCCTGGAGTCAGATGCGGTTTGAGGGACCGCTCTGGATGAAGACAACGGACGTCTATCTGAACTTCACCGACGAGACCGATCCGGACAGTGGGGATCCGTTTTGGGAATCGCCGCACACCTGGACGGTGTGGGAGTTCGACGACGCCTATACGTTCTACTTTGAGGAGATGAACTTCAGTTTCGCCGCGGGAGAATTTGCGATGAGCGGAGGCGAGACCAATGGCGTGGTGTTTTTGACCTTTACGCCGACCCCGACGGTTCCGACGGCGACGATTGCGGAATCGGCCGACGGACAGCAGGTGATCATCACCTTCACGGGCACCTTGGAAGCGGCAACGACCCCGGCGGGTCCGTGGAGTCCGGTGGTAGGAGCCGTGCCCCCGACGTATGCGGTGCCGATGGGCGGACCGGAGCTGAGGTTCTATCGGGCAGTGACGGAGGGGACGTCCTTGTTCCGGGAGCGGCGGCGGGTTTATGGGTCGGGCCAAGGCCAACGATAGAGGCTAGGGAAGCTGAGAGCTGAGAGGCAAAGCGGGAAGCGGGAAGCGGCAAGCGGGAAGCGGCAAGCGGCAAGGAAGGCGCGGAGCGTTTGGACTGCGCCAGCCCTCTGGCGCTTTGGGGCGCGTGAGTGGCAGGAGGGCATGTGGACTTGTCCGACGCATGGTCTGCTGCCGACCGCATTCCCTAAGTGAGCGCACTCAACTTTCTGTCTTTCTCCTGTTTTCCTGTTTTCCAGATTAATCCCTCCGCCGCTTTTGGGGCGCATGGAAGGCGGGTGAGGGTGTGGAGTGGTTCGACGCGTCAGCAGCCGGGACGAAAAGCGGTAGCTACGCAGGCTGCGCCACCGCACTCCATAGGTAGGGCGAGGTTACACCGTGCTGTTCGCGCCTCGGCGAGTGAGGCGTCCGGAGTCCACGAGGGAACGGCTCCGCGGAGCGTCGCCCCACCGGGCGGGAGACCCTTCCAACCGCAAAATGCCCCCAAATGCGGTGGACTCCAAAAAATGGCTGGAAAAGGCCGGGCATCGGCGGCACACACTTCCTTTTCGCTCAAACGACATGAACGAGCAGATTGTCATCCTCGACTTCGGTAGCCAATACACCCAGGTCATTGCCCGCCGAATCCGTGAGTGCAGCGTGTACTCCACGATCTTGCGCTTCGACACCCCGGCCGCGGAGATCGCCAAACTCGCTCCCAAGGGAATCATTCTTTCGGGCGGGCCCAATTCGGTCTACACACCCGGTGCGCCTCTGCCGGACAAGGCCATTTTCAAGCTCGGCGTGCCGGTCCTGGGAATCTGCTACGGCGTGCAGGTCTTCGCCCAGTTCCTTGGCGGCAAGGTCGAGCGGGGTCAGAAACGCGAGTACGGCAAGGGCACCCTGACCGTGGCCGATCCCGCCTGCGCGCTCTTCGCCGGGCTTCCCGAGTCCTTGCAGGTGTGGAACAGCCACGGCGATAAACTGACCCGGCTGCCCAAGGACTTCGTGGTGGTGGGGACCACGGAGAATTCCGACTACGCGGCCATCGAGCATCCGGCGCGCAAACTCTTCGGTATTCAGTTCCATCCCGAAGTGGTTCACACGCCCCGGGGCAAGGAGATCCTGGCCAACTTCGTTCACCAAATTTGCGGCTGTGGCAGCAACTGGACGATGCGGAATTACATCGAGCAATCGGTGGAACAGATCCGGGCGCAGGTGGGCTCCGAACGGGTCATTCTCGGGCTGAGCGGTGGGGTCGATTCCAGTGTGGCGGCCGCGCTGTTGCACAAAGCGATTGGTCCCCAACTCACCTGTATCTTCGTGAACAACGGTCTGCTCCGGGCCCGGGAGGCGGAGGTGGTTCGTGATGTGTTCGAGAAGCATTTCAAGATTCACCTGCAATACGAGGAGGCCACCCGGGCCTTTCTCAAGCCGCTCAAGGGCGTCACGGACCCGGAACGTAAGCGGAAGATCATCGGCAAAACCTTCATCGACGTGTTCGAGAAGGCCACCAAACGGGCGGGCAAGGCCAAGTTCCTCGCCCAGGGAACACTCTACCCCGACGTCATTGAGTCAGTGCCGATCGCCGGAAATCCGGCGCACATGATCAAGTCTCACCACAACGTGGGCGGACTGCCCAAGCGGATGAAGTTCGCCTTGGTGGAACCGCTGCGCTGCCTCTTCAAGGACGAGGTGCGTCAGTTGGGTCTTGAGCTGGGATTGCCGAAGGAGATTGTTTATCGGCAGCCCTTCCCGGGACCTGGCCTCGCGGTGCGGTGCCTGGGAGAAATCACGGCGCAGAAGCTCGATATCCTTCGTCTGGCCGACAGCATCGTGGTCGCGGAAATGAAGGATGCCGGATTGTACTACAAGACGTGGCAGACCTTTGCCGTGCTCCTGCCAGTGCGCAGCGTGGGTGTGCAGGGAGACGAGCGTACGTACGACTTCACCGTGGCCATTCGGGCGGTGGAATCCCAGGACGGCATGACGGCGGATTGGGTTCGCTTGCCGTACGATTTGCTGGAGAAGATTTCCACCCGCATCACCAATGAAGTGCGCGGGATCAATCGGGTGGTTCTGGATCTGACCAGCAAGCCGCCCGGTACGATCGAGTGGGAGTGACCGAAGTCCGTGGAAGTTGGGTCTCGGCGTTGCAAAATGGCGTCGCCTACTCATCGTTGACGCCGTGGAATCCAACCGCTTTCGGGACCACTCGGTCTGGGTGTGGGTGGGAGGGGTCGTGGTGCTCCTTCTGCTCGTCGCCGGAATTGTGGGTGCGAAGCCGATCTGGACCTGGAGCAAACAGCGGCGCGCGGAGACGTTCCTGATTCAATTCCGGGAGGCTGATCAGGCGGGCAAATTGGATGCCGCTTCCGCCGCGCTGCGATCCGCTTTCTTTCTCGCGCCCAATTACCCGCCGGTGGCGCGGGAAGTCGCGCACTTTTATTCGCGGAGCGGACTTCCCGAAGCGCTCAACTTGTGGCGGGAACTTGGCGCGGTGTCTCCGCTCACGTTGGAGGATCAGTTGGCTTATGCCCGGGTGGCTCTGGAACTCGACCGATTCGATATCGCGGTTCCCCTGATGCTCCAGTTGATCACCAATTCCCCCAGCAGTCCGGGGGTGTTGCCGCTGGCGGCGGAAATTGCCCAGCGTCGGGGCGATCCAGACGCCGCAGTCCGTCTGGCCAACGAGGCGCTGAATCGGGATCCGGCCAACACCACGAATCTCTGGCTGCTGGCGAATCTGCAACTGCGTCACCCCGATCCCAATGTCCAGTCCAGCGGACGCCAGCGCTTGATGGCCATGGCCGCGGGGAGCAGTCCCGAACGTATCAAGGCGGTGCAGTTGCTGCTGTCTTCCCGACCGCTGCCCGCTGCGGATGTGAACCTGCTCCTGCGATTGTTGCCGGAACGGCCGGAGGCGACCTTCGAGGAACGATTGGCTCGTTTGGGTCTGGAGAACTTGAGTGATCCCTCCGGCCGGGTGGCGCGCGTGCAGGCCCTGGCCCAGCCGCTGTGGAATCCCGAGGGTCGGTCCAATCTCTTGGCGGCGGTGAGTTGGTTCGGCCAACTCGGGGAATATCAGGACGTCCTGATCTTGGTGCCGGAGGAACAGGCCTTGACCGACAGTCGGCTGTATCTCAATCGGGCTGGAGCCCTGGGGGAACTGGAACGGTGGAGCGAAGTGGAAAGCTTGCTGGCCAATCCGAAAGCGCCTGAGATGCCACTGTTGCAGCAGATTCTTCGGGCGTCCGCGGCGCATGCGGCCGGACGCACCAACGAAAGCCTGGGGCACTGGCAACAGGCGCTCACCTTGGCCGACACCGATCGCGCCATGCTGCTGTCCATCGCTCGGTTGGCCGAAGTCCGCGGGTACACCCAGGTGGCTCTCGATGCCTGGCGACCGCTTCTAGGGGATCCCCGGGTGGCGCCCCGGGCCGCTGCGGAGGTGTTGAGACTGGCGTCGATCTCCCGGAACTTGTCCGCCACTCGGGATGCCTTGAGACGTCTCGATCAACTCGGCGCCATCTCCCATGCGCAACGCATCACCTATGCCCTCTACGATGCCTTGTTGAACCAGGACCTAACCCGGACGCAGAGTTTGCTTTCCCGCTCCGGGGCCAAAGCGGGCGACACCAACCAGTTGGCGGTAGTCCGTGCCCTGGTGGCCCTGCGCCAGAACGATCCGGATTTGGCCGCGAAAGAATTGGATGTGCTGACCGTCGATTGGTCGCGGGTGCCGGTCTTGTGGCAGGTGGTGCGCGTGGCGCAGTTGGGTCGGGTGGGACGCCGAGTGGAAGCCCGGGAATTGGCGGAGGGTCTGGAGGTAGCGGAGTTGTCCGCGCCGGAACGTGCGTTGGTCGACCCGTGGTTGCCCAACCGGTGAGTTCGGCGGACGGCGGAGCCAAAATTTTTGCATCCAAAACGGGCCGGGGTGCGGATAAGAAGCCAAACCGGTGTCGTCGAGTCCCTCCAGAATGGCGTCAGAACCCATCCCGTTCCCCGGGGTGGAGCGTCGCGCCGAGGCGGCCGCGGACGACGGTACGGACATTCGGTTGCTGGCCGAATTGGCGCAGGGTCAGGCCGGGGCCTTGGCCGAACTGTACCGACGGCGCGGCGGCGTATTGCTGTCGCTGTTGATCCGGATTCTAGGCGACGACCGGGAAGCGGAAGAAGTGTTGCAGGACACCTTCATCCAATTGTGGCGCAAGGCGGATCAGTACAATCCGGCCAAGTCGGGTCCGCTCACCTGGATGGTCATGATTGCGCGGGGACTGGCGCTAGACCGGCTACGCCGGCGCAATCGGCTCTCGACGGTATTGGATGAGTATCGGGCGTCGCGACTGCCCGACGCGGACGTCTCGTTTCCTCCGGTTGGTGAGGCAGAGACCTCCGAGCGGGTGTCCCACGCGGTGGCGGGGTTGCCCGGGGAGCAGCGGGAGGCTCTGGAACTGGCTTTTTGGCGGGGGTGTACGCAGGAGGAGATTGCCCGGGTGACGGGTTCGCCGTTGGGAACTGTGAAGGCGCGTCTGCGCCGGGCGATGATGGCCCTGCGGACTAAATTGAAGGATCGTCATGAGTGATCTGGTGAGAACGTTCGACGCCGCGACGGAGGAGGCCGCCAGCCTGTATGTGCTGGATCTCCTGACCGCGGAGGAACAGCGGCAGTTTGCGGCGCGCCTGGCCGACGAGGCGTCGTTGCGGGAGTTCGTTCGCGACCTGCAGGGAGGCCTGGACACCTTGGTTCTGGCGCAGCCGAAACGTGCGGCCCCGTTGCACGTTTGGGGTCGGATTGCGGCCGAGGTCAAGGAGGACGAGGACCGCATTCAACGGTTTCCCGGACAGTTTTGGACCTGGGGGCGGCTGGTACTCGCGGCCGCTGCCTGCCTCGCGGCGGGGGTATTTCTCGGCGTACAATGGACCGGACGAACTCCCTCGAGTCCTTCGGTCGCTTCCGGGGACCCGGTTTCCTCACCCGTCGTCGACGTTCACGCTGCCGCTTCGAGTCGTTTGCCGGTTCCCGTGGTGACGACGCCTCCCCGGGACGGGTCCTCGCCGGTGGTGGCGACTCCGCCGCCGCAGCCGACCCCCGCTGAATTGGCCTTGGCGCGGGAAAATCAGCGACTGCGGGATCGGGACCGAATGTGGTCGTCGCAGGTGGCGGCCCTGAA
This sequence comes from Verrucomicrobiota bacterium, assembly GCA_017309115.1. Lineage (GTDB taxonomy): Bacteria > Verrucomicrobiota > Verrucomicrobiia > Limisphaerales > UBA9464 > UBA9464. The sequence goes on along the minus strand of JAFLEF010000035.1, from coordinate 38,747 downwards.
TCGGGTGCTTCAGCAACAACCAGCACCGTCGCCTTTGCCGGTGGTTTTGCCGCCGGGGGTAAGTCGGCTCCAGGTGTTTCGGTTGGCCAACACCAATACCCCGGAAGGCGTCCGCCATGCGTCGGACCTGAACTCACTTCCCGATGCCTTGGCTGCACTGGCGGCCGGCAATCGGGGTGCCTTGGTGGGGCCGCCGGCGGAAGGCTCCGCAACCTTGGCGGCGACGGATGCCCCGACTGACCTGCCACTGAACGAGGGTCAGCCCATTGCCTTCTTCGATCCGGAGACCGGTCGGGGGGCGGTGGCCCTGGTGAACGATTCGCCCTCGGCCGAACAGAACTTTGTGGTGTGGTCGCAATCGACCGCTGCCGATGGTTCCCTGGTGTACACGCCGGTCGGAGCCGCCAGTGCCGACCGTTCCACCGCTGTCATTTCCTTCACCGCCTCGGCCTCCAGTGGAGGTGCGCCCAGTTTCATGGTCACCCTCGAACCGGTGGAGTCCATCGGTTCCCTCTCGGCGCCCAGAGGACCTGTGGTCGCCCTTCCGCCCGCTGCCAAACCCTGAGTCCCCCCAGATGAATCCCATCACTCCCGTCGTGGATCGAGTTCCGTTCGCGCGCCGTCTTTTTGGTTTCCTGTTGCTGGCCTGGTTGGCCGGGGTCGGGCTCGTTCGAGTGACGGCCGACGACCCGTCCGCAGCGCAGATTGTGTCGTTGCGCGCCGTGGGAACGGAACTTCACGTCATCGTGGCCGTGCCGCCGGGGCAACGCCGGCTGACTCTGGAAAGCCGGAGCCGCCTGTTGCGCGGCACGTGGACGCCGCGGGACGTCCAATGGAGCGACCGGTCGGTGACGACCGAACTGACTTTCACCCTGCCTTTGGGAGACGGGATGGAAATGCTGCGGGTTCGCGATGAGGTGGATCAGGAAGTGGGTCTGCCCGCGAACTTCTTCCGGGGTCGCAAGGCGTTTCGCCCGTCTCTCCAAAAGGCAGGGTCTGGAGTCGGAGTCGTGGGCGGCATCGTGGCCAATATGAATTTCGATGCGACTCCGAATGGAACCGTTTCCCAGGTGACCGGAGGTGAAACCCGGGCGGTAGTGGAGTCGGATATTTGGAAGGTCGAGGGCCGGACGGCGTACTTCTTCAATCAACAACGGGGACTTCAAGTGATTGATCTGACCCTATTGGACGAACCTCGGATGCTCGGCCAGTTGCCTCTCGCGGTTTGGGGCGAGCAATTGTACCGGCTGCCCGCTTCGGCTGCGTCGGGTTCCACGTGGCTGGCGTTGTTGGCGCAACAGGGTTGCACGGGATCGGGCAGCGAAGTGCTGTTGGTCGAGGTCACCGCCGGAACGCCGCGGTTGGCCTTGCGCTTGCCGGTGCGGGGGCAGATTCGCGAGACACGGTTGGTGGGTGACGTGTTGTACGTCGCCAGCAACGACTGGGTTCCGGGAACCGCCGAGATCGCACTGGACGGGACCCTCCTGCCCGTCGCTTACGAAAGCCGTACGGTGATCAGCACCTTCAACCTCGCCAATCCCGCGGCACCGGTCCCGCAACCGGTGGTGGATCTTCCCGTGCATCCGCTGGCGCTGTCGGCCACGGATCGCTTCCTGTTCGTGGCCGCGTCAGGCAGTCGAACTCCGCTTCCATTCGAACGACTGGCGGAATGGGCGCTGTTGGGCAATCACGGAGTCCTGGTGTTCGACCTCAGCGACCCGGCGGGAACGGTGAAGCAGTTGGGTTACTTCCGGACCGCCGGACGGGTCTTCGACAAATTCAAACTGGGAACTTTCGGGGACGGAGGGAACTGGCTGGCGGCCGTTTCCCAAGTGGATGGGGAGGGCCGGATGGTGACGGATCCACGGGATCCGACGGGCAATCTGCTGACTTGGGAATGGACGCCGCCGAAGACCGTCTTGGAGACCTATTCGCTGAGCGACTTCGCCCAGTCGGCACCGGTGGGCCAACTCACGTTGGTGACCAATGAAACCCTGTTTGGAACACGCTTCTCCGGAAACCGGGCGTATGTGGTGACGTTCCGCGTGGTGGATCCGCTGTGGATTGTGGATCTGAGCCAACCGACGCAGCCGGTGATCCGGGGCGAACTACAGATCCCGGGTTACTCGACGTATCTGCAACCGCTGGCCGACAACACGCGCTTACTGGCCCTGGGAGTGGATGGCAGCCGTACCACGGTTCAGTTGTTTGATGTGGCGGATGCCGATCGGCCCACGCTCCTGAGCAAGGTGTTGCTGGGCGCGGGTTGGTCCTGGAGCGAAGGAAACGCCGATGAAAAGGCCTTCCAGGTATTTCCGGAATTGGGTCTGGCCTTGGTCCCGTGGCAGGGCGAACTGCCCGGGCGGACTGCGGGCAGTTGGTTTCAGGGGGTGCAGCTGATTGACGTGGATTTGAAAGCCGGCCGACTCGAGGCCCGTGGCGTGGTTGATCATGCCTTGCAAGCGCGCCGCGCCACTTGGATCGATGAGCGCATCGTGTCGGTGTCTGCACAGGAATTGCTGACGGTGGATGCCACGGACCGGGATCAACCCCGAGTGACGGGTGAACTGCCCTTGTCACCGCAGGTGGACCGGGTGTTTGTGCGCGGGGGGCAGTTGGTGCAATTGCGGCAGCCGGCGGGTCAAGCGCTCGAGGTCGCTCTGGCAACCGCGGCGGAACCCGAACGGGCACGGGTGACCCTGGCCTTGGAGTCACTGCCGCTCTTGGGAGCAGATCTGCGGGAGGATCATTTGGTGGTTCTGCAGGGTCGGGCCAGCATTTGGACATCCGACTTGGTCACGATCACCAACGTGCTGGTTTCTGAGGAGGGGCGTCCGCCGATTCGCGAGCGCCGCACCCGTGTGGAAGTGGTGCTGAGTCCACCTCCGCTCGTCACCCGAGTCATCACCAACATTTTCATCCATGAAGAAGACGGACAGCGTTCTCTCACCAATGTGGTCGTGCAGTCGCGCGAAGTACCGCGTCCGCAAGCCACCAATCTCGTTTCCACCACCACGGAAAAGGTGCGCCCACCATCGCCCCTGGATCCGACGCCCAGTGTCTATCGCCTGACGTGGATTCGTCCGGAGTTCGTGCCGGAACCGGACAGTTGGCAAACGAACCTGGTGGAGTGGTGGGAGTGGGTGGCCCAGCCGCCGGTACTCGTGACCAACGTGCACACGTACACCACCTGGGTGCCTCGTCGGGTGCCGGGCGCCGTGCAACTCAGTGTGGTGGAGTTTGCTGGAGATCAGATCCAGGTGCGTGGACGACAGAGCTGGGACTCGCCGACCAACTTCATTGCCGCGCCGATGGTGCCGCTGTGGGTGGGGGATTCGCAGGTGGTTTGGACGGAAGCGCCGGGCACAAGTGGATGGATGGATTGGACTTCGTTGCGAGTCTCGGGCGGAGGGCTGGTGACATTTGGTCCGGGAGTCGCCTTGCCGCGCGTGACCGACCTTGCGGTTCCCGGTTTGATCTGGTGGGGGCCGTGGTGGTGGCAGGAGACGCGAAACTTTCTGGCCTTCGACGTCAGCGCACCGGAGTTGCCGGTCTGGGCGTCTCAGGTGCAGTTGGGGGGGACGAACCAATGGAACAGCTTTAGTCGGGCGTTTGTCGCGGACGGCAAGGTGTTCCTGAGCCATCGAACCTCCCGCCTCGTGAAGGCTGGACTTCCCGCGCCGGGACCGGATTTCAGTATCTATGAACATGACTACGCGCTCGACGTGCTGGACTTCGCGGATCTGACGGAACCCGTGGTGCGGACTCCGGTCGCCTTGCCGGGTCGATTGGAGGGGGTTTCCCATGCGGGTTCGCTGGTCTACGCCCAGGGCGGTCCGGTGGATGAGTCCACGACGGGATCATTCGTTCATGCGCTCGCGTACGATGGGCTTCAGGCCAGTTGGGTCGGGGCCTTGCCGCTGCCGGAACTTCAGCCGGCGCCGTTCCTGGTGACGTCGGACGGGCAGGTGTTCCTGGGTCGGGCGTCCACCAACGCGGCTTCGGCGCTCGAAGTCTGGGCGGTGAGTGTCGCGGGAACGTTCGAACGGTACGGGACGATTCCGTTGTCGGCGCCGGCGGAAGGCTTGAACGAGTCCGAGGCGGGACTGGTGGTCAGTGCCGGCAGCGAGTTCCAGCTCTATGTGGATGCGGATCCGGAAATCCTGCGGAAGGCGGCGACGGCGGAACGGCCCTGCGGATTAAGCTTCGACTGGACTCACGTGGCGGTGTCAGCGGAGTCCGGGCTGTGGATTCCGCGGGGTCAGCTGGGCCTGTGGCACGCGCCGTTGGTTCCCTGAGCCCGGAACTGGGGAAGGATGGTAGGGCGACGCTCTGCGGAGCCGTTCGCGTAATGGCGAAACGACGCGTGACTACTTCTGACGTGAGCGGCTCAGCGGAAGCTTCGCCCTACCATCATTGGCGTAAGGGAATGTCTCCCGCGGAGGAAGAGTAGACGCCGAGGGAACGAGGCGCTGACTGGTCTGGAAAACCCCACGCGTCGGTTTCCGATCAACGCGTCACGAGACTGAATGGCGCCTCCTTCCGTCGGCGGCTACGCCGCATGGCTCGTCACGGCGTGAACGGCTCAGCGGAAGCTTCGACCTACCACAGCGGGCTTACTTGAAGTACTTGGCGTCGCGGTTGCCGCCGGACAGGAGGAAGGCCATCAGATCCAGGATCTCCTCCTGCTGGAGCGTGTTGAGCAATCCCTCGGGCATCGGCGAAATTTTGGAGGGTTCGATCGATTCCACGTCCGTGCGCTTCACGTTCGCGAAGGCGTTGGGATCAGTCATGTCCGTGGCGATCATCAGGGTCTCGTCATTCAGATTCGCGACCCGGCCGATGACGGTCTCGCCGTCCTTCTTGGTGACGAGGATGGCTTGGTACTGATCGCTGATTTCCTTGCTCGGATCGATGAGGGACTCGAGCAGGTCGGGCGGACTGAAGCGTCCGGAGACGCCGGTGAGATCGGGTCCGACGGCACCGCCTTCCGTGGCAAACCGATGGCAGTTGTAGCAACCGACGGCGCCGAAGAGTTCGCGACCGCGTTCGTAATTGCGTCGGCGCAGACCGTCGTTCAACGCAGGCCGCAAATCCGTCAGCGTCCATTCCTTCACCTGTTTGCGATCGGCCAACAGGTTGTCGAGGGCGGAACGTTTCGGCGGCTTGGTGTCGAGGAGCGCTTGGAGGGACGCTTTCTCGGAGTCGCTCAGCGTGGCGATGGCGTCGTTCTTCATGTCCCGCAGGAAGCCCGACAGACTGGCGCCGCCGCGGAAGTTGGCCGCCTTCAGAAACCAGCTGAAGTACGCTTCGCGCAGAGCCGGGGTCCAACCGGTGCGCAGCACGCGGAGCATTTTGGCGTAGGCGAGCTGCTCTTCCTGGCTCGGCGCTTTCTGCAGGGCAGCCACGAGTTCGGTCGCGGCGTTGGGTGAAGCCAGATAAACCATCAGTTCGCCCAGTTGGAGATTGAGCGGCTGTGACGTGGTGGGGAATCGGCTTTCGAATAGCGTGCCCAAGCGTTGCCGGGTGGCTTCCTCGGGACGTCCCAGTCGGATGAAGGCCAAGCCATAGGTTCGCAAGACTCCCAGCTTTTGGAACTCGGAGAGCGAGTCCCACTTCAGCCGGTCGAGGGACGCCAGGATTGCCGGTTGCAGCGTTGGGTCGGGAACCGGGTCTGCCGTCGGCTTGCGATGAAACTCGTCACGGGCGCTGACGCGAATCAGAGCGATCAGGGCGTTGATGGCCCCGGTGGGATTCTTTTCGGCCAGAGCCTGGTCCCGCCAGGATTCAGCCGGCTGCCATTCCAAGGCCACCCGGGCGGCGGTATTGAGGTAGCGATCTTTGTGGCTGAGGAAGGGCCAGGCCGCTTTGACCGCCTTGGGATCCTGATGTCCGTGGAAACTCTCCAATTTGCGGCGCAGTTCCCGGGCGGAACCGCCGGCCAGCTTCTGGGTGGAGGGAGCCGTGGATTCTTTGCCCACGTAGGTCACCCGGTAGAGAGCCGACTGCGTCTTGCGCCCGCCGATGGTGAAGTACATGGCACCATCCTGCGGGTGGATGATGACTTCGGTGAGCGGCAGCGGTTGTCCGGTGATGAATTCCTCGGCGACTCCTTTGTAGCCGGCGCCATCCGGTTCGATGTGGACGGCGTACAGTTTGCCGTAACTCCAATCCGCAGCGTAATAGGCATTCTGGTACTTCGCCGGGAACTTGGCGCCGTAGCCGAACGTGACGCCGGTGGGGGATCCCGGGCCGATATCCACGACCGGGGGCAGGGTGTCCGGGTAGTAGCTGGGCCATTTGGACCCACCAGAACGCCAGCCGAAATCAGCACCGCTCGCGACAAAACAGACGCGCGTTGGCCGGTACCACGGGGTGTTCATGTCCCACTCCATGTCGGCGTCGAAAGTGAACAGGTCCCCGTCCTTGTGAACGGCGGCATCGTACTGATTGCGGAAGCCGACGGTGTGCAGTTCCCAGTTTTGGGCATCGGGATCCGTCTTCGCGACCCAGCCGCCGGGTCCGAGCACACCCTTCATGAAGCCATTGCCATCCCAGAGGCGCGGCAGGAGCAAATCTTCGCTCCAATTCGGCGGCACCCGGGATCCGTTCAGGGCGGTGATCTTGGTTTGGTTTCCCACCACGATGAAGAGGCCCTTTTTGTCCGGCGTGAGCACAATGGCGTGGGGTCCGTGCTCGCCGCCGCCTTCCAATTTGCGGAGCAGTTTGACGTCGTCGAACTGGTCATCGCCGTTGGTGTCGCGAACGCGATACAGTCCGCGGCCCTGGTACGCCTCGTTGGCGACCATCACATACAGGCTGTCGAAGGCGTAGAGCAGGCCCTGCGCTTGGCCGATGGGAAGGTCGATCTTCTCAATTTTCAGTCCGGTGGTGGTGCCCAGCGGCGGCGGCGTCAGGCGATAGAGGGATCCGTACTGGTCGGATACGATCAGGCGACCTTTGGGATCGGCGCACAGCGCGACCCACGAGCCTTGCTGGTCCTTGGGCACGGTGTGGAGCAGTTCCACCTTAAAATCCTTGGCCACCTTGAGGGTCTCGATAGGGGTGGCGGCCCCGGCGAAACTATCCTGCGCCAGGCCCGGACTGACGGTCAAAAGTCCCAGGGCCAGCGCGACGAGGCGGGAGGAAAGCAATTCACGGCGACGAGTCAGCACGGCGAACATGGGCTCAGTGTGAAAGGGCGGCGGAATCGACTCAAGCATCCGACTCCGGGAAAATCGTTTCCGGCGGGACAACATCCGCATTGCCGCCCACCCGTTCGGTTTGTTAGCAACCCGGGTCCGCACGGTGGCGGATCCTCTCGATGCGGTTTGTTTTCCTAACCCTCGGCTACACTCCTGATCTCGACGGCGGGGGCTATCGGTATGCCACTGAGGTGGCGGAATTGCTGGCGCGGCGCGGGCACGAGGTTCATGCGGTGTTTCCCAATCCCGGAGAAACCCTGCCGGCGCAGGAACTTCGGTCGGGCGTCCACTTGCATCGGATCGCCCGAACCGGATCCGGGTTCCGCGCCCGCTGGAATTCGGCCAATGACGGCACCCGGCAAGTCCTGCGCACTCTGCTCGCGGAGCGCACCCCAACCCTCTTGTTCTCTCATCACGCTTATCTCAGCCCGGCGCTGCGGGATCTGCCGTTTGTGATGGTGCTGCAGGGACCGTGGGCGTTGGAGCATCGGTTTTCCCTGCAAGCCCGTCCCCGAGGTCTTCTGCGCCGGGTGGTCGATGAAGTGGCCTGCCGGGTCATGCATCGAGTGGAACGCCAGTCGGTGGCCGCGGCCAAACTGGTGTTCGTCGCCAGCGAATATTCCCGGAAACGCCTCGCGGAATGGCATCGCGGACTGTCCCCCGAAACCGAAGTCATTGGTGGTGGCGCCGATCTCGTGCGATTCCAGCCGGCGGCCGATCGCGCGGGAGTACGGACTCAACGTCAATTGGCGCCCAATGATTTTCTGTTCCTGGCGGTGCGACGCCTGGACCCCCGGATGGGGTTGCTGCAGTTGGTCGAAGCGTTCGCCCGGGTGGCGAAGGCCCATCCCCGGGCCCGACTGGCCATTGCGGGGAAGGGGGCTCAGCGGGAGGAATTGCAGGCGCGGATCAATGCCGCCGGATTGTCCGAGCGGGCCCAACTGCTCGGGTTTGTTTCCGAAGACGAACTGCCCCGGTGGTATGCGGCGGCGGATTGCGTCATCATGCCTTCCTTGGATTTGGAAGGGTTTGGTTTGGCCACGGCGGAAGCCCTGGCGTGTGGAACTCCCGTTCTCGCTTCCCGGGCCGGGGCCAATCCGGAACTGGTCCAGCCGCTCAATCCCGACCTCATGTTCGAACCCGGCGATGTCGAGTCGCTTGCCGTGATTCTGGGTCGGGTGCTGGACGGATCCCTGCGGTTGCCCGAGCGGGAAACCTGTGCGGCCTATGCGCGGACGGCGTTTCGGTGGGATCGGCCGGCGGACGCCATCGAACGGGCGCATAGTCGGTGGGCGGTGTCAGGATGGCCGGAGGGGGTAACGTGAAGATTCTGGAACTGGGAAAGTTTTATCCTCCGGAGCGTGGTGGTATCGAGACGCTCCTGCGTCTGTGGTCGGAAGGATTTGTTCGGTTGGGCGGCACGGTGGAGTGCGTGGTGGCCAACGGACCCAAGAGTCCGGGAGTTCGCTGGCGGACGTTGCATGAGACGGTGGCGGGAGTGCGGGTTCATCGGTTACCGAGCTTCGGGGAAGTGTTCAGCACTTCGGCTTGTCCGGCGTATCCGGTGGCGGCGTGGAACTGGCGGGCGGACCTCATTCACGCGCATTTTCCCAATCCGTTGGCGGATCTGGCCGTGGTGCTGGCCCCGCGGAAAATCCCGGTGGTGCTGAGTTGGCACAGCGATATTGTTCGGCAAAAGGCCGTCCTGCGGGCGTATCTGCCGTTGCAACGAGCGCTGTTGCGTCGGGCAGATCGCATTGTCGTGGCGACGCCGCATCATCTGGAATACTCGCCCTGGCTTCCGGAATTCCGACACAAAGTGGTGGTGATTCCGTTTGGATTGGAGTTGGAACGATTCCGGCTTTCCGACCTTGGTATGAGTAAGGTCGCAGAACTGCGAGCGCAGGCGCAGGGGCGAACCATTCTCCTAAATGTAGGCCGTTTAGTCGGTTACAAGGGGCAAAGGTTCGCCATCGAGGCCTTGCGGGAGGTTCCCGGGGCGGAGTTGTGGTTGGTGGGCACGGGACCCTTGGAAGCGGAATTGAGAGAAACCGCGGCACAGGTGGGCGTGACGGACCGGGTGCGGTTTTGTGGGGACGTCGCGGATGCGGATCTTCCGGCCTACTTCAATGCCTGTGACATTTTTGTGTTTCCCTCGGTGACCCCCAACGAAGCCTTTGGGTTGGTGCAGGTCGAGGCGATGGCGTGCGGTAAACCGATCGTAGCTTGTAACCTTCGATCGGGCGTGCCATACGTCTGCGCCGACGGTTTGAACGGCTTGGTAGTTCCCCCCAGCGATTCGCTGGCACTTGCGGCGGCGCTGAATCGACTCGTGGTCTCTCCATCCTTACAACGCCAACTGGGCGAAGCCGGTCGGGTCCGGTCTGATACGGAATTCTCGAGTTCGGTCATGGTCCAACGTTACTGGAATCTGTTTTCTTCGCTGCGCCTACCGGGCGCGCTGCCGGCATGAGATACAACACCTACCTGGGAATCCTGGTCATGTCCGCCTTGGCGGCCTTTTGGCTGACCCCGGTGGCGGGTTGGCTGGCTTTCAAGGTTGGGGCGGTGGATCTGCCCAACGAGCGCAAGGTTCACTCCCATGCCATGCCGCGCTTGGGTGGAGTGGCCGTTTACCTGGGCTTCCTGCTTTCCCTGGCGGCCGTGCCCTTGTTGCAAAACTCCATTGCCGATGAGTTTCGCAACGTCGCGAATTTGTTCATTCCGCTCCTCCTGGGCTCGCTCGCCATGTTGGCTCTCGGGGTCTACGACGACATGAAGGGCGCCGATGCCTCCAAGAAGTTTCTGGCCCAGGTGGCGATCGCTACGGGGCTGTGGTTCGGCGGATTCAGGATCGACGCGATCATGAATCCATTTGGCGAACCCATCGGACTCGATCTGCTGAGCCTCCCGTTTACGGTACTTTGGATTGTTGGCGTGACCAATGCGGTGAACTTGTTGGATGGCATTGACGGCTTGGTGGCCGGGGTCACGGCCTGCATGGCCCTTTCGCTGGCGGTGATCAACATTCTGTCCCACAACGTCATCGTTTCGCTGCTCAACCTCGCCCTGGCCGGGGCCTGCCTCGGGTTTTTGCCCCACAACCACGCGCCGGCCCGCATCTTCCTCGGCGATTCAGGTTCGTTGACGATTGGCATGCTGTTGTCGTGCATCGCCATCATTTCCCTGTTCAATGACCGGTCCCAAGGCGTGCAAGGGGCTAGTTCCCTGCTCACCGTTCCGCTGCTGCTCTTCGCCCTTCCGTTGTTCGACACGACCCGGGTCATGTATCACCGCTGGCGGCGCAACGTCTCGATTTTCCAGGCGGATAAAAACCATGTGCACCATCGTCTACTGGCCATGGGCTTGAGCCACCGGCAGGCGGCTTGGACGCTGTATGCGGTGGCGATTGTGACGGGTTTGCTCTCGATCACGCTGTCGTTGATGGACAAGGGCGGTCAGTTGTTTTTGAGCGCCTTGTTTGCGGCCCTGGCAGTGGGCTTCACGGTGATGTGGCGCGTCCGCTTGCGGCACTTCTTCATTGCCAGCGAGGAACGGATTACGGCGGTCGCGGCCAAGAAGGCGGCTGGCGATTCAGTGCCAACCGTGCCCATCGTGAGTTCGGTCACCAAAGGCGGCGGCGGCGCCGCTTGATTCTTCATGCGGGCGCTGGAGGAAGTTCGCGCGGAGTTGCTCTCGGCGCTTCAACCCCTCGATTCCGAGGAGGTCATTCTCAACCATGCGGCCGGTCGTGTCCTGGCGTCAGCTCCCAGTTCCACCACCGCGATCCCACCTGTGGATACTGTCGCCATGGATGGCTACGCGGTGCGCGCGGCCGATACCCGATCCACTCCGGTTCGCCTGCAGGTCATTGGTCGAGTCGCTCCCGGGGAAACCTTTTCCGGGATCCTGGGGCCGGGTCAGACCGTTCGGGTGTTCACCGGAGCTCCGTTGCCGCCCGGAGCCGATGCCGTGGTGATGCAGGAGGACACGGAACTGGTGACCCCGCCGACGGGCGAGGTGACCATACTTGAAGGCGTCAAACCCTGGGAGAGCGTGCGGTTTCGGGGCGAAGATGTGGCGTTGGGTCGACCTTTACTGGCCGTGGGGGGACGTCTTGGACCCGCCAAGCTGGGTTTGCTGGCGGCGGCGGGGGTTTCGACGGTGCGGGTGAGCCGACGTCCCCGGGTTGGCATTCTAGTCACCGGGAGTGAATTGGTGATTCCGGGACAACCTCTGAAGCCGGGTCAGATTTACGAAAGCAATAGCCTCATGCTGCGGGAGTTGTTGCTCGCCGAGGGGGTTGAAGTGGAAGTAATGCCGGCGGTTCCAGACCGGGAGGATGCCTTGGCGGCCGCGCTTGATCCGGCGTGGGCGCGGGTGGACCTGCTGGTGACTTCAGGGGGCGCCTCGGTGGGGGAACCGGATTTGGTTCGATCGATCGGCCGCCGGTTAGGTGGGACCATTTTTGACGGGGAAGTCGCGCTCAAGCCGGGCAAGCCGTTCTTCTGGGGAATGCGGTCGGGGCGGCTTTTAACCGGGCTCCCGGGGAATCCGGTCTCGGCCTTTGTGACGGCGGTGCTGTTGGTCCTTCCGGCGGTGCGGCGACTGGCAGGGCGAAGCTCGGTCCTGCCTCCCTGGACTCCGGCCCTGCTGGCGGAACCGTTGATCAACGGAGATCGGCGGCGGCATTTTGTCCGGGTGCGGACGGAAGCCGGGCGGGTTTCGCTGGCGGGAGTGCAGGCGTCTCATCGGTTGGGTTCACTCGCGCTCGCCGACGGACTGGTGGACGTTCCCCCGCGGCAGACCTTGCCCCAGGGAGCTTCGGTGTCGGTGATTCGTTGGAACGGGGTGGGGAGCGACTGTGATTCCGTCGCCGCTCCGCCCGGCTGACGGTAGGTCTCCGCAGTGGCCAATTTCAATTCGAGCTGCAATAGTGAATCTCGCCTGAACGCTTATGGAACCGACTCCCTCTTCCGATACCGCTCTCTTCAAGGCCCGCGTGCGTCAGCGGGGGCCGGGGACGTCCCATCGGTTTGCCTACCTCGTGGTCGGGTTGGTGATCCTGGGGGTGGTGGGCTGGTTCGTGGGGCGTCCGGCGTATAAACGGATTAAGGAAAAGCGGGCGGTCATGCTGATAGAAGACGCCCAGGCATTGGCTGATAAAGGCAAGTATGCCGAGGCGGCGAAGATGCTGCGCACCGCGTCGGGCCTGGCCCCAACGCATCCGAAGGTCCTGCGCATCTCCAGTCGCTTGAACGCCAAGTCGGGCAGCGCCAACGGCCTGATTACCATGCAGGCGCTCGTTCGCAGCGGAGCGGCCACGTGGCAGGATCGGTTGGACTACATCCAAATGGCGTTGGACTTCAATCGTGTCGATTTGTCGGGTGCGGAGATAGCGAACATCTTCAAAACCAATCGGACGGATCCGGCGTTCCTGCGGCTGATGGTACGTCACTTTCAAGCGTTGGGGGATCCGGACAAAGCCATCATGGTGGCGGGAGAATGGCTGCAGAAGGAGCCGACCAAGCCGGAGGCGGAATTGACCTTGGGCATGTTGCTGGCGGGTTCGCAGGATCCGGGGTATCGCGACCGGGCGCAGCGGTTGTTAATGGCGTTGGCAGTGGGTAAGTCTCCGCAACGGAATGAAGCCGTAGATGCCCTGGCCCGAATGCCGGATCTACCCCGAGGTGAGACTCAGCTGTTGCTCAAGGCTCTGGCCGAGCGGACCAACTCCCAAACTGAGATGGCCAACTTGCGTCTGCGGTTGGAACCTGGGGATCGCCCCAAAATCATTGAGGAAATCGTCGGCCTCATACAGGGCACCACCAACACGCAGGAGTTGCTGCGGTATGCCACCTGGTTGCGGGACAATGGCGAAGTGATGCGCATACCCGATCTGCTCACTGAGGAACGCGTGCTGGGCAATCCGCCGCTCCTGACCGCCCGTCTTGAAGCGCTGATTCTGGCCGACCGCGTCAACGAGGTCCTGCCGTATCTCCAGATGCAGGATCCGCCGGTGGAGCCGTACCTGCAGCATTGCTTGAATGCGTTGGCGGCCGAGAAGCAGAACAAGAATTTCCTCGTTCGCACCCATTTTGACAGCGCGCTGGCGGCGGCGGGAAATGACTATCGCAAGGTTCTCGCGATTGCCGCCTATGCCGAAAAAATGGGCCAGCCGATGGCGGCGGTGGCCGCCTACCAGCGGCTCATGCAATACCCCCCTCTGACAGTTCCCGCCGGACGACAAATCATGCGGTTGGTCGGGCCTCAGGACGACATCTTCACCATCCGTGACACGCTCAAGAAGCTCTCGGCCTTCATGCCTCAAGATGACAGCCTGTATCTGGGCGCAGCCTACGCCAGTTTTCTGATTGGAGAGAGCACGCCGGAGGTCCGGGCGACGCTGGCTCGCCGCGCCAAGAAGGCACCCGACGAACAGTTGTATCCATTGGTGATGGCCTTGGGGCAACTCAAGGCGGGGAACAATGCCGAGGCGTTGACCTTGATCGAGAGCGTCAAGACCGATTGGGAGACCCAGGAACCGCGCTGGATTGCCGTGTACGCGGCGATCCTGGGCGCCAATCAGCAACGGGAAGCTGCGCGATTGATGGCCCAGAAGGTCGACACCTCCAAGCTAAAGGGCGCCGAGTTGGAGTTGATCAAGCCTTGGCTGCCGAAGTGAGTTCGGGGGTACCCGAGGGAATCAACGATCCGTGGTTTGGTTTGGCAGACCACAGGTAGGGGACGGCCGGTCGCTCGTCCGAGACTTTCACCAATGTCGGACGACCGCTCCGATGGAATGGGCCTCGGGAACGGCGACTTGAAGTGCCAGTCCGGCGATACTGAAGAAGAAAATCACCGCCGCGGCGGAGAGCCACGTTTTCCGAGAGGCCCCTTGCCACCAGTGACTGGGATCCTGTCGGCGCAGACCCCGATACACGCCGGCCATCAGAAAACCATCGACTAACAGCGAGCTGATTAGCCAGGGGCTCGAAAGCCCAGGCGCCTGGCCCGGCGTTCAGAACGCAGCACTCAGTTCGAGGAATTGCCACGGGTGACTCAGGGTGAAGATCGGTGTCTCCAGGTTCCGAACACGTGGTCGCGGTCCCGGGCTGAGGAATGGCAGGTCACGCAGGTGGAAAGGCGTCCGCTTTCCAGGGGTCCTTTCCCTTCCTCATAGAAGTATTCCCAGTCGCCGTGCGTGGGATCGTATCCGGGGCGGCGTTTCACCATCCCGCCGACTCCCGCCGTTCCAGCACCGACGTCAGTTCCGTCACTCCGTTGATACCCCAGCGACATCTTCTGCTTCACGATCACGGATCCCACGGGATAGGGGATCAGGTTGCTCTTCAGGGCATCCGCGGCGGGTGGGTTCATGAAAACCCGAATGCTGGTATTGGCGTGCGGACCGAATTGGGTCCGAGCTGCTTCGACCTCCTCCTGATAAATTCCCCGGCACAACCTAGCCAGCTCCGGATTAACAAAAACCTCTTCCTGCGTCATTAGAACCAAGTTGGTGTACGTAACGGCGAGTTCGGAAATCCTGGGCGAATCAGGCTCGCCGACTGTTTCCGGAGCCGCGGACTTCTCGCAACCGGCGAAGACCATCGCGACGGTCAGCAGGAAAAGAACCGGGTTAATGCGACTGATCGGGAGAGCCCGCCTTCGAGGATTTGAGGTGCGGCCAGGGTTGGCTGATCTGTTCATGACTTCGGCGAATTTGAAGATCTGTCGGGGTGGGTAAATTGGCAAAGCGGGAATTCGGGCTTCCTCCTGTTTGCATTGCGGCTGTGACGTTGTCAGGGTCCGGCTTTGTGAAATCCGCGAACTCAGACCGTTGGATTCCAGCCCTCCGACTGTATCTCATCCTGTGGCTGTCCTCGATATCTTTGACTTGGACTCGGACGGTCGGAGACGAGCCGATTCAGGTGGTGGACGTTGCCGTCTTATCCACTTTTCCGATCTGGCCGACGGACCCTGAAGGCGGGCCAGGGCAGGCCCAGTTGTTGGTCGATGGTGCCAACCAGATCCTCCTGAACAGTGGGTCGCGGACTCGGGTGCAGCTGGTTCACACTGGACGACTGGCCTATTGGCCCAAATCGCTGTTCATGTTCGGCGAATCGCTGGAGTACACGCACCAACGATTGGTGAATGCCAACGACGGATATCTGGATGAGGCCCATGAGATCCGGGACCGATCGGCCGCGGATTTGGTCGTCCTGTTGCACCGAACGACGTGGGGTCCGATCGGCACCTTTGCGCCGTTGGCCGTGGGTTCTTCGAATGCCTTTGCCGTCACCACGGAACTGAGCCCTCGGGAGTTTGCGCGGATCATCGGACGCATGTTGGGCTGCGGACCGTTGGCGGTGGACGCCGAGCCCGGTAATCGAGTCGTGCAGCCGGGACTATATCCCGATTCCCATGCCTATCGGCGGACTAATGGAATGTCCACCCTGATGGCCGGAGGTGACACCCTGCCGGCGTTCTCGAATCCCTCGGTTCAAGTGTACCGGGAGCCATTGGGAGTACCGGGGCAGGCGAACAATGTGCGAACGATTGATGAACGCGCCTCAGTGGTCGCCGCTTTTCGGGGAGCTGCCGTGCCGATGGTGTCTCCCGGATTTCAGGTCGTACGGGGGAGCGACGGAACGGTGCAGATCGAGGTGGATACTGAGGACGCGAACGGGCGTCGGGCAGATGTATTTCTCGTGGATCCTCTGACGGGCATGATTGAGCCGGGACAAGTTCCCGAGGCGACCTCAACTCAGTTTCCGTGGAGACTGGACGTCCGAAAGTGGGCGGATTCGTGGGTTCGGTTGGCTGTTGTCCTAACGGATTCGCAGGGAATCATGGTTCGCCGAGATCTTGAGTACTCGTCGGGAGCGGCCCATGACCAGTTTGCTTTCCGACGTCGATTGTTGGTCTCGGAACAGGTTCCGAGCGACTTAGGAGGGTCATCCTTGGAAGTCGGCGAACCCAATTGGGGAGCGGGCATTCAAGGCTCGGTTTGGTGGACCTGGACGGCCCCGGGGCCGGGATTTCTTCGCCTCGTGCACACGCCGGTGGATTGGAGAAACGTGGCGACTCGGGAGCTTCGAGTCTTTCAGGGAACCCGTATCGATGCCCTGATTACCAAGGCTCAGGTTCGTTCCGGAATCTCTGAGTATGCAGAATCGCTTGAATTGATTCTTCCGGTAGAGGCGGACGAGACACTGCAAGTCGCCGTGGGCTCGGCTCTCTTTGATCGTCGGCAGTTTGTGGACGGGGAATTGGTCGTGCGTTTTTATCCACGTCAAACCAATGACCTGTTCGCTTCCGCCACCCGGTTGACGGGTGACTCGGTTTCCCTGCGGGGCCACAATGTGGGAGCAACCGGTGAGACCAATGTTGCGGCGGCCCCCTGGTTGGAGGGCGCCTCTTCGGTCTGGTTTACCTGGACTCCCCCCAGCTCGGGTTTTGTGACCATTCCCCGAGGGACGAATGAAGGGCTCTTCAATTTGAGTCTGTTTCGGGGGACTCAGCTGGGCAGCCTGAGCTACGTCGGAGGCGTTGTTCAGACGGGAATTCTTCCGGTTGTGGCCGGGGAGCCGCACTACGGAGTTGTGCATTCTGGGTGGCAGGCGTTGGGAAGTTTTCAGTTCGATCTGAAACTACTTCCGGCGGACCCCGCGTATCGCTTCGCGGATCGCCGGCGGCTAAACGGCGCGTCCGGTGTCTGGCCGGCGCTGATGCCGGGGCCGACAGATCCATCCGGTCCCGCTTCGGTTCGCGGCTATGGGACTTGGTGGGAATGGACGGCCCCCGCGTCAGGGATGGTCACCGTGTTCGGCGGCGCGCGCCTGGAGATCTTCCGAGGCGATTCACTGGCTTCCTTGATCCCGGTGGCCAAGACCGAAACAACGGACGGGTGGAGCATGTTCGAAGCGGTGGCGGGCACCCGGTATCAGCTGGCGCTGGTGTGGTCGGACATTCCGGAGTTTCTCACGTACCCGTATGAACCTTCGCCCTTCTTGCTGGGCTACCTGCCGGCGAACGATCGCTTCGCCAACCGAACGATGCTCCCGGGCGCAACTCCCGAGTGGACGATTCCCCAGCTGTTGGGATCGCGGGAGCCGGGTGAGCCCGAGTCCTTGCCTGGATCCCTGTGGTATTCCTGGATCGCGCCGAGTTCCGGAGTGGCTTCCTTCCGACTTCTGGGAAACTCGACCAATCTCTTGCTCCAGGCGGCCGTCTTCGAGGGCGATTCGCCGGAGCGACTCCAGTATCGGATGTCGCCCGTGTTTGCCGCCGGGGGGTTCGATTGGGAAGTCCAGGCGGGCCACGAGTATCACCTCGCCCTCAGCGGGGGAACTAGCGGAGCGGTTTTGTCTCCGACACCCTGTCAAATCACGCTGAAGCCCTTTGCCCCTCCGGAAAATGATCTCTTTGCCGCCCGCTTTCGAATTAATGAAAGAGATCGGATCCTCGCCTGCGATCTGACACGGGCGACCCGCGATCCCAGTGATCCGGTGTTGCCGTTTGCCTGGCGGCCGGTGTCTAGCATTTGGTGGGAATGGACCGCGCCGGCTTCGGGAAAATTGAACTATGAGATTCAGGGAAATGATGTGGCCGTCTACCGGATGGGGAACGACGGCGGTCTGTCTCTGCTGGCCGTCGGTAACTCCCACTATCGGCCCGGGGCCCTGCTGGTGACCGCCGGGGAGAAACTTCAGATCTTGGTCGCCGGATTGGGCGTGGGTCCGCTGCGTCTCTGGCTCGATGAGCCCTGGCAGAATGACTCGTTTGCCGGTCGCACGGAATTGGGCAGCGCCGCTTCGGTGGAAAGTCAGACCCATGCCGCCACTGCGGAACCTGGCGAACGGCTCAACGGGATCGGTCTCTCGGGCCATACCCGGTGGTGGACAATTCGTCCCACGGAAGCGGCGGTGGTCGAGGTGAGCGTGGTCGGCTCCACGCCGGTTTATCTGGAGCAGTTCCGACGCACGCCTTCCGGTGAACTCCGAACGGTCATGTACCGCCAAGGAACGAACACGTCGAACGTCATCCGCTTTCACGTTGAACCCGGCGTCGAGTATCCACTGGTAATCGACTCCATCGGGGGCCGCGACAGCTTGTTCACGCTTTCGGTGACTACGATTCCTGATGGTCTACCGCCGGTGAATGATGACTGGGATCGGGCGACCCTGCTGGAAGGGTTCGCGGTCTCTGTGGCTGCCAGTCATCGAGCGGCGACGGCTGCTCCCGGGGAAGTGGACGCTGCGTCGCAACCGGCCACCCGGTCCATTTGGTGGCTCTGGATCGCTCCCGACGCGGGGCGCGCCCGACTCCGGATGCGCACGGTCAGTGGCTCGCCTTTGGTTCCGCTCGCCTCCTTGCCTGCGGGCTTGGAGGCTAGCCCCTCGACGCCCCGGATGGGGGTGTGGACGTTGACGGCCGAGGGCGCTTTCGTTTCGTTACCGGAAGTGGCGGAGCGGACGCCGGGGGATCCGTTCACCCGGGAATTGGAGTTTTCGGCCGTCGCGGGTGCGGCCTACTGGATCTCGGGAGACGGTAGTCCGGATTCGCCGGCGGAAGAGGGGGGAATCGTCCTGGACTTGGCCCTGGCGGTGGCCGGCGACACTTGGGCCACCGCTGCTCTGGTTTCGGGCGAATCGGCGGTGCTTTCCGGTTCCTTGCTGGGGGCGACGCGAACGGCGGATTTGGCTGCGCCGTTCCCAGGGGTGGATCGGTGGTGGCGGTGGACCGCACCCCGGGACCTCCGCGCAATGATTCGAAACCAGATCCGAGCCCCTTTCAACTGGGCGGTGTGGTTGGAAGGTCCGACCCCGTTCTTGGTGGCGAGTTCCGCACCCAATGGTCGACCCGACTTCCTGGCGCAGGCGGGGCAAACGTATCTGATCGGTGTCTATGGAGCCGACGAATGGTTTCCGGCGGCGGCGCTTGAGTTTGAAGCGTTGCCGGTCCCGACGAACGATCAGTTTGTGGATCGTCTGCGCCTCACAGGAGAGCGTCCCCGCGTTCAGGTTCGAGCAGAGAACTCCTCTCGGGAAGCAGGCGAACCGACGGTGGGCGGAGCCTCACCTTCCTTGTGGTGGTCCTGGAGAGCCCCGCGATCGGGCTACTATGATCTGACACCTGGTGATCAACCCGAGTTCCCACTGGGCGTTTGGCAGACGGTCCCGGCGCTGACGGCGGCGGTTTTCCGGGGCGATCAGTTGCGTGATTTGGTGTTGGTGAGGGCGACTGGCGATTCCGGCGTGGCGACGTTTTATGCGGAAGCTGGAACGACGTATCAGATTGCCGTTTATCCGGCGATCGACGGCTCCCGACCGGATGCGTACTTGCAGTACTTTTTGCAGTTCGCGATTGATCCTGGAGCCGAGAACACAAGTGCCGATACCGCCCGGGAGTTGGTGGGGGTTTCACCTTCGTATGAAGGAATCGTCCGCCGCGGAGACAGCCGCTGGGTGCAGTGGACCGCGCCGGAGTCGGGTCGGGTGGTCATTGGGCGAACTCCCCTCGAAGAAAACGGCGAGGTTTTTACCGGTTTGGAGGTCATTGCGCTGACCCCGGACGGACTGTTCCTGCCGGTGCAGTCCGATGGGGCCTTGGGTCGCTGGAGTGCCCCTGTTACTGCGGGCGAAACGTGGTGGGTCCGAATTTTCGCCCAGAGGTCAGACTTCGGGTGGTTCCCCAAGGAGTTGGAGTTTGGCTTAACGCTGACCCTGTTGTCGGACCTTGGTGCCAATGATTCGTTTGTCGCCCGCACCGCGATCGCGGGCTCGGCACCGGTATTGGCCGGGGACAACTCCGCGGCGACACGGGAAGTGGGTGAACCCATTCACGGAGGTGTGTTGGGCCGAGGTTCACTTTGGTGGGAATGGACGGTCCCGAAGTCTGGTCGCTGGTGGGTGTCCGCGCTGTGGAGCCGGGGTCTCGACTTGTCGCTGGGGATCTATCGCGGGACCGATCTGTCCAAACTCACAGTCGTTCCGCGACACGTTTCTCCCGACGGAGGATTCGGTTGGTTCGAAGCGCGAGCGGGAGAAAAACTCCAGCTGGCGGTGGACACCCTCTCGCTGGATGCCTTCAAGTTTGCCGTGCAGTTGTATCAGCTGCCGACCCCGGCGAACGACAACTTCGCCCAGGCGCAGCTACTGACCGGTTCGGCGCCCACCTCCTGGGTGGCGGGGATGGGAGCAACGGCCGAACCCGGGGAGCCCGGTCATTTCGGTTCCGTCGCGCAGACGTCGCGCTGGTGGAGGTGGACATCACCCCATACGACCACCATGCGGTGGCGGATTGAGGACCCGATAAACGATTGGACGATTCCGGCCATGGCGGTTTATGCGGGTGAATCTCTCTTGGGATTGACTCGGCTGAAGAGCAACGGCGAAGCCACCGGTCCGGCTCCCGAGCTCACGTTTCTTGCGGAAGCTGGAGCCACCTATTACTTGGCCATGGAGGTTCCGGACAGCCCGCGGAGTCGATTTGAGTTCGTCCTGGAGCCGGTTCAGCCACCGAAAAATGATGACTTTGTAAACCGCCGTGCCCTGGTCGGCTCCAGTTTGGTCGATTACGTCATCAGCACCGGGGCATCCCTGGAGGTGGACGAACCTCGACCCATTGGGTCATCCACCGGTGCCACGCTGTGGTGGACTTGGCGGGCGCCCGCCTCTGGAGAGGTCACGGTCAGGACGACCGGAAGTCAGTTTGACACTCAACTGTCCGTCTTTCGCGGCACGGCCCTGATTCAATTGAGTACTGTGGCCAGCAGTGATGACGAACCGTCTGATGCACAACTGGGGATACTGCTCTCCAGCGCTGTTCAGTTTACGGCGCAGGCCGGCGAGGTGTATCAGATTCAGGTGGGCGGAGCGGGTGGAGAGACGGGAGTGGTCCGGTTATCGCTGCAAGCGCCAGTGGTGCCGCCACCGGCCATCCTGCAGGCAACCTGGGACAACGTGCCCCAACTCACGCTCGCCGGGGCGCCGGGAGAAGTCGTGGTGGTTCAGGCCTCCGAGGACTTGGAGACTTGGTTCCCGGTGGAGTCGGTCCGTTTGGGCGGCACCGGTCGGGCGGAATGGCGGGATATTTCTCCCGAGGTTCCTCCCGTCCGTTTCTACCGACTGGAAGCCCTCCGGTAGCTCCGGGTGCATCCGCGTCCCTACGGCAGCCGCAGGCGGAAGAAGCGGGTGGCCGCAGTGGAGATCGGAAGACGGAGGGTCGTAGCACCGCCGGTCGGAATCTCTTCCCAATCACCAGTGGCGAAGCCGGTCGAGGACTCCAGTACGCCGGCCGCCAAATCCGGCGGCCAAGTCAGTTCGAGCTCATCATTCACGACGTGGACTTGCAGCGGGCCGGGGTCGGGAAGGAACTCAAAGAGGAGTTCCGAACTAGGCATATGGTAGTCGCTGGCGATGGCGAGTTGGTAAACCTCATCCGCTTGAACCGACCACCAACCGCCGGGGCGGGAGGGGACGAGGGGAACGGAGGGGAGTTCGGTGAGCGTATCGAGAGAGTTTCCTTGGTAGAGCGTGATCCAGTTCTGGGGGGATCGGCCGCGAAACTGAAGTTTCAGCTGGCCCGAGGAGGGAGCGGTCCACGTCCACCAGGATGTGGCCAAGGAGAGACGGCCTTGATGCCACGGTTCGAAGGCTTCACGGGTGGCATTCTGATTGGCGACAGTCAGGACGGCGGAGGAACCAGGAATCGGAGTTCGCTGGGAAAAATCGTCGTTGGCGGGAGGTGCGAGGGCACCGAGATAGACCGGGATCAACTGACCTGTGGGATTGTAGCCGGGCAGACTGTAGACGCGCACCAGAATCTGGTAGGTCTGGCCAGCTTGAGCCAGAAAGCTGAGGTAGGACTCGTTGGA
Organism: Verrucomicrobiota bacterium; assembly: GCA_017309115.1. Taxonomy (GTDB): domain Bacteria; phylum Verrucomicrobiota; class Verrucomicrobiia; order Limisphaerales; family UBA9464; genus UBA9464. Next base: position 16,661 of record JAFLEF010000035.1, on the reverse strand, counting down.
GAGATGGAGAACCCGGAGGTTGTCTAGAGCGGACCCTTCGAACACCCCAAGCGTGGCAACGGCACTGGCACTGAGGTCAACCCACTGGCGCACCGGGCTGGTCCAGGAGAACCAAAAGGACCGAAGGCGGGTGAGATCAGCCCCAGGATCGAGACCCGGTTCCTGGAGATTGCTCGCAAACGGACTGGTCACGAAGTAGTCGTTCACACCTTCCGGAGGCAGAGTGAGACGCCGGGTGAAGGAGTAATTTTGGCGCGGTTCCACGATGCGGAAACGGCCGTTCACCGTTCCAATATCGGGAGGCGCCAGCCACATCTTCAAAAGATACCGCTGGCCCGCCTGAACCGCCTGCTGTGATTCCTGGAAGAGTGGAACGCCAGTATCGACACCATTTTTCAGAGCGTGCCACCGGAAGTTACCTCTGACTCCAAAGTCCGGCTCGAAGATCAGATGTCCGGAACGCTCCGGTTGAAACCACCAGTGCAGGTATTGCCCCTGGCTGGGACCAAACCCCGCCGCCACGGAGCCGTTGGGTGGCAGTTCCGGGGCGGATTCCGCGATGGTGTTCGTGCTGACGTGGGAGAAGCGGAGCTCGACATCAAAAACACCGGGAGGCGCGAGCAAACGAATCTGGATTCGTTGCTGCTTGCGGACCTCCACGATTTGGGACCGCGCGGGTGGTCCCAGCCGGATAGCCCTCGCCCAACCGGTCTTGTCGGGGTTGGAGAAGATTTCGAATGCGAGATTGGCGTGTCCGGTGGAGACGCTCAGATAGCCATCCTCCGGCGCTTCGAAGGTCCACCAAATGGACCCTTGGCCGTTCGCGGTAGCGGGCTCTCCAGGTTCCAGGGTCGCGCCTCCAGTGCCCACCCAACCCCACCAGAACGAATCCATCCGGAAGGCGTCGGCGAGGTCGTCATTGTCGGGACGCCAGCTGTGGGTAAAGCTGCTGGGAATCTCCCAGACCGTCCCGTTTTTGAACTCAATGAGGGGACGGACCCATTGGGGGCCGGCTTGGAACTCGGTGTTGGCGGCGGATACCCGGTAAGGGGGAAAGTAGGCCGGCGGCGACACGAAGTAGGAGGTTACGTATTCGACCGAGGCGATCTCGCTAGCCGGAATGTCCGTGACCAACTCAAAGGCCAGCTCACTTCGTCGGGGAATGCCCGGGCCCACGACTTCCACGCGATAGGGATACGACTCGAGGCGCAGTTCGGCCGAGGCATTTGGCGCGGTGCTGATGATTTGAAAGCGGTACTCGGTTCCCCGGTTGACTGGAAAAAGAGCAGCCGGGACTTCCTGTAGAGTACCCCAGGTGGTTCCTTGGTACGCTTTGACGGAGGCCGAGTTTCCGAAAAGTGAAAGCAGGGCGTGTCCGGTATGGGGAGCCCGCCATTGGACCCAAACAGATCCTTGATTCGGCTCCTGGGTGAAGGGTTCGCCGGGTTCGAAGGTGGCGCCGGTCAGAGAAAGAGTTTCCGTCCAATTAGTCCCGGTCAGCACTTTCGCCCGGGCGAAGGCATCGTGGGCGGCCCGAACCTCGATGCGGACTGGAGGCGTGTAGCGCAGCGAACCTTCCGTGTTGGTGGCCCAGAGTCGGAAGGTCACGGAGGGCGGGGAGAATTGGTGGATGAGGCCACTGCCAGGCGGACCGGGAATCGTGCCGAATTCGTTGAATAAATCGAGGCTGGGAAAGTTCCCGGGCACCACGTGTACCGGTCCGCTTAACACTCCATCCACCACCGGATCGGGGACAGCGGCTTGGACTTCGATGGGGTCACCCCAGTTGAAAACGGCTTGGTCATCGGGCCGGGCTACGCGAAAGGTGGAAAGATTGAGATCTACGTCGAACAGGAAAGGTTGGAGATTCGAGCCGTACGCCGCGATTCGGTATGAAATTCCGGTTTCAACTTCAAATCGTGTCTCCTGCTCGAATTCGAAGGGCTCTGGTCCCTCGGTGGGAACCGGGGCTAACTGCCTCACGTCTGTTCCGGTAAACACCCGGAGACCCACCTGAGCGGAATGCCGCAGGGAAACCCAACCCGAATGGGGAGCGGTCCAGGTCCACCAGACGGAGGCGTTGGAATTCGCGATCGGTGGGAAAGCCGGTTCGCCGGGCTCTCGGCCTCCCGAGAAAAATGTTCCGCGGAGTCGGGCCTGAGTTCCTTGAATGGATTTGCTGAATTCGAATAGATCGTTTTCCGGCGACGTGAGCCGTTGGAGACGGCCGCGGAAAAGGTCGGGTGTTTGGTATGAGCTACCGATCGCGATCAGGTAGCGGCTGCCCGCGACGGCGGTGAAAGCCCACTGGCCCGCTTGTTGTTGAGTAGCGATGTAGCTGCCATCACCGCCGGGTGGAAATACGCCAACTGAAGTGGGATGGGGCGTTTCGAAGGCCAAGCAGACCTGTCCAGATTCCGGTGCCGTCCAGTCGTACCAGATGTATCGATCAAACGGGTTCAGCAAGGAGGTTGCGTAGCCGTAGAGTGCGCCGGCCCAACTTCCCGCCAGTTCGATATCGATTCCCGCAAGCACATGGGCATTGGTGAGTCGATCGTGGGAATGTCGGGGGTGGAAGACTCCGGCGAACGCAAAGCTACCGCCCGTGGCTGGGAACCTGGAATACCCCTGACCCAGGACACCAAGAAAATAGTTGGTGGTGGGATGAACCAAGAATTGCAGCCGACTGCCAAATTCCAGCGGGCGAAGAACGGACTTGGGAAATCCCGGACCGGCGAATAACAGCGTTCTGTTGCCTTCACTGGGAGCGCTAGGGAGTTCCAGAATTCCCTCTGCGGGAGGAGTCCACTCGAACCACACCGTTCGTGAGTCCAACCCGGAATCCAGGGCCTCAACGCTGGCCAAGCCAGTACTTCCTTCGACTTGGAAACTCCCAGAGGGAAGAATGGTCCGATTGGTCCAGGCATCATTCGGTGGAATTGGTCCGCCCACAATGCTCAGGGAGATCGAGCGATAATGATTGGTGGGACTGGAAAATCGGATCAGGACCGGTTGATTCGCGGTGGCGGGGAAGACGAGGTCGAGAATTCCGCCATTGGTGAGCGAATTTCCAACGAGGGGTCGCAGGTCGCCCAAGGATGAACCCACATAAGCGTCGATCTGAGGCGATGGAGAGGAGGGGAAACGGGAGATTTGCAGGCGGCCGTCGGTAGGCACCTTCCACTCGAACCAAACAGAGTGATCGGCGTTTCCAGGTTCGCCGGGTTCCGCGCTCGCGGAGTCGAGGGATAAAAGAATATTCGTGCCCGTGGTCAAGACGGTCCGTTGGGCGAACCAGTCATTGGTGGGGGTGGACTGTAGATCGAAGACACCAATCGCTACTGAATTCGTGGCGGGCCAACGGCGGCCCAGAGAGTCCACGGTAACCGCTTCCAAGCGGTGGGTGCCAAGAACGGCATTGGACCACGCCCACGGGAAACCCGAGATCGTATTGGTGAGACTGGGCGCCGCACTATCGTGCAGAGTGAAGTGTCGCTCTCCGATCCAATTTGTAGGCGCCAACAGTTGAAGCTCGACCGTATCGGTGGCGTGCACGGACGGTTGATCGGCTCGCAAACCGAACTCCGACAGCAACAGTTCAAAGGAGAACGTCCCCGGGGTTGTGGTGGTGTCCTGAATCGCCGAGAGGAGGTAGATTTCACCTGCCTCGGCTGACCAAGTGGTCCGGGTGGGCCAGAGCGTTGGAGTGGCGTCATCCTTCAGGCGAATTTGGGATGCTACGGCCGGCCCGGCCGGATACGTGCTGCGTTTCCAAACCTTGAAGCGGACGGTCGAATCCGAGGGGAGAAGTTTGAGGAACGCCTGACCAGATCGCGGAGCAGTCCACGTCCACCACACGCTTGGCTGGAGCTCAGAATCGGGATTCGCGAATTGGGTTGTCCCCGCCGCGGTGAGATAATCCCCGACCAACTCCTGGGGTGACTCCGGGGAATCGTTGGCCGGAGCCATCGGCAACGCCAGGTTGAGGGTGAAATCCCAGACGGACTCGGGCCGCGAAGGTCCAATGATAGCGAAGCAATAGGTGACCCCTTCGTTCACCCAGAACTCCATGGATTCTTTGGAGCTGAATTCCGCAGCCAAGCTGAGGGAATCCCAGGTCTTTCCTTCGAAGGCGATCAGTCGGAAGAAGAAGCGTTTTCCCCAGCCTCCGTTGTAAGCGGGGTTTGAGAGTTTCAACCTGCCTGAAGCCGGTGCCGTCCACTGCCACCAGACCGCTCCCTTTCCACTTCCCGCCGGAACTTGCAACCGGGTCGCTTCCGCCGGATCCAGTTCCGCGCCCAAAGTAAATCCGGAGAACGTGAGGAAGTTACCCTGGAGGACGAATCGCTCCGCAAACGAGTCGTTGTCGGGTTGGGCCAAAGCAATGAAGCCCGTTAACAGCCACACCGCCCGGCCTCCGCGACACCCGAAGCGACTCCAACGAAGAATCAAAGGCAGGAGGGTTCGAATCAGGGTTTCCGATCTGTTCATGACTTCGGCGAATCTGAAGATCTGTCGGGGTGGGTAAAGCGGTAAAGCAGAGGAGGGGCGGTGGCGTTCCCTCCGGAAAACAAAAACCCCGGGAGCGGATCGCTCCCGGGGTTGAAATCAGAACGTGGAACGGGCAGGGCCCGACCGTTTACTGGCGGCCTTTGGGCAGCGCGCTGCGGCCGGCGTACACGGCGTTCTTGCCGAGCAACTGCTCGATGCGCAGGAGCTGATTGTACTTGGCGGTCCGGTCAGTGCGGCTGAGGGAACCGGTCTTGATCTGACCGCAGTTCGTGGCCACCGCGATGTCGGCGATGGTGGCATCTTCGGTTTCACCCGAGCGGTGCGACAACACGGCGGTGTAGGCATTCGTCTGGGCGAGGCGAACCGCGTCCAGTGTCTCGGTGAGCGAACCAATCTGATTCACCTTCACCAGGATCGAGTTGGCCGTGCCGGTCTCGATGCCCTTCTGAAGGAACTTCACGTTGGTGACGAAGAGATCGTCGCCGACCAACTGAGTCGTGCTGCCGAGCTTCTCGGTGAGCTTCTTCCAAGTCTTCCAGTCGCCTTCGGCGCAGCCGTCTTCGATGGAGACGATCGGGTAGTCCTTGCAGAGCTTGACGTAGAAATCGACGAGTTCGTCGCCGGTAAGCTTCTGACCCGAGCTCTTCTTGAACACGTAGGTTTCGTTGCCGGTGTAGAACTCGGAGCTGGCGACGTCGAGGGCCAAATAGATCTCCTTGCCGAGCTTGTAGCCGGCGTCCTTCACCGCGAGAGCGATGGCGTCGAGGGCGGCTTCAGCGCTTTCGAGTTTCGGGGCGAAGCCACCTTCGTCACCGACGGCCGTGCTCAGGCCCTTCTTCTTCAGAACGGACTTGAGGGCATGGAAGATTTCCGTGATGGCCTGCAAGCCTTCGCTGAAGGTGGCGAAACCGTGGGGCATCACCATGAATTCCTGGAAGTCGATCGGGGCGTCGGAGTGCGCGCCGCCGTTGATGACGTTGGCCATCGGCACCGGCAGCACCTTGGCGTTGGGTCCGCCGAGGTACTTGAAGACCGGTTGGCCCAGCGCGGCGGCGGCGGCCTTGGCGTTGGCGAGTGAGACGGCGAGGATGGCGTTGGCGCCGAGCTTGGACTTGGTCTCGGTGCCGTCGAGGTCCAGCATCGTCTGGTCCACGGTCAACTGGTCGAGCGAGTCGGTGCCGATCAGGGCCGGGGCGATCTTGCTGTCCACGTTCTTGACGGCCTTGGTGACGCCCTTGCCGAGGTAGCGTTTCTTGTCGCCGTCGCGCAGTTCGATGGCTTCGTGTTCGCCGGTGCTGGCGCCGGAGGGAACCGCGGCGCGGCCGACAATGCCGCAGTCGAGGGTGACATCCACTTCCACAGTGGGGTTGCCGCGGGAGTCGAGGATTTCGCGGGATTGAATCGCAGTGATGGTCGTCATTTTCGGAATCAGCTTCGTGAATTATGTCTCGAAAGACCCGGCATGAGAGGCAACAGGAGGTCAGGCGTCAAGACGGCGAACGGGTTGGCGCGAAGTCCTCCGGAGTCATCCGGAGTCGCTTCGCCCCCGAAAGTGAGCGCGGCGGGGTGGAGCGAGCCACTGGATTAGTCGTTCCGATAAAGGCTGGCGAATAGAACCGATCAGCGGGCGGAACATCTGCTGAATTGATTCGCTCACGCGTAACCGTGGCGCGCGTCATGCGTCATTTTCCACACTTCCGTCGAACGGTCGCATTCAGCGCAGCACCCTGCGTTTTGCCCGGTCGTGCCCGGAACAATTTGGAAACTGCAGTACTGATGAATTCTATGAGATCGATAAAGAACTGGAGGAACTCCCTCGCAGTCTGGTCCTCAGTGGCCAGTCTGACGGCGCTGCACGCCGGGACGTTTACCGCAAACTTCGATGACAATGTCGTTCCACCCGGTACCGCCGTGTGGGGAAACACCACCGTTAACGGGGGCGTTCTTAAGCTGACCGTCGCTGCCAATGATCAAACCGGCGGGTTCGTCATTGAGAATCTGGATCCGGCCGCGGTGGATGGGCTCAACGGATTTGTGGCCAACTTCAAACTCCGGCTCGGAGGAGGAACCAGCAATCCGGCCGATGGTTTCAGCTTCTGCGTCGCCAGCGATCTGCCGGACGGCACCTGGGGTGAGGAAGGGACGGGCAGCGGGCTGTCGGTTACCTTCGACATCTATGACAACGGGGGCGGCGAAGCACCCTCGGTGGACATCAAATGGGCGGGGGCCGTGGTGGCGGAACGCCGCGTGCCCATCACGCAGTTGCGCACGGGCGCCGAGTTTGTCGACGTGCAGATCAAGCTCGATCCGGACGGAACGTTGGATCTGACCTACAACGGTCAGGCACTTTACACGGATCTGGCCGTCACGGGATTTCAGCCGATCCTGGGAGCGCGTTTGGGAATTGGCGGGCGCACGGGTGGAGCTAACGAGAACCAGTGGTTTGACAACCTGGCCATCACCACGACCACGGGCCCCTTGAACGTGGGGTTCCGTCGGGCTCCGGCGAATTTGATCGGACGGTTGGGTTCGGAGGTGACTTTGCGCAGCGAAGTTAACGATCCGTCCCTGGTGGTCTCCTATCAATGGGCTCGGAAGGCTCCCGGCGCCGCCACGTTCACCGCCATTGCAGGAGCCACTTCCCCGGAATACACGACGCCGTTGCTCACGGCGGCGGAGGATGGCACGCAGTTTCAACTGACCGTGGTGAGTGCGGGCAACACATTGGTCAGCGAACCGGCCACACTGACTGTGGTGCCGGTGGTTCTGCCCACACCCGAGCGTTCGTACACCTTTGACGATGCCGTTCTGCCGGACGGCACGAGCCTGTTTGGTACGGCGACGTTGACCCTCGATGGCGGGGTGGGTGGGACGGGCGTCCTTCGCTTGACGGAGGCGGCCAACAGCGAGTCAGGGGCGTTTGTGCTTCCTGATGGTGATGCGGCGAAGGCGGTCGGCGCGATGACCGCGCGGTTCGATTTGCAACTGGGGCCTGGGTCGGCCCTACCGGCGGACGGGCTCAGTTTCAACTGGGCGAAGGATCTGCCGGACGACGTGATTGGTGCCGCCGAGGAGGGCGCTGGCACGGGATTGACCGTTTCGTTTGACACCTACAACGGGGGCGGCGGTGAGGCTCCTGCGGTGGACGTGAAGTGGGGTGGCCAAGTGGTGGCGAGCAAGAAGCTGCCGCTGGTCCAACTATCCACGGGAACGTTCGTGGAAGTGATTGTCCGGGTGGAAGCCGACGGCACGGTGGATGTGGTCCACAACGGTGAGGTGCTCCATTCCAACCTGGCTCTTCCGGGCTTCGCTGGATTGGCGGGCGGACGCTTTGGCTTCGCGGCGCGAACGGGCGGGGAGAACCAAGCGCATTATGTCGACAACGTCGAAATCACTACGGAGGAGTACGTGGGCCCGGTGGCGATCACCCAGCCGCCAGTCCCGGCGGCGGTGTTGGTGGGCCGGACCGCGACCTTCACGGCGGCGGTCAATGATCCCACGACGACGACTTATCAATGGCAGTCAAAGGCGCCGGGAGCGGTGGAGTTCTCCGATATTGCCGGGGCGACTGACGCCACCTATGTGACCGCGGCAACGACCGGGGCGATGAATGGCACGGAGGTTCGCTTGCGGGCCACGGGTCCGGCCAACACGGTCACCAGTGATCCGGTGGTGCTTACCGTGGTCACCCTGGTCCGTCCGACCACGCCCACCTTGAATCTCGACTTTGCGGGTGCGGTGCCGGCGGGAACTGCGGTCTTTGGCAGCGCCGCAGTGCCGGGTGACGGCATTCTGCATCTGACCGATGCCGAGAACGGCCTCAGCGGTTCGTTCGTGATTGAGGATCTCAACGGCGGCAATGCCGTCGAAAGCTGGACGGCCGCCTTCAAGTTCCGGGTCGGTGGCGGGAGCGAGGTGCCGGCTGACGGCGCGGTGTTCGCCTGGGCGTCGGATTTGCCGAACGGTTCGTTCGGTGATGCCGAGGAAGGCGTGGGCAGCGGACTATCGATCACCTTCGACATCTACGACAACGCGGGCGGCGAGGCTCCGGCTCTGGGAGTGAAGTGGAAGGGAACGTTCCTGGCCGACGTGAAGGTTCCGCGGGAACTGCTGTTCACCGGTGACGAATTCGTTGAGGTCTTGGTGCGGGTGACCAGCGCGGGCACGGTGGATCTGGCCTATCGGGATCAGGTGATTGCCCATGATATCGTGCTGCCGGGCTTCACGCCGGTGGGTGGCTGGCGATTCGGACTGGGCGCCCGCACGGGCGGATTGAACGCCAACCAATGGGTGGACGACCTGGCCATCCAGACCACGGTGGCGGCCGTCGTGGTGCCGGTGTTCGTACAACAGCCGGTGAGCAAGACCGTGCAAGCCGGATACCCGACGCGGCTGTCGGTGCAGGTGAACGATCCGGCGCGGATCTCGGTGAAGTGGCAGCGCCAGGCTCCAGGAGCCGCGGAGTATGTGGACATTCCCGGCGCCACCGGCTTTAGCTACACCACGCCGATTCTGACCGCTGCTGATTCCGGCGTGCGCTACCGGGCCTTCGCCACCAGCACGACGGCCAACACCGCTGCCAGCGATCCGGCCGCCTTCACGGTGGTGGACATCGCGCTGCCGGCACCGCAGGTGACTTACAACTTCAACGACGGCGCGCAGCCGGCGGACACCGCTCTGCTGGGAACGGCGACGATCGACTTCAACGGCGGTGCGGGCGACAGCGGAAAGCTGGCGCTGACCATCGCTGAGAACAGTCAGGGTGGCGCCTTCATCGTGAATCCCCTCACCGCAGAGAATGTCAGCGCCCTGGTGGTGACTTTTAAAGTTCTCATCGGCGGAGGCACGGCGACTCCGGCCGACGGCATGAGCTTTGTCTGGGCCCCGGATCTGACGGATGGCGTGTTTGGCGAAGATGGAGCGGGCACCGGTCTGGTCGTATCGTTCGACACCTATAACAACACTCCGGCCGGTTCTCCCGCTGAAGCGCCTTCGATTGACGCCCGCTTCAACGGACTGGAAGTCGGAGCGACCCGCGTTCCGGCGTCGCGGTTGGACACGGGAGGATACGTTGATGTGATCGTGCGGATTGAATCCGACGGAACCTTCGACCTCGTCTTCGATCACGACGTCATCTACTCGAACGTTCCCTTGCCTGGCTTCACCGGCGTGACCGGTGGACGGTTTGGCTTCGGCGCCCGCACCGGCGGCCTCAATGCCAATCACTTCGTGGATGACTTCACCATTCACACGACGACCGGAACTCCCGTGACCCTCTCGCTCGGGGGAACGACCGAGAATCCGGTGATCACTTACACCGGCGTACTCCAATCGTCGGAGACCCTGAATGGAACCTTCCAGGATGTGGCGGGGGCGGTGAGTCCGTATGCCGTACCGACCACCAATCCGGCTCGGTTCTATCGCGCCCGATAAGTTCGCGCCTTTGTTTTAGGCAGAGTTCAGGACCCGGCTTCGGCCGGGTCTTTTTCTTTGGGGAGGGCGCAGTGGTGAACGCGCGATTCGCTGCTGGCCCTCGCCTGTGGGAAAGCGGTAGCTCTGCGGCTTTGCTACCGTACTCCATAGAAGAAGCTGAGAGCTGAGAGCTGAGAGCTGAGAGCTGAGAGGCAAAGCGGGAAGCGGGAAGCGCGAAGCCATGGAATGCGGTTGCCATGCTCGCACGGCGACCGCTTTCCCTATTTCCCTTGGTAGGGCGACGCTCTGCGGAGCCGTGCGTGAGTGGAGGGGTGAACGCGCGATTCGCTGCTGGCCCTCGCCCGTGGGGAAGCGGTAGCTGCGCAGGCTTTGCTACCGCACTCCAAATTAATCGAAGATGACGGTGCGGTTGCCGCAGAGGAACACCCGGTCCTCGAACACTAGGCGCAACGCACGGGCGAGGACCATCTGCTCGACGTCTCGGCCCGCCTGAGCGAGATCCTCGGCGTCATGGGTGTGATCCACAGGAATCACCTGCTGCACCACGATCGGGCCGGCATCCAATTCGTCGGTCACGAAATGCGCGGTGGCCCCAATCACTTTGACACCCCGGGCAAAGGCTTGGTGATACGGACGGGCGCCCACGAAGGCCGGCAGGAAGGAATGGTGGATGTTGATGATTCGCGCCGGGAATCGCTGCACGAAGGCGGGGGAGAGAATCCGCATGTACTTCGCCAGAACGAGATAGTCGGGGCGGTACGATTCCACGCACTGAAGGACATCTGCTTCGTGCCGTTCCCGCTCGCCGTCGCGGGCTTCCAGATGGTGAAAGGGGAGCTCGAATTTTTGGACCAGTGGAGCGAGCCGAGTGTGATTGCTGATCACGGCCAGAATCTCGGCGTTGAGTTCGCCGAACGAGTGGCGGACCAACACATCGGCCAGGCAGTGATGTTCCTTGGACGCCAGCACCACGATGCGTTTGGGCGCAAGGCTGGCCAGGCGGAGATCGGCTTCCGGCGGCAGTACGGAGCGGAGTTCGGCCAGGACGGCGGCTTCGTCCACCGAGCCGTCGAATTCCGTGCGCATGAAGAAGCGCTGACGGCTGCGATCTACAAACTCGTGATTGCCCACGACGTTCACACCGCGGCGGAACAACACACCGGTGATGCCATGCACCAGACCGGGACGATCCTGACACTCAACCAGGAGGACGCGGGGCTTCATGTAAACGGGAGAGACGCGTTAGTCGCGGCGGGGTGTGACCAAACGAAACACCCGGGAGGATTCGACCTCGTCCGGAACAGTCATCTCGATCGGGCCGGACACTGCGCGCGGGAGGATCTGCAGCACCGAGGTCCAGTTGGTAGAGGTCAGATCGGAGGCAGCCTGCAGGGTGTAGCTCTGGCCGGCCGCGGCTGGGAACGTGAAGACCAAGGCGGCAGTGCTGTTACGAACCACTCGCAGACCCTTCCAATCGGCGGGGAGAACGTCGGCCCGTCCTGGCGTGCCGCCCAACACGGCGCTGGCTTGCCAGCCACCCACTGGAAACAAACGCGTGAGCGAATGCCCCCCGCCATCGGTGTTGGGTTCCCAGGCGTCATCGTAGGTGAAGTCCTCTATGGGCTCGCCCCAAGCGCCGGTGAAGACCAAGCGTTCCCCAGCATTGTCGAGACGCCCGGAGTATTGTCCGACCACGCGAACCCCGTCGCCGTACCGGGCAGCAAAGGCGTTGGTGTTGCGCACGACCACCGCATGTTCCTCGGGGAGGAGCGAACCGGCATTCGTGGGGAAGGTGAATTGAATGCCCTGGCTTAGCACCAGACCGGACAGGCTGACGGGTTCGTCGCCGGTGTTGCGCACCTCCAAAAACTCAAACTCCTCCCCATCATAGACACCACTGGGATCGTCCAGCGGATGATACATCAGCTCGGAAACCTTCACCGTTGGAAGAGTGACCACGAAGGTGGCGGATACCGGTGGGCTCCAGCGGGAACCATTTCGGGCGCGGGCAATGAAGCGGGTGTTGTTGGTCAGGGAAACGGGCAGAACATAGTTTCGCGCCGAGGGCGACAGTGTCCCCCCGGTGGCCCGGGGATCGGTGCCGTCCACGGTGTAGAACACCGGGAAGCTGGATTTGAGCGTCACGGTAACCCCCTCCGGATGATACCCCGCCGCTGGAGTCATTTCGGGCCACTTGACCACGGTGGTGTCGATCCAGGCCAGACGTCCGGTGACCCAACGTTTGAGGAATCCGATTTCGTCCTCGTAGTTGTTGCCGATGTACCAATTCGGCCAGATGTAGCGTCCAAACGAAGGCCAGCGTTGAAAGTTTCGGACCTGCGCTTCGGCCAATTGGTTGGTCAACGAATTGATGACTTGGAGCACGTTGCTCGTGGTCAGCTTTGTGGTCCGCAGGGTGGCCCATCGATCCGCGTGGCGTTGGGTGAAGTCAGGATCCTGAAACAGCCGGGAAAACCAGGGATAATCACTCGCCCCCAGCTGCGGCCAATACCAGCCGTTGGTCTTCCAGCCTTCGAGGTAGTCGGCGTTGCCGAAGGAAAGATTGTAATCCCAGATGGGACCCAGGTTCAGTTTGCCGCCCTGGTCCTTGAACATGAAGGTGCTCAACCGATAGCCGTCGATGTTCTTGGCCACCTCCACCAGCCACCAGTGATCGATGAACGAATCGGCGTCGAGGTAGGCCTGATAGCCGGTTTGCGGATTGCGGTATTGTGGACCGTAGAGCGCGGACTCCATCTGGTTCATGAACGTCCGGATGGCGCTGAGCTGGGTGGTCCCGAGATCCCGGGCGCGCGGCCATTCGATTCCGAGTTCCTGTCCGCGCGAAGTAGTAAAGGGGGCGTCGTTGCTGTCGGTTCGGTCCTTCTTGAGGATGAATCCTCCGCTAACGGCCGGCTGGGTGTAGTCCGTGGCTTCCAGTTCCTCGATGTCGACGCGACCGGGACCGCCCTTGATCTTCTCGATGAGCACGTACACGCCCTGATAATCGGCCGCGTCCAGCGTCCCGGAGCGGTTCACATACAGCTCTACCAAGCGGGTGCGGGGCGCGTACCGACCCAGCTGATTGCTCAGTTCGTAGGCCAGTACGTCGCGGATCAGGGTCTTGTCGGTGTAGGGGGCGTAGAGGACCCAATCGGATTCCGCGGGGAGACCGAGCAGGGATTGGGGTAGGTCGGCTTCGTCCTCGCCGCGGAGTTCCATACCGATGGATTGCTTGGGAAAGCCGGTCGAACTGGAGCCGCGGATTTCGAAGGTGGCTCGGCTGGCGACTTCCACCCGGCCGGGCAGGGTGGTTCGACCTTGATTCGGGATTAGCACCGTGACGGTTCCCTTGGAACGGCTGTCCGGAACGATAGTCGCGCCGTAGGTGTCCAAGACGAGAATGGGCAGATTGGAACTGCGGGTCTGGGCGGTGGGGCCCACCTGCGTGTACGCCGCGCCGGCGATTGGGCCGGGGACCACTCCCGGGGCAAAGACTCGGGCGCGCAGACGCAGGGTGCGGCCCACGGCGATCGGGCCGGCATATAGGGTTGAGTTTTCCGTGGGAACGGTGCCATCCAGCGTGTACCGGATTTGTCCGCCGACTTGGGGAGAGCTCAGTGAAACGTTGAAGGTGTTGGTGAACAGACCGCCGGGAACGGAGAGTTGGACCTCGGCGGCGCGAGTGGGCCACCCGGTTCCGTTTGCCGCGCGGGGTGTGGGCGTCCCGTAGAAGACTCCCGGACCTGTGGCACCCACGGGACGGCCGAAGGAGACATCCGCAAACTGGGCCGGGTACTGGTATTCGGACGCCACCGTGACGCCGTCGGGCTGCACCAAGGCGAGGTAGCCACCGGTGGAACCTAGTTTGAAATTGGTGTGAAGGGTGGAGGCGACGTTAGTGACGTTTTTGCCGGAGGCGTTCACCACCAAGTAAGCACCGCCGGCCAGCGTTTGATTGGGAAACCTCCAGAGGGTCGGCTGAGCGGGATCATCGGTTAGGTACCACCCCGCCAGATTGATGGTTTGGGCGGTGGGATTATGAAGTTCGATCCAATCGGAGGAAGATCCGTTGGAATCGGCCAGGGATCCCACGTTCCGCGTTAGGAACTCGCTGATGACCAATTGCGCGTGCCCTGGACTGCAGAGGCAGCCGAAGGCAAGCAAGAGCGCTGGAAACCACCGGAACGGCATGTCGCGAAAGGATGACACAAGGCGTTGGTGATGCCACGCGAACTTGCGGGTCAACCGGGTTCTGGAGGACCTGAACTCAGAGTTTCAGTGCGGCGAAGGGCGACTGAAAGCCATTCGAATCGTGGCTGGGCGCGAGGACTTCCCGCAGGTAGGCCAGGGCAGTCTCGGCGTCGGTGACCGATCGAGGCAGGGTGGTGCCGGCGGCATTGGGATGCCCCCCGCCCTGGAGGCGTGCCGCCACTGGCAGGGCTTCGCCGTTCAGACTGCGAAAACTGGCCACAAAGGTCCGGTTGGCCTTGGGAAAGAGGGTCACCAGAACTTTGTAGGGCGTGGCGTGCAAATCGAGCAGCTGATGAACAATCAGGTTGGTGTCGCCAATGGAGGTCGCCACCAGGCCTACCTCGGGTGAAATCTCCTCAATGTTCGCGCGGGCCCAGGCGAGGCCGATCGGGTTTTCGATCCGACGTTTGATCGCCATGACTTCCAAGAGCGGATGATCCACCAACCGTTCGGGGTCGCCGCCGATGATCTTGTGCAGATTCCAAAAGCCGTACTCCTTGACGAGGCTGGCGTAGTCGATGGCGAGTTCGAACTCGGGATCGAGGCTTTGCCAGAGGTCGCCGACGTTGGTGAGGTGGACCAGGCGATCGAGTTTCGGGGTGTTGAGCCCGGCTTCGCGACAGCGGTCGTACACCAGCGCGGAAGCGGACTTTTCCCGACTGTGGACCAACTGAGCCTGCCGAGGAGTCACGTTGTGAACGTGATGGTCAATGATCAGCCAGCCGGGTCGGTCCAATCGGGCTTCGAAGGTGAAATCGGAAACCCAGGCTACCGGCTCGTTCATGGACCGGTTTTTCCAGCCCTGGTAGTTCCACGCCTGGAGGGGGACCTCCGAACCGAACATGTGTTTCGCCAACCGCACCAACAGCAAACCCGAAAGCAGTCCATCGAGATCACTCTCGTGGGTGCAAATGACTTCCGGTTGCGACAAAGACGCCATTCCTGAGGCTAGCGAGCGGAAGGCGGTTGTCGAAGACAGAAGCCAGCCGAGCGAGGAATTAACCGGGAGACGTCAGGGAAATTGGTCTCCCGCGGAGGACGCGGAGTGCGCGGAGGAAGAAGGCCAAGTAGCCGCCGAGGAAACGAGGCGCTGACCTGTTGGGAATGACGCGACGGTGGGAAGTCGGGCGGTTAGGGGGAGTTGCCGGAGGTTTGGGGCTTGGAATTGGCCGCAGGAACCAGCACGCAGCGGAAGCCCACGGCCACATTGCGCACTCCCGGCTTGGTCGAGTGACGGCTGGAGGCGTTGATCATGGCGTCGAGATTGTCCACCCAGGATGCCCCGCGCAGGACGCGATAGTCCTTGCCAGGTTCAATTTCGTCTTCGCACCACTCCCAGACGTTGCCGCCCAGGTCGTAAAGTCCGAGCGGGTTGGGATCAAAACTCGCCACTGGGGCCGTGCGATCGAAGGGATCACGGAAGCCTTCGATCACTCGGAATCCGGCCGGCCAATCCGTTTCCGCCGCTTCCGCTCCGGCGTAGTTGCCGACGGGCAACCCGTTGACCACCGGCGGCATGAGTCCGCCCCAGGGGTAGGTTTCCTCGGCCTTGCCGCTGCGGGCCTTGGGCGTTAGTCCGATCTCCGGCGGCAGTCCCACCGCCCGACTCCATTCCTCGTCGGTGGGTAGCCGATACGTCCGACCTTCCTTCTTCGAGAGCCAGTCGCAAAACGCTTTGGCATCCTCCCAACTCACGCCGCAGACGGGATGCCGGTCGGTCTGGGGAAATCCGGGGTTCTGCCAGGTGGCTCCCACCTGTTGCCAGCGGTTGGTGGTGAGCGAGTAAACGCCATTGGTGGCGACCCGGCCGGTGTCCTCCACGAACTTCTGGAAATCCTGGCGCCGGGTTTCCCACACGGAGAACTGCACGGCGGTTCCGGGCACGGAAACAAACTTCATGCCCAGCGAATTGGTGGTGGGCGGCAACTCCTTGGGAGTCTCCGCCGCCAGGGATCCCCCCAAGAGTAGACCGAGCAGGCCGCTCCCAGGCCAAAGGCATCGGTTCAGGAATCGAATGGACATGGCGGGACTTTTCCGGACGAACGGCGACTGCGCAACGGTCAACCGCATTGAAGCGAGAGGGGTGACAGCGAGAGGGGGAGAAAGTGGGAGGGGGAGAGGGGGAGAGCGCCACTGAGGTAGGGATAGACCGCTGGGCCGTCCCCGGTCGGGCGGCGGAGCCCGGCCGACCGGTACTTGCTGGTCAGCGCTGGAAGTCGTGTCGCTCTGACCTGCCGTGACGCTCTCGAAAGCCGAAAGGGAGGTGGAATCTGGAAAACATGAAAACAGGAAGAAGACGGGGAGACGGGGGAGACTTGGGTGACCGGGATGGAACTCGCGAAGCGTTTATAGAGGTAGGAATGGGGGATTGACCCCACCCCTCCCTCCGAACCGGACGTGCGGATCTCCCGCATCCGGCTCTCCAGTTGGTGAGTCACCCGCAGGTGGCGGGACTGGAGCGC
>JAFLEF010000034.1 GCA_017309115.1 Verrucomicrobiota bacterium | reverse complement strand
TGGGATGGCTTCGATTGGACTGAAGAAGGAGAGGAGTGGTCTCGGCTTTGGGGTGGTTCACGCGCAGCTTGGCAGGCCTCACTGTTCCCGAGGATTCATTCGTACCTGCCTGTAAAACGGGGTCTGGAGATAGCGCCTGGGTTTGGCCGTTGGACGGAGTATCTGAAGGACTCCTGTGAGGAATTGACGCTGGTCGATCTAACACCGAGGTGCATCGAGCATTGCCAGCGTCGATTTGCAGCGGAGAAGAACATTAAGTATGCCGTAAACGATGGTAAATCGTTACCCATGGTGGCCAATCGATCGATTGATTTCGCCTTTAGCTTTGACTCCCTCGTTCATGCTGATGCCGACGCAATCGAGGGATATGTAAAGGAACTTAGCCGGGTTTTGGCCGCTGACGGAGTCGCTTTCATTCACCATTCCAACGCGGGCGAGTACAAAAGCTATTTCAGTCTGATGCGCAAATTGCCCCGCGGCAAAAATTTCCTACAACGAGTTGGGGTAACTCGCGACGACAGTTGGCGGGGCTTAACGGTGACAGCCGAATTGTTTCGCCAATTCTGCAAGACGTATGGACTGCACTGCAATAGTCAGGAGTTGATCAGTTGGACCCACAGTTGGCCGATCGACTGCCTCTCGGTAGTGACTTTGCCCGGGTCGAAACGACTTCGTCCGACTCAGATTATAGAGAACCGCCAATTCTATCGGGAGGTTCGGTACATCGGAAACTGGTCCAAACTATACTTTGACGCCGGCAAAAACATTAAGCCTTAACAAATTTGAACGCCCTCGAGTTCCAGTTTCAGTTGCAGAAGTCTGTTGCCTTTGGGGCCTGCCTCGGGGCCGCATTGTTGGTCGGGCTCTTGCTTGTGGGAGCCCCCTTCCTGCTGGTGTTGGCGTTGTTCGGCGTTCTTTGGATGCTGACGTTGCCTTACCACGCGACCTTGGCCGTTTATCTCGCTATTGCGACGGTCAATTCAGCGCTCATCATCCCCGGAATTCCTGGCCGACCATTCGTGTGGGAATTGGCTGCGGGTTTGGGTTGGAGTGGCGCAATCATCATGCTGGCGCTCCGGAGACAGGCAGCGGGTTCGTACAGTCGGTTTCGGGACAATTGGATCGCGTTTCTTGGGATCGCGGGCTACTGCGCCGTACTGGTTTTTCTCATGTATTATCGGGGCGTCGGGATTCGCGCATTGGGTTCTGATGCCACCTCTGGGCAGATGGGGGGGCGGCTTTATGTCCAGCAGATCGCGTGTGCCATTTTCCCGTTACTGCTGATCCTCAATCCTCTGTCGGAACGAACTTTGGTGAAGCTGTTTTTGATTCAATGCGCACTGACTAGCACCTACCTGCTCTCGGACTTCGTTTTCGCCTACGGACGCGGGCCCATGTTTGATCTGCTTCTGTTTCTGGAGCTGCCGGTGGATGGAGTAAACTTTGAGAGCCAGAATCAGAACTTCGGGATTCGACGCTTTCAGTCCCTTTTTGCGTTCACGATGGGTATGTTCAGCATTCTATGGGTAAAGCGTCCGCTTAGCGACTACACTGGACGGGCCGGCTTTTGGATGTGGCCGCTGACCCTGGGTCTATTTGCCGTGGGCATGCTGAGCGGCCACCGTCACTTGCTCTACCTCAGTTCGGTGATGTTTCTTTTCAATGCTTGGTCGCAACGGTTCTTCACCATTCAGCGGTTAATCGCGATTGGGGTTGTTGGGGCCATCACTTACCTGATGCTTTTCGCCTACGCTCGTGACCTGCCACAGTCGGTGCAGCGGGCGATTTCCGTTGTACCCGGAATTGAAGTGGATCGGATCGCCTACGAAGACGGACTGGCAACTATGGAGGGGCGTCGATCCCTGAGGCGCGCTGGTTTTGAAATGGCGGGTGAGTATCGGTGGATTGGCCGGGGATACGGAAAAATGACGGAACTCGACAAGGATCGGTACCGCTTCGACATGACCTATCTGAGTGCGGACAACGGCATTTTCTATAATGGCACGGTCGGGCTTCTAGTGAACACTGGGCTTCCGGGAACAGTTTTCATGTTCATGGTCCTGTGGGGGGGGTCGGTTCAGGCTTGGAGGATCATGAGGCACGTTCGAGGCCATGGTGCCGAGGATGAATTCTCCCGATTTGCCTCACTGCAGGCGGCTTGGTGGGCCGCGAATGTGATTACGTTTGTTTTCCTCCATGGTGATGCCGAATACGCGTTGCGGTGGTTCGCGATGCCCACTGGAATCATGATCGCCTGCAATTGGCACTTTTCTCGGCGGAAGGATGCTTCGGTGACGGCCGAGCCGGTTGTGGCCGATCGTCGTCCTGCCTTTGTCTTTCGAGAACCGCGGCAGGCGTACTGACGGATTGTGTTCAGGTCTAATTGGGGTTGACTCGTCATCATGCCACGCCTGAAAGGATAGGAATGGACGCCAGAAAGTGACCGTCGGAAGACACGGAGTTCTCGGGGAGTGCCCTTATGTTGATTCGAATCCTTTCACTGTTTCTATTGGGAATCTATTCCGCTTCAGCAGTCACCAATGTCTGGTTTTCGCCCGGCGGAAAGGGTGACGGGTCATCCCGCGGCAACCCCCGGTCATACTATCCGGACCTCCTTTATTGGAAATTGCTAGGAGGCGACAAGAGCATCGATCGGACGGTGATCATGCACTTCCTGCCAGGGGAGTACCTGATCCATCCAATTGACACCGAGACGGTCTACGCGAGTGATTTTCGAATCACGATATTGGGAGAGGGTGCGAGGCCTGAGGATACGGTTTTGAAACTGGTGCCGAACTACCCTTCCGGGGCGAGTGACGGAGGCGGCAACTGGGTCAGCGTCATCGACCTAGCGAGGAATAACGAGTATCTTCGGCGGTTCGTGATGGAGAACATCACCATTGACGGTAACTGGGAGGGTCAAACGAACTACAACCACCCGAGCTACCTTCGAAGTTACAAGAACAGTCCCGTCAACGTGAGCGCTCGGACCGGACGCATCCGGAAGGTTATTGTTCGGAACTTTGGAGCACATGGACTAATGCCCCAGCGGTTGAATGACTTGGGGGAAGGGGTTGAGGTTTTTCCGCTGTTTGTGACCACTCGGGAGGAGGGGCAGGAGCCGGAGGATGGAGATCCATGCCCTTGGCTGGTTGAAGAGTGCGAGGTCACAGGATTCAACGGCCTTTACAATGGTTACAGCAGTTGCCTGATGGGGGTTACTAAACTGAACGTGCCCGAGACGCCCGATTGGGCCTTCAAGGACAATGACCGGCGATTGATCTGGTTTCGTCGCAATCAGGTTCGAGGAGTCCCCCAACAGGCTGGTGTTATAGCCCTGGGCGCCGCAGGGATCGGAACCAACTATTCGGGGCGCATCACTTGGAGCGACAACGTTATTTTGAATGGGTCCGGCTTTAATACGGATACCGGGGCTCTGTGGGACTTGGGAATCACCAATTGCCTTTTCCTCGACGTAGTCTCCCTAGGGTACCTTGGCAGCCCATTTGCCGGCCAACCCTCTCACCGACGCTACGATCTGATCGGAAACAGTATTCGACTTGGCGGCTTTCTGTTTTCGGCGGACTACATGGATTTCGGATATCTGCCGGGAACAGTCACGCCTAAAGAGGACCAGAGTTTGGTCTTGGGGCGAAGGCGGACGTATCAATCCTCCGGACTCTTTATCGGAGGCATTGCCGACGACATCGAGCTTGCAGGAAACTGGTTCACCACGCGTCCCAGCGAACAGTTTCGCGGTCGTTTTCTTCCCGAGGGTAGGGACTCGACCTTTCGTTTGGTTTACCGCATGCCGTCCAAAGATCCCAACGATCCGAAGGCACCATCGATTCCGCGTTTTGATGCGTTGAATGTAGACTTGAGAGGAAACTTCTTCTCCGCAGTACCCTTCGACTTCGTCTCATTGAAGGGACTTGAAGGGGGCAAGGTTTCCCGACTTACGGAGAATGCTTCCCCGATGCAGGCTGTTCGCCAACCGGCCCCGAGCAAGCATCCGTTCGTTCCGGCTGGAGTCATTCAACGGGTGGTCGCGTTCTACACCAATCAGCCCCGCCAATTGCGGCTGCAAGGTTTGGCCGTTGATTCAAAGACGGTCCGCATCATGGAATCGAACTACGTTGATCGGGTGCTGTCGGGAGCGTGCGAGGTCTCTTTCGGAAATCCATCTCGGTCGGGCAATGACGGTAAGTTCGTTGTGCCTGTCAGAGTAGCCATCCAGCCGACTCCGTTATCCGGTGGTGTGACTCGACCATTGTCACGTCGCTTGGTAGTGCTCGAGGTTTTGGCGGGCAGCTTGAACCCGCAAAAACTGACGGCTCTAACGGATTCTGAGGGTATAGCAAAGTTTACGTATTCGGTTTCGAGTGAACGGAACGGGATGGACTTTTTTCGCGCTTGGACCGATTTCGGCCAGGGAACGCGGGAAGAGTTTGACGAACATCAAGACGCCTGGGCCACGTTGGACTATGCGCATGGGACGACGGTCAGCGTCGTATCGAACCCGGATGTTTGTGACGCCCGCAATGGCACCCCGGCTACCTTCAGGATTGTCCGGACAGGGCGATTGGATCGGCCATTAACCATCGCGTTTGGTTCGTTGACTGGACCCTTAGCCGCAGAACCTGGGATTGACTTTGAGTGGACGGGACCAGGGCGAGACCGAGTCGGCAGATCTCTCACGTTTCCGACTGGTGAACGGGAAGTGGAAATCCAGGCCAAGCCGCTGCCCCGAACGGCGCGCAGTGGCCGGCTGGTAACGTTGACTATTTCCGAAGGCGAGGGATATGGAAGGGGTTTGCCGTACATTGGTCGGGCAGTGGTGTTCAACCCGGGTAAGTAGCTTCGAAATGAACGGAAGGTGGAATCTGCCGCGCATACGGAGCCTGGTGCGAAAGCCCCATCATAAGGGAACGCAATCAGGATCGCTTCGGGGAACAGTGCGTACCGTCCATCCTAGGTTCTGTCTTCTCCCGGATTCCTCATGAACTTTGCGGAGAGCCGATTCTGGATAGTGTTGGGTTCTGGTCTGGGATTCGTGCTGGGACTGCGCCTGCTGCTTGGACCATGGCTGCACTCTCGAATCGGGGTGTACGATAAGATTGCGTTGACCGTACTGGGTTTGGTGCTTCTGCTGGCGGTTAGTTGGCTCACGCTCCTGATTTTCTTGGCGGTTGCCGTGATCACGTATTGGGGTCTTCAATGGATTCTACGGTTGGATCTTGGGCATCAGAGAAGATGCCTGGTGCTCTTGATTCCGCTGCAGCTGTTGCCGTTGTTTTATTACAAATATGCCAACTTCATTTTTAATGATGTGGCCGATCTTGGGATTGTGATGCTTCGAGACGTCGGCATTCCCGTCGGTATTTCGTTCTATACGTTTCAAAAAGTGGCGTTCGCTGTCGACACGCTGGGTTTCCGGAAGCCGCTACCTAAGTTTCTCGATTATCTCTGCTTCGCCGGGTTTTTCCCTCAAGTTGTCGCCGGGCCGATTGAGCGGCGGGAGATGCTGCTGCCCCAAATGGAAAACTTTGCCTTTCGGTGGCGGCCGGATGCAATCAACGCGGGGATGGGTTGGATTGTGCTGGGGCTTTTCTTTAAATGCTGTCTCGGTGACAATCTGGCGGGCTATTTCATTGGAACCTCGACTACTAATCCGTTCTCGATCTGGCTCGACAACCTCACGTTTGGGCTGCGGTTGTACTATGATTTTGCAGGGTACAGTTTGGTTGCCCTTGGTCTGGGTCGGTGTTTCGGAATCACTCTAACGCTCAACTTCTTGAGCCCGTATTGTTCAACCAGCCTGATTGAGTTTTGGCGTCGTTGGCATGTCAGTTTGAGTCAGTGGTTCCGGGACTATCTGTACATTCCGTTGGGTGGGGGCCGAAGCAGGTATTGGATGTTCAATCTCCTGTTGGTTTTTGTGGTATCCGGAATTTGGCATGGTGCGGGTTGGGGGTTCATCATTTGGGGAGCGATGCATGGAACGGCGCTGATTGCCAATCGGCTGCTGGGGAGTCGGTGGTCCGTTCCAAGACCGATTGGATGGGGCTTAACCATGCTTCTGGCGTTCGGGGCGTGGTTGGCATTTTATGAAACCAATCCAGAACAGTTGCTGGCGAAGGCACGAACTCTGGCGGCGCCGTCGGCTTACACCTGGGCGGCCCTTCAGGAACTTTGGGGTCGTTGGCCGGCGGGTGACAGATTTGTTCTGTTGTGTTTTCTGGGGCTGGCTGGACTTAGCCTGGCGGTTGAGTGGCGGAGCCTCAGGGACCTCGATGAGCCCTATGGGTATTTGCTGCGGCCTTGGGTCTTGATCATTCTGGTGGTCCTCACCGTTCTGTTGGCCGCAACCAAGAACAATGCGTTCATCTATTTCGCATTCTGACCGCAAGATTCCCTGGATGGCGTTCGCGCTGTTGGCGACGGGCGTGTTAGTGTGGGGATTGGAAGTCATCTATACTCTCCGTTGGAACCCGGAGTTGCAGTTCCTTGGGCATGCGTATCGGATTAAGTCTGCACGCGCTGAGAGGATTTCGGCCGAAGGTCGGTCAAAGTGGGTCATTCTGGGCGGATCGAGTTCGTTCTTTTCAATTGATACGGAACTGCTGGGGAACCTTACGGGGAGACCCGCGGTCAACTTTGGACTGGCCGCGGGAATTGGTCCGAGCGTGCTGTCGCAGGCGGCGGTCCAGTTTACGCAGTCCGGTGATACGCTTTTGGTAGCGCTCGAACCTGTGCTTCTCACCGATTCCATGGAGCCACCCGGACTAGGGGTACAGTTCAGCTTTGTGGCAGGCCATCCGGAATGGTTCTCCAATCCTACCATAGGCACTAACCGCGTGCCTTGGCCCTCGGCTCTTTTGGCCTTACGGCCGGGGGGCTACCATACCCTGACGATGTTGGGGAAGTTGGTTCGGGGAGGGGCGCTTTATCGATACTCGGCGAGAGATGTTCGAGCTGATGGATTCGCACAAACCGACGTCAGGGTCGACGCTTACCAGGCGGGGCTTCACAGCGGTCGCTTGCCGCTGGCTACCCGCAACTTCCTTCGGGCACTCCGGGAGTGGTGTGATGCTCGGAAGATCACCGCGTATTACGTACTGCCTTGGTCCTATTCATCGCCCGACGAGGCAGACGGACTTCGACACCTGAATGTAGCACTTTTGATGGAGGTGATGGAGTTTTTGCCGGTCATTAAGGATCCGAGATTGGGCGTGTACCCAGTGGGGGAACATTTCGCGGACAGCGGGTACCATCTCAACCAGGTCGGAGCGACGATTCGAACTCAAGAACTCGCCGATTTGCTTAAAAACAAGCGAATTTGGGCGCGGCAGGAGTTAGCGGATTTGGCACTCGTGGAGCGACCCTAGACTGAACGGGCGGTCTCCTACGGGATGGGTGGTAGTGGAGTGGCTGGCCCAACCGATTGTGGTTTTTGTGGCGCCGTCACCTGATTTCAACTTGTCAGCGGGATGCTCAAAGGGTTCCCTTAGGTGTGCTCGAAATCGCGCCGGACGCCCCGGGCGTCGCTCTTTCGCCCTCTGCGGAAGTTTCCTCTCGGAAGCCGGTCCGTCGTTCCAACCGATCGACCCCGTCGGCTGCTCCAGCCCGGGTGAAGAACTACATTTTGGACACCAATGTCCTGCTTCACGATCCGGATGCCTTGATGAATTTTCAGGACAACCATGTCCTGCTGCCCATCGAAGTCATCGAGGAGATCGACAAGTTCAAGCGGGAAACCACGGAGCGCGGGCAGAATGCCCGAACGGTCAGCCGGATGTTGGATCAGCTCCGCAGTCGCGGTTCCTTGAGTGACGGGGTTCCCTTGGAGCGCGGCGGTCAGTTGCGCATTATCTTTGCGAGTCAGTTTCCGACGACGGCCGGCGCAGTGATTGGGCCCGGTGGCATTTCCCATACTTCGGTTGACAATCGTATTCTGCACCTCGCCTTGGCTATTCACCGCGAGGAACCACAGACCCCGACCATCCTTGTCACGAAGGATATCAATCTGCGCTTGAAGGCGGATGCCTTTGGGCTGTTGGCCGAGGATTACGAAACCGACCGGGTAAATCTGCGGGATCTGTACACCGGTATGTTCGAGTTGGTGGTCCCGCCGGCCAAGCTCGCGGAATTTCGTTCCCAGGGTGAGTTTGCCTTGCCGGCTGGACCGGTTCGAGCGCCCAACGAGTATTGCACATTGACGGCTGAGGGAGATCCGAAACGCACGGTTTTGGGCCGCGTGGATGCGACGGGGCGGCGTTTGGTCCCGCTGCATGAAGTTCAGAATGTTTGGGGCATTAAGCCGCGGAACCGGGAGCAACATTTCGCCCTGGATGCCCTGTTGGATGAACGGGTTCGATTGGTCTCGCTGATGGGCAAGGCGGGTACAGGAAAAACGTTGTTGGCATTGGCGGCGGGGTTGAAACGAACCGTGGTTGATCGGGAATTCCGACGATTGGTGGTGGCGCGGCCGACGATTTCGATGGGCAAGGAGCTGGGTTTCCTTCCCGGAACCTTGGAAGAGAAACTCTCTCCGTGGATGCAGCCCATCCATGACGCGCTGGAGCTTCTGGGGGACCTCAATATGGGCCACGAAAATCGGCGAGCGGCCGACCTCCTGCGAACGGGGGTGATCGTGGTGGAAGCGCTGAGCTACATTCGCGGTCGGAGCATTGCCAGTCAGTTCATGATCGTGGACGAAGCTCAGAACCTGACCCCTTTGGAGGCCAAGACGATCCTCACGCGGGTCGGACATGGGACCAAGATTGTTTTGACCGGTGATCCGTACCAGATCGACAACCCATATGTGGATGCTTCGAGCAATGGGTTCACGTATGTGGTGAATCGGTTTCGTGACCAGGCCATCTCGGCTCACATCGAGCTTTCGCGCGGGGAGCGCAGTGAGTTGGCGGAATTGGCGGCCAATATTTTGTAGCCTTTATGGAGTGATCCAAAGGCCCCGGAACGTGCGCTGGGAAAAGTTGCGGGTCTCATTGGACGAACGCCCCCCGTCATCGCTCAACAGCAGGCACCGCCCTGGGGCAGGTGATTCGAAGTACACGATTGCCTCGGGGTTCAGGGATTTGAATTTGGGAGTATCGATTAAGACGGGCGGTTCAGAAACTCCAGCCCAGCGATAGATCGTGGTTTTGCCGCCACCTTCGGCAGAACCAGCCGCGATGAAGTAGTCGCGGCCGGTCCAAGCGAGGTCTCGAATGCCCTTTCCGCCAAGATCGAGCTGGACCGGATCCCCAAACTCGGCGGGTTTGCCCACAATGGCCTCGAACGGATTTAGGAGAGGAATCACCAAGGCCTTCCCCTCTGGGACGGGATTGCGAAGTCCCAAGAGCAGGGAGTTTCGCGGGCCAGCAGCGAGACCTTCGAAGTTGAGTCCTCCCGGTGCCTCGGGTGCTCGTTGGGCTGCCTCGGCTAGCTGAAAACGGGCATACTTGGGCGAAGCGATCAACTGATCGAGCAAGGTGGTCAGAGCTGGCCCAAGAGGCTTTAGAATGAGCCGGGAGTCCTCCGCTTCAACTCGCAAGGCGAGCAGTCGTTGCCGATCGGGTCGGGCCTCGCCCGAGTTATTGCGACCGTGGGAGCCGAGCCAGAAAGTGATGTCCCCCAGTCGGGCGGCACCTTCAAAATCAACTTCCCTGTTGCGCGTCTGCAATCCCAGCCACTGGGATGTCTCAAACCCGGCCAAAGGCGGGCCTCCGGTTACAGAGTACAGCTGCAGAACATTGTTCTCGTCGCTCCCGACGAGGACGCGATCGGACCCCACGCGGACCGCGGCGGAAGCGTTGGCCATGCCTTGAAAGGTCATGGCCGGATTTGCTACCAGCGAACCTGTGGGCCAGAGCGCCAAGACGGTGGCAAGCCACGAGGAGAGATTCCGGCCGGTCATGTTACCAACGTGAAACAAACGTCGGAGACCGTCAAAGTCGCAGTACCGTAGATTTCAATCGCGATAAAGTTTACGCGGGTAAACAAAAGAGGGTTGGCAACTCGACGCCAAATTTTTACACTCCAGGCATGCCTGAGAAGTCATCAACCCAAATTCCGTTCACCACTCGAGAGCTGTTCGAAAAAGGCATAGCGGCGGTGGAAAAGAACAACTTGGACTACGCCATCACGCTTTTCATGCAGGCCTTGCGCTTGGAGCCGGGATATTACGAAGCCCGTGAAGCGCTCCGGGCCACGCAACACAAGCGCTCGGCGGGTAAACGCAGCTTTTTCAAAAAATTCGTCGGTTCTGCGAGCAGTCTGACGCGCGGTCAGGTGGCGCTCCGTTCCAATCCGCTGGATGCGATCCAGATTGCAGAGGAAGTGCTAAATGAAGATCCCGGAAATGCCTCCGCGCATGAGTTGCTGGCCGATGCGGCCATGGCCAGCGGTTTTCCGAAGACGGCGGTGCTTTCGCTCGAAGTGGCTTTCAAACACAAGCCCAGCGATCGAAAACTGGCTTTGGAATTGGCGGAAGCCCTCAGCCAATTGGGCAACCGAGCCCGAGCCGAACGAATTCTACGGGACCTTTTGCGAGTGGATCCTCGAGATACCGAAGCCAACGAACGACTCAAGAACACGCTCGCCAACCGAACACTGCATGAAGGGGGCTACGGTCAGCTCGAGGGTGGCGAAGGCAGCTTTCGAGATGTGCTCAAAGATAAGGAAGAATCGCGTTTGCTCGAGCAGCAGCATCGTTTGGTGAAGGATGTCGATGTTGCGACTTCCCTGCTCACGGAGCTGGAAGGCCGCCTGGCCAAAGAACCCGACAACCTCAAGCTGATCCGAGAGATTGCCGATCTGCACCTGAAGAAGAAGGATTTTGCCAACACCACCCGATACCTTGAGCTCTATCTCGCCAAGGCGGGAGTGAATGACCCGATGATTCTCGAGGCGTTGCGGGATGCCAAACTTGCAGAATTCGAACATTTGACCCGGGCGCTCGACCAGAATGATCCGGAATACGAACTCCGGCTGGCGGAAATGAAGACAAAGCGTCAGCAGTGGTTGCTGGACGACGTTAAGCGGCGCGCCGATCTCAATCCCACCGACCTGCAGATCCGTTACGAGCTGGGGGCACTCCATCTTGAGGCGGGTCGCGTGGGCGAGGCGATTGCCGAACTCCAGAAGGCGCAGAACAATCCCAACAAACGAATTGCGGCGATGAACCTGCTCGCGCAGGCGTTCGCAAAGAGGGGAATGAACGATTTGGCCGCGCGGAAGTTGCAGGAGGCGTTGAAGGAAAAACTGACCTTCGATGACGAGGCCAAGGAATTGCGGTATCAGCTGGGAATCGTGCTCGATAAAATGGGCAAGAAGGAGGAGGCGATTGAGCAATTCAAGGTCATTTACGAGCAGGACATTTCCTATCGGGATGTGATGGCGCGGGTTGATGCCCACTATTCCGGGCAGTGACTTGGCTAGGCTAATCGCTGACGAAGCGGTGAAGCAGCTTGAACGGTTGGCTACGCCCGCCACATTGGGCGCTGTCTTCTCATGAACCGCCGTCTGTTCTTTACTGTCGCCTTGGGGTCCGCTTTCGCCGTGGGATGCGGGGGCAAGGCCAAACGCACTCCTCATATCCGGGTCGAGGATTTCGCCACCGACCGGTCGGGTGACCCCGTCATTCGCGTGGCCTGTGTCGGCGATAGCATCACGTTTGGCGCTGGGATTCCGGATCGGGAGAAATCAGCCTATCCGGCCCAGTTGGCTCGTTTTCTCGGCCCCCGCTTTGATGTCCGCAATCTGGGCCATAGCGGAGCAACAGTAAGTGGTACGGGGGACCTGCCCTATTCAGGCACAGCGGAGTTTGCGGCCCTGAAAGAGTTTCAGCCCGGGGTGATCATCTTGATCCTGGGTACCAATGATACCAAGCCACAGAACTGGAAGGGCAAGGAGACCTTCGAGACCGAATACCGGGCGATGTTGACCGCGTTGAAGGATCTGCGCCCCAAGCCAAAAATTTGGGCCTGCCTACCCCCACCGGTTTACAAGGATGAATGGGGTATCAATGCTCAGACCCTGGACGAGGTCATGGATGGCATTGAAGTGGTGTGCGACCGCGAAAAGGTTCCCGTCATTGACCTCTTTGACGCCTTGAGTGGGAACCCGTCCGCCTTCCCGGACGGGATTCATCCGAATGCCAAGGGTTCGGAGCTCATGGCGAAGACGGTTTACCAAGCGGTGCGGCCGTGAAATTGGCCACTTGGCCCATGTTTGGGCCTGACGTTAGCGTTACCCGTCCATGATTTCGGCTTTTCGCGCTTTGACCGGTTCCCAGCGAATCATCGCCCTGGGAGTGGGGGTCTATGCGTTGGATCAAATTACGAAACTGGTGGTCCTCCGGTTCCTGGGTCTCGAGCAGGAGCACGACATTGTCCCCGGATTCTTCAAGTTCGTGCATTGGGGCAACACCGGGGCGGCTTGGAGTCTGTTTCGTCACAACAACCATGTTCTCGCGCTGGTGTCCGGGGTCGCCATGGTGGCTTTATGGATCTTTCGCCGGCATTTCGAAGCGCATCGGCTCACGGGCCAATTCGCACTTGGGCTTCTGTTTGGAGGAATTGCCGGAAACCTGACCGATCGCCTGATGCCCAGCCGACAACACGTGATCGATTTTCTGAGGTTCTACCTGACCCCGCGTCAGGGTGGAGAGATCGGATTTCCGGCGTTCAATGTCGCTGACATGGCCATCTGTGTTGGCGTGGGTTTGTTGATTCTGTTGTCGTGGCAGGCGGATTCCTCTCGGCCGCCGACGAAGACGGAACCGGCGGGTTCGGTGAAATGAAGGGGGTTCCCCGCAGATTTCCGGTGAGAACATGAGACCCATGGTTGAGGTGTCCCGCTCATTGGCGCCGGTAGTTTTGGCGGGTGCCACGGCGACTGGGAAATCAGCCGTTGCCCTCGAATTGGCTGAATTGGTGTCGGGTGAGATCATCTCGGTTGACTCCATGCAGGTGTACCGGGGACTAAACGTAGGAACAGCCAAGCCCTCGGCAGAGGAACAGGCGCGGGTCCGACATCATCTGATCGACGTCGTGGACCTACGGGAATCCTTCGATGCGGCGCGGTTCGTCGCTTTGGCTGAGGCTGAAGTTCGAGCGGTGCAGGCGCGTGGGCGAGTGCCCATTCTCTGCGGTGGGACGGGGTTATATTTCAATGCTTGGATAAACGGTCTGGGTGAGGCGCCGGCGCCGGACTTGGCCTTGAGAACAGAGCTGGAGGCTATGCCGCTACCGGCGCTTTTGGATGAGTTAGCCCGGAAGGATTGGGCCACGTTTGACGAGATCGATGTGCAGAACCGACGGAGGGTGGTGCGGGCGGTGGAAGTCATCCGGCTCACGGGGAAGCCATTTTCACAGCAACGCGCCCAATGGCCGGAACGAGCGCCCGAACTGGCGGGCCGTTCTTTTGGAATTGGCCGGAGTCGTGAAGACACCGTGCGAAGAATTCATCGGCGCGTTGATCGCATGTTTGCTGAGGGCTTGGTGGCCGAGACAGAACGGTTGTTGGAAGGCGGACTTCGGGAGAATCGGACGGCGCTGCAAGCGATCGGGTACCGGCAAGTGTTGGAGCAGCTGGACGGCATGCGTGGGAGGTTGGAAACGATTGAACTGGTGAAGGTTCGAACGCGTCAATTGGCGAAGCGTCAATTGACTTGGTTTCGGGGACAGATGGATCTCCGGTGGGTGGAGGTGACTGAGCGCGAGACTCCTTTGGAGACGGCGATGCGCCTGCGGGATTGGATCGAAAATGCGGTCGAAAAAAGGAGGTCAAAGGCTTGTCCTGAATAATGAACGCTTGCCCTCGATAGGCCGCTTGTGATTTTTTTCACGAAGCTGTGATGCACGTGCTCACCAGCCGAGTTCGTTCGGGCGGTTCGGTCGCTTATTGGACGGATTAAGCTGACGAAAATCGTGCGCCTTCCGGAAATTCCGGTTGTTCGCTGAAGGGGAAACGTTACTTCCCTTACCACGAAACAGTGGTACTAATCATTCAATTTTTGCTGGATAAGTTTAACCGCCGGGCGTGATCCGGCCTTGACGCTGACCGATGCCATCCATCTTCCCTAAATGGGCCAATCAGCTTGGTCCCAAGCTGCTGATTGGCGGCGGCCTGATTGGTACGTTGGTGACTGCCGGAGTGTGGTACTACTTCACACCGAAGTACACTCGGGTCGGCTACCAGCCCATCCAGCCGGTGCCTTTCTCCCACAAGGTTCATTCCAGCCAACTGGGAATTGACTGCCGGTACTGCCACAACGGGGTGGAGAAATCTTGGTTCTCCAACATCCCGGCGGCCAGCACCTGCATGAACTGCCATAGCCTCATCCTGAAGGATGATCCGCGGTTGCAGCTCGTTCGTGATTCCTATCAGTCCGGCACCCCGATTCCCTGGGTTCAGATCCACAAGGTGCCCGACTACGTTTATTTCAACCACTCGGTGCATGTAAACCGCGGCATCAGCTGTGTCAGCTGCCATGGTCAAATCAACGAGATGGAGGAAGTTTATCACGCCAAGTCACTTTCGATGTCCTTCTGCCTCGATTGCCATCGCAAGCCGGAGGACAACATCCGACCGCTCCAGTTCGTCACCCAACTGGATTGGAAAGGTCAAGTGGACGGCAAACAGCTGGTCCATGATTGGAAGGTTCAACCCGGCGAAAGCTGCTCGGTCTGTCACCGCTGATGAAGACGATTCCCCCGCCTTGCCCCGAGCCTGAAACGGGCCGCAAATACTGGCGTTCCCTCGAACACTTGCAGGACCGCCCCGAGGTTCGTGAGTGGATCGAAAAGGAATTTGCTGCGGGAGCCAGTTTGGCTCCTGACGGTGAGTCCCGCCGCGAATGGATGAAGATCATGTCCGCCAGCTTCCTGTTGGCGGGATTGGGTGGAATGGCCACAGGCTGCCGCCGCCCCGAAGAGACCCTTCTTCCGTTCGGCAAACAGCCCGAGGGTTATCTCCACGGCGGATGGAAATTCTACGCTACGTCCTGTCCCAATCGGGATGCGGCCACGCCGATTCTCGCCAAGTGGCAGGATGGCCGCCCAACCAAGCTGGAGGCCAATCCGCTGGTCCCTGGGAATTTGGGTACCAACGCCCAAGTTCAAGCCGCCATTCTGAATCTGTATGATCCGGACCGGGCGACCCGTCATACGTCCAACGGGAGTGATGTTGATGCGGCCAAGGCGCTGGATGCGTTGGCGGCGCTTTCGAAGAAGTTTTCCGGCAACTCGGGCGCGGGATTGTACGTCCTCGCGGAACACAGCAGTTCGCCAACCCGGGATCGATTGCAACGGGCGCTGACCGAGAAGTTCAGCGCGGCCCATTGGGTGAGCTATGAGCCCGTCGATCTGGCGGTGAGTCGAGAGGCCTCGGCGATTGCCTACGGTCCGGGCGTTCAACCGGTGGTTCGGCTCGAAAACGCCAAGAGAATCCTGTCGCTGGATGCGGATTTGTTCGGGACGGAGCAGGGCGCATCGGGTCACACCCGGGGATATTCCAAACACCGGCAGCCTGGCGACGACATGAACCGCCTCTACGTCGTGGAGTCGCTGATGTCGATCACGGGTGGGCAGGCGGATCACCGCCTTCGCGTGAAACCGAGCGAAGTGGTGGCGGTGGCCGCCCAAGTGGCTTCTGTCCTGGTGACCAGCGGACCGCTTGCTGGCCCGCTGCGTCAGCTGGCCTCCGGTTCCACTGCCTCGGCCAAGTGGGCCGAAGAGTGCGCCAAAGATTTGGCAGCCCACAAGGGCAGCGCCGTCGTGGTGGCGGGCTATCGACAGCCTTTGGCGGTCCATTTGATCGCTGCGGCGTTGAACGAGGCCTTGGGAGCTTCGGGCAAGACGCTGCATTTGGTGGCGAATTCGGCCCCGGCGGACACGACCAGCCTTACGGAATTGGTGAAGGCCCTGAACGCCGGCTCCGTGGACACGTTGCTGATTTTGGGTGGAAATCCCGCCTACAACGCCCCGGCCGACCTGAAGTTTGCGGAAGCCGCCCGGAAGGCGAAGACCGTGATCCGGCTCGGCTACTACGAGGACGAGACTTTTGCGATTTCCAATTGGCACCTAGCCGCTGCTCACTTCCTCGAATCTTGGGGCGATTCCCGCACGGTCGACGGGACGGTGCTGCCGGTTCAGCCGTTGCTTCAGCCGCTGTTTGGTGGGCTGACCGACCTGGAAGTTCTGGCCCGGTTGGCGGGATTGGAACAGGTATCTCCGTACGAACTGGTTCGGGAGACTGTCAGGAGCTTGGGCGCAGACGGGGAAGAAGCTTGGAATAAGTTCCTGCACGACGGGTTTCTTTCCGAAAGCGCTTACAAGACTTCTTCGGTCGCCTTCAATGCTGGCAAAGCAGCCGCTGCGATGGGTGGTCCATCCGCGAAGGCTGAAGGGTTCGAAGTTGTTCTGTATCGGGATAAGGTCGACGACGGTCGAGATGCCAACAACGGTTGGCTTCAGGAGTTGCCCGATCCGGTCACAAAGATCGTTTGGGAGAACGTCATGATGATTTCGCCCAAAACGGCGCGAGATCTTGGACTGCCCCTAGAGAAGGAAGGATTCGTCTTCAAGTCCACCAAGCCCGGGGACATTCCCGTTGATCAAAAGGCTCACGACGGGCTTTTCCGACAGATTATCCTGAAGGTGACGGTCAACGGCGTGAGTGTGGAAGGGCCGGTGTGGATCCAACCGGGGCAAGCTGACAACGTGGTGGGCATCGCTCTGGGCTATGGCCGAACCAAGGTTGGTCGGGTGGGCAAGAACAGCGGATTTAACGGGTATCCGTTGCTGACCACGGCGCACAAGGCTTTGATTTCTGGGGCCAAGGTGGAGCAGGTCACCCGACGCGCCTCGGTGGCGGCGACTCAGGAACACGGCTTGATGGAGGGCCGTCCGGTGGTTCGCGAAGCCAATTTCGCGGAATATCAAAAGAAGCCGGATTTTGCCCAGAACATGGACCTCGACGCGCACCTCGGTCACGTGCCGCGCAATCCCGATGGTTCCATCAAAAACATCTACCAGAGTCCGTATGTCACGGACCCGTGGACCAAGTCCGACATCAACCAGTGGGGCATGGTGGTTGATTTGGGATCCTGCACCGGCTGCTCCGCTTGTGTGGTGGCCTGTCAGGCGGAAAACAATATCCCGATCGTTGGCAAAGGGCAGGTGGCTCGGGGCCGCGAGATGCACTGGATGCGCATTGATCGGTACTACAGCTACGATCCGAAGATTCCGACATCTTCCGAAGTGCCCGCGGACGATCCGCAGATGGTGGTTCAGCCGATGTTCTGCCAGCACTGCGAGAACGCGCCGTGCGAGAGCGTCTGCCCGGTCAACGCCACCGCGCACGATTCCGAAGGCCTGAATGTCATGGCTTACAACCGGTGCATCGGCACCCGGTATTGTTCCAACAACTGCCCTTACAAGGTCCGTCGGTTCAACTTTTTCGACTACAACAAGCGCGATAACTCCTTCGCGGCGGGCGATGACAACATGTTCTTCGAGCTCGCCTCTCCGCTGTATCAGGGACCGCTCGGCAAGAACCGGTACGAGGAGAAAGAATGGGAAGTCGTCAAATTGGTGAAGAATCCTGACGTCTCGGTTCGTATGCGGGGCGTAATGGAGAAATGCACGTTCTGCGTCCAGCGGATCGAGCAGGCCAAGATCGCCATGAAAGTCACGGCCCGGGACAGCGGAAACGTCCGCGTGCCTGGCGACATGGTGAAGACTGCTTGCCAGGAAGTCTGTCCGGCCGATGCCATTGTGTTCGGCAACCTGCTGGATCCGGAGGCGCGGGTGAACAAGCTGAAGGCCGAACCGCGCAACTACACGGTGCTTGGTTTCCTCGATAACAAGCCGCGGGTCACTTACCTCGCGCGCATTCGCAACCCGAACCCCGCGATGCCTGATTATTCCACCTCGCCGAATTCGCTCCAGGATTACATGCGAATCCGGCATGAGAATCCCTTCGAAGGACATGGTCATGGTCATGGAAGTGACCACGGCGCCAAAGAAGGGGCCGGTCACGCGGCCTTGATGGTTGACCAAGGAGGACAAGTCTAATGGGCAACGCCGCTGCAATTCCGGCCGGGTCTGCCCCGTCCGCCAAGAAGGGATCTTCCCACTCGGCTCATGCCGCGCCGCCCAAAATTGTGGCGGCGGCACCTCCGCGTGGACTCGAACGCGATCCTCTAGTTCTCAACAACCGCCCGCTGGGTTGGATTACCGATACGATCGCCGGTGTCTGCGAAAAGCCGATGCCAAACTGGTGGTGGCCGGCCTTCATCGCGAGCTTTGGGGGCATGATGCTGATGGCCACTTTGGTGGCTTATCTGATTGCCACTGGGGTCGGTGTCTGGGGCCTGAACCAACCGGTGGCCTGGGCGTGGGACATCACGAACTTCGTGTTTTGGATCGGTATCGGTCACGCCGGTACCCTGATTTCAGCGGTCCTATGCTTGTTGCGGCAACGCTGGCGTACCGCCATCAATCGCGCCGCTGAGGCCATGACACTGTTCGCAGTGGCTTGCGCGGGTATCTTCCCGGTGGTTCATACCGGTCGTGTGTGGATGGCCCTTTGGTGGCTGCCGCCGATTCCCAACAACATGGCCATCTGGCCGCAGTTTCGATCACCGCTGCTCTGGGACGTCTTTGCGGTCTCCACCTACGGAACCGTTTCCCTTCTGTTTTGGTACACCGGTCTAGTGCCCGATTTGGCGACGCTTCGGGACCGGGCGAATTCCAAGATCAAACAGTTGCTCTATGGGTTCTTCGCCTTGGGTTGGACGGGGTCGAACCGCCACTGGTCCAACTACGAAAAGGCCTACCTCATCCTCGCCGGTCTTAGCACGCCGCTGGTGCTCTCGGTGCACTCAATTGTATCCTTCGACTTCGCCGTGTCGCAGGTTCCCGGATGGCACACCACCATCTTCCCACCCTACTTCGTTGCGGGCGCCATCTTCTCCGGATTCGGTATGGTGCTGACGCTGATGCTCCCGATGCGGGCCCTGTTCCACTTGGAAGACATCATTACCGTCAAGCACGTCGAGTTGATGTGTAAGGTGATCCTCGCGACCGGTTCCATGGTTGGATACGCCTACGGAATGGAGTTCTTCATCGCCTGGTACGGCGGCAGTCCCTACGAGCTGTATGCCTTCAAGAACCGGGCCTTCGGACCGTATTGGTGGGCGTATTGGAGCATGATTACGTGCAACGTCATCAGCCCGCACCTCTTCTGGTTTAAGAAAATCCGCACCAACATGGTGATCGTCTGGATCATCGCGGGCTTCGTGAACGTCGGCATGTGGTTCGAGCGATTCGTCATCATCGTGACGTCCATTCACCGCGACTACCTGCCTTCCAGCTGGGGCTACTTCACACCGACTTGGGTGGATGTCTTCACCTTCGCGGGCAGCTTTGGACTCTTCATGACTCTGTTCCTGCTGTTCATCCGGTTCCTCCCGGCGATTGCCATCTCGGAGGTTAAGGCCGTGACGCCGCAGGCTGATCCGCATCATCCGCTGGGTGGCGCGAAGGAGCATCATCACTGAAACGGGAGTACCGACCATGAGCGCCACTCTCACCAAACCTGTCGGGCTCCTTGCCCAGTACGAAACGCCCGCCGACTTACTGCATGCCGCCCTTGAGGTCCGCAATGCCGGTTACAAGAAGTGGGACGTTTATTCGCCCTTTCCGATCCACGGCATGGATGCCGCCATGTCGATTAAGAACTCCAAGGTGGGTTACTTCACCTTCACGGGTGCCTTCATTGGATTCTTCGCCGGGATGATCATGATCTGGTACATGAACAAGTTTGACTACCCGATCGTGATCGGCGGCAAGCCGCTGTTCACGCCCTTGTTCGCGTTTCCGGTCAGCTACGAAATGACCATTCTGCTCGGCGCCTTTGGAACCTTGTTCGGGATGGCCTTCCTGAATCGGCTGCCCAAGTTGTACAATCCGCTCTTTAACGTGGAGCGATTCAAACGGGCTACGGATGACAAATTCTTTGTCTACATCGAGGCGATCGATCCGAAGTACTCGGCGGAGTCGACGCGGGCGTTGCTCGAAAAAACTGGCGCATCGGCCATTGAAGTCGTGGAGGATTGATCATGGGTGACCTGTTCGAAAAAGTATTCCTGTTCGCCCTCTCGTTCTTCGGATCGAGGTTCAAGCTTCTCTTGGGCTTGGTGGCACTGGCCGCGATCTCGGTGGTGACCATTGCTGGCTTTCGCGGACAACTGACCCGAAACCGTCCCATCTACGTGTTTCCGGACATGAAATGGCAGTTCAAACTGCGTCCGCAGACCACTGCCGGATTCTACGCCTGGCAGAATGATATGAGTTCCCGTCCGAAGGTGATGGGGGCCATTCCGCAACGGAATGGATTTGTCGATGACACTTCCTGGCAGCTCAACGCATTGAACACCGGTAAGGAAGGCGGAGCATTCGCCGCTCTCAATCCGGTTCCGATTACCCTGGATTTAGTCCGTCGCGGTCAGGATCGCTACAGCGTCTACTGTCAGCCCTGTCATGGCGCCCAGGGGGATGGCAACGGAATGACCAAGAAGCTGGGCATGACCACCGTCGCCAATCTGCTGGATCAACGCATCATCCGAATGGCGGATGGCGAAATCTTCAACACCATCAGCGTCGGGAAGAACACCATGATGGGTTATGCCGCCCAAATTCCGGTCGAGGATCGGTGGGCCATCGTGGCGTATCTCCGTGCGCTTCAACTCAGTCGTCTCGGCCTGGAAGCCGACGTCCCGGCTCCTGTGCTCGAAAAACTTAAGAAGTGAGACGCCCATGAACCTACGCCCACTTTTCAGTTCGTTTGCCGCGGTTCTCGCGCTGGTTGGCATCTTGTTGATGTCTGGCGCCCCGCTCCTGGCTGCGGACGCCGCGCACGGTGCGGCCCCGGCCGCAGCCGCCCATGGCTCGGCGGCACCGGCCGACGCCCATGGCCATGACCATGATGCCCCGACGCCGACTTTGATTCAGTCCTTCGGCTACAGCTACCTCACGGCCTTCCTCTTCTGCCTGAGCCTATCTCTGGGAGGATTGATTTTCGTTATCATCCACCACCTGTTCGATGCGGGTTGGAGCGTGCCGGTCCTTCGGTTGGCGGAACATATGGCCTGCTTGATTCGTCCCGTATCAATCATGCTGATTCCGTTGCTGGTCTTGCAACGGTACATCTGGCCTTGGTTGACGGTGGACCCTGCGGCGGACCACGCCTTGAACGTGAAGCGAGTCCTGCTGAACCAGTACTCCTTCAACATCCTCCTAGTCGGGATTTTTCTGCTGTGGAACTACATGGCCTTCAGCTTCCGTAGTTACTCCCTGGCTCAGGACAAGGATGGAGCAGCGATCTGGACCTTTAAGGCCCGCAAGATGGCCGCTTGGGGAATCTACGTTTATGGGTTTTCGATCACGCTGGTGATCATCCTGTTGATGATGTCGCTTCAGTGGCAGTTCTTCAGCACAATCTACGGTGTCTATTACTTCGCCGGGAGTTTGTGGCTGACGCTGGCGACGCTGTATGGAATCACCCGTTATCTGATGACCCGCGAGCTGGCTCCGGTGATCTTTCCGCGGCAGATTCACGATTTGGGAACGTGGTTTTTCGCGTTCACTGTGTTCTACGCCTACATCGGCTTCTCTCAGTACTTCCTGATTTGGAATGCGGCCCTGCCCGAAGAGACTTTCTGGTACGTGGATCGCGAGAGGGGTTCCTGGTGGGAAGTGGGGATGCTGCTCCTGTTTGGTCACTTCTTCATTCCGTTCCTCGCCTTGCTCCGCATCGACGCGAAGATGAGTTTGTTTGTGATGGGACCGCTGATCGCGTGGGCGTGGTTGATGCACTACACGGACATGACTTTCAACGTGATGCCGGTACTGTGGAGAACGGGCTTGCACGTGACGTTGTTCGACCTGATTTGCTGGCTGGGTCTATCGGCGATCCTCGCCAAGGTGTTCTGGAGTGACTATCTGAAGTATCCCAAGTGGGCACAGAAGCACCCCCGGCTCCAGGAGGCCATCACTCATCACGATATTCCCGCCGATCCGATTGGGGCGGACTAATCCGGAGGTACGAACATGAGCCAAGAAACACCTAATCCCACCCGGACCGTGCTCGCCTACTTCGTGGGCGGCATCGGAGCCATGTGCCTCATTGGCGCAATGGTCGTGTACATGCAGCGAATTTTCCGCCCCGCGCCGGTCGGTACCGCTCGAGCTGAAGAGCGGGCGCGAATCTGGGGCGAAATGAAGGCCCAGAACGCCGACGTGCTGAACAACTATGCTCCCATCAAGGCGGAATTGGGGATTTACCGTCTGCCGGTGAACCAAGCCGTTGATCTTTGGGCTAACCTGAACCGGGATGGTAACGCGGCTGGGCAAGCCAAACTGATCGAGCGCCTGGAAGCGTCTCTGAAGCAGGTCTCTTACGAATAGCGCTTCGTCCCCGATGGGCATCATCTCCTTCATCTTGATTGGTAGCTCCCTGGCTTTTCCGGCCGTGGCGCTGTACGCGCTCTGGTGGGCGGGCCGGGAGGGTCAGCTTCGCCATCATGACAAGGCCGCCCTCTTACCCTTCGATCAGGAAGAACCGCTGGGCCAGATGACCGATGTCGTTTTGAACCGTTCCTCTTTCCCCAAACAAACCCTGACGAACAAGGCATGAGCGCTCCTGCTTCACCCGGCGTCATGGCCGCATTGTCGCCCTGGGATTCCAATCTCGGTCAATCCAACCGAGCCCAGTTGGCGGAGATTGATGCCTCCTGTCGGGGTTCGGTTCTGTTGTTTTTTCTGAGCGGCATGCTGTGGCTTTTGGCCGGAACCGTCCTAGCCCTCTTGGCGAGTTACAAACTTCATGCCCCTGGGTTTCTCGGAGATGCCGCTTGGCTGACATTCGGGCGGATCCGCACTGCTCACTTGAACGCCGTCATCTATGGTTTCTCGGCTGAGGTGGCCGTTGGAGTGATTCTTTGGCTGATGTGTCGGCTCTGCCGAGTTCCTTTGATGGCCCAGAGTCTGATCAATTCCGCCGCAGTTCTTTGGAACATCGGACTGGTCATTGGGATTGTGGGCATTCTGGCAGGTGACACCACCGGGGTGGAATATCTCGAGCTGCCCAAGTACTGCACCCCGATTTTGTTTCTGTCCTTCGCACTGATCGCCGTCTGGACCATCGTTATCTTCCGGTTCCGCCGGGAAAAGCATTTGTACGTGTCGCAGTGGTACATCCTGGCGGCGGTGTTGTGGTTCCCCTGGTTGTATTCCACCGCGCAGCTGCTGCTGGTGATGGATCCCGCGCGGGGAGCGGTGCAGGCCGCCGTCAACTGGTGGTACGGCCACAATGTTTTGGGGCTGTGGTTCACGCCGGTCGGATTGGCGTCCATCTATTACTTCCTTCCCAAGGTCATCGGTCGGCCGATTCACAGCTACTATCTGAGTGTTCTCGGTTTTTGGACGCTGGCCCTGTTCTACAACTGGAACGGCTTCCATCATCTCGTCGGCGGGCCGTTCCCGGCTTGGATGATCACAATCTCCATTGTGGCGTCGGTCATGATGATCATTCCGGTGGTGGCCACTGCCATTAACCATCACTTCACGATGATCGGTCACTTCGGGAAGCTGAAGTACAGTCCGACTCTCCGGTTTATCGTTTTTGGCGCGATGAGTTACACCGTTTCGAGTCTCCAGGGTGTGCTCAGCGCGGTTCGTTGGTTCAGTGAGACGGCCCACTTCACGCACCACACTGTGGCCCATGCGCATTGGGGCATGTACGCCTTCTTCACGATGACGATGTTCGGATCGATGTACTACATCCTCCCTCGCATCACGCAGCGAGAGTGGCCGAGCGAGCGGCTGATCTCCCTACACTTTTGGTGCACGGCGGTGGGGATTATTCTGTACGTGGCTCCGCTGAGCTGGGGGGGGTGGTTGCAGGGCAAGGCCATGTTGGACGCCCAGATCCCGTTCCTGGAGGTTGTCAAAGTGACGCTTCCTTATTTGAAGCTTCGCACCGTTACCGGAGTGATCCTGGCGGTGGGCCATGTGGCCTTCTTCGCCAACATTTGCTGGCTCCTGGTCCGGACGTTTGGTCCGTATCGTCAACCTGAACCCATGATTCTGGCGGGAGTTCAGCCCCAGACCGCCCCCGTGGGCAAGTGATGCCATGAATTACGGTCCACTCCTTTTCCTCGGTATTCTGTTCACCCTGGCCAGTTCCTGGTTTGGGCTCGTGGTGATGCCCAACCAACAATTGGGTTCGCTGCAGCCCAATATGGACACCAACACTGGTGTGGTGTTTCCGCAGCCACTGCCGGGCGAAGCCGCTCAAGGGCGCGAACTGTACCGGTCGCTGGGTTGCAATTATTGCCATACCCAACAGGTCCGACGGGAAGGGTTTGGTTCCGACATTGCCCGGGGATGGGGCAAACGAGGATCAGTCGCTCGGGATTACATTTACGATCGCCCGGTGTTTCTGGGGTCCTCCCGTACTGGTCCTGACCTGACCAACATTGGCGAGCGGCAGCCGAGCTACGAGTGGCACTACAGCCATTTGTACAATCCGCAGACCACTTCCAAGGGCAGTATCATGCCGCCCTATGCGTTTCTGTTTGAGCTCCGTCGCGTTGGCCCGGACGGACCTTCCACGAATGCCGTCAAGTTGGGGGGAGAATTTGCTCCTGAGCCGGGCTGGGAAGTTCACCCCAAGCCGGAGGCGAAACAGTTGGTGGAGTATCTCCGGAGCCTGCGGAGCTCGGTCGCTCTGCCTGAAGCCCCGCTTCCGAAACTCGAATAAGCCTTTGGTCTGGTGCCCATGCCTGACGACAAGAAAATCACCCCGCCGCCGGCGCCGACGTTGAATCCCGACCTGGGAGAACAACATGACGTGGGCGACATCCATGCCGCTCTGCAACGGGAGAAGCCGGATCCCGAGGAAGGCTTCGAGCCCATCAATCTGTGGTTGGTTGCCCTGACCGGGGGCCTCCTGTTTTGGGGCGGCTATTACCTCGCCAATTTCAGCGGTCGCTTCGAGGCAAACGAGTATTCCGAGATTCCTCGAGGCCAAGCTGTGGCGGCCGCACCGGCAGAGACTCCCGAACAGAAGACGCTTCGACTGGGCGCACAGCTCTACAACAACTGCGCGGCCTGTCACTTGGCCGATGGTACAGGCAATCCCGCGCTGAACATCCCGCCCTTGGCCGGATCAGATTGGGTTTTGGCGGATGGTCCTGATCGGCTGACTCGAATCGTGCTCCACGGACTCAATGGCCCGATCAAGGTCAACGGCCAGGTGTGGCAGGGAAATGCGATGAATCCCTGGAAGAAGACGGCCGAGAATCCTTCGGGGTTGGCGGATGAGGAAATCGCTGCGGTTCTGAGTTACATCCGCAACGCGTGGGGAAACAAAGCCAGCTTCGTCACGGTCGACCAGGTTAGAGCCGTCAATGAAGCCACCAAGGATCGGACCGAGCCTTGGACCGAGGCCGAGCTATTGGCGGTTCCGGTCAGTGGCGGCGCGGCGCCGGCTGGTGGAGCTCCGTTGGATTTGGCGGGCTTGAAGGGTGAGTTGCAAAAGTT
Organism: Verrucomicrobiota bacterium; assembly: GCA_017309115.1. GTDB lineage: Bacteria > Verrucomicrobiota > Verrucomicrobiia > Limisphaerales > UBA9464 > UBA9464. Next base: position 59,513 of record JAFLEF010000034.1, on the reverse strand, counting down.
GCCTCCCGAAGAGTTGAAGAAACTGTTGGAAGCCATCCAAGCGAAGTGAAGGTCGGTCGGGACGCGAGAGGCGTGAATTCGGGGGGAGCGTTGCCGATTGTGCCGGAGTGGTTTCGCTGATCCTTTGTTGCTTATGTTTCTGTGCGTTCGAGTTCTGATGTGCGTGGGGTTGGGGTTGCTCTTTTTTTCTTCCGCAAGGGCCGCTGATGTGGACCTGCGGGACAAGGCGGTGACCGCCGTCAAGGTGCCCAACGGCTTCACATACGAACCGCTGGTGATGGGGGGAATCCCGGAACCGGTGGCTCTGAAGTTCGGTCCGGATGGACGCCTGTGGTTTACCGGACGGCGCGGAAACATCTGGGCTTACGACCTCGCCTCCAAGACCCACGAGCAAGTGGCCAAGTTGACGGTGTGTTGGGAACCTACTCCGGGTCGGGAAGCGAATGAACGTGGACTGCACGGTTTGGAGTTCGACCCGGGTTACCGGACGAACGGCTGGATCTATCTGCACTACGCTCCCTGGGCACCGACCAACGCGACCGCTTGGAGCAATCGAGTTTCGCGGTTCACGGTCGACAATCCGGTCCGAGCCACAGGATTGAAGCCCGACTCCGAGAAGATCCTCCTGACCATTCCTTCGCTGCGAGGGTTTCATCAGGGCGGGGCGCTTTCGATCAATCCCCGGGACGGAAAGCTCTACATCACGACCGGCGACAACAACGTGTCCTCTGACACCGAGAAGTTTTGGAACGACCCCAACAATCCGCCGCAGGTTCTCTCCGCGCTTCAGGGCAAGGTTCTCCGGATCAACCTCGACGGATCCATCCCCTCGGACAATCCGTTTGTCGGTCGGTCCGACGCCCATCCGGCAGTCTTCACCTACGGACATCGCAATCCGTACTCTCTGAATGTGGATGCGGTGACGGGTGAAGTGTACGTGGGCGAAGTGGGTTATGACCGGGCGGTGGACTGGGAGGAAATCAACCGGCTCCAGCCGGGTGGCAACTATGGGTGGCCGCGCTGCATGGGAACGAACTTCGCCACTTTCGGCGGCGGGCCTTGTCCCCTTCCGAATGCCGTTCCGCCCTTCATCACTTACAATCACGACAATGGTGCCGGCGGCAATGCGGGCGCCAATGCTACCAGCGGTCCCCGCTATCGACCGACGGGAAAGTCCACTGACTATCCCGCCCGATTCCACGGCGGACTCTTCTACGGCGATTTCACCCGGAAGTGGATTCGGTTTGCGCCGATTGATCCGGCCACGGGAACCGCTTCCAAGACAGAACCGTTTGCCCGGGGCTTCGCGGGTGGTCCGTTGGCCATCGAGCAGGGACCCGATGGCTCCATCTACTTCGTCGAGTACGCCGGATGGTTCAACGGCACGCCCCAGGACAAGTTGTCCCGGATTGTGTGGACGGGAGAATGAACCGGGCGCTCATACGTCACAGACCGTGACGCCCTGTTTCAATGAGGTCAGCGGATCGCGCTTGGGAATGAACTCCTGGGCGACGAAGCCTTTGAAGCCCGTCCCCACGATGGCCTTCATGATGGCTGGGTAGAAGAGCTCCTGGGTTTCGTCGATTTCGTTTCGTCCCGGAACCCCACCCGTGTGGTAGTGCGCGATGTACGGGGCTGACTTCTTCAGGGTAGCGATGACGTCTCCCTCCATGATCTGCATGTGGTAGATGTCGTAGAGCAGCTTGAAGCGGTCGGATCCGACGGCCTGACAGAGGGCCACTCCCCAGGCCGTGTGATCACACTGGTAGTCGGCGTGGTCCACCTTGGAGTTCAGCAGCTCCATGACCAGGGTCACGTTGTGCTTCTCGGCGATAGGCATCAGACGCTTCAGACCGATGGCGCAGTTCTTGATCCCTTCCTCGTTGTCCTGACCTTTGCGATTTCCGGAGAAGCAAATGATGTTCTGGCATCCCAGCTTCGCCACTTCCGGGGCGGTTGCGGCGACCCACTCGACAATCTGGTCGTGATTCTCCACCCGGTTGAGTCCCTGGGTAATGCCACCAGGAATGCCGGAGACCATGGCGCACGTGAGGCCGTACTTTTGCACCGTGGGGATTTCCTTCACTTCGAGGAGTTCGATGGATTTCAGGCCATTGGCTTGTCCCCACTGGGCGAGGGCTTCCAGTTCGACCTTGGGATAGCACCACTTACAAACGGAATGGTTGATGTGGCCTTTCATTCCGGAGGCGGTATCGGCGGCTTCAAGACGTTGCACCAGGGCGGCAACCGAAGCGGCAGCAGACGAAGCGAGGGCAGCGCGGCGGGAGAGTTTCATGGAATGGCTTTCGAAGAACCTCCTGAGGGTTCTCGTACGTCGCAAGGTAAAATCCTGAGGAATCACCGTGGCTTGTCCCGGCGGGGTCCGGCCGCATACTTCGCCCGTGTCACTTGCCGACAATTTGGCCGCCGTCCGTCAGCGCATGACCCGGGCCTGCGAAGCCTCGGGTCGATCTCCGGAGGACGTCACACTCCTGGCGGTCTCCAAGAATCATCCGGCCGAAACCGTGACGGAAGCGGTTCAGTTGGGGGTGGAGCTCTTTGGGGAGAACCGAATTCAGGAAGCCAAAGCCAAGATTCCCGCGAGCCCCAGCTCTGCTCGCTGGCACTTCATCGGCCATTTGCAATCCAACAAGGCCCGGGAGGCGGTGGCTTGGTTTGAAATGATTGAAGGTTTGGACAGCCTCGCCTTGGCACAAGAACTCCAGAAGCAGGCCGACAAAGCCTCCAAGAGAATCAGAGTCCTGGCCGAGGTGAATGTGGCCGGGGAATCCTCGAAGTTCGGCTGGAACCCCGAACGTTTGTTGACCGAACTTGCCCCATTGAATGCCTTGGGCCGAATCGAGTTGTGCGGGCTGATGACCGTGGCGCCTTACTCCACCGATCCCGAGCGGGTACGGCCGGTGTTCCGACGTTTGCGGGAACTGCGCGATCGTTGTGCAGACATTCTGGGCGCGCCATTGCCGGTGTTGAGCATGGGCATGAGCGGCGATCTCGAGATCGCGATTGAGGAAGGTGCGACTCTGGTGCGAGTGGGCACGGCGTTGTTTGGGCCGCGTCCTCGACCCGTGCGCGAGGACGTCTGAAGTGTCCCAATGAAGATTCGGCATCGACTCCGGTGCGGGGGATCGGCTCAATGGCTGTGACAATTCCCCTGAAGCGCCATGATCACTCTCTCCGGCCGCGGATCCGTCACCACGTGTGACGGGGTAACTCGAAGGGATTTCCTGCAGGTCGGAGCCTTGGGTGCGCTGGGCCTGTCCCTGTCTCACTTCAATGCGCTGCGAGCCACTGCGGCGGAACTGGGAAAACCGACGGCGGACAACGGGAACTCGGCCATTCTGATTTTCAATCTGGGAGCACCTTCCCAGTTGGACTTGTTTGACCTGAAGCCCGAGGCCCCCCGCGAAATCCGCGGACCCTTCCAACCCATTTCAACGCGCGGCGATTTCCAGATTTCCGAGCTACTGCCGTTGCATGCCAAGCTGGGGGACAAGTTCAGTCTGGTTCGCACGGTTTACCATACGGCCGCCGCGGTGCACGACACCGGGCACCAACTCCTCCAAACCGGCCGACTCTTTTCGGGAGGCATCAACACGCCCCACGCAGGCTGCGCCTTGGAGTATCTGAAGGGCCGTCGCAATGAGTTGCCTGCGCACGTCATTCTTCCCGAGCCCATGGGCAACACTGGAGGAGGGCTGCCGCACGGACAGGATGCCGGGTTCCTGGGCAAGGCGTACGATCCGTTCTCGATCCACGCGGATCCTTCCCGGCCCGATTTTCAGGTTCCGGATCTGTTGCCGCCACCGGAAATTGGCGAGGCTCGGCTCCAGCGACGTCAGGATCTGCGGGCCGTGGTGGAAGGGACGATGAAGAAGTTTGAGGCGAGCGAGAACGCCCGGATGATGGACGCGAATTTCGCGGCGGCGTATCGGCTTATGACCAGTGAAAAGGCCCGCGAGGCGTTTGATCTGACCAAGGAGCCGGTCCGGGTCCGCGAACGGTACGGCCTGACCCGCTTCGGCCAGTCCTGTTTGCTCGCCCGCCGGCTGGTGGAACGCGGCGTGCGGTTCGTGACCATCAACACCTTCATCACGGTGTTCGACGAGATCACTTGGGACATTCACGGCTCGAAGCCCTTCACCAGCATCGCCGGGATGAAGGACATTGTCTGCCCGATGTACGACCAGGGCTACAGCGCTCTGATTGAGGATCTGCATCAACGGGGTCTGCTGGACTCCACCCTGGTGGCGAATCTCGCGGAGTTCGGGCGGACACCGAAGATCAATCCGACGGGAGGCCGGGATCATTGGCCCGCGTGCTGGACCTGTTACTTCGCGGGTGGTGGCGTCAAAGGAGGCAGGGTGGTCGGCAAGTCAGACGAGATTGCGGCCTATCCGGCGGAGCGTCCGGTCACGGCGAGCGAAATTGTGGGTACCATTTATCGCAGCTTGGGCTTGGATCTGGAGACGCATTTGCCGGGACCGCAGGGCCGGCCCTTTCCTCTGGTGGATTTCGGCACCCAGCCCATCCGGGAGTTGTTCGCGTGAATCGCTCTGCGTTCAACTGGGTCGGCCGGCCGAGTCAGGTTCTCCTGCGGGCGCTGGGCTGGATTTTGGTTTTGGCGGTTCGAGCCGCGGAGCCCGTGGTAACGCCGGTGGCTGAAGTGCCGAATCCCAGCTTCCGGAATCATGTGCAATCCGTGCTGACCAAGGCCGGTTGCAACATGGGAGCGTGCCATGGGGCGGGTGCGGGCAAGAATGGTTTCTACCTCAGTCTGCGCGGATACGACGATGAGGCCGACTGGGCGGCGATCACGCGTCACGCGGGCGGTCGGCGAATCTCGCCCACGGATCCGGGTCGCAGCCTGCTGTTGTTGAAGGCTACTGGCACCGTGCCGCACAAGGGTGGCAAGCGGTTCGAGGTTCAGTCGCCGGAGTATCGAACGTTGGCTGAATGGATTGCTGGCGGAGCTCCGGGACCAATGGATTCCGACACGCGTTTGAATCGGTTGGAGGTTTTGCCCGAAAAATCCCGTCGGAAGCCTGGGGACAAGTTTGCGCTTCAGGTTCGGGCGCATTTTTCGGACGGCCGGGTGGAAGACGTGACGCGGTGGGCCAAGTACACGAGCGCCAATGAATCAGTGGCGAATCTGGGCGACGGCGGCGAGGTGACGGTCGTGGGATTTGGCGAAGCGGGAGTGACAGCGTGGTATCTCAGCCAGATTGCCGTGGCGTTCGTGACGGCGCCCTACACCAACGACGTTCCTGCGGAAACCTGGGCGGCGGAACGTCCGCGGAACTTCATCGATCGGGAAGTTCTGAAGAAGTTGCAGGAACTCAATCTGCCGCCATCGCCGCGCGCGGGGGACGCGGAGTTCCTTCGCCGAGCTTATCTCGACACGGTGGGAGTGCTACCGACGGCGGAGGAGGTTCGAGAATTCCTGGCGACCACTGGATCAGAACAAACACGACGAGACGCCGTGATCGAACGACTGCTCGGACGTCCGGAGTTCGTGGATTACTGGGCGTACAAGTGGAGTGATCTTCTGCTGGTGAATTCGTCCCGCCTGCGGCCCGCTGCGGCCCGGGCCTACTACGCGTGGATCCGGCGGCAGGTGGAACAGAATCGTCCGTGGGATGAGTGGGTGCGCGAACTCGTCACGGTGCGAGGCAGCACGCTGGAACAGGGCGCCGGCAATTTCTTTCTTCTCCACGACGATCCCCGGTCGATGGCCGAGACTACCACTCAGGCGTTTCTCGGCATGAGCATTGGCTGTGCGAAGTGTCACAATCATCCGAGCGAGAAGTGGACGAATGACGACTACTTCGCCCTGGCCAATCTGTTCGCCCGGGTGAAGACCAAGAACGGTCCGGGAGACGGGGAGCGCATTGTGTTGGCCGCGAGTTCCGGTGATCTCGTGCAACCCCGCATTGGCAAGCCCCAGCCCCCGCGACCGCTCACGGGTGCCCCGATGCGGCTGGATGATCCGTCCGATCGCCGCGAATCTCTCGCGCAATGGCTCACGGCGGCCGAGAATCCCTACTTCGCCAAGTCGGTCGTGAATCGGGTGTGGGCGAACTTTTTCGGCGTTGGCTTGGTGGAGCGGGTGGATGACCTGCGCGTGAGCAATCCAGCCAGCAACGAGGCTTTGTTGACCGCGGCGGCGAACTTTCTGGTGCAGCAGCGGTTTGATTTGAAGGCCTTTATGCGGGAGATCCTGCGTAGTGAGACCTATCAGCGGAGCAGCGAACCACTGCCGGCCAATGCCGCCGACACTCGATTCTATGCCCGGTATTATCCGCGACGGTTGATGGCGGAAGTGATTCTCGATGCGTATTCGCAGGTCACCGGAGTGCCGACTGAGTTCAAGCGATCCACGGGCAATGGCGACACGTTTCAGTTTGCCTATCCCCGGGGAACGCGCGCCCTGCAACTCCCCGACTCCCAGGTGGCGAGTTACTTTTTGAAGAGCTTTGGCAAACCCGACCGGATTCAGACCTGCGAATGCGAGCGGACCGCTGAACCCAGCGTGGCCCAGGTGCTGCACCTCGCCAACGGCCAGACTCTGAATGCGAAGTTGTCGGCTCAGGAAGGTTGGCTGGCCGAAAGTCTGTCCGACCGCGGGGAGCCTCGGGCCGCGATCGAAGAGGCGTATCTGCGAGCCTTGTCGCGGTATCCTACTCCGGAGGAGTTGAAGGGACTTCAGCGAGTGCTGGGGTCCGTGGCGAAAGAGCAACGACGCGCCGCCTTGGAGGACCTCTACTGGGCGTTGTTGAGCAGCAAGGAATTCCTCTTCAACCATTGAGGCTGTGTTCTCCCCGCTTTCCATGGTTCGACGCGTCTTTTCCGGCCCTCGTCTTTGCGGGCTGGTAGTCGCGTTGGGTGGGCTGATTCTGCCGACCAACGCGGCGGAGTTCACCGCGTTGGAGCCGCTGCTCCAGGAGCACTGTGTGGAGTGTCACAGCGCGCAGGAACCGGAGGGCGGGCTTAGTCTGGAGACGGCGGCGGAGCTGATGAAGGGCGGAGAATCAGGTCCCGCGATTGTGGCCGGCAAGGGCGCGGAGTCGCTCCTCATCAAGGCGCTCGAGGGGAACTGGGGCAAGACCGGGAAGAATCAGTTCATGCCTCCGGGCAAGCGCGCCAAGCTCAAGCCGGAACAGATTGCGTTGTTCAAGGCGTGGATTGACGCCGGTGCCCCGCTGCCCACCAACGTGGCGACGGCGAGAGAGTTGACCGTCCCGCGTGTTGAGCCCCGGGGGACGCCTCGGCGTCCAGTGCAGGACTTGGCGTATCACGCAGGACGGGGCTGGCTGGCGGTGGTTCGTCCCGACGAGATTGAGGTGCTCTCTGGGTCAACACGTCAACGAGTGCAGCGTTGGACGGGCTTCCGCGGTTCCGCCACGGCGGTCGCGTTCTCTCCGGATGGTCAATGGCTGTATGCGGGGGTGGGTGACGCCACGGGTGGTGAGGTGTGGTCGTGGAGAATGGCCGATGGTGCCGCCGGACCGCGTTGGAAGGCGCATCGGGACGTGCTTCATGCCCTCGCCGTTTCGCCAGACGGGACGACCGTGGCGTCAGGCGGCTATGACTACGGAATTCATTTGTGGTCGGCGGCCGAGGGAAAGCTCCGAGCCAGTATCTTGGGCAATCAGGGGGCTATTGTGGGCTTGGCGTATCGTCCCGCGGGCGATGTTCTGGGGAGTGTGGGCTTTGATCGGACCGCCAAACTGTATCGGCCTTCCACCGGGGAACGTCTGGAGACTCTGAGTCACGCGTTGAAGGAACTGAACGCTCTGGCCTTTTCGCCGGATGGCCGCCGATTGGTGACGGGTGGCAATGACAACCGGATACGGGTGTATCGGCTGGCGACGCCGGTGACGGAAGGTTCCGCCGAACTGGTGGACACCGTGTTCGCACACGAGGGTGCGATTCTCAAATTGGCCTTTAGTCCGGATGGTCGAACGCTCGCATCGGCCGCTGACGATCGGACGGTGAAGCTTTTCGAGGGGGAGACTTTGAAGCCGCGGCTGACCTTGGAATCCCAACCCGATTGGCCGACCGCGCTCGCGTTCGTCGGCGATACCACGTTGGCCGTCGGAAGGGCGGATGGTTCCTTGGCGTTCTATCAGGCCTCCAATGGCGCGGTGGCGGCTCCGCCCAAGCCTGAGTTGTTCCGCACGTCGCCACGGGGACTGGAGCGGGGGACAACGGGCCGGGTCCGACTCGAGGGCAAAAACCTAGAAACGGCTTCCGTGGTCCGGTTGTATCGACAAGGCCGGCTCCATTCGGCGGAAGCGTTACAGGCGGAGAAAGGAGAATGGTGGGTCACGTTGATGCCGGCAGCGGACGAGCCGCTGGGAGCCTGGGAATTGAGCGTGGGTGATGGTGCCTCGGAATCAGCGCGGGTGAAGGTGTGGGTGGATGATCTTCCGCAAGTGGACCTCTCGGTGGAAGGGTCGGCATCTGCTGCGTTGGTGAGTTTGCCGCGGTCCGTGTGGTCGACCTTGAAGGAGCCTGGGCAAAGCCTGGAGTTTTCGGTGAAGGGCCAGGCTGGGCAGCACTTGGTGTTCGACGTGTCGGCGCAACGTTTGGGAACCAAGGGAGACTATCAGCTAACTCTGCTGGACCCGGCGGGCCGTGTCCTGGCGCAAAACGACAACTGGCGCGGACAGGCAGATCCGTGGTTGGAAGCTCGCTTGACCGAGTCGGGGAGGTATCGGGTGCGGGTGAACGAGGTGACCTTTGCCGGTTCCCCTGATCACGCGTTTCGACTCAGCGTCGGGGAACTTCCGTTCGTCACGGGATTCTTCCCGTTGGTGGTTCCGGCCGGAGCGACCTCCCAAGTGGAGGTTCTCGGCGCCAACCTCGGTTCGCACGCGACTGTTCAGGTGGTTGCGGGAGCGCCGGGCGATCTGGCGTTGCCGGAACCGGTGGGCTCCTGGCGCTCCCGCCGGGAACAGCGGCTGTCGGTGACCCCATTGCCGACCGTGGTGGAACGCGAACCCAATTCGTCTCCGGGGGAGGCGCAAATCCTGGCGGTTCCGGGCGTGATGAATGGTCGGTTGGAAGCGGGAGATTCGCCCGACGCGGACTTCATTCGCTTCGCCGCTCGCGCCGGAGTGACCTATGTGCTCGAGACCGTCGCGGCCCAACGCGGCTCCCCGGCGGACACGCGGTTGGAGGTGTTTTGGCCGGACGGTCGTCCGGTGGAGCGGGTTCGTCTGCAAGCGCTGCGCAACTCGGCGATCACCTTCCGTCCGGAGACCTCGGACGACTCCGGGATTCGGTTCGAGAATTGGGAGGAAATGCAGCTGAACGATCTGCTGTGGTGCGGCGGCGAAGTGATGAAGCTGTTTCGGGCACCCCAAGGCCCGGATTCCGACTCCGTTTTGTATTCGGTCAACGGACTGCGCCAGGGATTCTTCGACACGACCCCGGTGGCGCATTACGTCGAGGAACCGGTTTATTTCGTTCGACCGCTGGCCCCCGGCGAGAAGCCCGTGCCGAATGGCTTGCCCGTGTTCACGCTGAATCAAGTGAACGACGATGCAGCGCTCCGCGATCTCGGGACTGATTCCCGACTGTTCTTCGTGGCTCCTGCCGCGGGGGAGTTTGTGGTGCGCGTGACGGATTCCCGGGAATTCGGAGGTCGCTCCTTCGGATACGGCCTGGTGGTGCGCGAAGCGAAGCCGGATTTTGCGGTCACCTTGAATGGCGCCAACCCTACGGTCGCGGCGGGAAGCGGACAGAGTCTCAGCCTGACGGCCCGCCGCCTCGACGGATTTGAGGGACCGATCCAGGTGACGATTCAGAATCTGCCCGAAGGTTGGTCTGTGCCGGGTCCGATCGTAATTGAAGCGGGACACTCCAGCGCTTCGGTTCCGCTCCGAGCGGCTCCCGAGGCCAAGCCGGCTGCGGAGGCGGCCTGGGACGCGGTCAGCGTGGTGGCCACCGCGGAAATCGAGGGCCGACCGGTGGCGCTGGCGGTGAATTCCCTGGGGCGTCCCAAACTGGTGACGGAGCCGCCCAAGTTGAAGGTCACGCTGTTGCCCTTGGCTCCGTCGGCGCTGTCACCGGGACTGCCGGTCGTGACCATTTCTCCGGGCGGCACGGCTCGGGCTCGCTTGCAGATTGTACGGAATGGATTCGACGGCGTCGTCACTTTCTCCGTCGATAACCTTCCGCACGGAGTCATCGTGGAGAATCTCGGGCTCAACGGAATCACCTTCCTGGCGGGGGAGAACGAACGGGAGATTTCCTTCTCGGCGGTCCCGTGGGTGACGGAACAGGACCGTCCGTTCTTCGCGGTGGAGAATCAGGCCGGCCGGCAGACCTCGGGCCCGGTGCTGTTGCAGGTGCGGCGGGAACGTCCGCAGGCTGCGGCGCCGTGAGTCGGGTTCCCGTGACTCAACGTCCCGCGAAGAAGGTCCACCAACGGCGTGGTTCTTCGAACATCAGTTCCCGGACCAACTGACTGACCTCGGCGGCGCGCGGTTCCAGCAGTTGACGGCACAGCGCAAAGGCGACCGCAAACGAGACCGACACCAGGGCGAAGTAGAGACTGTAGCGGTTCCACTCGATGCCCAGGAAGGTCGCGTTCCACGGGCCAATCGCGTCCAGCAGGAGTCCCCACAGCACCGGGGACAGGCCCAGCGTGAGCTGCCACACCACCATGAAGATCGCAAAGAAGTGGTTGCGACCCAGGGTGGGGACAATCTCCATGGCCAGGCGATTGTTGGCGGCGGAAAAGAGCGCGTTGACGAGGCCCAGCAAGATCAACAGCGGAACGGTCAGGGCGGCCGTCGGCGCCAGGACCCGTCCGGCCGCCAGCCACCAGCCCAGGCCGATGATCCATCCCAGAACCATGGTGAATCCGAGCATGGGTTTGCTGCCCAACCGATCCAGCCGGGGTCCGGCCAGCCAAGGTGACGCCACGCCACCGATGAAGGAGACGGACATCAGGTAGAGCACGATGTTCTCCGGCATTCCGGCACCGGTTCGCAGGAACGTGACGACGAAGGTGGTCAGACCTCCGTAGGCGATCGACCAGGCGACATTGACGGCGAGCAGCTTTCGAAACGGGGGATGGGCCGTGAGTGCCAACCAGGGCACCTGACCTTGGGTTCCGGGAGGATCTTTGGGTGGGGGAACATCGGGGATTTGTTTCAGGTATCGAAGACTGATGGCTCCCGTTACGGCGGAGAACAGGAACACCCCGGCGAACTGCCACGGCCCACCCCCCGGACCCAGCATCAGTCCGGAGAACGCAAAGGCCATCATGCTGGCGCCATTCATCCAGAATTGATCCCGTGCAAAGTGACGTCCGCGGAGCGAAGCGGGAACCAGTTCGGTGATCCAAGGGAGCCAAGCGGCGCTGGAGATTCCCCGGGAGACATTGAAGGCGAGCAGCAGACTCAGGAGCAGAACCAAACGCGTGGCGGGATCGAGAAAGGCGCCGGTTAGCGGCACCAGCGCGATCAGGAAGATGATGCCAACCCGGATCGACCAGCCACTGAGCACGAAGGGACGAAACCCAAAGCGATTCACAAAGCGCGCGGCGGGCAATTGGGTGATGACCAACAGCGGCATCATGCCGGAGAGGATTCCCAGGACCGTCGCGCTGGCTCCCAGCGACTTCGCGAACAGGATCATGGGTCCGGCGAGGACCGGCTGAAACGAGAGCGCATTGAAGGCCGAGAACCAGTACAGCGGCGACAACTCGGGAGGAATTGTCGTCGGCGCTGGGTTCGGTTGGTCGCTGGGAACGCTCAAGGAAACCAGTCTGCCCCCGGCGGCCCCCGGAGAGAAGCCTTCGTCCTGGCGAGGGTCACTCGCCGGTAAGCACATTGAGGTATTTCTGATAGGCGTAGACGCGGTCGCGGCGTTTGCCGGAGGTCTCCTGAAGTATTCCGGTCTCCTCAAGGGCTTCGATGGCCTTGATCGCCGTGGGTTTGGTGACGCCCAGCAACTCGACGGCCAGGGGCAGCGACACGACCGGGTTCGAAGGAAGGAGATCCAGAAGCCGAATCCCCGGCACGGTCACGTCTTCATGGCGGATCAAGCGGGCTCGGTCTTCGCCGAGCAGCGCGAAGAGCTTTTGGGCCGCCCGAACGCCGTCGTCGGCGGCTTCGCAGACGCACTCGAGGAAAAAAGCGGTCCAGCCCTCCCAATCGCCGCCCTCGCGGACGGCCCCAAGGTGGGCGTAGTACTCCGGTTGACGCCGCTTAAGTGCCAGGCTGAGGTACAGCATCGGACTCTGGAGCAAGCCCCAGTGTTCGAGAAGGAGGGTAATCAGCAGTCGTCCGATCCGGCCATTGCCATCCAGAAACGGATGAATCGTCTCGAACTGCACGTGCGCCAGCCCCGCCTTGACCAGCGGCGGGAGCGCATCTTCCGAGTGAAGCCACTTCTCGAGCTGAGCCATGAGCTCGGGCACGACTTCGGGCGGCGGCGGAACGAACCGGGCATTTCCCGGCCGTGTGCCGCCGATCCAGTTTTGTGAACGGCGGACCTCGCCGGGCCCCTTGTCGGCCCCACGCACCCCGCGCATCAGGCGTTTGTGGGCTTCGCACAGGAGGCGGGTGCTCAAGGGCAGGCCCTTGGCGCTGGAGATCTCCTTTCGAGCGAAGGTCAATGCGTCGACGTAGTTGCAGACATCCCGCACGTCGTCGGGACGTTCGGCTTGTCGGGTAGCCTCGAACGTCACGACGTCCTGAAGAGTTGCCTGCGTGCCTTCGATTTCCGACGAGACGACCGCCTCCTTGCGGACAAAGCCGTACAGGAACCACTGGGCGCTGGGCACCATCGCGCCGGCGACGCCGAGCTTGCCGACGGCCGTCAAGGCTTCGGCGTGCAGCGCGGTCAACCGGCCATCGAGCGCCAACGGCGGATCGGCTGGGGGCAGCGGCGCAGGCACGAACGCCCGGACTTCTTCTTCCCCCCCAGCCCTGGAAACCCGGTAGGTTCCTGTCGTGCGTGGCATAACTAGGCAGCGTTTCTTTCCCCAGCGGAATCCGCTAGGTAAGACATCTTGACTAGGGTTGCCGACTAGTCAAGTACACTTGACTAGTTAGCGGCGAAAGGGCTTGGCGGCGCTGACGGTTTCAGACCAGCGGTTGGGTCTTGGGCAGGCGCACGACCACGGTTCCCGCCACCTTGTCATGCCAACCTTGCTTGTCGGGATCCCACGCCGACCAGAAGTAGCCCAGGCCCAGAGCAATCCCCCCAAAGAGCGCTCCCAGAGCTCGCACCAGGGCCGTCACGACGTCGATCGGTCGGCCATCCAAGCGGGCCACGCGGAGGCGAAGAATGATTCCGCCGACGGTGGTTTGGCGCCAGACCCACATGCCGACGAAGTAGCCCAGGAGGACCAACGGAACGAGGCGATCCAGGCGAAACCAGTTGATCACGATGATCAGGAGCAGCCAGTCCAGGCCGGACGCCAGTAGGCGCTCCTTGAGTCCCACGCGGGGAAGGCTCAGGGCGTCGGGAACCACCGGTGCGGCCGAGGAGGCCGGGGTAGGAGGGAGCAGGAGCGGAGCGGTGGGCGGCAGTGGTTCGGAGAGGTTGGGTTCAGGTAGGACCGACTGCAGGGACACGCTGGCCGCTCCCGGCGTCGCGGCGGCAAATCCCAGAGCGCTGGCGTTCGGGTTGGGGCTGGGGTTGGCGGGAGTTGGAATGATTGGGGACGGAGTGGCGGCAGTGGCTCCACTTCCGGGTCCACTGGCCGAGGGCGGATTCCACCGGGGCGTCACGGGAGCGGGAGTCGGTGATTCCTTTTTGAAGCGGCCGAACAGGGCCAGAATCGCCGCTCCGAGCGCCCAAACGGCAAAGGTCATCCAGAACAGCAGTCCGAGGAACGGAATGAGGTACAGCAGGGAAACCAGGACGGCTCCCACCAGCAGCGACACCAGGGGCGGCAGATCCAGCCGGACACCCCGGCCCAAGGCGGAACCAAAGAACTGAAGCAAACCACCCTTGCCCACGAGTCCGGCGAACAACAGGGCCGCCCAGATAAAGGGAATCACGAGAACGCCGACTACGGTCGGGAGCAGGATCAGCGACAGGAAGGCCGCCAGCGGCAGGGACACCAGACCCATCAGAAAGGAGGTGGCTCCGCGCTCGGAAAACGTGGTGACGACGGACCGGACGATTCCCGGTGCGGCGAGCAGGAACAGCGCATGAAGCAGCAGGAACAGTCCGGCCACCACCCAGACCCAGCCCACCTGAAATGACAGGATCCGGAGTTTCATAACGATCTCGGTGAACGTCAGCTTCAGCCATTCCGGCAAACCCAGGCCATCGGGACCGACGAGATCGCCCATGGCCATATTGACGGTTTTTCCACCCACCCTCGCTCCATCCGCTTTCCGGACTCCTCCGAGGACGCCCACCGCGTCGCCTTCAATCACAGAGTTGGCCCCCATCTCGATCCCGCCCAGCACGCCCACGGCTTTGCCTCCAATATGCGCCTTGGGACCGAGGACAATGCCTCCTCCGACATTGACCACGTCCCCCTCCACCCGCCCGTTGATGATCACTTCGCCTCCGATCACCACCACCTCGTCCTCGACCACGCCATCGATGGTTGCGGACGAACTGATGACAATGACGTTGGGGACGACCTCGTTGGTTTTGACCGTGACCGGAACCCCGTTTTGGACAATGCCGTCGGAGTCGGAGTCGTCGAATTTGACCTCAAACTTGAGAGATTTGCCGTCGGGCGGACTTACTTCGACGTCGGGCTTAGGAGTGACGGGTTCGCTCGGGGGCTCGGGGGTCGGTGGTGGGTCCTGAGCGAGGGCGGCACCGAATCCGAGGGTCCAGGCTAGCGCCACGGTGGCGCAAAAGGAAAGAAAGGGATTCATACGAAGTGGGAGTTTCACCGAGGGCCGTTGGCGAGGCGCCAACAGGCGGTGCCCAGGCCGAGGGTGGTGGACCAGATCAGGGCAAACAGGCCCAAGCCGGCGGCCAATATCCAACCGTTCAGGCTCTTAAGGACCAGCACCAAGGCGTTGAGCAGGCTCTTTAGAATTCCCGCGGTGACGCTCACATCTTGGACGGCTTCGAACTGGGAAACCGCTTGCTTGGCCGAGGCCAAGCTGACGGCTTCGGAATGCGGCCAGAGCCACCAGAGGCCAAATCCAATCAGGGCGGCGGCGAGACCGGCCGCCAGCAGTTGATAGGAGCGGGGCCAAGCGAACCAGGGTTGTCGGTACCAAGGCAATGCCTGACGTCGGGCCAGAACAGCCATCACCCGCGGTGCCAACGACTTCGGAGCCTGCCGGGGAGGCAGTTGCTTCAGCGTCTGATCCGTCCAAGCGGCCAACGGATCGGTCGATGATGGGCCTTTGTTCATGGTAGACTCTGCTCTAAACACCCACGGAGTCGCGGGCTGGTTGCAATTTTTTACGCAAGGTCTCCCGAGCGCGAAAGATATCGGTCTTAACTTTCCCGAGCGACACGCTGAGTTGAGTCGCGATCTCTGCATAATCCATGTCCTCGAAGTGATAGAGTGCCAACGCGATCCGTTGGTCGGCGGGCAGTTTCGCCAGAGCTTGTTCCACGAGTTCTCGTTGATCGTTGGTCAGCAACGTCGATTCCAGAGTGTCCGGTGCGGCGAACTCCAAGGGCCGTTCGTCATCCTCGTCGTCGCCTGCCAGGTCGCTGAACATCTTCCAACGGCTCCGATACCGTTGTAAGTGGTTGAGACAGAGATTGCGAGTGACCGTCTTGAGCCACCCTCCGGCGGTTGGACTCCCGACGAGGTCCGGGAAATGGTTCCAAGCGCGCAAGAAGACTTCTTGCGCCACATCCTCCGCCTCGGCTTCGTTGGCCAAGAGGCGGACAGCGGTGCTGAACACCATGTCCTGATACGCGACCAGGAACGTTTCAAACTGGGCTGGATCCGTCATCGTAAGCCCATCCGCGGACGGACAGCATGATGTCAGGACCACCCGTCATCGGTCAGCCAAGTTTCAGGTATTTCAGCAGATTCCCCTTCTCCCCTCCGATGGTTTTCCGGATCGTCGCCGGGGTTGGGTTGAAGCCACGGCACCTGGCCGGAGGTCAGGAACCCCGGCTGCTGCGGATTTCCGAGAGACATCACTTGTTGTGACGCCTGAACTTGAGGCCCTCCTGCGCGCCACTTCGCGCTCGTTTTACCTGACCCTGCGGATCTTGCCGGCCTCGGTCCGACCGCAGATCGGGCTGGCGTATCTATTGGCCCGGGCAACCGACACTATTGCCGACACGGAATTGGTTCCGGTGTCGGATCGGTTGGCGGCCCTGGAAGCCTTGCGACAACGGATTGAAGGAACCCGCTCCGTTCCGCTGGACCTGCGGAATCTGGTGGCGTCGTCCGTGGCCAACTCCTCGCCGGCGGAACGGCAGTTGTTGGAGCGAATTGAGCCGGCGTTAGCGTTATTGCCCCAGCAGTCGGCCGAGGATCAGCGCGACATTCGCTCAGTGTTGGCCACCATCACCGGTGGGCAGGTGCTGGATCTCCAGCGTTTCGGGGGCGCCTCGGTGTCCGCTCCGGAGGCGCTGGCCCAGGATGCCGAGCTCGACGACTACACTTATCGGGTGGCGGGCTGTGTGGGTGAATTTTGGACCCGGGTCACCCGGAGACACTGCTTTCCGGCGGTCCCGATGGATGAAGCGCAGTTCGTGGCCGACGGCATCCGGTTCGGTAAGGGCCTGCAATTGGTCAATATTCTGCGGGACATACCCCGGGATTTGCGTTCCGGGCGGTGTTACCTGCCGGCACCGGCGTTGGCGGCGGTGGGGCTTAAACCGGGTGATTTGCTGATTCCGGCGTCGGAACCAAGGCTTCAGCCGGTGTACCAATACTGGCTCCAGCGAGCGGAGGAGCACTTGACGGCGGGCTGGCGTTACACGCTCACGCTACCGCGAAGCCAGTGGCGTCTCCGGTTGGCGTGCGCGTGGCCCATCCTGTTGGGGGTTCGAACCCTGGCCCATTTGCGACGGGGTCGGGTGCTGGATGCGAGCCACCGCATTAAGGTTTCCCGGGCCGAAGTGCGGGCGATCCTGCTGGGTTCGCTCTTGAGACTGGTCGTTCCGTCGGCGTGGGAAGCTCAATTCCAGCGGGCGAGCCGGCTGGATTAACGACGAAAGATCCAGTCGGGGGATTCCAGGAAGTCGGACTTCAGCTGGGGCTGGAGAGTGGCCGGAACTGGAAGGTACTTTCCGGTGGACTCCGCGAGCAGATCGCCGGTGCTGTTCCAAAGGGAACCCTTGGCAAGGAACAAGCGGCCGCGTTTGTCTTCGACCAGTTCCCCTCGGGCCGTCAGTTCGACCTCCGGAGGAGTTGGCCGCTGGTAGCGAACGTTCATTTCTGCGCAGTAGGTCAATTGTCCGGAACGAACTCCCACAGCCCAAACCATCACCTCGTCGAGGACGGTGCCAATCAGGCCCCCATGCACTGTTTCCAGGAACCCGCAGTGTTCCACCCGGAAGCGAAAGCGCGTTTCGACGACTTGGAGGTCGGTAGCGAAGTCGAGTTTCAGCCCGGCGGTGTTGTGAAGTCCGCAGACGAAACAATGGCGGGTGTGCGGGAGCGGTTGCATGTGCCAACGACGAATGAGCCGCCATCGTTCCCCGGAGGCCAGCCCTCAGTCCAGCTCGACGCCTGATTTGGAAATCTTCCGATGGACTTCCACCCGACTCCTGATTGCTGGGCTGACGACGGATGGCACAATCGCGTCCCAAAATTTTGTTCAGTCCGATTCCTTACTCTGGTCCTCATGCTTGTCGAAATCTCACTCATTCTGGTCAGTTTGGTGCTCCTTTACTTCGGCGCGGAATGGTTGGTGAAGGGGGGAGCGTCCTTGGCATTGCGACTGGGACTGACTCCGGTGGTCGTGGGATTGACCGTGGTGGCCTTCGGGACCAGCGCTCCTGAGATGGTCGTGAGCATCAAGGCGGCCTGGTCGGGCCAAGGCGACTTGGCGATTGGCAATGTGGTAGGTTCCAACATTTTCAATGTCGCCATCATTCTCGGGACCGCTGCGCTGGTTTGTCCGCTGCGGGTTCAGTTCCAGTTACTCAAGGTTGATGGACCCGTCTTGGTGGCTGTCAGTCTCTTGTTGCCGCTGCTGTTCTGGGATCGGCGAATCGAACGATGGGAAGCCGGGGTTTTCCTGCTGTTGTTGGTGATTTATACCGTCGGCAACGTGTGGCAGGCCCGACGTCAGACCAGCGCGGCTGTGTCCGCGGAGTACTCGGAGGGAGTGCCGCACGAAACCCGAGGCTTGGGCGCGGATTTGGGTCTGATCGCTGGAGGCTTGGCCGTTTTGATCGTCGGGTCGCGTTTGCTGGTGGACAACTCCGTCAGTCTCGCGCGGGGACTGGGAGTCAGCGAAGCGGTGATCGGCCTGACCATTGTCGCCGCCGGAACCAGCATGCCCGAACTGGCAACCTCGATTGTAGCTGCCCTGAAGCGGCAGCCGGACATCGCCCTCGGAAATGTCATCGGTTCCAATATCTTCAACATCCTGGGGATTCTGGGCGTGGCGGGATTGGTTCGTCCCTTGGAAGGCACCGGAATTCTGCCCCGGGATTTGTATCTGGCGATGGCCCTGTCTGTGGCTCTGCTGCCGCTGCTGTGGAGTGGATTGAAAGTCTCCCGGTGGGAGGGCGGAGTGTTGGTCGCAGTATATCTGGGTTATCTCGTTGTGCTCTGGCCTCGCTGAATCGGCCGGAATTCGTTCGAAGTTTTGGTACAAGCGGCGGATCGATGCGGTTGGGCTGGCCGACTCCACAATCTCCTCGCAGAGTGGCGCCTCATGAACGCGCTGCCTGCCTTGCTGTTGTTGGCGGTGTTCCTTCCGTTGCTGGCGGCGCCGTTAATGGCGCTGGCGGGTCGGCGGCTGGGACCCTCCACCGGTTGGCTGGCTTTGGGTGTTCCCGCCGCGTGCGGTCTGGCGTTGCTGGCGGTGGCGATCCAGGTCGGTCCCCAGCCCAATTTGGTGGTGCGCTGGCCGTGGGCCCCCAGTCTGGGCCTGGAATTGGCCTTCCTCGTTGATGGTCTTTCGCTGTTCTTTGGGCTGATCGTGACCGGGATGGGATTCCTGATCGTCTTCTACGCCCGGGCATACCTGGATGACCATTACCGGCATCACGGCCGGTTCTACGCCTATCTGCTTCTGTTCATGACCGCGATGCTGGGCACGGTGTTCGCGGACAATCTGCTGCTCCTGTTCGTCTTCTGGGAGCTGACCGGGCTGGCTTCGTTTCTTCTCATCGGATTCTCCCACGCTACGGAATCATCCCGGCGCGGAGCACGAATGGCCCTGCTGGTGACGGGAGGAACCGGGTTGTGCCTGTTGGCGGGAGTGATTTTGGTGCGGCAACTCACCGGGACGTTCGATCTCCAAACGCTCCTGCGCGCGCCCCTGGTGGGAACCGACCGGAGTCTGACCACGGCGGCGATGGTCCTGATGTTGGTGGGTGCGCTGGGCAAATCGGCGCAGTTTCCTTTTCACTTCTGGCTTCCGAACGCGATGGCGGCGCCCACTCCGGTCAGCGCCTACCTGCATTCCGCGACGATGGTGAAGTTGGGTGTCTTCCTGTGCGCCCGACTGTTCCCGCTGTTTTCGAATAATGAATGGTGGGCGCCGATGCTCTCCGGGATCGCGTTCTTCACGATGACCTTCGCCGCGATTCTGGCGTTGCTCTCCACCGATCTGAAGGCGCTGCTGGCGTATTCGACGATCAGTCAGCTGGGGTTTCTGATCGGGTACTACGGGTTGGCGACCCGAGGCGAGATTGAGTACGACTACCTCCATATTCTCAACCACGTGTTCTACAAGGGTGGTTTGTTCATGGTGGTAGGCATTATCGACCATGCGACGGGAACCCGGGACATCCGGTTATTGGGTGGGTTGGCGCGGCGGGATCCTGGGTTGGCAGTGCTGACCGCGGTCTTGTGTGCCACGATGGCCGGATTGCCGCTGACCACGGGATTCATCAGCAAAGAGGTCATGCTGAAGGAAATCTTCCACGCGCCCGCGGCATTTGGCGGTTTGGGAATGTTTGCGTTGGTCTGTGTGCTGATCACTTCCGTGGCGAAGGTCATGTTTTCGGCGCATCTCTTTGTTCAGGTGTTTCTGGGCCGGGAGTCCGCGGCGGTGATCGACCATTTTCACCGGCCGTCCCGGATGCTTTTGCTGCCCCCGGCACTCCTGGCGGTTGCGGCGTTGGTGCTGGGCGTGATGCCGGGACTCGCGGTGAGTCCGATTCGCTATCTGGACGTAGCCGGGTTGCATTTGCCGGCGGCCGTTCCGCTGGCCTTGTGGCATGGATTGAACCGAGAGTTATTGGTTAGCACCGGCATCGTCGCCTTGGGAGCGGCGGTGTATTTCGCGGTCAATCGGGTGGGTTGGAACTGGGTGCGATTGCCCCGGTGGAGTCGCTTTGATCTCGCCTTCGACGTGCTCGTCGATGGGATATCGAGTGCTGCAAAGGTGATCACGCGCGCGGTGGGTTCGGACTCGCCGCTGCACTACCTGAAGATTGTTCTGACCTTCACGGTGGTCCTCGTGGGTGGTTCGCTGCTGTGGAATTTTAATTCGAGCGTGGGAAAACTGATTGAGGAGTTTCCGGTTCGGGTTTCGGAGCACGCTTTCGAGCCCTTGCGGGCGCTTTCGGCCCTATTGATTGCGTTGACCACCTTGGGAGCGGTGTTTTTGCGGCGTTGGACCACGCGCTTGATCTCGCTCTCGCTGGCCGGGTTTTTGACGACCTTCTTCTACGTGTTGTACCGGGCTCCGGATTTGGCACTGACCCAGGTGCTCGTGGAGACGATCTCGCTGGTTCTCGTGTTGCTCCTGCTGGGGCGGTTTCCCCGGACCGCCGAAGAATGTGAGGAAGAAGACCGGGGCTTCAGTCCCCGCAAGATTTACGCCGCCGTTCTGGCCGTACTAACCGGCACCCTGATGACCACGCTCATGTTGCTGGTGACGGCTTGGCCCAGCTCCAAACCGATGGGCCCGGATTTTCTGCAAATGACTCGGCCGCTGGCCAAAGGCGACAATGCCGTAAATACCATTCTGATCGATTTCCGCGGCTTTGATACCTTGGGAGAGATTACCGTTTTGTTGGTTGCGACCTTGGGCTGTCTGGGTCTGTTCCTACGGTACCGGCGGACCGCGACCGAGTGGAAACAGGCCGAGAAGGGGCCGCCCGGATTCGGGGTGCACCACGGGGAGGAAAAATCATGACATCGGGTCGTGACCCCATTCTTAGGACCGTGGCTGTCGGGGCCTTTTTCTTGGTCAACGTCTTTGCGGTCTATCTGCTGCTGCGCGGTCACAACGCACCCGGCGGAGGCTTCATTGGCGGCCTCGCTACGGCCATTTCACTGGTGTTGCTGATGCTGGCTTTCGGTCCGGAACGCGCGGGACGATTTCTGCCGATCGAACCGATCAGACTGGCGGCGGGCGGATTGCTGCTGGCGGCGCTCTCGGGCTGGGCGCCGGCGTTATTTGGGCGGCCATTCCTGGAACAGTTCACGGAGTACGTCACTCTGCCCATTCTGGGAAAGACAGCGCTGGGAACTCCGCTGCTGTTCGACACCGGAGTTTACCTATTGGTCGTTGGGATCGGCAGCAAACTGGGATTCACCCTCGCCAATTCCACCTTGCTGGGTCGGGCCCTTTCGCCCGAGGACCAAGCCCGGTTTGCGTCCGCGGTGGAAACGCCGATTGAGGACACCGCGCCGGTGGGACTTGATACCCGCGATCAGGAGCCCCGAAACTGACCATGCAACTCGACACGTCCATCCTGGTCGGAGTGCTGTTTGCCTGTGGCACGTTCCTGATTTTGCAACGGAGCTTCGTCAAAATCCTCTTCGGATTCATCATCCTGTCCAACGCAGTCAACCTGCTGATCCTCGCGATGTCCGGCGAACCGTCCCGGAAGCTGGCGCCGCTGATGACGGGGGAATCTGGCGCCCGGGTGGATCCGTTGCCGCAGGCCCTGATCCTGACGGCGATTGTGATTGGCTTCGGCGTCACGGCGTATCTCGTGGTGCTTCTGTATCGGTTGTTTCTCGACCATCAGACCACGAATGCGGCGGATCTCTACGGTCCCTCCAAACCTCCGGAGGATCCGTCATGAACGCGGTGGTGCTTCCGGTGTTGCTGCCCTTGCTGACGGCGGTGGGATTGCTGTTGTGGGGACGACCCAGTCCAGCCCGGCGAATGCTGGCGGCGGGTTCGGCGGCGGCTCAACTGGGCTTGGCGATGGGCTTGGTGGTCCGGCTCGCGGAAGGAGGATGGTTCATTCTTCCCGTCGGACGATGGGCGGTGCCGTACGGGATTGTGCTGTCGA
Source organism: Verrucomicrobiota bacterium (assembly GCA_017309115.1). Lineage (GTDB taxonomy): Bacteria > Verrucomicrobiota > Verrucomicrobiia > Limisphaerales > UBA9464 > UBA9464. The sequence goes on along the minus strand of JAFLEF010000034.1, from coordinate 37,139 downwards.
TTGATCTGCTCGCGGCCCTGATGCTCACGCTGTCGGGACTGACGTCGCTGGCGTGTTTGATTTACGGATTCTTCGAACTGCCGGTGCGTTGGGAACATCCGCTACGGCTGCCCCTCGTGCAGTTCCTGGTTATGGGAATCAACCTCGCGTTCATCACGGGCGACTTGTTCAACCTATTCGTTGCGTTTGAGGTTATGCTTATTTCGTCCTACGCGCTGCTCACGTTGGAGGCGGATAACTGGGACATCAAACAAGCCTATCCCTACATCGCAGTGAACCTGGTCGGAAGCGCGTTGTTTCTCGCCGCGGCGGGTTTGGTGTATGCGCTGACGGGAACGTTGAATTACTCGGAGCTGGCCCAGGTGACTGCAGGCATGTCCTCGGATCCGCGGCTGCTGGCGGTGGTGTTGTTGCTGATGGTGGTGTTCGCCCTCAAGGCGGGGGTGTTTCCGCTCTACCACTGGTTGCCGAACAGTTATCCGACCCTGCCGTTGCCGTTGGCGGCGTTGTACGCGGGCATGCTGACCAAGGTGGGGATCTATGTGATTTTCCGGATGCTGACGACGGTTTTGCCGCATGACCTGGCGTTTGTGCATGGGTTGCTGGCCTGGATGGCGGGGCTGACGATGCTGCTGGGCGTGCTGGGAGCGATCTCCCGGAATTACGTCCGGGGCATCCTTTCCTTCCACATTCTGAGTCAGGTGGGGTTCATGATCCTGGCGATTGGCTTGTTCACGCCGTTGTCCCTGGCGGCGGCCGTGGTGTATATCGTCCATCACATCGTGGTGAAATCGTCCCTGTTTCTTCTGAGCGGGATCGTCCTGGTCCTCAACAAGACCGATGACCTGGACCGCGGAGCCAATTTGTGGCGGGTGACGCCGTGGGTGGGTGTGTTGTTCCTGGCGCAGGCGATGTCGCTGGCCGGGCTTCCACCGCTCAGCGGCTTCTGGGGCAAGTACCTGATTTTGGTGGCCGGCTTGGAACTGAAGGAATACGTCCTGGTGGCGGTTTCACTGGTGGCGAGCGTGCTGACCCTGTTCAGCATGTTGAAGATTTGGCTGGGACCGTTTTGGCGGGAGGATGAATCAGTGACCGTTCAGGTGAACGACTCCCGGTGGCGGCCGATGGCTGCGGTGGTGACCGGGCTGACAGTGATCTCCCTGATGATTGGGTTTGGAGTGGAAGGCGTGTTCCGATTGGCGCAGCAGGCTACGGCCACGGCGATGGACCAGCCAGGTTATGCCCTCGCGGTTCAGAAAACCCTGGCCGAAGTTAAAGCGAAGGGCCTGAACCCATGATGCTCTTTGTCCTCAATCTGATCATGGCGTTGCTCTGGCTCTTTCTCGGTGGCAGCGGCTCAGTGGTGAGTTTTGGCGTGGGCTACCTCATGGGATTCAGCTTTCTCTGGTTGTTTCAATCCGTACTGCCGGACACGGGTTATCTCCGTCGGAGCGTGGCCCTGGTTCGTTTTCTGGGAGCGTTTGCCCGGGAGTTTCTGATCTCCAACTGGGTCATGGCTCGGGCGGTTCTCTTTGGGCGCCAGCAGGACCTGTATCCCAATTTGCTGACCTACGACGTCTCGGGACTCACGCCGTTTGAGATTCTGGTTTTGTCCCACTGTATAACCCTGACGCCCGGGACGACGACGGTGGGGGTCTCGGAGGATTGGAGTCGGTTGACCCTGCATGCCTTCGACGCGCGAGACCCGGCCCAAGTTCGGGCCTCGATTGACCGGAGTTTGCGGGCTCCCCTGCTGGCCTTCACCCGATGAGCGAGTCCGTCTTTCAGTTGGCCTCGGTGGGGCTGGCGGCAGCTGTTGTCCTCGGACTCTGGCGACTCGTTCGCGGTCCCAGTGTGTTGAACCGCATCGTCGCCTTCGACGTGGTTACGATTTCCGTCGTGGGATGGATGGCGCTGTTGTCGCTGCATTGGAAGACGACGGAATACCTGGAGTTGATCCTCGTTTTTACCCTGCTGGGATTTGTCGGCACGGTGGCATTCACCCAGTACTTGCGTCGCACGTTGGAAGGGCAGGGAGAGACCGCCGAGCGGGACGGGTCGGAGAAGCGTTTATGAACGAGGTTTTGATCAACGCCCTAGTGCTGGCGGGCACTACCTTCATTCTGCTCGGAGCCATTGGTGCCGCGCGCCTGCCCGATGTGTTTTGTCAGGGCCATGCCGTCGCCAAGGGAGCGACCTTGGGCATCCTCTTGATCCTCCTGGCTCTGGGCGTGTCGCTGGGGGTGGAGGCGGCTGGTTTCAAGGTGTTTTTTGCGATGGTGTTCCAGTTCGCGACGGTTCCCGTGGGCAGCCACCTAGTCTCGAGGTTGGCGTGGGAGAAAGGAATTCCCCGGTGGCGAATGCGGCCGATTGACCAAGGTCAGGAAGTTGCAGGTGGCGGCTCGCCCCGCGACCCTGTTTTGGGGGATGACTGACTGATTTTGCCGGTTTGGTGTGCAAACGGGCAGTATCCAGCGACTTCGGTTGGGACACTGCCTCGTCTGGCGGGAGTGATGGCGGACAAACCGTCAGCGGTTCGCCACTTTGGTTCACTTTTGCGTTGAACCTATCGGCTCGACCGCTAAGTAAAGCGGCGTTGGTTCCCGGGAACAGGAGCGGCATCCTACGGTTGTCATTCTGTTCCCTTCCGGAGTCTTCGACTCTGGTAAAGGAGGTTAGTTTGGTTGTTTGGGTTAGGCGGGCACCGTGAGGTGCCCGCTTTTTGATTTCATGGAGCCCAGTTTGACCGGGCTTGACCGCTGGAAAATCACTTTCACCGGAACGGCTGCGGTGCGTACCCTCAGGCTCCTTCAACGAAGGAACTATTTATGGCGAAACTCACCGTTCGCGACCTTTCGGTCTCGGGCCAGCGCGTGCTGGTTCGCGTGGATTACAACGTCCCCATGGAAGAAAAGGATGGCCGAATGGTCATCAACGATTCGACCCGCATCCGGGAGACGCTCCCCACCTTGAAGCTGCTTCAGGAAAAGGGGGCGCGAATCATTCTCGCGGCGCATTTGGGTCGGCCGGATGGTAAGCGGGAACCCTCCCTCAGTCTGCGGCCCGTTTCGGAGAAACTGGCGGAGTTGATTGGTAAGCCAGTCCAATTTGTGGACGAGTGTGTCGGTGAAAAAGCGGAAGCAGCCGCGAAAGCCCTAAAGAACGGTGAAATCCTCCTGCTGGAGAATGTCCGTTTTCACGCCGAGGAAGAAGAGAACGACCCGGTTTTTGCCGCCCGGCTTTCGGTCTTGGCCGACGCTTACGTCAACGACGCGTTCGGCGCCGCTCATCGGGCTCATGCCTCTACCTGTGGGGTGGCCCGGATCATTTCGGCCTGGGGTGGACGATGTGCAGCCGGACTGCTCATGGAGCGGGAGCTAAAGTTTCTGGGCGACGAACTCGAAGCTCCGGCTCGGCCGTTTGTAGTGATCCTTGGGGGCGCCAAGGTTTCGGATAAAATCAAGGTGATCGATCGGTTGCTGGAAAAGGCCGACACCATCCTGATCGGGGGTGCAATGGCCTACACTTTCAAGCTCGCCCATGGCCACAAGACCGGGAAGTCCCTGGTCGAACCGGAGCACATCAATACCGCCTTGGATGCCGAATCGAAGGCGAAGGAACTCAAGGTCCAGTTCGAACTTCCTAGTGACAACGTGATTGCCGAGTTGAAGGACACCGGAAAGCTCAACAAGAAGGGCAAGCCCGTGTTCGAGCCGGTGAACCCCCGGGTGAACACCGAAACGGATATTCCGGCGGATTGCGAAGGCTTTGATATCGGCCCTGCCACCTCGGCCCGCTTTTCCCAGATCATCCAATCGGCTCGGACCATTCTGTGGAACGGACCGATGGGAATGTTCGAAGATCCCCGCTTTGGCGAAGGCACGCTGGCGGTTGCCAAAGCCGTGGCGGCTGCCACGGCCAACGGCGCCAAGTCGATTATCGGTGGGGGCGACTCGGTGAAGGCGATCAACAAAGCGAAACTGGGCGACAAGGTGACGTTTATGAGCACGGGCGGCGGTGCCAGCCTGGAGTTTTTGGAGGGAACACCCCTTCCTGGCGTGACCTGTCTCGACGAAAACTAATTCGTCGGTCGGCTCCGGAGCGGGCCTCAGCAACCTGGTCAGAGCGTCAAAGGGCTGAAAAACCCCTTTGACGCTCTCCGCCGCCCCGGTAACGTCCGCGCTCCGTTTCACGCGGAATCCTTCATGGAAAAAGAGCGCAAACTGATCATCGCCGGCAACTGGAAGTGCAATAAGACCGTCGCCGAGGCCTTGAGCCTGGTGAACGATCTCCGGCGCGAACTAGCGGCCGTCAAGGAAGTGGACATCGTTTGCTGTCCGCCCTTCACCGCCTTGGACGCCGTTTCCAAGGCGATCCTGGATTCCAACATCCGGCTGGGCGCCCAAAATATGGGCGAACACGGGTTTGGAGCGTTCACCGGCGAAATCTCCGCCGGCATGCTGAAAGAATTCTCGGTGGGCTACGTGATCCTCGGCCACAGCGAACGTCGGCAGTTCCAAAAGGAATCGGACGCGTTGATCGCCAAGAAAGCCGCCGCCGCTCACGCCGCCAACCTGGTTCCCATCGTCTGCGTCGGGGAAACCCTCGCGGAACGGGAAGCGGGGATCACCAACACGGTCGTCGAAACACAGCTCAAGGGCTCGTTGGCTGGCCTGACCTCCGAGCAGGCGGAACGCACCGTGATCGCCTATGAACCCGTGTGGGCCATCGGCACCGGGAAGACGGCCACCACGGCCCAAGCCCAGGAAGTTCATGCCTTTCTCCGCAAAGTAGTCCTCGGCCTTTATGGCGAATCGGTCGCCAAACGGGTCCGGATCCAATACGGCGGCAGTGTGAAACCCAACAACGCCCGGGAATTGATGAGCCAGCCCGATGTCGACGGCGCGCTGGTGGGTGGGGCCAGTCTGGAAGTCCGCAGTTTCGCCGACATCATCAAGAATTCGATCTGAAGTCCGCCAACCATTTCGTCGTATGTCACTCGCTATCACTCTCCTTTCGCTGGTCCTTGTGGTCTGCTGCTTGTTCCTCGGACTGCTCATCCTGATTCAATTGCCCAAGAAAGAGGCGGGACTGGGTCAGGCCTTCGGCGGGGCGGCCACCGAGGCGCTGTTCGGTGCCGGATCTGGCAATACCCTCACCAAACTCACCAAGTACTTCGCGGGAGCGTTCATTGGCCTCTGCGTCTTGCTTGCTTGGATGTCCTCCTTCTACGCCCGCAACCAGAACCAGGGCGTCTTGAAGGAACTGAGTGCTCAGGCTCCCGCGGCGGTGCCGTCCCCGGCCTTGGGGCTTATCGGGACGAACACCCCGTCCGCAGCGCCGGCGACCAACTTGGCCACGCCGACGAAGTAACCTTCGCCAAGCGCTACGTTCTATTTTCGCCTCCGACCTCCGGGTCGGAGGCTTTTTCGTTTCTGATGGCCTGGAAACGTGCGGCTATAAGCGACTTCCTTGAAAGTGACACTGATCGAAGACACCTTCAGTCGTGCGAATCCGAGTTGGGAAGCTGCTGCTGCTGCTACTCCTCGGAGGACTCATAGCTGTGGGGTGTCGACCGGAACGGCGGGCCGACCTTGTGATTCTCAATGGGCCGGAGATTGAAACTCTCGATCCCCAGGTGCTGACAGGGCAGGCAGACGGTCGGGTTTCGGGCGCTCTGTTCGAAGGTTTGACCCGGTTTGATCCGGTGACTGGGCGGGGAGTCCCGGGATGGGCCGAACGGTGGGATATCTCTCCCGATGGTCGGACCTACACGTTTCATCTCCGAACCAACGCCGTGTTCTCCACGGGAGAGCCCATCACGGCCGACGACTTTGTCTGGTCTTGGCGGCACGCAGTGGATCCCGCGACGGCCGCCGACTACAGCGGATTCTTCTTTTATGTCAAAGGAGGGCGCGAACTAGTCACCGGCGCCTCCACCAATCTCGCCACCCTCGGCATCCGGGCGCTAGATCCACGCACCGTGGTGGTTGAATTGGAGAATCCAGCTCCCTTCTTTATCGATCTCTGCGCCATGCGGATTATGGCGGTGGTTCCTCGTTGGACGATCGAGAAGTACGGTGACCAATGGGTTAGGGCGGATCCACTCCCGTGCAGCGGGGCGTTTCAGTTGCGCTCCTGGCGACCCAATGACCGGATCCGTGTGGAAAAGAATCCGCGGTATTGGGACGCCGCGTCGGTTCGTTCGGAACGGGTCGATTTTCTCTCGGGCGATTCGCCCACCACCGCGCTGAATCTTTTGCTGACGGGGGAGGTGGATGTGCTCATTGAACGCAATCTGATTCCGCTGGAATTGAATGACGTTTTGCTGAAGAGGCCGGATTTTCACACCTTCAGTTATTTGGGAACTTACTTCATCCGGTTCAATGTGACTCGGAAGCCGTTTGACGATGTCCGGGTCCGTAAAGCCATCAGCTTGGTTCTGGACAAACGGCGGATCGTCGAGCGGATCACCCGACTGGGGGAGCGTCCCGCCAGCGCCGTGACCCCTCCCGGGACCGGTGGGTATCAGCCCCCGCCGGGATTGGGCGACAATGCCAGTTCCGCCACCAATGCCGTCGAGTATGCGGCGGCCCGAGCCATCAATATTGCCGAGGCTCAACGACTGTTGGCCGAGGCGGGATTTCCAGGCGGAAAGGGTTTCCCGACGTTCACCTACATGTTCAACGCCGGGGGCGGCGGAGGTTCCCGAACGCACGAGCAGATTGGGGTGGAGTTTCAAGCCATGCTGCGGGAACACCTCGGCCTGCAAATGGAGCTGCGGCCAGTCGAGTGGAAGACGTACTTGTCCGAGATGTCCCTGCTTAACTACGACGTCATCCGCGGCTCCTGGATCGGGGATTATCAGGATCCCACGACCTTCCTCGACTGCTTTCTGGCGGACAGTGGAAACAACCGGACGGGTTGGCGGAATCCCCAGTATGATGCGCTGATGGCCCGGGCGGCAGCCACCTCGGATTCGACGAAGCGGTTTGATCTGCTGCGGCAGGCCGAGACGTTGCTGACGCGGGACGAGGTACCGGTTATTCCGGTTTACAACTACACGGGTTTGTACGCCTTCGACACCAACCGGGTGGGCGGCATCAGCGCCAACCTGACGGATGAGCATCCGGTCTGGGCAATGTTTCGGAAACGCTGACGTCCACCATGAGCTACTTTCTTCGCCGGCTGCTGTTCATGGTCCCGCTGATCCTGGTGATCGTGACACTGGCGTTTTTCCTGGTCCGCGTCGCTCCCGGCGGACCGTTCGACAAGGAACGCAAGCCGGCCTCTCCCGCCGTCGAACGCGCTTTGGCCGAGAAGTATCATTTGAACGAATCGCTCTTTTCCCAATACCTGCGGTTTCTGGGGCTCAAGTGGGAGGAGGGAGCGAATGGTTCGTGGCAACGGGCGCCGGGGGGATTGATTGCGGGCGATCTGGGGCTTTCGCTCAAGTACCGCAATCACACGGTCTCGGATATCATTCTTCAAGGGCTGCCTGTGTCCTTGACGCTCGGGTTCCTGGCCTTCGGATTCGCGATGGGCTTTGGTATTCCGATTGGATTCTACACGGCCGTGCGGCGGGGCGAATGGGCGGACTGGGCGGGAAGCTTGTTCGCGTTGGTGGTAATTTGTGTTCCTGGGTTTGTGATTGGCCCGCTCTTGATTCTGGGGTTCGCGTTGAAAGCGGGCTGGTTTCCCGTCGGGTTATGGGGGGCACCGGTTCAGGCGGTTCTGCCGATGGTGGCGCTGGGGTTGTACTTCGGAGGACGGGTGGCGCGGTTGACCCGGGAAGGAATGACCCAAGCCCTGCAGAGTGAATACATCCGGACGGCCCGGGCGAAGGGCGCCAGCGAACTCCGTGTGTTGCTAAAGCACGCGCTGCCGACTGCTGTTATGCCCGTCGTTTCCTACAGTGGTCCAATGCTAGCGGATTTGCTGACTGGCTCCTTTGTCGTCGAGAACATTTTCCAGATCCCTGGCATCGGCGTGTTCATGGTGAATTCGTCGCTGAGCCGGGACTACACCATGGTCGTTGGCCTCGTACTGCTTTATGCCATCCTGTTATTGGTGCTGAATCTCCTGGTCGATCTTGCCTATAGCTTCCTCGACCCGCGCGTTCGCTATGAGTGATCCGTTTTTCCACCCATGAAGGACGCCGCCCTGTCGACTGAATCCCCTACGCTGGCGGCGGCTCCGGCTCCCGTTCACCTCTCGCCCAATCGCAAGGCTTGGCTCCGCTTGCGCTCCAATCGACCCGCCGTGTGGTCGGCTGGATTTCTGGCTCTAGTTCTTTTACTGGCGATCGTCGTTCCCTGGTTGAGTCCCCACGACGCTGTGCATGGTTCCGACGCCCAGTTCGCTGCCCCCAGTCTTCAGTATTGGTTTGGCACCGATGTCCACGGTCGCGACGTGTTCACCCGCGTGTTCTCCGGAGCGCGTGTGTCGTTGCTGGTGGGCGCCGTGGGAGCGGCGGTGAGTTTGGTTATCGGGGTTTGCTGGGGGATGGTCGCGGGTTATGTGGGAGGTCGAACCGACAGCGTTCTGATGAGGGTGGTAGACGTGTTGTACGCGTTGCCGAGCATCGTCTTCGTCATTGTCTTGATCACCACGATGGAAGGATTCGTGAAGCAATGGGTGACGGCATTATCCCCGGCGCTGGCGCCCGCGGCGCGCATGATGTTCTTGTTTGTGGGCTTGGGAGCAGTGTCGTGGCTGACGATGGCTCGGATTGTTCGCGGCCAGGTCCTGTCTCTGCGCTCCCGTCCTTTTGTGCTCGCAAGCCAAAGTCTGGGAGCGAGCCACCGGCGCATTCTGTTCCGACACATCCTGCCGAATGTCATCGGCATCGTGATCGTGTATCTGACACTGACGGTGCCCTCGATCATTCTCTACGAGAGCTTTTTGAGCTATTTGGGCTTGGGCATTCAGCCGCCGGCGGCCAGCCTGGGTACGTTGATTGCCGAAGGGGCTTCGCAGATCAATCCACTCCGAGTCTTCTGGTGGTTGATTATTGGCCCCGGGGGTGTTCTGGCTCTGACACTGCTGGCGCTCAACTTTCTGGGAGACGGATTGAGGGATGCGTTTGATCCGCGCTCGAGTTGAGAGTGGGCTTCAAGACCCTGAAGTGCGCGTCACCTTCAGGTCGTCGAAGCGGATCGGAGTTCCGGAGAACGGCATTCCCCAGGCTGACGCTTTGCCGGCGGGTTGAAGTTTGGTCTCTGCAAAGGTGAGTGTTGGGTCCTTGGGCGCCTCGGTCCCGGCGATCCACGCTTTGCCTTCGATTCGATACTCAGTGTCGGAGAGTTTTCGGACCATCAATCGGAGTTCAGTCCATTCGCCGGACTTCCAGGCAAACGGAGCGCTGGCGACTACGGAATCGCCGCGCTGGAGTTCGACGGTGCCTTTGGCTGGGGCGATTTGCAGGCGGTACCCGCTGGCGCCGTTTAAACCGAGACTGAACGTGGGAAATTTGCGTCCGGTCTTGGTTCCGTAGATCCGTCCCGCAGCTTCGACACTGTGGGGTTCGTTGGGGCCGAAGAGAAATCCGTAGGACTCCAGGGGAGCCCCCGGAAGTTCCACGAAGCGGTTGCCGGAATCTTCCTTCACTGCGAAGAGACCGTCGAGAACCAGAAAATCATCCGGCATCGATCCGACGTCGGACTGGGAGAAATCCTGAGAGAACACCGGTTCCGCGGCATGCAATCCCGTGCACGCCAGCACCCCGCCCAACCAAAGCGCAACCCGTTTCATGACGGGCAATCGTACCGGGAGAACCGACTCCCGGCAACCTGCGGCCCGGATCGGCGCTGACGGGTGACTGGCATTCGCCGGCTTCCAGACCATAGTGGGTCATGCGTTTGCTGATTGCCGTTACCGGCGCGAGCGGATCCATCTATGCCCAGCGGCTGCTGGATTGCCTGGACCCGGCCGAACACGAGATCCATGTCATGCTCAGCCAGTACGCTCCTCAGGTCCTTGCCACTGAGCTGCCCGGTGGGTTGCGTCTTAAGGAAGGGGTTCAGCAGCATGGCCATCGTTCCATGAATCTGCCCTTTGCGAGCGGCTCCAATCCGCCCGACGTGATGGTGGTCATTCCCTGCAGTATGGGAACCTTGGGACGGATTGCCCACGGGGTGAGTTCCGACTCTCTGTTGCGCTGTGCGGATGTGGTCCTGAAGGAACGGCGTCGTCTCATTCTGGTGCCCCGGGAAACGCCGCTGTCATTGATCCACGTAAAGAACTTTGAACTGCTCCTGCAGGCGGGGGCCCAAATTCTGCCGGCCAATCCGTCCTACTACACGAATCCAAAGACCGTTTCGGAGGTGGCGGATACGGTTGTGGCCCGAGTGCTGGATCATTTGGGTATCGCCCACACCCTGATGCACCGCTGGACGGAGGAGCCGGAATAACGGGGAACTTTGAGTGTTGAATCCCGGGCTCCGACCTTTGAGCGTGCGCGTTCCCGGTCGATCCCGGGGGAGCGTTTTCTTGCATGCTGCAATCACTCTATCGTTGGGCGGGATTTGTTAAGCTAAGCCATACAGTCTTCGCGCTCCCGTTTGCTCTGGCGTCCATGATTGTCGCGGCCCGGGAGCACCGCGGATGGCCGGGTTGGCGGGTCTCGCTGCTGGTGGTGTCGGCCATGGTCATGGCCCGGACCTGTGCAATGGCGTTCAATCGGCTTGTGGATCGGCGTTTCGATGCTCTCAACCCGCGAACGGCGGGCCGGCATCTGCCCCAGGGAGAAATCAGTGTCGGCAGTGCGGTCACGCTCTGTTTGGTGAGCGGTTTTGGATTTTTGGCATCGGCCTGGGCGTTGAATCCACTTTGCTTCCGACTCGCGCCAGTGGCGCTGTTCTTCGTTCTATTCTATTCGCTGACCAAGCGGTTTACGGATTTCACGCACGTTTGGCTGGGAATCGCCCTGGCCCTCGCACCTCTTGGGGCCTGGGTGGCGGTGGAGGGCCGTATTGTGTTCTTTCCGGATGTCGAAGGAACCATTGGTCTGGCCGCGATTCGCTACGGGGCGTTCGTGCCTCTGACCCTCGCGTTGGCGGTGGTCCTGTGGCTCATTGGCTTCGACATCATTTATGCCACTCAGGACTACGAGTTTGATCGGAAGCAGGGGCTGCATTCCCTCGTGGTTCGGTGGGGGCCGCGCAATGCGCTAGGGGTGGCCTTCTTGGCTCATCTGTTCATGTGGGCCTTTCTGGTGCTGTTTGGAATCCTGTCCGCATTCCGTTTCGCCTACTGGATCGGATTGTTTTTGATTCTCGCGCTCCTGGTGTTTGAACACATCTTAGCCCGAAGGAGGGACCCCATTTCGATCAACGCGGCGTTCTTCAAACTGAATGCCATCATTAGTGTCATTTTATTGGTGGTCGTAGCCGTCGAGATCGTCTTTCCCTGGTTTCGATTGCGTTGGTACTGAGGCGCCTGGGAGAAAACCCGATACCGACGCCAATGGTCGCGGAAGGATTCATCACTAAATCTGCTGGTGACCCGGTGATTTTCGCAAAGAGGCGTCTATGCTAAGCGGGTGCAAGTTCAGAGCTTCCGAGTGTTTTGTGATCTGGCCGAGACCGAGAGCTTTACCAAAGCTGCCCAGATCAATGGTGTAACCCAAAGTGCCGTCAGCCAGCAGGTCAGTTCGCTGGAGCGCCAGCTCAAGATCCTGCTGATTGAGCGGAGCAAGAAAAAGTTCCGCCTGACTCACGAGGGCCAGCTTCTTTACGAGAGCGGCAAGCAGATCGTTCAGACGTTCGATACGCTCTTGAGCCGGTTGCAGGAGGCGCGGGACGTAGTTTCTGGAAGCATCCGGGTGGCCACCATCTACAGCATCGGACTGCACAACCTACCGCCCTACGTGAAGAAATTCCTGCGGGCGTATCCGACGGTCCAAGTACACATCGAGTATCAGCGGGCCAATCAGGTCTACGATGATGTTCTGGGCAACGTCGTTGATTTGGGCTTGGTCGCGTATCCCAACAAGGATTCTCGCCTCGAAGTGGTTCCGCTGCGGGAGGAGACCATGGTTCTCATCTGTCCGCCGCAACATCCCCTTACGAAGCAAAAGACGCTTTCGCTCAGCCAATTGCACGGTCAGAAGTTCATCGGATTCGAACATGACATTCCGACTCGGAAGGCGATCGACCGGATTTTACGGGAGGCCGGGGTCGAGGTGAAGGTGGTGATGGAGTTCGACAACATTGAAACGGTGAAGCGCGCCGTTGAAATCGAAGCTGGCATTGCGATTGTCCCGCAGGGCACCGTTGTTCAGGAAGTGTCCAAGCACACGTTGGTGAGCATACCGTTCACGGAGCCTCTTCCAGGACGTCCGTTGGCGGTGATTCACCGGCGCAGCAAGGTCCTTTCACCGGCCCTCAAGCGTTTCATCGAGATTCTTAAGGAACCCGTGTGACGCCCAACGGGGACCGGGGCTTCTCCAGCAACCCTGTTCCCATGAAAATTTTTTCCCGCGTCGTTCGACTCTGTTGGTCAGGGGCCGCTTTGGCTGTCCTGTTGATCGGCTGCGCCACGAGCCCCAGGGGTGGGCACGCCACCGTGGAATTTCAGGATCCCGCTCGTTTTAGCGATCTGCAGATACCGGGCATGACCCGTGAGCAAACCGCTCCGGTGGTCCTGCCGCGCCTGCAAGAGGAAGTAGATCGACAGGCTCAGTCATCCATCCCGGCCGGATACACCGTGCACTTTGTGTTCACGGAAATCGATCAGGCCGGCGTCATCCCGGATCCGGGTGGGGCGTTTCCGATTCGGATCACCGGAGACAACACACCGGCGGTGATTGCCTTCAACTACACGATCACCGGCCCTTCGGGCGCAGTGGTGAAGTCGGGTTCCCAGCGGATCGTGCAGACTCCGGAGGACCTTCAGCCCTTTATGGATGACGATTCGCCGGTGCCGCTGATCGAGTACATGATCGAGAACTGGCTGGGCGCTTTGGGTTGGCAACTCTCGCATTCCGAGAAATGACGCACCTTTTCGGCGACACGCTTTCCGCCAGTCAACCCGTTGCCGGGGCGTTGTTGTTGGTGTCGCTCATTGCGGCTGCGGGAATCGCATTGGGCAGCGTAAAGTTTCGAGGAATCGGTCTGGGGACGGCGGGGGTGCTGTTCGCGGGACTGCTGATGGGACATTTGGGTTACCGAATCGAACCCACCATCCGTCAGTTTCTGCAGGAATTCGGGCTGGCGTTGTTTGTCTACTCCATCGGTCTGCAGTTGGGCCCCGGGTTCTTCAGTTCCCTTCGAAAACAGGGTCTGACGTTGAACCTGATGGCGTTTGCCGTGGTGTTGCTGGGAGTTCTGCTGTCCTTGTTCTTGTCCCGGTGGCTGGGAATTGATCTGGCCGCCATGGTCGGATTGTTTGCGGGAGCCACGACCAATACCCCAGCTCTGGGCGCGGCGACAGATGCCTTGCGGTCGACTGGAGCTTCGCCGGAGCAATTGGCGATGCCGGGAATCGGTTACTCGATTGCCTATCCCGGAGGCATCGTTGGAATTATTGGCACGTTGCTCTTCCTACGCTTCGTGTTCCGGATCAACCCGGAAAGCGAGGCGACCGAGTTCAAGGCTGAGCAATCGAAGTCGGCCCTGGTCATCGACCGCTTAAATGTGGAGGTCACCAACCCCAATCTGGATGGCTTACGACTGGATCAAGTGACGGAGTTGGTCGCCAACGGCTTGGTCGTGTCCCGGGTGCGTCGGCAGGGAAATGTCGAGGCGACGTCTCCCTCGGGAGATACCTTGGTCCATTTGGGGGACACCCTGCTCGCGGTGGGATCTCCCTCGGTGCTCAAGACCTTTCAGTTGGTGGTGGGTCGCGCGAGCGCTGACGATCTGACCAAGGCCCCTGGCACCCTCACCATTCGGCGGGTGGCCGTGACCAACAAGGAAGTCTTGGGAATGACGGTCGCCGAACTCGATTTGCAGAATGCGTTCCGCGTCTCCATTTCCCGAGTGACCCGGGCGGAACTCTCATTCGCCGCCGTCCCCAGCATGACGCTTCAGTTTGGGGACATCGTTCAGTTGATCGGGCGGCCGGAGAATCTGGACCGGGCCGCCAAGCGGTTGGGCAATTCCATCAAGGCTCTCGACCAGACCAACTTTGTCCCATTCTTTCTCGGACTGGCCTTGGGCGTGGTCGCTGGTCTGATCCCGTTTCAGGTACCTGGATTGCCGGTGCCGATTCGATTGGGTCTGGCTGGGGGTCCGCTGCTGGTGGCCCTGATTCTGAGTCGCGTCGGTCGAATTGGGGGCCTGGTATGGTACATGCCTGGCACCGCGAATTTGGCCCTGCGTGAACTTGGCATTGCGCTCTTCCTCGCTTGTGTCGGAGTGAAGTCAGGCGAGAAATTCGGCGAGACGTTTCTGAGCGAACAAGGCGTTAAATGGGCGCTTGCTGGAATTATCATCACAGTCGTCCCAATTCTTTTGGTGGGCTGGCTGGGTCGCCGCCTTCTCAAACAGAATTTCATGACCACTTGCGGCTTGGTGGCCGGCAGCATGACCGATCCCCCTGCCTTGGCGTTTGCCAGTAATACCGCCGGATCGGACGCGCCCCTGATCGCTTACGCGACCGTGTATCCTTTGACCATGATCCTGCGGATCATTGCTGGTCAGGTGCTCATCATCGCCTTTTCGTAGTGGCGACCGGCTAGCCCATCCGAACTCCGTAGAAGCGGGCGCAGTTTTCACCCCAGAATCTCGCCCGTTCCTCTTCAGTCCAAGTCGCCCGGGTGGTGAGGTATTCATCCACCACTCGGAACACGCGCTCGTAGCTTCCCGCCAACAGGCACACCGGCCAGTCGGAACCAAACATCAGGCGGGACGGTCCAAAGGCCTCCAGAATAACTTCCAGATATGGCGCCAGGTCGGTGGGTTGCCAGTGGACATGATCCGCCTCCGTGATCATTCCGGAGATTTTGCAGTGCACGTGGGGGAATCGGGCGAGTTCGCGAATCTGCTCCCGCCACGGGGAAATCTTCGCCTCACGAATCAGCGGCTTGGCAATGTGATCCAACACGAAAGGTTGTTCGGGAAACGCTTCCACCAAGCGGATGGTGGCAGGCAACTGGCGAGGATACACCAGAAGGTCATAGCGAAGGCCATGATCGCGCAGGCGCTGCAATCCACGCTGAAAGGCTGGTCGAAGGACAAACTCATCATCGGGTTCGTCCTGCACGACATGTCGAACCCCGACAAACTTGGGATGCCGAGCCAGCGGGACTAATTCATCTTCGACTCGGTCGTTCTGAAGATCCACCCACCCAACCACGCCCTGAATTCGGGGATCGGCCTCGGCGAGCGCGAGCAGCCATTGGGACTCGGTGAGCGACTGGCGCGCCTGCACCGCGATGGAACCGTCGAAGTTCAATGGCTTCTGCAAGGACTCCAGATCGGCCGGAAGCCAGTCCCTAGCCAAAGCCGATGCGGGAGGAATCCACGGGTATTCGGCCGCGCTGTATCTCCAGAAGTGTTGGTGCGAATCGAGTCTCATGCCGGTGAACCGGCTGAGGATGAACCGCCGCTTCGGACAAAGTCGATTTGGAACCTCGGCCGGGGCTTAACCGACAGCGGAAACCGACCGGGACGAAATCGACGGTTCATCCGAGGAAGGCTGAGTCCGATACACAAACTGGACCCGGGGAGCCAGCAGGGGCTCCCCGGATCCCAAGGCCGAACACAACGAGGCGCGCCGAATGGCTTCCAAGCAGAAGTACTGGAGACGCACCGGAACCGGCCGGGGTTCCGCGGCGGGACAAACGCGCACTTCGGCGATCAAGTGGTTCTCCAGCCAGCGGCGCAGCCGGAAAAACGCCAGATACTCCCGGTGCTCCAAACGACGCCTTAATTCACAGAAGGTCCGGAGCACCGCTTCGGCATCCTCCCGCCGACGAATCCAAGACCGCAAATCCAGAAGCAAGTCGGCATCCTCCCCTCGAACCGAATCCGTCCGCGCCAGCAGTTCGTCGATAACTTCCAAGGCGCAGCCGCCACGACAGGACGTCGCGGAGCAGTCAGCCGCTAGTTTGGCTGGGGGACAGGATTGGACCGAGGATGCCATGGTCGGAATTGATCAGGACCGCAGGAAGCTCTTCAGCATCCAGACGGTTTTTTGGTGGCTTTGGATCCGCTTGATCATCAGGTCCTGGGTCTCCGGATCCTCAAATTCACCCGACAGATCCCGGGCGCGGGCCGCGTCGTCGATGACCTTTTCGTGGGCCACGATGAGACTGGCGACGTAGTCCTTTTGAGATTGCGGGGAAGTAAACTCCTCCATCCCGGCGGTGCGGGCGAGTTTTGTTAGGCCGCCAATGGCGTAGTGTTCGAGAGCGCGAATCCGCTCGGCGATTTCGTCCACCGCTTCGAACAGGTCCTCGTATTGGTCCTCGAACGCCTTGTGCAAGGAGAAGAAACCCGGTCCCTCCACATTCCAGTGGGCGAGATGCGTTAGCGACATCAGCGCGTAGGAATCGGCCAAAACCAAGTTGAGGGCCTCCACGAGACGCGTGTCCTGCTTCGATTTGACGGCGGCGGATTGGATGATGGTTTTGCTCATGACAAACAGTGTTGGTTAACGTTTTGGACGAACCGACGAAGTGTTAACCTCCCCGGAATCGGTCTTCGGCATCCTTAGCACTCGGCGGACTGGCGCACAACTTCGCGAACCACGCGCCGAAGTTAATCTACTCGGTTTATGGGCTGCCGCCCGACGGTGGTTTGCCAAAGATTGGCGGTTGCTTGCGCCCAGTCCGCATTGGGGGTTGGCCAGCCTGTTTGGTGTTGGGAGAAGCGGGACCACGATTTGGTCGTAGTTGGTCACCCGTTCTGGACGACGGGCTGAGGCGACCCCCGTCGAAGGGCTCAGGGGAAGCAGACACGTCATGGAACGTTTTGAGTCGTAGCGACGGCCAACCGGCGGCGAAATAAGCGCCGCCACGTCAGGGCTAATCCGGTCCACATGCTTCGCGTCGGAGTCTCGTCGGAGGCGCGAAGTGGACTGATGCTGTCGGACCTAGGCTAACGGCGATGGAGCCAGTGCCAGGGTTCGTAAACAATCCGATGGAGATTGAAGCGGGGATAGGTGAGGGAGAATCCGTACTGGGCTGCATGAAGTTGCAGCCAACGAAACGCTTCTGTGTTCTCGAACTCTTCCTCCAGCGGCGGTGATCCAGGAGTGCCGATGTCGATGGCCCGGCCAGTGTGATGTTCGCTGTATCCGGGAGCTGCATTCACCCGAAGGATCTGATCCAGGCTTTCGCCGCGGGCCAGTTTGCGTTCAATGATCTGGCGCTGGTACGCCACCGAGCGAAAACCGGAAATCAAAAGGAGGGTCACCCGATCGGCGCTGGCCGCCAGGGACATCGCCTGCCAACTGGCCGCGACTTCGGGAGTCAGGCGAATCTCCCGTCCGTCCGGCAAGACCCGGGCGGTGACCAGTTCGGTGGCCTCAGGCTGGAGATCCAGACCGCGGCTCGGGCCGTAATCGTCCGGAACGCCCAAAGCCTGGAGCAGGGCGGAAATAGTCTCAGCATACGTGCCGCGACCAGCCTGGGGATCCGGGGACGCACCCGGTAGGCCATTCGATTCGGAGGACCAGATGGGGTAGAGATTCATGCAGCGACTAGACGTCACCTGATTGGCCAAGCTGGGTTAGGACTGGTGGAGAGTCCGCCCTGGCAAATTAGGTCAGCCATCCCTTTCCCCTCTGGCCTTCCCGAGAGCCTGACAGCATTGGCAAATCAAGCTCAAGATCGGAAGCAAACGGAATGGGGTGAGGGCGGGTGAGTTCCGATCTGGTGCGTGAGGCTTTCCTCGGAAGTCGGTCCAACGTAGCGTGACCGCCATGGCTGAAACTCGGGACTCTTCGTCTCCCGAGGCCCTTTCCCTGGATCCGCCGGTCGGCTTGCCGGCCGATTTCGCAGCGCTCTACGCCGCCCACAGTCGCCCGGTCTACTACCTCGCGCTCCGTTTGCTGGGAGATCCGCAGCAGGCCGAGGACGCCGCCCACGATGTGTTTCTCAAAGCATTTGGGAAAATTGCCGAATTTCGGGGCGACGCTGATGTCCGGACGTGGCTTTACCGCATCACGTTGAACCACTGCTCGAATCTGCGGCAACGCTGGTCAGCGCGGAACATCCATACGGCTCCCGACGAAGAGACCTTCGATCATTTGGCCGGTCCCGCCGAAAGTCCCCTGCGCGTTCTGGAAACCAAAGAGCTCGGCGAACGGATCCAGACGACCCTAGAAGCGCTTCCCGAGGAATATCGCCTCCTCCTGTTGCTGGTGGCTGACGAACAGCTCAGCTACGAGCAGATTGGTCAGCTGACCCAACAGTCTTCCGATGCCGTTCGCGGCAAACTTCACCGGGCCCGCCGGGCCTTCGCCACCGCCTTCGCCAAAACCGCCTGACTCCGATGAACTCCGATCCCCGTTTTCGCCACGATCTTCGGGAGCAACACGAAGAACACACAACCGCTGAGCACCATCAACAGGCGGCCGTCACGCGGGAGTATGCTTCCGTCGAGGAAGTCCTTTGCGATGATCGGAACCAAGTCCCTGTGCCGCCAACCCTCGCGGAACGCCTTGCCGCCAGTGTTTCTGCGCAAGGACTCAAACCCACCCCATGGTGGCGCCGCTGGCTCTGATTCTCCGGCCGGACCCTTCACCCTCCACCGCCGGTGTCTGCTCGTCCTGTCCTCCGCTCTCGTCTGGCCCGCGAACGCAGCGAACGCGCGCTCTCCCTGCTCCAGAACTGCCAGTTCTGCGCCCATCGCTGTGGTGCCAACCGACTGCAGGGCGAAACCGGCCCCTGCCATGCCGGAGTCGAGGCGCGGGTCTTCCACTACCAGACCGAAGTGGGCGACGAAGCCGAACTGGCGCCGCTATTCGCGATCGCGTTCAGCGGTTGCGATCTGCGCTGCGATTTCTGCAATACGGGAGCGGAGAGCTGGAATCCCCGCGCGGGCGACAGCGTGATCAGCGGCCTAGACTGCCCGGGACTTCGATTCCTCGCCCAACGCGCTGAACACGCTCTGAATCAGGGCGCGCGGGGAATCATGATTCTGGGCGGCGAACCCACGGTTCATCTGCCCGCGGCGTTGGCGCTGGCCGCCCAACTCCCAGAACACGCTCGCCTCATTTGGAAGACGAACGCTCATGGCTCGGGGGTGGCGCGCGAGCTTCTGGAAGGTGTGTTCGATGTCTGGGTAGCCGACTTCAAGTTCGGTCAGAATGGGTGCGCGAAACGTCTGGCCCGAGTTCCGCGTTACGTGGAGACCGTCCAGGAGAACCTGCTTTGGGCGGCCCGCCAGGCGGAACTGATCGTGCGTCATCTCTTGATGCCGGGTCACGTGCACTGCTGTTGGAAACCGGTGGCGGAGTGGCTGGCGGGAAATCTCCCGGAGACCAAGGTGAGTCTTCGCTCGGGATTCTGGCCGGGCTGGCATAGCCGACGTCATGAGGAACTGCGCGCGACCACTTCGCCGGCCGATGAGCGGGAAGCCTTTCAACTGGCCCGCTCGCTGGGATTGAACCTCATCCCATGACACGCCTGCCTGATTCCACTGATGACCCCCAGGCCAGCAGTGAATTGCTGCTGCTGCCGGACGGACGTATTCTCGCGCATCATTTGACCCCTGAACTGGCCCTGGTGCTTCGGCCGATCACCGATAGCTCTGACGCCACCCTTCCGTCCGTGGAATCGCCGGTGCCCAACCCTTCCTGACTCTCCCCCGTATGTCGTTCGCCACTGAACTCGAGATCCTGATCCGCGCCCGCTATTCCATTCTCTACCTTCAGACGGCGGAGGAACTCCGAGTCCTCCCCATCGTGATGGAAATCGCCCAGCGGCGAGGTAAGAAAGTGTACGAGTGGGCCCACTCCACGGGACTCGTGCCGGCGGGAACCAGCATTCAAAGCCAGAAGAATCGCAGTGCGACCACGAAGGATCCGGTGGCTGCCTTAGATCAGGTTCTGGACCAGATCGAGCCGGCCATTTTTGTCTTCAAGGACTTCCACCCGTTCCTGAGCCGTTCCAACTACGCCGTCATACGCAAGCTCAAGGACGTGGCGCTGCACCTGAAGAACAGTTTCAAGACGATCATTCTGGTGTCCCCGGTCGTGGAGATTCCGGCGGAGCTCGACAAGGAGATCACCCTTCTGAGTTTTCCGCTGCCCACCAAGGAGGACCTCTCCGGTCTGTTGGACCGCATTCTGGCCGACCTCCGGGAACTTAAGCAGGTACAGATTGATCTCGATGAGGCTGGCCGGGAACGACTGGTACAAGCGGCCCTGGGGTTGACGCTGGGCGAGGCGGAGAACGTCTTCGCCAAGATCATCGTCAAGGACTCCCGCCTCAGTGGCGAGGACGTCAATGAAGTGTTTGCCGAGAAGCAGCAGATCATTCGGAAGAGCGGATTATTGGAGTACTACGCCACTCAGGAATCGTTTGCCCAAGTGGGCGGACTCAGTGTGCTCAAGGACTGGCTCAACAAGCGGTCCGCGGCATTCACCGCCGAAGCCCGGGCCTTCGGCTTGCCCGCGCCCAAGGGCGTTTTGCTTCTCGGAGTTCAGGGCTGTGGCAAAAGCCTGTGTGCGAAATCCATCTCCGCTCTTTGGCAGTTGCCCCTGCTGCGCTTCGACATGGGCCGGATGTTCGGCAGTCTCGTGGGATCCTCGGAAGAAAACGTCCGCCGGGCCATTGCTGTGGCGGAGTCGGTCGCGCCCGCCATCCTGTGGGTGGACGAAATCGATAAGGCCTTTGCCGGCTCGGGCGGTGGAGGCGCCAGCGACGGAGGCACAACGGCCCGGGTCTTCGGTACGTTCCTCACTTGGCTGAGTGAAAAGACAGCCCCGGTCTTCGTGGTGGCAACGGCTAATGACATTTCGCACCTGCCGCCCGAACTGCTCCGCAAGGGTCGTCTGGACGAGATCTTTTTTGTCGATCTTCCTGCCGAACCCGAGCGCCGTGAAATCCTCGGAGTACATCTGCGCAAACGGGGTCGGTCACCGGAACAGTTTGATTTGCCCGTCCTGGCCGCAGCGGCTCACGACTTCAGCGGGGCGGAAATCGAGGAGGCCATCAACAGTGCGCTCTACGAAGCGTTTTACGCGCAATCGGAGTTACAGCAGTCTCACGTCCTGAATGCGCTCCAGCAAACGGTGCCGCTGGCTCGCACGATGGACGAACAGATCAGCCGCTTGCGCACCTGGGCCGATGGTCGTGCACGCAACGCCAGCACCGAACGTGGCGTCCGGATTGCGGAACAGCGCCGCAAGGTGGAATTGTAACGGAGGCGGCGCGAGCGGCTGTCAGGATCCGACGACCCGCGGTCGGCTGGATCCTACGAACAGCAAACACACCAGCGTTCCGGCAAAGTAGGCGAACAATTGAGCGGTGCCGTTGAACTCGGCGGTCAGCCATTGCCCCAATCCTAATTGCACAAACACAAACAGGCTCCACACCAGCATCCATGAGGTCCACACCGGCGGGGTTCGTTCCAAAAACTCCCCGCGCAGCAGGGCCACGACGGCGAGTCCGAAACCCGCCAGTTCGGCGAGTGCCAGCATCCAGAAGGACGCGGTCAAGCCCGGGAACTTGGCCAGGATGGTGTTGCCGAATTTGTCCGGGAACCAGACGGGCACCCCTGACTGAAGCTTACTGAAGCCGGCGAAGCCCCAGACCATCAGGAACAGCAGTAGGATGGCGAGTAGGGCGCCGCGACGAATCCAGGGGCTCGGGAAGTCGGTCATGCCCGGCGGGAATCGGTTCAGACACCCACCAGACGCCCGGAGGAATCACCGAAGCGGGTCAATCCTTGAACGCCCATGCGGTCGGTCAGACTGAGGAACAGATTGGTCGTGGGTTGGGACTTGTGATCGACGAAGCGACCCGGCGTCAGCGTACCACCGCCCGATCCCGCCAGCAGAATGGGCAGATTGGAATGGGTGTGCCGGTTGCCATCGGCATTGCCGCCGCCGTACACGATCATGGAATTGTGCAGCAGCGACTGACCGTCGGAATCCTTCACCTGCCCCATCCGTTCGAGGAAGCGGGCGAACTGTTGCACGTACCACCGATCGATCTCGGAAACCTTCTGGATCACGTCCGCCTTGTTCTGATGATGCGACAGGTCGTGATGACCTTCGTACACGCCAATCTCGCCGAAGGAGCGGTTGCTGCCGTCGTGAGCGAGCAGCAGTGACGCCACGCGGGTGGAATCCGTCTGAAAGGCCAGGAGCATCATGTCGAACATCACCTGGATGTACTCGGCATACTCGGCGGGAATTCCCGGAGGCGTGGGCATCGCCGGATCCTGAACCGTTCCGAACCGTTCGGCGCGCTCGATGCGCTGTTCGAGTTCGCGGACGCCGGTGAGGTACTGTTCCAACTTGTCGTGATCGTCTCGGCCCAGTCGGCGCTGCATTCGGCGGGCATCGTCGAGAACGAAGTCCAGCACCGACCGTTGCTCCTGCTGACGCCGCGCCAGACTGGCCGCTCGTTCGCCAGGGGAACCGGTGCCGAACAGGCGTTCGAACACTTGCCGGGGATTCCCTTCCGGAGTCATGGGCGAGGTCGGTCCGCTCCAGGAAATGTTGTATTGGTAGGCGCAGGAATAGCCCGAGTCGCAGCCACCGGTTTTGCGCGAAGCGTCACAGGTGAGTTCCAGCGACGGATACCGCGTGACGTGTCCCACTTCGCGGGCGAGCACCTGGTCGATGGAGATTCCCGCCCGAATCTCGGTGGCGCTCTTCTTCATCCGCACGCCCGTGAGGAAGGTGCCGTTGGCCCGGGCATGGTCGCCGCCCCCGTCGGGGCCTGGATAGGCATTCTTGTGATCCAGACCCGCGAGGATCTGGATGTCCTTTCGGTGTGGCTCCAGGGGTGCCAGGGTGCGGCTGAGAACGAAGTCCGTGGTTCCTCCTGTTGGCCACCAAGCGGAGGGGATGGCGCCGTTGGGGAAGTACACAAAAGCCGTTCGCAACGGTGCACCCGAGGCCGTGGTGGCGGTTGCGCCCGTAGTGGCCCCAGGAAGCGCGGCTGAAGCGCTGCCGGAATTCAGCGAGGCCAGAGTGGGCAGGGCGACACAGGCGCCCAAGCCGCGAAGGAAATGTCGGCGGCTCAGGCTGAGGTGGCGTTGGGCGGCACGGGTTGCGGGAGGGAGTGAATTCATGGCTGTTTCCTCAGATCGGCTCGCTGGCCGGGGGTGGGACGGGGTTGATAACTTCCTTCGGACTGGGGCTTCCGACGTTTCTGAAAGGGGGCGGATTCGACAATGGCTTGCAGAAGGACGGAGGGTCGACCGTCCGATTTTTCGAGTTGGGCCACAATTTGGTCGAGGGACTCGGTGTCGGCGTGATCCAAGCCGCGACCCAGGGCGTAGGTCAGGAGCTTCTCGGCCAGACAATGGTAGAAGTCATGACGCCGCTCATTGGCCAGAATGCGCTTCAGTTCCTGAATATTCTGGAAGGGCTCGCCGGTGATCAACTTCCCGGTGACGTCGACGGGTTGTCCGGCCTCCTGCTCGCGCCACATGCCCATGGCGTTAAAATTCTCCAAAGCAAGTCCCAGGGGATCCATGCGATCGTGGCACGAACTGCACACCGGTTGTTTCCGGTGGAGTTCCAGGGTCTCGCGCAGGGTCGGGGGATGGTCCTTGATGGCCTTGCCAGCTTCTTCCAGCGGCGGGATGTCCGGCGGTGGCGGCGGGGGCGGCGTGCCCAGAATGTTCTCCAACACAAACACCCCGCGCTTCACGGGCGAGGTCCGAGTGGGATTTGACGTGACCGCCAGAACGGTGCCTTGGGTCAGAATTCCGCCCCGCGGGCTGTTCGCCGGCAGGCTGACCCGGCGCAGTTCGTCGCCGGCGACGTTGAGATTGGTCAGGCCGTAGTGCTGGGCGAGCCGCTCGTTGAGGAACGTATAATCGCCATTGATCAGCTCGCGGAGGCTGCGGTCCTCGCGGAGGACATACTCGAAGGTCAGCTCGGTTTCCCGTCGCATGGCCCGCCGCAGATCTCCGGTCAATTCGGCGCGCAACCGGTTGTTGGAGCGGAACAATTCTCCGCGCAGTCGGTCGAGTTCGGCACTCTCCTCGGCGGTGAGGGAGGTGGAGGTTCGGTTGCGGAGCTCTCGGAACCGTGCCCGTTTCTTGTCCGTTTCCGGATCAGGCTTCTCTTCGCGGTTGAGCACGGCGCGGGCGTCGATCGTGACCGACTCGATATCGCGCGCCTGCAACCACTGCCCGGTGAAGTTCTGGATGAAAGCCGCCGACCGTCCGTCGGCGAGCATTCGCTTCAGTTGGGCGGGCAACTGGGCGCGCAACTGACCCGCGGCCGCGAGTTGGATCAGCGCGTCGTCCGGCATGGACGACCACAGGAAGTAGGACAACCGGGAAGCCAGCGAATACTCGTCGATGAGCGGGTGGCCGCCGTTCGGGGCGGGTAGTGAATCCTCTTCGCGGAACAGGAATCGAGGCGAGGCGAGGATCGCCACCATGCCCTGGGCGATGCCGGCTTCGAAGGTCTTGCCGGGTTGCTGATACGTAGCGGCGGCAAGATCGGCCAGTCGCTTGATGGTCTCGGAATCCACCGGGCGTCGGTAAGCCCGAGTGGCGAACCGGCCGAGCAACTCCCCCGCATAGGCGTGGCGATCCTCGGGGCTGGTGGGTGTTTCGCGGGTGAAATACTTCTCGTAGTTCTTCGGCCGAACCCAGTGTTCCGGTTCCATCGGACCCCGAAGCGTCATCGAATTGAGCTGGAGCGAGAGGGAACGGACCTGCTTTTCGTTGGGCGTGAGAGGCTCGATCTCGAGCTGGAGTAAGTGTTCGCCCACCGCCCAGTCGCGTTCGAACTCAAACCGGAAGTTGCGTCCGTTCTCCCGCGAAAACTCCTTTCGCCACACTTCTTCACCATCGGCCTTGAGCACTGCGCGACACCGGTTGTAGTCGAACACGTTGTCCACGAAACGCTCGTTCGCGGTGAGATTCAGCAGCAACTGGTACTTGCCCGCTTGGGTGATCGCCACCGAGTTCGTGACGGTGGCGGCTTCGTAGTACGAAAAGGATTGGCTGCCGTCCCGCCCCCCAGTGGCTCCGGGCTTACGAAAACTTCGGCCGGACAGGGTATTCTCCGCCGGCACCCGGGGAACCAGGGGCACCGCCTGCTCTACGATGACCCGCGCCGCCGCGAGATACTTCTCCAAAAGCATCGGCGAAATCGTGAGCACCTCGCCCAGATTGTCGAATCCATGCCCGGTGTCGTCGGCCGGAAATTCCTCCTCCGTGCGGTAATCGACGCCGATAAGGTCCCGAACCGTGTTTCGATACTCCACCCGATTCAGTCGTCGCACGGTGACGCGGCCCGGATCCGGGTCGGCCGGATCGAGTCCAAACGCGCTGCGTTTGATCCAGGTCTCCAGGAGCGCCTTTTCCTCGGCCGTGGGCTGATCCTTCTTCGCCGGAGGCATCAGACCCGCGCGAACATTCTTCAACACCGCCAGCCACAATTTGGGATCGCCCGGGACGGCCGCCTCAGCTTGGAGCGTGTCGAAGTCCACGTTGCCCTTGGACATACCATCGGCGTGGCAGTCGGAGCAGTACTGATTCAGGAGTGGCTGGATATCCTTGCGAAAATCCGGAAGACGCGTGGGTTCGGCCGTTCCAGCGACGGTGCCCCAGAGGACTCCGGTGCAGAGTCCCAAGGCATACCGGAGGCTTCTGGACGGGGCCGATCGGTGCATCTCCTCATTGGTGCCCCAGCTTCGGCCACCCGGCCAGCCGAATTTCAGGTAAAACGATGTTCCGGAAACCGGTTTCGAATCATCTGCCGGACAGCTTCCACCTGACTCGGCGGGACTAGGTCCCGATCGGCGCGGCGTTGTATTGCGGCCAGTAGTTCCAGCCAGTCCGAGAGGGGCGGGTTCTCCAGGGCGATCCACTCAATATCCCGACCCCGCCGTTTGGGGCGTTCGAAGAAGAACCATTCCCCTCCGAATTTTTCGGCGTACACATGCCGTTTCACCCCGTCTTCACCCGGAGTGGTCCAACCGACTTCTGCTTTGGCGCCCATGAACCGGAGATTAAAGCCGAATCATTCGGGAAGGTCCACCGCCGCGACGGCCCAAGCAGCGATCCCTTCCTCCCGACCAATAAATCCCAGGCGTTCATTGGTGGTGGCCTTGATGCCTACTTTGGTCGGCGGAAGGCCCAGGGCTTCGGCCACCTTGACCTTCATGGCGGCCAAGTGGGGGAAGATCTTCGGGCGTTCGGCGGCCAGGGAGGCATCCACGTTCACGATGCGTCCGCCCCGGGCGGCGATGCGTCGCGCCGCCTCCTCCAGGAAGATGCGGCTGGGAGCATTCTTCCAGGTGGGATCAGTGTTGGGAAACAGATGCCCAATATCAACTTCGCCCACGGCCCCGAGCAAGGCGTCGGTGATGGCGTGCATGAGCACATCGGCATCGGAATGACCTTCCAAGCCGAGGGAATGGGGGATTTCCACCCCGCCCAACACGAGTTTGCGACCTTCCACCAGCGGATGGACATCGTAGCCCAGACCAACGTGAACCATCCCGGCAGCCTACCGCCGGACGGGGAACGCAGCAATGCGCGTTGCGTTTGGGACTAGGCTGAACGGGGACTAGGCGGTCCGGTACGAATCCGATTCCCGTTCGCCGGGGTCTTTCGCAAACTGGCGGCATGCTCGCTGATCTGACGGCCCGTCTTACCGCTTCGCTGGACTTGGAACCGGAGTCCATTGCCGAGGCCGTTCGCGCGCTTACCGACGGCCAGGTGGCCCCAGAGGTGAAGGCGGACTTCCTGATCGCCCTGGCCCGCAAAGGGGAGACGCCCGCCGAGATCGCTGGGTTTGTTCGCTCCCTGCGGGAATTGTCCGAAGTGGTGCCGCTGGCGGACTCCCTGAGGTTCGGAGAGATCCTGGATGTTTGTGGCACCGGTGGTGACCGGCTCAACACGTTCAACATTTCCACCACGGTGGCGTTGGTGTGTGCGGCGGCGGGCTGTGTTGTGGCCAAGCACGGCAATCGGGCCATTACCTCCCAGGCCGGCAGCGCGGATGTCTTGCAGGCCCTCGGGATTCCAATCGAGCAATCTCCGGAGCAGGTGGCTGAGTCGCTGCTGCGCCATGGCTTCGCCTTCCTCTTCGCGCCCCGGTTTCATCCGGCCTTCAAGCATCTGGCACCGGCCCGAAAGCTCTGTGCCGAACGGGGTCAACGAACGATCTTCAACTT
Source organism: Verrucomicrobiota bacterium (assembly GCA_017309115.1). Lineage (GTDB taxonomy): Bacteria > Verrucomicrobiota > Verrucomicrobiia > Limisphaerales > UBA9464 > UBA9464. The sequence continues at coordinate 9,862 of JAFLEF010000034.1, read as the reverse complement.
CTTGGGACCCCTCCTGAATCCCGCCCGGCCGACCTGCCAATTGGTCGGTGTTCCCCGACCGGTCGTCTGCGAACCGGTCGCCAAGACCCTGCAATCCCTGGGACTGCGGCGGGCGTTGGTGGTTTGTGGGGAAGTGCCGTCCACATCGGTCGACGGCACGGCGTATCTGGATGAATTCAGCACGCTCGGGGACAATACGGTGGCGGAGTTCCATCAGGACCGGGCCTTCAGCCAGTCCGTTTGGTCGGCCCGGGATTTCCCGCTTCAGCCCGCCACCTTGGCCGACTTGGCCGGGGGCGATGCCAAGGCCAACGCGACGATTGTCGCGCGAATCCTGACCGGCGAGGAACGCGGACCGAAGCGGGACGCGGTGCTGCTGAACGCGGGGGCCGCGCTCATGGTGGCCGGACGCAGCCGCAGCATTACCGAAGGCTGGGACCTGGCTGCTGAAGTGATCGATTCCGGTCGCGCCAGCCAGAAGCTCCGCGACCTGACGGCGGGCTAGTCCGCGGGCTGGTTCTGATAGCGGGACAGAAGCGTCGCCCTACCCGCGTTTACCTCTCAGCTCTCACCTCGTTGACAGTTGGCTCTAACTGTCACAGTGTTCTAGGACACTATGCAAACTGACTCTTCCGTAACTGCGGCGGGGCAGAGCCTCGGTCTCGCCGGAGTTCTGCTCCAGTTGCTGAGCGTGTGCCTGGCGGTGGGGCTGGGGCTGGGGTGTCGTCCCGCCGCCGACAATGACCCGGTTCCGGGGAAGCCAGGGGTGGGCTCGAATGGGGCCGTCTCGTTGACTCCTGATCCTGTCCGGATGAAGGATTTGGAGGCGTTGGAGGCCAAAGTGATTGCGGTAACGGCTCGGGTCCGACCCGCTGTGGTGGCGGTGGGACACACCGGACTCGAGTCGGCCGCATCGGGAGTCATTATTTCCCCGGACGGATTGGTCCTCTCCCAGTTTCATGTTACCCACGCCCGAAGGGACGGTTCCAAAGGAGAGGGGCCACATGCCTCCAGCCGAAGAACCTTCGTCATTCTTGACGACGGACGCCGCTGCGAAGCGGAGTTACTGGGCGCTTCCCAACGACATGATCTGTCCCTGTTGCGTCTGGTTGACCGGGGACCCTACCCCTGGGTTCCCTTGGAACCCGCATCGGACCTGTTGGTCGGTCAATGGATTCTTAAGCTGGGCCACCCCGGGCATTATCAGAAGGGACGTCGAGCGGTGGTTCGATTGGGTCGAATCCGGGCACTCTCTGGGCCGAACTTTGCGACGGATTGCCTCGTGAATGGTGGGGATTCGGGCGGTCCGTTCTTCGATCTGGAAGGTCGGTTGGTGGGCATTGTTCTGGGGGCCACGGCTGACCTAACAAAGTTGGTCCAGGAAGAGGTCAGCGAATTCTCTCGGGATGCTCAGTTTGTCTTTGCCGGGACCCGAGTCGACGTGATCGCGGCGGAACTGGAAGCGATGAAGCGAGGGGTTGTGGATGTCCAGAGGATGCCGGGGTACGATCTTCCGCTTCTGGCGGCGAAACGTCTCCCGGCCCGCTCCGGGACCTATGGGAGCGCTGTCCGAAGTCTGTTCGATCCGGTGGTTCAACCTTTGGGTCGACGGGTGGTCTCGATTCTGAAGGACGAGACATCTGTGGCCTTGGGAATGATTGTGGAAGGCGATTCTTCCGGCGTTTGGGTGCTGACCAAGGCCTCGGAGATCCCGGAGCGTCCGAAGTGCCGCTGGACGGATCAACCGTCGGTCAGCGCCACCGTGGAGTGGGTGTTCGAATCCGATGATCTCGCGTTGTTGCGGGTGCCGTTGCTGGGGGATCGGGGACCGGGATGGGTTCCCCGTGACCGTCCGGCGGTTGGGGAATGGGCCGTCGTTCCGGGACCGGAGGGAGTTCCCCGGGCGGTGGGAAATGTCAGTGTTGAACGGACGGAACGCATGCCCACGTGGTCGGAGGCCAATTCCAACCACGGTGCGAATCGCCCCTACTTTCCCGTTCTGTCGCGCCGGCAAGCCAACGGCTACGAACTCGTCGAGCGGGTTTTTGGGAGAGGGGCGTATGAAGCCGGACTTCGCTCTGGGGATCTGATTCGTCCGCTAGGCACTGGGGGAGGCTCCAACGACTCCTTGTTCGACATGGTTTCCCGCCGCTCGTCCCCCGGACCACTCCTCCTGGAGGTCAACCGCTCCGGCCAAACCTTCGAGATCTCATTGCCACTGCCCGTTACTTCGGGTGGATACGGCTACAGCCGGAACTCCGGCCCGTTTCCCGAGGCGTTTGAGATTGCTGTGCCGATGGATCCTTCGGAATGCGGCGCACCGGTACTCGATCGTCAGGGTCGTCTGGTGGGAATTCTGGCGGCTCGTCATGAACTTCAAGGCTGCCGCGTGATTCCCGCGTCACGCGTAGAAGCCTTGTTGGTCTCACGAGGTCGCACGCTCGAGACGGCTTCCCCGAAATTCTGAGAGCCGCACAGGTTGGAGAAACCAAAAAGCCCGCCGGTTCCAGGGAACCGGCGGGCTTGTTAAGCCTCTGATCGCTTAGGCGCGCACCCGGCGCCGCCAGACGCCGAACGCCAGTCCGAGCATCGCCAAGCCGGCCGGAACCGAACCCGCTTCTGGCACGACGGTGTACACGCCGACCTTTCCGGAAACTTCATAGCCCACCAGCAGCAGCGGCTTGCCGGTCGGAGAATCCGCAGCAGCGATGAATTCCAAGCCTTCCGCGCCACGTTCGCCGGTGTTGAAGTAGTCGAAGAACGTCGGCGCGTTGGGATCGCTGATGTCGTACACCATCACACCACCCACACGCTCCAGTCCGATGAACGCCAGCGTCCGACCATACGCCCGACCCACAGTGACGCCTTCGGGCTCCGGTCCCTTGTTGTCGGAACGCGTGTCGAACGACGTCAGGGTGCCGTCTGAATTGAACAGTCCGGGAACCAGCGTGGCGGTGAGGGTTTCGAAATCGCTGCCAGAGTCGTAAACGAGGCTGAAGTCCGAGGCGTCCCAGATCGAGAAGCTGCGGGTACCGAATGCCGTCGGCTGCTCGATGTCGGGATCGGCATCGAGATTGCCGTCGGTGAGCGAAATGGTCAGCCGACCCAGCGCCGATGATCCTTGAGCATTGCCGCCGTACAGGGCGTCCAGGGCCGCATCCACGGCCGGATCCAGCGCGGGACGTCCCCCGGATCCCAAGTCGGAAAACCGGGCATCGTCACCCACCAGCGGATGGCCCGAGCCAACGAAATCCGGCGGCCGGGAATCTCCTTCATTCGCGGTCAGAACGTAGGTTTTTCCGCCCACGGTGTAGCTGGTGATGGTGTCCGGCATGGGCAGGCCGTGAATCAGATCGTTGATGTTGATGCCCCCGTCGCGATCGGAGGCGTCGATCAGAGTTTCGATCGTTCCCAGGCTGCCGATCGCCGTCCACTTTCCACTGGTGAGGTCGAGCTCCGCCAACGCGTTGTTCTCCTGGAGCGAGACGTAGAGTTTGTTGCCGGACTGCGTGATGTATTCCGGTTCGACATCCTTGAAGAGGTTGCCTGGGGTGGCATTGGAGGGATTGATGCGAATGCCGTTCAGACTCACGCCCGGGGCGAGGTTGGCGTCCGTGAAATCGTAGTCGGCGACCTGACCCGATCCGAGGCCGGCCACATCGGTCTTGGAGGCGATTCCGGAGAGGTCGATCACGCTGACAGATCCGGCGCGGTCGAAGTGATTGGAGCCTTCACTGATCGGTTCGCCTTCGTTGGCCACGAAGATCTGGGTGCCGTCCTTAGAGAAGCGGACCATATCCGGGTGATAGCCGACTTCGACGGAGTGCAGGACGGTCTTGGTGGACGGATCGAAGAAGACGACCCGGCCTTTGTCGGTTCCGCTGTTGAGCGGAATAAAGGTGGCCACGCCAAAGCCGCGGCCCAGCGGATCCGCCGACACGCTGCTGATGGAGCCGGCGGTCAATCCGTTAATGACGCTCATGTCCACCACGCCGGACAGGGTGAGGTTCGTCGGATCGGCGAAGTCGATGATTTCGACACCATTGTTGGCGCCCCGGGTGCCATAGACGTTGTAGAGCGAGTTCTGGAACCGATCGTGCACGACGATCTCGGAGCTGCCGGCGCCGCCGGTGTAGCTGTCCAACTGGGGAAAGAGGCTCGCGGAAAGCGATCCCGTGGAGAGAACCAAGGCCAAAGGGGCCGTTAAACTGAGGGTGGGGTATTTCATTGCGACGAAGAGCCGCAAGGCTGCCCTCCACCGTGTGGCAGCGATCCGACGGTTCGGTGACGACCGTGTGAAACTACTCGATTTTGGGTAGGGAGAACCTCCAAGCGGAATGGAGTGCCGGGACCTCAGCGGTCAACTCGGAGGGGAGGAGTAATCCGCAGATTGAACACAGATTGGCGCAGATTCTCTTCTGGGACTTGGAGTTTAGGCAAGGTTGACGCCGGGACATTGAGCCACCCATTTCTTGCCCGCCTTCTCCGGAAAAATCTGAGTAAATCTGTGTCAATCTGCGGATGACCTCCGCCTTAGTTTCCAGTTTTGAGGCCTGATTCGTGAGATATTCATTGACCTCGGATCCGACCCAATATTACTTAAGAGGAGTCTCAGATTTCTACTTCTAAACCCAGTATGAGCTTGCAATTTCGCTCTACCCCCCCCGACGCGGTGCTTCGCTCCTTCTTCGTTGCCTAGCCCTCTTCCTTCCGTGTGGGCTGATGGTTCAAGGCCAGGGGGTTGCCCCGGTGAAGGAACCCGAACGGGTGATCGAATCGGCGTCGGTGACGGTGGAGCAAGGCGCGGATTTTCGGGTGGTCGAGTGGGTGACCGCCACGACTGACGAGTCCGGGGAGAAACTGTCGATCACCAACCGGTACACCGAAATGGCGACTGGCCTTCATTACCGGGATGAGCAGGGCCAGTGGCAGGAAACCGTGGCCGAGTTTGTGGCGGTTCCAGATGGGTTTGTCGCGGCGCGCGGCCCCCATCAAGTGGCGCTTTCCACGGAGTTGACGGTTCCAGGTGCCGTGACGGTGGTGACGGCCGACGGCCAGACCTTGCGGAGTTCGCCGGCGCTGCTGGCTTTCACGGATCGCGTCAGCGGGGAAAGTGTTCTGCTGGCGGAGGTTCAGCCGTCGCGTGCCGAACAGATTGAGCCCGGAACCGTCCTGTATGCCAACGTTCTGGATTCCGTTCCGGCCGATCTGCGGACGGTGTACACGGCTGCGGGCTTCGAGTGCGACCTGATCCTGAGGGAACCGCTGCCGGACCCGGCGCACTATGGACTGAACCCCGACACCACGGATGTCGAGGTCTACACGGAGTTCTTCGGCAGCCAACCCACGGCGGTGGAGGTTCGCGAAGTGCCGGTGGGAGAGCGGGAGTCGGCGGCGGATGCCCAACTCACCTTTGGTCCCATGGTGATGGATCGGGGCCGCGCGTTTGTTCTGCCGGGTGAACGGGATTCCCGGGAAGTCCCCGTGCGCAAGAGCTGGGAACAACGGGAAGGACGGGAGTTCCTCATCGAACGAACGGCTTATCGAGATCTGGAACCGCTCCTGCGGGAACTGCCCGAAGCTTCCGCGCCGCCCGCGCCGAATCGGCAACGGAGCCGGAACGTTCAGCGAACCGCCCAGCTTTCGATTCCCTCCCGGGTTGGAGTGACCCCGCGCTGGCGCCGGACGGAGGCGGGCCGCCTGGTGGCAATGAACGCCACTTCCTCGCCCCGCCCTGGAGTAGCAAAAAACCAGCCTTCCGTTCCGGGTGTGGTCTTGGACTACACCTTGGTCAATTCCTCGACGAATCAGACCTTCGGGAGTCTGACCACGTACTACGTCTCCGGTCTGGTCAACCTGAGTTCGAGTGTCACGTTTCAAGCGGGCACCGTGATCAAGTACGCCAAAACCAATTCGCCCAGCCTCAAGGTCCTGGCTGGGACGGCGGTCACGTGGCTGGGAGCCCCGTATCGCCCGGTGGTCCTGACCGGCTACGACGATAACTCGGTGGGGGAACTGCTCCCAGCTTCGACCGGCTCTCCCGCCGGAACCTATGCCACCAAGGCGCTGGAGTTGGACGGCACTGGCCGAACGAGTCCGCTAATCCTGACTAATCTCAGCATCCGCCATGCGGACGTGGGTGTAGCAGCCACCTATTTTAGTGCGGCCAACAGTATCCTGACCCTTCGACACGGGCAGTTCGTGCACTGCAACGGAGCGTTCCGCTTTCAATTAGGTTTCACGGGAAGCAGCACCTACGAGGTACAAAACTGCCTGGTCTACTCCACGAACTCGGGAAGCGCCGCTTGGCGCGACCTGTACTACGCCAAAGTCTCCGCCGAGTTCCTCACCCTCAATGCGGTTGGCTCACTTCGGCAATCTCTCTACAGTCCCGATTACTCGACGGTGAGTCTTGAGAACTCACTCATTTACAATGTCGCCAATACCAACGGCGTCTCCCTTTTCAAAACAGCCGCCCCTCCGGTCAACCCCTTTGTCGCAGTAGGGAGCGGGGCTCATTACTTGAACGTCGCGGATGGCGTCGTGTTCAACTATGTCGGCGCCGACTGGACCTTGACCTCGCCGTCCTTGGGCGCAGATCTCGATGCATCGACCGTAAAGCCTCCAGTCGCTCTACCATCAAGCCTATCCGTCAATTGGTCGCTACCCTATCCCCCAGCAAATCTACAAGGAGAGTTCTGTGACTTCGCTGATGGTGTCATCGGCTTCCAGACATTCGTGGGATACCACTACTGGCCGATTCATTACTTCGTTTCGAGTGTTGTGGTGACCAACTCCACTCTTTCACTCGTCAATTCGAAGATCCTGACAAAGAAGCCGCTGGTCCTTGCCGGGCACGGCAGCTCTGGCCTCCAGATGGCTTCCGGCTCCCAGTTTCTTTCCTTGGGGCAGGCCCAAGCGTTGAACCGACTCTGTTGGTCGTCCGCCGTCCAAGAACTTCCTACGGGAGGCGCTCCAGCAGGTAATCGGAGTTTCTTCAGCATTCCTTCAGGAAGCTCCGTTTGGCCGCAGCTTGACCTCCGATTCTCCCAAGCTGAATTCGATGGGGCTCCCTACACGCGTCGCGGTTTGTTCGAGATGAGCGCTTCCGGAAAAAATTTGGCTGCCGCCACTTTGAGGGATAGCCAATTTCGGGGTGCCTGGATTGACTTTGCGCCGGTCAACTACGGAACTCAAACCCTGATCCTCAAGAACTGTGTGTTCGAGGATTCCCGGATTGGGGTCTACAAATATTACTCTGGAAATCCTACGATTAAGGTTCAAAACTGTCTGATTCAGAGTGGGGCCTTTACTCTCTATCACTACTATTCTGATTCGGGGACGCCTCCTTGGACCTGCACGGACAACTTTTTCGCCACGTCAGGAGTCTCCGCTTATAGCACTGCCACCAATCGCTTGTATGCAGGATGGAATGGATACACGACATCCAGCCCTGTCTTTGGTGGAAACGGAAACAAGATAAGCGTAGCATTAGACTGGCTGCCTGGGCCGTTGGGTGCTTGGTACTATCCGACCAACGGTTCAACCAACGGACTCTTCAAACTGCTCTCTGCCGGCACCCAGTCAGCTACCAACGTCGGGCTCTATCACTACACGACTCGGGTGGACCAATCCAAGGAGGGCACCAACCGAATCGACATTGGCTTTCACTACGTCGCCACGACCAACTTAGTCGCCTTGGATTCCGACAATGATGGAATTCCGGACGTAACGGAGGACGCTAATGGGAATGGGACCATTGAAGGCACCGAGTCTGCTTGGAATAGTCACGACTCAGACAGCGACGGCCTCTGGGACCCTGACGAGTTGCGCTACGCCCTGTCAGGACCCTTGAGCAATTCCGACTCCGATGGGATTTTGGACAAGTTCGAACTCTTCCAAGGGACCAACCCCTTGGACCCAACCAACAGCCTCCCAAAACTCCTGGGTGACTGGCGATTCAACACAACCGGGGTGCTAACCAACGAACAGGGGTTGAGCCCATTGAACGGGGCGAGTATTCCACTGGTAGCGTCGTACGCAGATTTTGCTCCGAGCTTTGGAACTACCGTCGCCCTCACCAATGTCCTTCGTTACCCGTTATCCATCGGTACCAACCCGGTGTTGAATCTGATGTGGGGCACGATCAACTTCACCTACGTTCCCGATTGGTATTTCGGCAATGCGACCAATCAGCCAGGGCAATGGTGTCGATTGATCGAGTGCGGCGCGTGGCAACTCAGCATCAGTCCAGACGGTCAATACATTGTGTTCGAGTCGCCAGCGGCCGATGGAACCGCCACCCGAAACTTTACGGGCCGTCTGCCGAGAACTCACTCACCAACGATCTCGCGCACCGGCTGGGAAATCACGTTGGAGTGGTGCCGGGCGTATTGTCGTCTGAACATAAATCAGGTCCAACTGCTGGACGAGAATTCGAAGAGTTTTTTGGGAGTAGGTGTGATGGCCTTGCCCTCAGCAGCCTCGATTGCCGGCGGTTTCACTCTTGGCTCAGCGGTTGATGGCAGCGCTGGCGCTCGGGGTTACTTGGACCAACTCACCAGCTACAATGCGGTTTTGTATCAGAGCTTTTTGAACAACTTCACTTCGACCGAGACCCTCTTCAACCGGGTCGCCCATCCCGTCGAACGTCGAAAGGTCGAACTGACCGCCACTCCGGTGAGCGGACCTGAGGGGTTGGAGTTGCGCTGGAATCGGGGTTGGGAGGGCGATCCGGCTGCCAATGCCGGCAAGTATACCCTTGAGAAGCGACTCGTCGGCGTCACGAACTGGAGCATTCTCAGAACCAATGTCTTCGCTGACTCCTGGCGAGACACCAATGCCGAGCCCGGCAAGTACTACGAATATCGAGTGGTTCGCTCCCCCGAGGAACTCTCGCCCACCATCACCGCGAGTCTGAGGGGCGCAGCGATGGAATCCCGCGGAACAGCAATCCTACTGATCGACCAGACGTTAGCGACGGATTTGGCGAGTCAGATCGACACCTTCAAACTCGACCTTGTTGCCGATGGTTGGAAGGTCGTCTCCACTTTGGCGCACCGGCACACCAATTTCTCCAGTGCCGGGGTTCCTGACGCCAACTACCTGGCCAATCTCCAGAGCAATAAGGGTTTCATTCGGACGCAGTGGCAGGCCAATCCCAATGGTACCAACGTGGTCATCTTGCTGGGGCATGTCACGGTGCCCTACAGTGGCAATACCGCCGAGGACGGCCATACCGAGAACTCGGGAAGTTGGTCTGCTGATTTGTGGTATGGCGACATGGATAATGACACCAATTGGACCGACTCGATTACTGGAGGGGCGGGTTTCCAACAAAATCGTCCGCTCGATGGCAAATGGGACAATGACTTCCTTCCGGGCAATGGGAGGTTAGAAATCCCCGTGGGACGCATCGATTTCTATAATCTGCCAAGCTTTGAAGGTAAGCCTCTTGCCAACTATACCAATTCTTTAGAATTAGTCGAAAGAGAGTTGTTAAAGAACTACCTTTCCAAGAGCTCGCTTTATCGGCAAGGTCGACTAGGGGCGTTTTTGAAGTCAAGTACGGCCTTCTCATATGATCTCCGATTCATCTCGGTATTCGAGTCGCAATCTCGAGTTTCGAACTGGCTGATGGGTCAATTCACTCCAGCCAGCGAGACCACCACTGATCTGTTTGTGAAAACCAATCCAGTACGGTTAGTCGGATTCCACGGGGGCAATGGTTCCTTTTGCCTCAATATGAGTTTGTGTGGGTAGCTGGGAGGGGATCCGGGAGGTCGAAGTGAAGGTGGGAGGCGACGAGATAGATCATGGTGGTGAAGTATTCGACGGTGCGGAAGCCGCGGGATTTGCGCTT
>JAFLEF010000033.1 GCA_017309115.1 Verrucomicrobiota bacterium | reverse complement strand
ACCAAACCCATAGATTGCCAGGTAATTTGACGGGGCGTCGCACCCGTCGCCGCAATAGAGTTCCAGGTAATCCTTAAAGAGCCACCGGCATCGCCGTCCCACCACAGAGAGACAGGTAATCTAAGCGGTCGGTCGCCAGTCTCACCCTTTAGAGCACCAGGTAATCTGCCGAGGGGCACACCCGGGAATTATACCACCAAGTCACTCCCACTCCAGCCGATCGCGCTGTTGCCGGTAGATCAGTCCAATCCCCCGTGACAGAAGGATCAGACCATATAGCCAGGTGAGTTTCGCCAGCAGCAATCCCAGGTAAGGAATCTGCGAAGCCGTCCACTGAATCCCCGTTAAACCGACCCAAACCCCAACCAAATAGACCACATTGAGTAAGTATCCTGGGAGGGATCGGCCAATCGCCGGAAGGACTATGTGGGGCGATGCAGCGGCGAGTTGATCGGTCACTGTTACTGCAATCAACGACATCGGGAAGTAGATAGCAGCCCAAAGCCCTGCTCCAATCATTCCAGCACGATACCCGCCACCCATTTCCGCACCGAAGTAACGGACCATGGCCAACGGGCCGAACGAGATCAGGAGTAATCCCAGGAGGCGGACCAAAGGGTCCACGATATCCTCTGCAATATCCGTCACCGCGGGCCAATCGGGAGGCTCGTCGCGGCCTTGAACGGTCGAGTTGATTACCTCAATGAAGTGAGCGCCAAAGTATCCGAAGATAAAGAGCTCAATGAGGAAGCCCAGACGAGGAATTCCCAGGAACAGACTCAACGCCGCCAAGAGAATAGCGCCGGTCAGGATCAGGATCCCGCCGTTGCCCCGCAGCGGATAGCACAAGGTGTCAAGAATCGAAGTCATCGGTTGTTCCCAAGATCCGAGGTTTTGGAAGGAAATGTTCTCGATTGAATCATCACGTCTCCCCTGTGAGACGCAGCAGCATCCACTGTTTGTCTACCGGCAACGTTCCGTCTCCAAACAAGGGAGTAGGGAGGGCCAATCCCCAACTCTCGCAGCGAACACCGGGAGTATGCAGCTCCAGTTCACTCCCGATACACCCGCGGCAAGCGGGCTCGCCAGCCCGTGAGAATGTCGTAGCTCACACTGCCTTTCCAGGCGGCCAGTTCGTGCGCGGTAATCTCGGCTGAACCTTGACGGCCCAGGAGCACCACTTCATCGCCAAGCCGCACTCCCGGCAGGTCCGTCAGATCGACCATCAGGGCGTCCATGGTAACGCCTCCCACCAACGGAACCCTTCGGCCCTGGATCAAGACCTCTCCGGCGTTGCGCAGGCGCGGATACCCGTCGCCATATCCCAGGGGCACCAATCCGATCCGGCTGGGCCGATCCGCTCGCCAGCGCATCCCGTACCCAACCGTATCGCCCGGTTCGAGGTCCTGAAAAGCCACCAACCGGGCTTTCAGGGACAACACCGTCTCCAATCCCGCCAACCGCCGGCAGGCCTGGGAAGGGAAGACTCCCTGCGCCAGCAAACCCACCCGAACCACGTCAAAATGGGCCTCGGGCAAATCCAGGAACCCTCCCGAATTGCAGTGATGAATCAGGCGCGGACGAATGCCGCTGGCCCGAAGTTGCGCGAGGGCAACCTCGAAGCGGGACAATTGGACGCGCGCAAAGGTCTTGTCCGCTTCATCGCTCTGGGCGAAGTGGCTCAACACCCCGGCAAACTCCAAGCCCTCCCATCCGGCCAGTTCCCGGCTCCACTCCGCGGCCCGCCGCCACGGGAGACCAAACCGGTTCATCCCGGTGTTGATCTTGAGATGAACCGGTAAAGGCCGGCCCCGGTGTCGGCCAGCGTCCGCGAAGTAACTGGCCTGCTCCAGCTGCCCCACACACGGTTCGAGATTCAGCTCCACGACGGCCGGCACTTCCTCGGGAAGACGTTCTCCCAGCAGGAGAATCCGGGCCTGGATTCCTGCTTCCCGCAACTCCTGGGCTTCCCCCAGGGTGTATACCGCCAGAAATCCCACCCCTTCGCGCACGGCCACTCGCGACGCCGCCACCGCTCCCAGCCCGTAGGCATTGTCCTTGGCCACGAACAGGAGTTGCCCGGCGGGCGGCAGTTCGGCCCGGAGCCTCCGAAAATTACGGGCCAAAACCCCCAGATCGATCTCGATCCAGGCAGGGCGACGGGGGAGAGGGGAGGACATGAATCAATTCCGGAACGACGGAAGGCGTGCAGAATGATTCTCACCGGGCCGATCGCAAGACGGGGAATCAACGGAACGCAACGCCACCCGGCCAACCCCTTTCCAGACCGTTCCGCCTGACATTGTCCAACAGTTTTCCGAATCTACTTCCACCTTCGACAGCCACCGGCTGTTTCGATCAGGATTGCCGCTCACGAATGTCAGCACCCACCGATTCGCTCGTGGTTCGCCTGCTCCGGGGACTTTCCTCCCGGGTCATTCGCTTTCCCGGGTGGTTCATCTGGCCGCAGTTGGTGCTCTTTGCCGCCTGCGTCTGGTACACCGTCGCCAATCTGGAGTTCGTCATGGATCGCAATGCGCTCCTCGACGCCAATCTCGCCTACAACCAGAACTTCCTCCGCTACCGCAACGAATTCCCCGCTCAGGCGGATCTGGTGGCAGTCGTGGAATCCGAGGATCCGGAGAAGAATCGGCAATTCGTTGAACGCCTCGCCGTGCGGCTGGAAGCGGAGTCGACCGCCGCGTCTCCGACCAATCTGTTCACTGACGTTTTCTACAAGGGCGATCTCACCCTGATGGGAAAGAAGGCACTTCTGTTCGTTCCGGAGACCAACCTAGTGGAGTTGAATCGAACCCTGAAAGAATACCGACCCTTCCTTCAGCAGTTCGCCAGTTCCTCCAACCTAAGTTCGCTGTTCGGACAGATCAACACACTGATCCGAACGTCCCCCCAACAGACCAACTCCGAGACCGATTCGCTCATCAACTCTCTGCCAGCCTTGCAGCGCATCATCCGGCGGGCTCAGGAGAGTCTGAACCGTCCGGGCACCCCACCGTCACCCGGAGTGGAAGCGCTATTTGGCGGCGGTCGGGAAGCGGAGAGCCGGAAGTATCTCACCTTTGGCCGTGGGCGGATCTACCTCACCACCGCCCGGCCGCGGGCGATCCTAGCAGAAGAGGCCGTGCCGCCGTCGCCGTCATTCTGGAGCCGCATAACGGGACGTGATCCCACCAGTCCGGAAGCACTGAAAAAGCGCCGCAAGTCCCTTCAGGAGGATTTGAACGCCCGAGCCGTGTCCCGCTTTCGCGAACTCGTCCTCGAAGTCCAAGCGGAAGTCGGTGGTGTCAACGCCGGCGTCACGGGCGAAGGCGTGTTGGACTTCGACGAAATGGTGCAGAGCCAAAAGGACTCCACCATGGCCACCACGCTCTCGCTGGCCTTGGTCGCGCTGATCTTTGTCTTCGGATATCGCCAGATGGTCCGCCCGCTCTTGGCGACTGGCTGCCTCGTGTTTGGCCTCGGCTACACCATGGCGTTCACCACGGCCACAGTGGGGCACCTCAACATTCTAACGATCACTTTCGTGCCCATGCTGATTGGGTTGGCAATCGATTTCGGGGTTCACCTGATCACCCGCTTTGAAGAAGAACTCGCCAACGGACTCACCAAAAACGAAGCCATGGAGCTCGCAATGGTGAACACCGGCAAAGGCATCTTCACCGGCTGTCTCACGACGGCCGGCGCGTTCGCCGCGATGTCGATCACGGACTTTCGGGGCATTCGGGAAATGGGCGTCATCTGCGGGGGCGGCTTGGTCATTTGCTTGATCCCGATGATGACCCTGCTGCCGGCGCTGTTGCTGGGAAGGAAGTCAGCCCGAGCGGCGCTCTCACCGGTGGCGAAGGCGCCCACGAACGAAGCCCCCGACCTGCGAGCCCGCATCGAACGAATCTGGCTGGAGCGTCCGTGGACCGTTCTGGGTCTCGCCGGAGCTCTCAGCGCCGTCACAGCGGCAGGGGCGTTTCGGGTTCATTTCGACTACAACCTGCTGAACATGCAGAGCCCGCAGCTCGCCTCGGTTCAGTTCGAACACAAGCTGGTCGATTCCGCCGAGAAGTCCGTGATTTTTGGCGCGGTAATCGCCACCAATCTGGCCGAGGCACAACTGCTGGAAGAGCGACTCCGCGCCTTGCCGACCGTGGGCTCAGTGGAATCCATGGCTTCGTTCCTGGCCGCCGATTCCACGACCAAACTGGGATTGATCCAGGGAATTCGAGAGACGGCAGCGCCTATCCAGTTCGCCGAGCCTGATTCACGTCCGGTAGATCTCAACGATCTCAGCCAGACACTATGGAGTCTGCAGGGCTATCTGGCGCTGGCGGCGGATGAAGTGGCTCTCCGCGGGCGTACCAATCTGTTGAACGACATCGTCTCCCTGAAGAATGCGCTCGGCGAATTTCGCACGGAACTCTTCCGCGGCACACCTCAGGAACGGGAACGCCACGCCCGCAAACTCGCCGCCTTCCAATACGCGCTTCTGTCGGATCTGCGCGACACCATCAACACCTTGCGCACGCAGGACAATACCGGCGGACTTCGTCCAATCGATTTGCCGGACCCGCTGCGCAACCGGTTTGTGGGCGTGCAGAGCAATCTCCTACTCCAGGTGTATCCGCGCACGAATGTCTGGGATCGCGAACCCCAGCAGGCCTTCGTGGCCGAACTGCACTCGGTGGAACCGACCGCCACCGGGGCGCCCGTGCAGATGTACTTTTACACCGAACTCCTAAAGCAGTCCTACGTCGAAGCCGCGTGGTGGGCGCTGGCCGCGATCGTGATTCTGGTGTGGATCCACTTTCGCAGGTTTAGCAGCGTGGTGTTGTCCCTGATTCCCGTCGGTCTGGGAACGCTCTGGATCGTAGGCATCATGGGCTGGGTGGGAGTGCCGTTCAACCCCGCCAACATCATGATGCTGCCGCTCGTGATCGGCATTGGCATTACCAACGGCATCCACATTCTCAATCGGTTTGCCGAGGAAAAGAACCCGTCGATCCTTGCCAAAAGCACGGGCAAGGCGGTGTTCGTTTCGGGTCTGACCACCGTGGCTGGATTCGGCAGTCTGGTGCTGGCCGAACATCAGGGTATTCGCAGCCTGGGCTTCATCATGGCGTTTGGTACGGCGACCTGCATGACCGCCGGACTCACCGTGCTGCCCGCCCTGCTCACTGTGGGCGAGCGAAAGCCGCCAGCGGCTTCCTGAGCGACGGTCCACGCCGGTGGTGGACCGATGGTTCCATTGCGATTCCTGAGCCGAACTCGAGGCTCACCTCCCTGGGGAGTCAGAACCGGACGATCCTGTTCGCCTCTGACTCCTCATGAATCGACATGAAGTCTTTGTTTTTACTCGCGAGTCTGGGACTCGTCGTCCACTCGAGCTGGGGAGAGGAATCCTGGCCGGAATCGACTCGATCACTCTTTCCCAGTCTCACAGGTTCCGCCCTGGAAATCCGTCAGGACAACAGAGGAATCACCCTCACCTTCACCGGCACTCTGGAAGCCGCCCCAACCGCCCAAGGTCCGTGGTCAGCAGTCCCCGGAGCGGTCAGTCCCTATCAACCCGCCACTCTGGAGTCCGTGGAGTTTTTTCGCGCGGTGGACTCCACGGCGACCGGATTCTTCGATTCCCGTTCCGTCGCCTCCTTCACGGTCGCGGGACCCCTCCAGGCTCACTTCAATCTCGCCTTCGCCGGAATGCCGGACGGCATCTTCCCACCCGTCCGGGAAAAGCCATACTTCGAAGGACAAGTCACGCTCGGATCCCAGCAGATTCCGGTGTCCCTACGGGTCCGGGGTAACTCCAGCTTGCAGGAGTGCCCCTTTCCCAAGTTGAAGTTCAAGGTGTCACGGGCGGATCGAGCCGGCACGCCTTTCGCTGAAGCTCGCGAGGTGAAGATTGGAACCCATTGCGCCGAGGGAGGCCGCGGATCGATCGGCCGCCTGAGGGACGAACGAGCCACGTTTCGCGAGGCGGTGGTGTATGAAATCGTGGACCTGCTCGGATTTCTGGCTCCACGCGTGCGCCGAGCGGCAATTGAGTTTCGCGATACCAGTCCCAGCGGGGAGTCGATCCACGGCGGCTGGCAACTCACGCGCAAGGCGATGGTCCTTGAAGACGCCGAAGTCGTCGCCGAACGACTCGGGGGTCGGGCACTGGACGACGAGGAAGTAGGCGCCCTGAGAGATGCCAACTTTCGCCTCCAGGAGATCACCGAACTCCGGATGCTGCACGTCCTCCTCGGCAATTGGGATTTTGCCCTCTCGACCTCCGGCGAGTCGCTGTGGAACACCGACGTGATCCAGCTGTCCAACGGGACTTACCGTCCGATGGTCGGTGATTTCGACTTGGCCTCGTGGGTGACCGCCGAGGTTCGGCCGAATTTTCCCCATGATTATCTGCCGGAGCTTCCCGAGCTCGACCGACAGGCTCGCTACGAATTGGAGCTGATTCAAAAGAGCGTATCGGCGGAAGTGTTTCAAACCGGAAGGGCCCACTTCGAATCCCACCGAACCGCACTGGAGTCATGGGTGGCTGCCGCCGAGGTGGACGAACCGGGCCGAACCAATGCGCTCAACCATGTGACCACCTTTTTTGGGGCCCTGTCCGCTGTGTCGGGCCCCCGCCGTTGACCATACGCGCATGGGCGTATTGGGCTTCGTTCAGGACGCCCGAAGCCTGGAGCAACCGACCGACAACCCGCGCAATTCAACAGCAACCAGCGCGGTTGCTGGTCGGTGGGACGGCCCCTAGGCTGATCCGAACGTGTCCAAGAACACCCGCCCCCGTGTGACTCCTCCGCCTCCGGGGGGCGAGGCCGCTCTGTGGCGAAGTGCCGGAGCTCGCTGGCGGCAGTTGTTTGGTGACTTCAATCGCCTTGGAATCAGTTTCGAATGGCATGAGGTTCCCCCCGATACCGAGGTTGATTGGGCGCCTAGTTTTCATCCCGAGAGCGTGGAGCTCTGCCTCAACCTCGCCGGAGAAGCCGAAGTGGAAGCTCCCGGCGGGTCCCTGAAGCTGGGCCCCTGGTCGGCGGGATTTTATCGGCAGGGTCGAACCGGTCTGCGGGCGCGCCGACTCCCCGGAGCGGAACATCAGTTCATTACCTTGGAATTGTCCCCGGAGTTTCTCGCCCGCCATCTGCTCACCGCCGCGGCCGACCTTCATCCGCTCGTCCGGGAAGTGGCGGAAGGCAAAAAGACGGACTCGGCCGTCGGTGCGAGCGAACTCATCAACTCCCGCCAGCGCGAGTTGGTGCTGAGCTTGCGTCAACCGCCCGTGTTGGCGAGCGCCCAAGCCATCTGGTACCAGGCCAAGGCCGTGGAATTACTGGGCGAATTCTTCTTCCAACCCGTCTCCGCCGAAGAACTGTTTTGCCATCGCCAGCAACGGGTCGCGCGAGATCGCGTGGACAAGGTGATCAGCCTGCTCAAGCGCAACCTCACCAATCCCCCCGCACTCGAGGAAATCGGCCGCGAAGTCGGGTGTAGTCCGTTCTACCTGAGTCGGACTTTTTCCAAGGAAACCGGTCAGACTATTCCCCAATTCCTTCGGCAACTTCGCCTGGAACGGGCCGCCGAATTGCTGCGCTCGGGGGACTACAACGTGACTGAGGCTGCCTTGGAAGTGGGTTACAACAGCTTGAGTCATTTCAGTCAGGCGTTTCATCAGCAGTTCGGCTGCTGCCCGGGGTTGTATCCGATGGCGACCCCCACCCAACGCGCGGCGGCGGCGGATTCAGAACGCTGACGTCAGCCAGAGCAGGAACCGACCGGTCCGTTCGACCCACCAGCGAAGGGCGGTCCACAGGCTGACCTGTCCGGTCAGACCCGGCAGGGCAACCAGCAGCACCAATACGTTTCCCAGCCAGATCACCACGCTCGAGACCAACCATCCCTCGACATCGAGGTCCGGTTGCCGCACCCGGAGAATGTGGGCCGTCAACGTGACGTGGAAGGCGTAGGTGAATCCGAGTCCAAAGTGGAACCAAGGCCGGTAGGCGTTCCAATCCCCGAGCCAGCTCGCCACCGCCCAGAAGACCGCCCATAACACCGCGTAGAGCGGAAAAAAGTAGGGCGCCAGAACGATCAGCGGATTGCTCTTCGTGACCACCACTTCACCACCCCGGGCCGTGGCGCGGAACGATTTGACGCGCCCCCCGCAGAGCCAGGCCCACAGGGCATGGGTGAGTTCGTGGCCAACGACATAGATCCACAGTGGTTTGGGCAGCAGCAGAAAAACCGCGAGCCACGCGGCCGCACCTCCCAGTACCGAAACCCAAAAGAGCGAGGTACTACCCGCGGAGCGAATGACCAACGCCAGCGCCCAGGTAGCTCCCAAACACCAAGGCAGAACTGCGACGCAGAACAGGATTCGCCACACGGAATCCATCACCGACTGGGATCGCTTGGTCATGTCACGTCGGGGAAGTCGCTTGCCGCGGGGAGAGTCTGCGGAAGCCGATCCGCCAACTCAACAGCCCTCGGAGGATCCAAGGCTTCAGCCCGCCGGGCTCACTTGAGGCTTACGTCCCCACGTGAGAGCCAAGGCAATGAGCAACAGCAGCACATTGCAGGCACCCATAATCTGCGCGACCTGGCGGAAGGCGGTGTACGGCTCCAAGGTGAGAAAGTGGTGACGCAATCCGGAGAGCAGCCCGATGAACAGCAGGGCAACACCCACGGCCCACGGGACGATGCTAAAGCGTTCCTGCGCCAGAAGATTGCTCACCAAAACATTGGCCATTGCATAGGCCAACATGGCCCAGGCGCACCAGGGAACGATTGGCGCGGCGGCCCATAACTTGGGTGACCGGAAGTACAAGATCTGCAGAGGAAGCTTCGGGAACAACGTCAGGAAGCCGACGGACAACGCCCCAAGGACGGCCGTGCCGATTAGGGCCAAAGCCAAAGCATTGGTTTGCGGGCCACCGGCCGAACTGCGCACGATCTTGGGAAACATGACCATGGCCAACGGCACGGTCACCTGGGTCAAGGCGAACCCAATCATGGCCGCCGGCAGGTAACGCTCGCCCAGGAGAAACTCCTCCGGAACGAGCGCCTTGAGAAAAACGCTGTCGAAATTCGCCAACGCGTTCAAGGCACCAGCACCCAGCGTTAACGGCAGTACTTGGGCCACCCACGGACGCCAGGCAAATTCAGAACCCGCCCGCATCCAGACGCTCCGACTGGCCCACGCCGCGATCACCGTGGACGCAGCCATCGCCAAGAAGGCGACCCACATCGCTCCCACGGCTCCCGCCCGGAACGCGAGAATGGCAACACACATGCCGGAAAACCGCAGCAGACCGTCCACAATGCTGACCCAACCCAAGGACCAAAAGTCCTCCTGCCCCTGCAACACGCCGCGGAGCACCGGCACCACCAGCCACAACAACGCGACTCCCAAGGTAGGCCAGATCACTTGCCCGGTTCCCAGTCTCAACTGAGCGTTAATGCCATTAAAACCCCAAGCCGTAATGGCCAGCATGCCCAACCACAGAAGGAAAACCCCGGCCAGAACCCGGTGCGTGGTGCTCGCGAGTTGACCTTGCAAGTCCGGAGTCAGGGCGGCCGCGGTCTGACGGGCGAAGGCGATCTGCAGTCCGGCACTGGGAATACCCAATAGGAGAAACAGCCGAAGCATCGCAAAGAAGGCTTCGTACTGGGAGGTTTCCATTCGGCCGGCTACCGAGTGGACCGCGGACATGAACGCCCCGCCAAACACCGTCGCGAAGGACATCCACACACTCTGGCGGAAGAAACTGTTGCGGGATTGACTCATCGGACTCCCGGGGAATATCGAACCCCATCCCGGCGGGCGAGCCCGAACCCCAAGAAATCCGCGGAATAATCCCGCCAGATTCCCCGCCCACTCACGAAACCACCCGGGTTCCCACCGGCTCCAAGCGCCGGATCAAATCACCCATCTTGCGGGCGAAAGCCCCATCGGACAGCACCGGTCGGGCTCCTCCAACCGGGACATCCTCGGCCAATTGCACCCAAGACTTACAGCCGCCATACGTCGGTAACAGCGGCATTTCACGGGGTTCCTTCAATCGAGCCACGCGCAGGGCGAGCACGTAGATCGCCTCCTCCCGGCCCCAGCTAAATCGCTGTTCAATGACTTCATCCTTCCAGATGTGCTGTTCGCGCAGTTGCCGGACATCATGTAGCGAACCCACCTTCCACCAACCGGCCGCCGAGGCGACATACTCAACCCGGACCCGGGTGGGCGGAGGCCAAGAGGCTTGAACCTCATCAAACCGAACCTGCCCACCGGGCGTCACGCATTCGCGTTGCTGGTGGTACAGGGTGGGAAACAACAGGAAATTCTGATGGTCCACCCGGAATCCATCCCGACCCTCAGCAATGCCCCCCTTGCGTAGAATCAGAATCTGATCCCCCCGACCCAGGGCATCCACCACGATGGCCCATTCCTTGAAGGCGTGACGCATGCGAGGCATTTCAGTGAGGCAAATAGCGATGGTTCAGGAGACTCCAGGAGCCGCTCCTGATGCCCTTTGGTTCTAGCGGAGGGATCAGCCCTGACGACTCCGCGCCCGACGCCAAGCACCGGCGATCAACAACGCCAATCCGCCCATCAAGGCCGCGTTCTTCGCCTCGGGAACAGGAGCGATCGGTCCCGGCAAGTCGTTGACGTCGAACACCAGATTGACGTGGTTGATGGCAAACTGATCCAAGCGGGCGGCGGCACTGGTCAAGCGGACCACGAATCGATCCACGTCGATGGCGTCGCTCAGAAAGCCGAGAAACAAGGCGGAATCATCGGCACTTCCCGTGGCGGTTCCTTCGCCTCGCACGGTTCCCAGAACCGTTCCGTTGGCATCGAGGGCCACCATCTTGGCGGTGTAGTCGCCCAAATACTCGGTATCAATTTCAAGTCCAGCACCTTGGAACAGGCCATCCGGATTGATTTCGAACAGAAAGTTACCATCAGACGCCAGCAACTGGGACCCGTTAAGGAAGTCACCCGTCCAGCCATCTCCCTGATCTAGTCGCAACGACGAGAACTGCCCACGGACATTGACGTTATGTCCCAGGACGGTATCGAGGGAAAAGGATCGGGACAGAGAGGTTCCTGACGTTCCCAGGACATCCCATTGAATGGAGTCCGTGGCGCCCAAAGTTACCCGGTCAGGCATCTGGGTGATGGTGGCCGAGGCGGGGAACGCGAGGGCGCTCAGGGCGGTGGCGAGTACTAGAAGATTTCGTTTCACGTTATTGTTCCGAACCGACAGATGTTTGCGCTAATTGCAAGAAAAGGGACGCAAACTTCAGGCCATGCAAAATTGATTCGGAGCTTGCCGGCTGCCGGTGGTTTTGGGCCTATCAGAGGTGTCTTCCCGATGACGCTGCACTCGCTCCCGGGGAGTTTCGCTCAACTAACTGTCGTTTAATAATTTGGCCATGAATCTACGCCCCTTTGCCGCACTCCTGATAGCGGCCAGTCTGTTCACTTTGGAAGCTGCTCCGAAGAAGGTCATCCTCGTCACGGCCACCAAGGGTTTTCGCCACAGTTCCATTCCCACGGCTGAGAATGTCCTGACCACCTTGGGGGAGACGAGCGGAGCGTTCACGGTGGTGGATGTCGTTCGGGGCGGGCCGGAAGGAAAGGACGACGCCGAGGTCATGGAGAAGATGACCATGGCCAAACTCAAGGGTGTCGACGGGGTGATTTTTGCCAACACGACGGGCGATCTGGCGATTCCGGACAAGGAGGGCTTCCTCAAGTGGCTGGCCGAAGGACACGCCTTCATCGGCATGCATTCGTGTTCCGACACGTTCCACGGGTTTCCAGCCTTCATTGAAATGCTGGGTGGCGAGTTCCTCACGCACGACGCCCAAGTCGGCATCCGGGCCATCAACCAGGATCCCAAACACCCCGCCACCCAAGACCTGGGACCGACCTACGACATCTACGACGAGATCTATATCTTCAAGAACTTCAACCGCTCGAAGGTCAACGGCTTGCTGGGCCTGGATGCCCATCCGAATCACAAGTTCCCAGGCGATTTTCCGGTGGCTTGGGCCAAACAGGTGGGTTCCGGCCGCATCTTCTACACCTCGCTGGGACACCGGGAAGATGTCTGGACCAGCGCGCCCTTCCAGAAACACATTCTAGGCGGGATCGAATGGGCGTTGGGTCTGAAGTCGGGATCCGCCAAGCCGCAAGATCCGTCGGCCGTCTTGAGCGCCGCGGAGAAAGCCGCTGGATTCCGCCTCTTGTTTGATGGCAAGACTCTGGACGGCTGGAAATTGCGACGTCCTGATGGCACTCCGAGCTGGCTCGTGGAGAACGGGATGTTGATCAATCGCCTGGAGCATCAGAAGGACAAGGTCGTGGGACACGGAACGGACTTGGTGAGCGAGGCAAAGTTCAAAGACTTCATTGTTCGCTACGACTATCTGATTCCGCCGGGAGCCAACTCCGGCTTTTACCTGCGCGGCCGCCACGAGATCCAAATCTTCGACGACTACGGCAAGAAACCCGAACTGGGCGGCAATGCAGCCATCTACAACGTTTCGCCGGCGGCCCTGATGGCTTCCCGCAAGCCCGGTGAATGGCAGAGCGTGGAAGCCCGGATGATCGGGAACAAGATCACGGTCATCCTCAACGGCGTGACCGTGCAGGACAACGTGGAGTGCAACAAAGGCACGGGCAGCCACTTGGACGACAATGTGGACCAACCCGGACCGATTCTGCTTCAGGGGGACCACGGCGAAGTCGCCTTCCGCAACATCCGGATCAAGGAGCTGAAATAAGGCGACCGATCCGCGAACCAACCGCCTCAGGCGAACCAACTTAGGTTCGCGGGAGGCGGTTTTTTGCTGCCCTGAGGCGTCAGCGAATTCGAGATTGGGCCAGCAGTTCGATCAACTGATCCATTTCCTCCCGGGAGGATCGGCTCCCGGTGGGCGCCACGAAATTGTTGATCAGGATGCTGAAGACCAACGGTTCGCCCACGGAATTGGTGAGATAGCCGGACAAACTGTTCACGTACCGGAGCGTTCCGGTCTTGGCCTGCACATTGCCCCGGGTGGGTGGCTGCTGGAAGCGACGCTTCAAGGAGCCGTCCACCCCTCCAATAGGCAACGACGCCATCCAAGCTTCGCCCCAGGCATGCCGGGGCATGAGTTCGAGCAATTGAACGACGGCCCGAGGAGAAACTAGGTTTTTACGAGACAAGCCGGAGCCTTCCTCCAGCACCACTTCCTGGGCAGGAAATCCATTCCGTTGCAGGAATAAGTTCATGACGTTCTGGCCTGCTTCTTCGGTGGTGGCCGCCGACTTCACCGCTTCCTCGCCCTCCCGAGGATACCGCTCCGCTTCGGAACCCGCCGCCAACCACAAGAGTTGGGCGTACAGATTTTGGGAAGGCTTCATCATTTCCCGCACCACCTCGCCGACCGCCGGGGACGGGACCGCGGCCAGTTCGGTCCAGGTTGACTCGTCCAGGGGTTGGGCATTCCGATCCGCCGCCCGCAAAATCCGAATTTCACCGTCGACCAGGATTCCCTGTCGTCGCAACGCTTCGCGGAGGAGCTCTCCGAACCACCGGGCGGGATCCGGCACGGCCGCCTCCTCCACAACCGGCTCCGCTCCTAGCGGGACCGTTCCAGAAACTTCGAGCACCCGTTCACCCGGCAGCCGAGCTACATCCAACCGAGGTGGGGCGTTTGTGTCCCCGGTGGTGACCGTGGAAACGAGCGTTAAACCGGAGGTCAGCGGGAGCAACTCCAAGCGAGCTGGATCCCCCACGCGGGAGCCTGGGAGCGCCTTCACTTGGAGCGAATTGTCCTCGGCGGTGAGCGCGGAAACCGCGGCCCCGTAGTACTGAGCCAGATCGTCCCACCCCCATCCGCTTCCGTACGGTGGACCGCGAAATCGCCGTTCGTCGCAAAGCAAATTGCCCTGAATCCTCCAAATTCCCCGCGCCTGAACCGCCGCTACAAGCGGGGCAAAGGCTTTTTCCCAACTGCCTCCCTTGAGTCGGGCACACAACGTGGGATCACCGCTTCCCACCACCCACAGATCACCCGCCAGCACCCCTTGGGCGTTCGGAGGGGACTGGATTCTCAAACTGGTGCTAAACCGGTAGTCCCCACCCAGCCGATCCAACGCTAGGGCCGCCGTGAACAGCTTCGTATTGGATGCCGGAATGAACCGGGATGCCGAATTGGTCCCAAACCAAGTGGCCCCCGTTCGTCGGGAGTTCACTTGGATTCCCCAAGCCGCCCCTGGCGAACTCGTGGCCGACAAGACCTGACGGAACTGATCCTGCAGCTGATCGAGCGTCGTGGCAGGGGGAATGGACTCGGCTTGGGTCAGCCCCCACCCCACGAGTCCAGCCAGCAAAAGTGTCCGCATACGCAAAACCATTTTGCCAAATGCCCTTTCGATCAATACAGGGATGGCCGCGTGAGCAAATTGGATTTCCCGGACTGTCACTTCGCCGCGGCGGCGGAAGGGTGGTTGGAGCTGGGCAACACCGTCGAATCGAGTCTGGAATTGGCCCGGGTGTCGTTGGGCGCCCGCAATCATCCCGAGGTGCTGGAATTGCGGTGGCGACTCTACGCGCAACAGACTCGCTGGAACGATGCCTTGGAAGTGGCCCAGGCCCTCACTCAGTTGGCTCCAGATCGCGTGGAGGGATGGATCCACCAAAGCTACACCCTCCACGAACTCCAACGGACCCAGGAAGCCTGGACTTCATTGCTGGCCGTCGTGTCGCAATTTCCCGACGAGTCCATCATTCCGTACAACCTGGCGTGTTACGCCTGTCAGTTGGGGGATCTCGCCGTCGCCCGGGATTGGCTCCAAAGGGCCGTCAAACTTCGCTCCAAAGAAGAAATCCGGACCCTCGCCTTGGGGGATCCGGATCTTCTGCCGCTCCACGATTACGTGAAGTCGCTCTAACGCGTACCGGCGGTTAAGCCTTGCTGGTAATTCGGTTCCAATCGAAGTCCATCTTCTCGGCGTACTGCTCAAAGGCCCGTTCGTGGAGAATCAGAGCGGCCCGAACCACACTCGAGTCGTCAGCCCGGCCCATCTCACCGATGGAATCCGGAATGATGTCGTTTTTACGGTGAGCATACGTCAGGGCGAACACGGCGGCGGACAGGGCGTGAAACGGAAGTTCCTTGTAGGCGCCCTCCGCAGCGTCCTCCACGACGTCTGCCAGGAACTCCAATTGATCGACCAAATGGGGAAACGCCGGCGCATGAATCTGGGAGAACTCGACCTTCCAGATCGGCAGATTGCGCAGGACCTTTTCGACCATCGCGGGAGTCACCTGAGCGGCACCGTGCATCACGTAGTTGGCAATTTCGGACATGCGGTGGACACCTTAAGCGGTGACCTCGCCGTGGGCAATCTGCACGTTTGCCGGAGCGTTGGGACCATGGTTGGGTTAACCCATGGCCGCCCCTACTCCGTTCCGGCTGATCCTGGTCACCGCCCCCGATTTGGAGACTGCCCGAAAACTCTCGCGAGCCGCCCTCGAACGTCGGCTCGTCGCCTGTGCAAATCTGGTTCCTGCCATCGAGTCCCACTATTGGTGGCAAGGTCGGATTGAATCGGGAACCGAGGTCCTCGTTCTCCTCAAGACCACCGACGAACGAATCTCCGCCCTCCAGCACCTGGTGCTCGAACAACATCCCTACGACACCGCCGCCTTTGTGGTGCTCCCACTGGAGGCCGGCAGCCCGAAGTATCTGGCATGGATCATGGATTCAGTCCGTTTCCCGGAATAACGCGACCCGTCCGCCAGACAGTCCCTCACTCTCCCGCTTTGCACCCGAGGCAACTTCGCGGTTCACTCTGCCGGTGATTTCCTCGGCCACTGACGCCGCCCCGCCTGTCGAAGACCTGGTCCGCCAGGTCGCGGAAATCTTTTCGCCGACCGGTCTCTTTTCGCAGGCTCGGAACTTCGAGTTCCGCCCGCAACAGCAGCAAATGGCCATGGCCGTGGCGCGTTCCCTGGTGGATCGCCGGCACCTCCTGGTCGAGGCTGGAACCGGAGTCGGCAAGAGTTTTGCCTATTTAGTCCCGGCCATCTTGTTCGCGGTCGCGCAGAAAAAGAAGGCGGTGATCTGCACTCACACGATCAATTTGCAGGAGCAACTCGTCGAAAAGGATCTGCCCCTGCTCCAGAAAGTTCTGCCCGCCGACTTCAGTTACGCCATGCTGAAGGGTCGGGCGAACTATCTGTGCACCCGACGCCTGCGTAAGGCTCGTCAACAAGCTGACTCACTCTTCACCTCCTCGGAACAGAGCGAACTGCAGCGCATCTGGGAGTGGTCGCAGGAAACCGCCGATGGCTCCCTCAGCGATTTTACGGAGGAACCGGACCCCAAAGTCTGGGAGAGCGTTTGCTCCGAGCGCGGTCTCTGCGCCCCCAAAAAATGTGGTTATGCCAGCGATCTGTCCCGGGAGAACCACGTGTGTTTCTTTCAACGGGCTCGCCAGCGGATTCTCAACGCCGACGTCCTGGTGTTGAACCACACCCTGTTCTTCACTTTGCTCAACTCCGTTGATGCCGAGAGGACCGGCGATGGAGTTCTGTTCAAGAACGACTTCGTGATCTTCGACGAAGCTCACACGGTGGAGCAGGTCGCTGCCCGCCACATCGGGGTCAGCGTCGGCAGCGGAGCGGTCCGCTACGCCCTGCAACGCCTGTACAATCCCCGCACCAAGAAAGGGCTCCTGACCACTCTTCGGCAGGGCCCAGCCGTCAAAGCCGTCAGCGAGGTCATGGAGCAGAGCGATGACTTCTTCAATCAGATCGAAGCCGCCTGTGAATCGCTGGCGGAACGAAACCGCTCCTCGATCGATGAAGAATCCCGGAAGCCCCGCTCGGATCGGAAATGGTCGGAACTGCGAATTCGCCAACCCGACCTGGTCAACGACACCGTCACGTTATCGCTGCACCGGCTGCGCGAGCAAATCACCGAACTGATCCAAGCGACCGAAGACAAGGATACCGGCGACGAACTGGCCGAGTGCAATCGACGCCTCTCGGACCTGCGCCTCGCGGTTCAAACCTTCCTCAAGCAGGAGGCAGAGAACCACGTGTACTGGGTCGAACGCACCGGCAAAACTCAGCGGAACCTTTCCCTCAATGCCGCACCGGTGGATGTCGCCGACTTCCTCCGCCAGCGTCTGTTTGGATCAGGCACCAGCGTGGTCATGACCAGTGCCACCTTGGGGGTGAAGGCTCCGGCGCAAACGCCTTCCTCAGCCACGTCCATCACGAGCCTCAAACTGGAGGTTCGAAACCCCGCGCTCGACTACATCGCAAAACGCGTGGGCGCCGAAGTGGCCTTCAAGCATCAGGTGGGTTCCCCCTTCGACTACCAGCGCCAAATGCGGTTGCTCGTTCCGAAGAAGATGCCGGATCCCCGCGACGAAGGGTACGAGGACGCCTTGGTGCACTGGATCGAACACTTCGTGGAGCAGACTCACGGCAAGGCCTTCGTGCTCTTCACCAACAGCCGACTGATGCAGCAGGTCGCCGGCCGGATGGCAGCCTTCTTCGATCGGCTGGGACTGGAATGTTATGTTCAGGGTACGGGTACGCCGCGCTCAACAATGCTGGAGAAGTTCAAGGACAACGTGGATTCCGTCCTATTTGGCACGGATTCCTTTTGGCAGGGAGTTGATGTCCCGGGAGAAGCGCTCAGTAACGTCATTCTGACCCGGCTGCCGTTTGCCGTGCCGGACCATCCCCTGACCGAAGCCCGGCTTGAACGAATAGAAGCCTCAGGCGGAAACTCGTTCTTCGACTTCAGCCTGCCGGAAGCCATTCTGAAATTTCGGCAGGGCGTTGGCCGGCTGATTCGGACGGGGAGTGACACCGGCATTGTGGTGGTACTCGACAATCGGCTACTGACTAAACGCTACGGCCAGCAATTTCTGGACGCCTTGCCCACCTGTCCCGTGGAGATTGTATGAAAGATGTCTCACAACTGAAGGTGAAGTGTCCGACGTGCAAGAAGCTGGGCACTTGGTTAGCGGAAAAATGGGGTCCATTCTGCAGCGAACGCTGCAAACTGGTGGACTTGGGAACTTGGTTCAACGAGGAGCAACGGATCTCCCGGGAACTTCGGCCCGGGGACTTCGAAGGATTCGATGAACTGGAATCGGGCCCCCACTTGGACCGGCCGGAATCGTCCTAAATCCCCCCCGGCTTAACCTCCGACTCCGCATCGACAAACACCCTACTCCACCCCGACTCTGCCGGGACGTGCATGTGGATGTTATTGTGATTGGCGGAGGCGCGGCGGGGCTCTTTTGTGCCCGCACTGCTGGACTCCGTGGCCGGCAGGTATTGGTGTTGGAACGAAATCCGCGCCTGGGAAACAAGATCCTCATTTCCGGCGGCGGTCGGTGCAACTTCACCAATGTAGGCGCCACGGCCGCGAACTACGTCACTCAGGGAAGTCCTCACTTCGTCAAATCAGCCCTCGCCCGGTACACCCCGCAGGATTTCCTCGCCCTGGTCGAACGTCATGGGATTGCCTGGCACGAGAAGAAGCTGGGGCAGCTGTTCTGCGACCAAAGTTCGAAACAGATCCTGCAATTACTCGAAGACGAATGTGCCGACGCCCAGGTACAGATTAAGGTCGGTTCCATTATCACCAACGTCGAGCGCCTCGCGGCCCCGGAAGCGTCGGAGACTCCGGAGAGCCGCGATCCGCGGTGGAGAGTTTCTACCTCCCAGGGTGAATTCCGAGCGCGGTCACTTGTGGTGGCCTCCGGCGGACTCTCCTTTCCCAAACTGGGAGCGACTCCGTTCGG
This sequence comes from Verrucomicrobiota bacterium, assembly GCA_017309115.1. Classification (GTDB taxonomy): domain Bacteria; phylum Verrucomicrobiota; class Verrucomicrobiia; order Limisphaerales; family UBA9464; genus UBA9464. Next base: position 67,962 of record JAFLEF010000033.1, on the reverse strand, counting down.
ATATGAACTCGCGCAACGGTTCGGTTTGCAGGTGATCAACCCGCGGCCAGGTCTCGTTCCCCTGACCTTTAGCTCGGCCGACCTGGCCCAGTTTGGAGAACTGAGCGGTCTGTCCGTGGAATGCCTGGCATCGAGCCACGACGACGCCCCGACCTTTCGGGAAAACCTCCTATTCACCCATCGGGGATTGAGCGGACCCGCCATTCTGCAAGCCTCGAGTTATTGGAAGGCGGGAGAATCCGTTCGCCTCAATTTGGTTCCCAACCATTCGGTGCGCGATCTCCTCGATTCAGCCCGCCGCGGAGGACGCGAATTGAAATCGGTCCTTCGCCCGCTCCTGCCCGAACGCTTCATCGTCGCTTGGTCTAAATCGCACGCTCCGTCCCGACCCCTCGGACAGCTGCCCCAGAAGGAACTGGAGGCGTTGGCGCAAAGTTTAGAAGCATGGGAATTCAAGCCAGGGGGCGATGAGGGATATCCCAAGGCCGAAGTGACTGTTGGCGGGGTCGCCACCGCCGAACTCTCCTCCAAAACCCTCGAGAGCCGACGGGTTCCCGGACTTCATTTCATTGGCGAGGTGGTCGACGTCACCGGCTGGCTAGGCGGCTACAATTTCCAATGGGCCTGGGCGAGTGGACACGCCGCCGGAAGTTTTGTTTAGCCGAAGGGATTGTCGGTCGACCCCGGGTGCAGTATCGACGGACGTGCCACGCGAAACGCAAGCGGAGCGAACCCAAAGGGCGGGGAGAATCATTGAGGCGCTTCGGTCCACTTATCCCAACGCTCACTGCGAACTCAATTTCTCCAATCCCTTGGAGTTGCTGATCGCCACCATCCTTTCGGCCCAGTGCACCGACAAACAGGTCAACCTAGTTACCCCCGAGTTGTTCCGCCGTTACCCGACCGCCGCCGATTACGCTCAGGCGAATCCTGAGGAACTAGCCCACCAAATCCGGCGCATTGGACTGTTCCGCAACAAGGCGAAAAACATCCAGGCCGCCTGCGTCCAGTTGGTTCAACTCCACGGTGGCGTTGTGCCGGCAGATATGGACTCGCTGGTCGCCCTTCCCGGAGTGGGACGAAAGACGGCCAATGTCGTGCTGGGGAATGCCTTTGATCTGAATCTCGGAATCGTCGTGGACACCCACGTGGCTCGTCTCGCAAATCGGCTGAAGCTCACCTCCGAGACCGATCCCGTCAGAATCGAGCAGGACCTCCAAAAGTGGGTGCCCCGACCCCAATGGACCTTGTTCAGCCACTGGCTGATCTGGCACGGCCGACGGCGCTGTGGCGCGAGAAACCCGGGATGCCTCTCCTGTGAGATTCGCCCTCTTTGTCCTTCCGCGGAAAAGCTAATCGCCCGAGTAGCATGATCCCACTTGTCCGGACCGCCATCTCCTCACAGCCTCTCCGGGATGACGACTGACGAGGCTTTAGCGTTGTTCCGTTCGACCGGTGCCCTTTTGGACGGACACTTTGTCCTTCGGAGTGGCCTTCACAGTCGACAGTTCTTCCAGTGCGCTCTGGCTTTGGAACAAATGCCCCTGGTGGAACGATTCGGAGCTGCCTTGGCGGCGAAGGCATCCTCCTTAGGGGCCAAGAGCGTTATCGCCCCGGCCATGGGTGGACTGGTCATCGGTCAAGAGGTTGCTCGTCAGTTGGGAGCCCGATTCATCTTTGCCGAGAAGGAAGAGGGAAAACTAGTCTTGCGGCGGGGATTCCGAATCTCTCCGGGCGAGCCGTTCTTGATCGTCGAAGACGTTGTGACCAAGGGCGGCCGGGTCCAGGAGACAATCGAGATTGTCCGGTCGTTGGGAGGCAAAGTCGCCGGTGTCGCCATGGTGGTGGATCGCTCCGACGGGACACTCGACTTGGGCGTACCCACGTTCAGCCTCATTCGACTCCAAGTAGAAACGTTCCCAGCCGATAAACTTCCTCCGGACCTAGCAGCGATGCCGGCGGTCAAGCCCGGCAGCAAGTAGGAGTCATTGGATCTTGGGCTCAGCCGAGAATTCGATCCCACTGCCGGCAGTGGGTTTCCAATTCGCCTTCCGTCCAGACCACAAACCGGGCGCGGACCATCTTTTCAGCGACGGGCAATTGAGCTTGGTTGCGCGCTTGGATCTGGGAGTCCGACCAACCTCGTGACTGAAGTCGCACTCTCTGGGTGTCTTTGGAGCAGGCGACGGTGACTACCATCGAAAACTCCTCCTGATACCCTCGTTCGAAGAGGAGAGGAATGAGGACTGCCATCTCCGAATGGCCCGCCTCACGAGCCCGTTCCACCTCGGCCCTCCAAGAATTCGCGATTCGGGGATGGAGGATTCCCTCCAATCGAAGTCGTGCCGACGAATCTTCAAAGATCCGCTGAGCCAAGCGAGCCCGATTCAATTGGCCATCGGGACCGATCACTTCACGACCAAACGCGGAAACGATCTCCTCAAAACCCGAGGTCCCGGCCGCACTCTCTTCCCGGGCAAGTTGATCCGTATCTATTACGAGAATTCCTCGGGCGCTGAGCAACTGTCCAGCTGTGGACTTGCCCATCCCAATTCCACCCGTGATTCCCAAAAGCCGCATGCCGAAACAAAAACGGCCGCCGGGTTCCGGCGGCCGTTTGCTTAAGGCTTAACGACTACTCGATAGGCCTTCAAGGGGGTACCTGGATCCACTGGATCTCGGACAATTACCCGTTGAGTGCTAGTTGAACTGTTGGTGACCACCTTAACTGGCACCCAAACGCCTGAAGCGAGGTTCTGGGTTGCCTGTACTTCGTAGGTCTGTCCGGCAGCGGCGTTCCATTGAACCTCGAACGCGGGATTCGCATCGTCGACCAACGACACTTGGCTCACTACGACCAAGTCGAATGGTGACGCGTCATCGGCGTTGGCAACGCCATCTGCGTCAGAATCCAAGACAGTGCTAAAGCGGAGCGAACGCGGAACTCGCAACACGCGGCCATCTCCAGAGGAAACCTCGACCATGATCACGGTGGGCGAACTGCCGTCTTGAACCCATCGGAGAGTACCCCCGCCCGCCGTCACAAATCCGTCCAGCGAAGCCGGGTCCACATTGGGGCTCGTGGTGGCATAATAGAGCGTCATACCTTCGACCAGAATGAGTGAGTTCTCCAAGTCGACCAGAATCTCATCCGACAAGTCCAAAGTCTCGACGTACATCGCATTTTTCTCACCAATCGGAGCGATCCCGACAACACCGCCAGCGCCAGCGTTGAGAATCAGAGCCGCCAACGCAACGTTGTTAGTATAGCCGACACGAGAGGGTCCCCGATCCTCACCAGCCCAATACGACGTTGCCTCAGCGAACGCGGGCGATTCCAAAGTCAAGGTTGTCCCCAGCAAATCACCCGTGGCTGGCTTAATAGGAAGGGAAAACCCGTATGGTGCGGTAATAACTCCCGGCAAATCTAAACCGCCGTCGGACACCGAGCCGGTGACGTTCAAAGTCACTCGCCCCCCTGCGAACGTCGCTATTCCGGAAAGATCGGCATTGATCGCAGTGATGACGACATCATTGGCGGCGGACAAAGTTCCACCATCGCTTAGGAAGTCGGTCGTATTAATCACAATGTTACCTCCCTCAGCCAGAATCGTCCCCGACAAGAGGAACTCCTTGCTGTTAAAACTGGAAGCAGTGGACAAGATAACTCCCGAGTTCTCTATCGTTTCTAATGGGACTCCGGGGGAAGTACCCAGCGCGATAAAGGAAGGAACTGTTAGAGTCCCAGAGTTCGAAAAATTCTTTAAGCTAGGCAAATTAGCCGCGGTAAGATTCGTAATGCCCGTCAGCGCCAACGCTCCCTGTAGATTGAGACTCTCCGCAGTGGTCCTGAATTGACCGTCCACAAGCATCTCATCCTGAATGCTAACAGCCTTGGATCGGAGAATAAGGTCGTTCAACAGTGTTTGCTGGGCGGTATCCAAGAAATTCCGAACAACGGTCACGTGATAGATGGCCACAAAATTCGTTGTAACCTCCTCACCGGGTTCAACTTCTCCTGTTTCGTTTGTTGTCCCTGGGGTATTGGTTACGTAGTCGAAGGAGTTCGTAAACGTGGTAGAAAACACGGCAAACGTTCCCCCAAACCGAGATACGGACGATTTCGCAAGATCTCTAATCTCCAACACCCCATTGGTGCTTCCCAAATCGTAATTAAGAATCGGAGCGTCAATGACCGCCCCTCGACTGCTCTTCAAATTGTCCGCTCGGATTGAGACTGTTCCCTGGCCCTGAATCTGAGCTCTGCGAAGGTCGAGCGTCTTCGCGTCAATGGCAACTCGTCCGGCGATATTCGTAATCGACGCCCCGGGTACTGGAGTTGGGGCGATCAAATCGAAAATCGTTCCGCTAGTAATATCAGTAATTGGAATGAAAGTGATGTCGTTTAGGTTCTGGGATGGAAATCGCGCAAGTTCACCGGAGTAAGTGGCATAGAGATTTGTCGTCACCACATTGGTCATTTCAAAGCCATCCACAAATGCAGCATCGAACCATGTGTTAAACACCGAAGGAGAGAAAGTTGCGTTTGTCGTGATAGGACCAATGGGACGCGCTGGATTGTAACGATCCGGATAAGCTCGAAACGCGAAAATATTGGTCGGCGCCTGGGAATTGAGCGTCAATCCATTGATAAGAAGTTGAGTCAAAGGAGCCGATCCAAAGGTGTCTGCAATGACAAACTGTGTTACCGCGGTCGACGCCCCTTGGTTAATTAAGTCCGGCTGCACAGAGGTGAACCGGATAAAGGCCGTTTTGGCAGGGAAGTCCCGACTGGGCCCGTTGGCCCAACTTACGTCCACAAGCACGTTAGTGTCAGGATTGTCTACAAACACCACTTCGATCTGTTTATTTGTGGCTGATGGCTGGTTCGTCCACATGAACACAGCAGGATTACGAAGTGTCAGACTCGCAAAAGGTGGGTCGGTGTTTTCCGGTGACTGGTCGTCTGTCAAAAAAGTGTATATATAGAAACCTCCGGTATCGACCACGAGGTTGGTAAATCCGAAATCATCCACCTGCTCTACCGCAAATGTAAGTGGATCCAGCGCAGAGAATCCATACCGCCACCAGATATCTCTAACATTCGTCTCCGGGGAAAAATAAGTCTCGTCGACGAGTCCGATGGAGGGCTGATAACGGCTTGCGTCGGGAATATATCTCCAAGTTCTAAACGTGCTAAAATCGAGAGGCGTAGACCCCACGCGACTCGCACTCAAATCGACGTTGTCACCGCGAATCTCGATGCTTCCTGCGTAAAAGCCCTCGATTGTGCCCTTGTTAATGACATTTGTAGCATTGATAGACACCAACCCTCCGTAGAGAGGAAAAATAGTGTTCGGAAAAAAGAGGTTTGCAGCGAGATCAGAAAACTCAGCACTGATTGTTGCACCTGGTGCATTGTAAACCTGGGCCGCAGGACGACGAACTCCACTATCACTAATGAACTCCAGATTGAAACCCGGAACAGCCGACATCCGAAACGTATTTGTGTAGTATAGAGTATTCTGAGTCTCGTATGGATTCACGGGGCTCAGGAAGTCATTGAAGAATCCACCGTTGGGCGCGCCGATAGTAAATGTTCCAGTGTTTAAGAATATTGTGGCATCAATAACGACGGGATTCGGATTCACGCCCTCATTGATGTAAATAGGCGCTGGCGCGGAAATAGCCGAGACCAGAGCTTGAGCGGCAGCGGCAAATGCGATTATCGAAATTCTCATGGTTTTGTCCTCAGTCTAGGTCACGGGAACAGTCTCGACTCCAATTCCTGGGCGCTCGCGCCTACTGGATAAATTATCGGGGCATTCGTGGTACCGTCGAAGCTACCCCATGTAAATCCTCGTATCCCAGACAGCTGATCAGTGTCTCGGACATTGAACAGCCATGGTCCCACCTTGCTTAGAATTATTTGAATCCCCGTCTCTATTATTCCGGGCCCGTCTTGAGCAGTTGGCACTCCAGGATTTGGCGTTTGCAAAAAGGTTGTTCCGGTAACGCCGTAAACATAGGGCGCGGGATCGTTTGGATAAGCTCCCAAGTCTTGGGCTGAAAAGATTATATCTGGGGCTAGAATTGTCCGAGCTGCAACCTGTCTTATTGCGACGCCACTTTGGTCGATAACGGTCTCCGGGTAGCTAATCGTCACTGGTACCAAATATTGACCCAAGAGGGGATCGGTATCCACTCGGACAAAACTGAGTTTGCCCGGACCTGCCCGTCCGCCCGTGTTTAGGAACCCGGCAGTCGTGACGCCCAATACGTTAGTCGTACCGAAAATGGGTCCGCCCACCACGGTCCAAGGTGAGATCGGATTTGGATATACGATCTGGAATGAAATGTTTGCCCATGGCGAGATTGCGGCGCTTCCAAACGTACCGACTGGCGCACTTTGCCAGTTGGTGTTCTGAGGTCGGTAGATATAGCGGAGTCCAGCTACGTCATCACGAGTCAGTCCACTATAAAACAATCCATAGCCCCCTTGGACGAAGTCCAGTGCCCCGTAGACTTGTTGATAAACGCGGGGATCCACCACCCCTGCTTGCAGACCGGCAGTCGCCGCGACGCTGACGTTCGGATTTGCAACGTCAACCGCCAATTCCATGCAATCCCAAGTGTCGGGATCGGCACTTACTTGGAGAATCTGGTATGTGTAGAGCGTGTTGTTTACATACGCGGACGGTCGGAAATTTACGGGATCGAAATTTCGTTGAATGATACTGTAAACGTATTGTTGAGGATCAGTGCCGTCGATTGGCCTCTGCTGATAGATTGTCCACGTAAAGCGCTCAGGACATGCCAATCCTAGCTGCTGCAGAACGATTGACAGCACGGTAGACTTAATGTCTCTCAGCCTAAGCTGCTGGGCCGTATAATTGAATCTGGTAGTAGTTAACGGAAACTCCGAAAGCGAAGAGCTCATTGCGCTAGTCGCTGGCAGGTCGTTTAGGACCTTTATTGCCGCTTCAACTGCAGCTACACCTTCAGCACCAAAATACTCCACGAAACTTGAATCGAAACCATAAACCAGCACAGGACTGCCCCATCGGTACTCCTCTGTGAGATTCATTGGACCGCCGATATCACCCTGCGCTGCAATGGAGGTGAATGGGCTTTCGTAATTGAGACTAGGAATCTGGTAGGATGCGAATGGCCCCAGCAGCGAGAACGCTCGATTAGAGTAGCCAGTCGCCAGCAGGAGAACCCCCAGCAATATTCCCTTAAAAAAGTTACGCATGGGTCAACGGAGAAGGTTTACGCGGTAATACGAGTTGTTCGGCTGATCGCCAACCGGGATTGAATCGGTCTCGCCGGCGGCGAGACGAGCCGCACCAATATTGGTCCATTCCTTTAGGTCACTTGAACTTTGGACCTGATAGAAAGCACCGGGACGGGAATTCCAGCTCAAGAGTACGCCTTGCTGCGTGCTGGTTAGGGTAGTCCGGAGAACACTTTGAGCCGATTTCGGGTCAGTCCCGGCTAGGAACTCTTCCCGGTCTGATGCCCCGTCTTGATCGGAGTCGGTGAAGGGTAAAGGCCACTTCGACGAGTCCGTTCCGTAGGTGATTGTCTGCCAATCATCGGGAAGGCCATCTGCGTTTCCGTCTTCGCCCCAAGTCTTGCCCGAGGTTGCCTGGGAAAGTGGCGATTTGCGTCCATCCTGAAGTTGATAGGCAAGTCGAACAACATGGGTCGAGTTCGGCGCTAACCCACCCAAGGAATATGACCCAGAGGTGACTACAATCGGCGCATCCGACTCGTTGAGATACAATTCGTACTGTTTGATCGGGAGACCCGACAGTTCGGGGAAAGTAATGAGTAGCCGTGAGGATGACGCCGCGAAAACGTAGGGGGCGGAGGGGGCGTCCAGAGGGATCGCAGCTCGAGTGAACCGCTGGCCAGCGATGTCCATTCCTCGGGCAGAACCGCCGAAGGTGCTCCAGAGGGCGACTATTCGATTCTCTCCATCAGAAGCCACAGTAGGAGTTAACTGGTCACCGGAAGTCTGAGTATTAACGACAAACTCCTCTCCAGTTGGTTCGCCTTCCGCCGACAGCCAACGCCCGGAGACACCCGATCCATAACCATCCCCTCCCTGGCTTCGATACACCGCCAGAACCGCATCAGCAGTTGCCGCAAGTTTCGGCATGCCTTGGAAACCCAGACGTCGAGTGTTGATGGAGCTCGGAGAAGCGAGCGGTCCGCTCACCCCATAGGTCCGTCCGACAACATCCCAAACCGCACCGGGGACCGAGAAGTCATGTTCTGCCCAAGCCGTCATGAATCCGCCGCCGATCAAAGGGGCCACCGTGGGGGTGGCACACGGCTTAGAAGTCACATTGACAACAAATTCGTTCTGCAGAGGGGCTCCGGAAGCACTAATTTTCCTCGCAATGACATCAACACTGTTTTCTGAACGCTGATGTTCAGAAATCCAAACCACGACGAAGTTGCCGTCTGAAAGCGAAGCGACCGCAGGCGACCTTTGATGGAATTTGGCAACTTGGTTGATCGCGAAGGAGCCACCAGAGGGGACTCCAGCAGTGGTGTACAGCTGCCCCTGAACGCCCAGCATGTTGCCGTCACCAGCATCCGATGCCCAAACCACCAGCACTGTTCCGTCCTTGTTGATGGCGATAGATGGTTCTCGGTTGTTCACCGTATTGCCACCTGAGATCAAGAACTCCCCGGCGGCGAACTTTCCATCCGGCTTAAGGATTCGTCCCATGACTGACTGGGCACCAGGAGTACCGCTCTGCCAGACCAAGAAGGCTCCGCCATCAGGGAGAAGTACGACTTGGACATTCTCCTGGTCGCCAACGGTGGTTTCATTGACTCGGAATGAGCTGAGACCCGTCAGTTGGCTGGTGAGACGGCGAGCGCTGATTCCGAAACCGACCCCATCCGTGCTGTTATCTTGCCAAGCCAGCCAGCCCCCCGAGGGACGGAATGCGATAACTGGTGATACTTGATCGCCCACCACAGATCCAGCCGCCTGATACTGCGCTCCTTCTGGGACGAATGGTGTTCCAGCCGAAACCCCAATCCCCGCTAGCATCCCCATTGTAAGTGGAAGCCATCGCCGGAGCACGGAACGCGAGCCAGCAAAATTTCTTGTCGTACTTGGCATAGTCGTAGCCGTCATACCGGAGCCGTGCCGCAGTGAAAACGGATTGACGATAGGAGTCTCGTTCACTTCCGCAAACATTCGCAACACAGTTCGGTCATTGTTCACACAGTGTCGGTCTCGAACTCGTCAATTTCGTTCCCAAAGGTTACTTGGAACGTGCTCCGGACTGCGGAGGAATGGTATTCGGATCGTACGGCATCGCGTTTGGATCATTAACGCGACGCCCTGAGGGATCGATGATCGTCGGAGTCACGAAGATCAGAAGGTTCTTTTTGACGGTGGCCGAGGCCTCGCTGGTGAACAGACGTCCGACCAAGGGAAGGTCACCCAAGATAGGAACCTTGTCGCGGGCCTTACGGGTGTCTTCAGCAATCAATCCACCCAGAACCACCGTTTGACCGTCCCACACAATGGCTGAGGTAACCACCTGGCGGGTCCGTAGGCGCGGCAGCGGCAGAGTCGCCGTCAAAGGAATGCCGACGGTATTGCCGGCCACCGATTGGGCCTGCGGAACGAACGGACCGGGATCGTCGTATCCCACGAAGTCGGTCACAACGGGAATCAAGGTCATTTGGATCGACACGTCGTCCGCCGACACATAGGGAATCACGTTCAACTCCGGTCCGAAGGGAATGGTTTGAACGTTGTAGTTGGCCGCGGGTGCCACACCACCACCACCGTTATTGAATCCCCCAGCAGCGGTGTTGCCGGCGCCACCGCTAGCAGTCTGCTGGATGTTGACGCCGGTTACGATCGTCCGCACGTCGGCAGTAACAATCTGCGCTTGGCGTCCGCTCAACGTGGTCACCTTAGGAGCGGCCAACAGATCGACACCATCGCGCTGCTCCAGAGCGGCGATCGCGACCCGGAACTGGGGATTTGTCAGAATACCGGTAATCGTCGCCACGGTCGGGATGGTCGTCGTGTTGCGATTCGCATCCGTGTAGGTGTTTCGAAGTCCGCCGGTCAAATTGCCATCGGTACTGGCGGGCGGGATCGTAGTGTTGACCAAGTTATCCGGAACTCCGGGCACGCCAGACGAGAAAGGCACGCCAGGGAATGTTCCGTAAGGATTGGCGGCGGATCCGGAAGTCGCAGGACTTCCCATGGACGGCGCTGTACCGCCCTGAACACCGACGCGATCCCCACCGACTGTCCAGTTACCGAACCACCATTGGAATCCCAACGCTTTCGCATCGGACTGGGTGACTTCGGCAAACTTGGCTTCGATCTCCACCTGCGGGGGAGCGACGTTCAACGCTTCAATCGCTTTCTCAATGATATCGAGATCAGAGAGAGTCGCTCGAACGAAGAGGATACCCGTTCGATCGTTGAAGAAGAGGGCCTTTTGGTTGGCATTGGGATCCACCAATCCGTTAGCTCCGAACGCCTGCTGCTGGCCAAATCCGGCGCCGCCCTGGCCGGGGAGCGCAGTGATCGGAAAGTTTACACCGCACGCCGTGAAGAAGTTGCGAACCATGATCTGGACGTTGGCCATTTCATTGGTGCGAGTGACGTTGCTGATGCCCGCCCCACCTTGGCCGCCTTGGCCGCCGCCGCCGACAGCACCACCACCACCACCACCACCGCCGCCTTGAGCTACACCCGAAGAAGCCTCAACACGGGGGACGGTGAAAATGCCACCCTGTCCTCCTTGACCGCCGCCACCGCCGCCGCCGCCGCCGCCACCACCACCACCGCCGCCGCCACCACCAACCTGAAGGTTACCAAAGGGGAAGCCGACAACAGCCTCCAGACCTTGCATGAACGTGTTGGGATCAACTCGGAACGAACGAGTGTACAACTGAGGGGACTCCGGAAGTCTCTGAGTGAACACGATCGCGTAGTCTTCGATAGAATACTTCAGGGGCCGTTCGGCCACTTTGGCAATCGCGTCGATGGCATCGGCCAATCGAATGTTCCTCAAGCCTGGGCTGAGTCGAATGATGACACTATTGAGGTCGACCGGTTCAGCGGGAGCGGCGGGAATCGGTGCGCCAGTATTCGGATCAATCTGGGGAACCGCCGAAGCACTCACCACGTCCATCGTTGAGTTGATAATGAAGTTAAGGCCTCTCTTTTCCGGGTCCCGTGCGCGCGCCTGCTCATCGAGGTATTTGACAACCTCGGAGAGAGGTACGCCGTCGAACTTCACTTCGTTGAGGATGATTCGATCCAACTTGTTTTGGATCATCTGGCGGCCCGCACCAGTGTAGATCAGATTGGTCCGCGCGAAGGGATTTGCATTGGGAAGGCTGTTCTTCGGAAGACTCCAAGCTTGCTCCACTTCGAGTAGCATCTCGCGCGTAGTGAGTTTCTTTACCTGCGCCGCCCGGCCAAACCGTGCTTGCTGAAGAAGTTCCAGGTAGTAATTGGCGGTCCGATTCTCCGGCTGCAAAGCCTTGGCCTCGAGAAGCAACTTTTCGGCCTCATCCAACTTACCCGCTTCGAACAGCAGTTTGCCGTCTTGGGCCAGGGTGGCAGCCTTCAGGTCCTGTGCCTTGGCGGGCGGGATCTGAGCTAGGGCCTCCTCCGACGGCAATTTTCCAACCAAATTGGCCATCCGTTTGTCATTCTCGTCCTTGAAACTCTGGGCGGCGGCGTTGGAAGGGTCGACCTTCAACGCTCTCGTCACTTGAGTATTGGCTTCGCGATAGTCTCCTCGTTTGGCGGCTGCGGTCGCGAGTGCCAGTCGAGCCGCTGACAAGCCAGTTCGTACCGTTGCCCGTTCCGCCTCCGCCGCAGATCCCAGCTGGTCCGTTAAGGTCCAAGCGTCTTCGTAAAGTTTGGCAGTGGCCTGATAATCCTTAGCCACATTGGCCGCTTGCGCGGCTTCAATGGTCTTGCGAAGGAGAATCAGTTTTTCCTGGCGACGGACGGACTCTTCTTCGGCGACCTGGCTCGGCGACTGTGAGAGGGCCGGCTGGACGGCAGCGAAGAGCAGCAACAGGCTGAGGAGACGAGACAGTTTCAACATGGTACTTGCGGTTGGAAATCGAGAAGTCGGAGACGCGGAGAGACGTCTAGTTAGAGGAGAGTTTTATCGTCGTGCGGGTGCCGTTGGGCGCTGAAACTACAAGTTCATCTTTCCCAATGGCAACAATCTTGTAAGTGGTTCCGGCCAAGACGAGATTGTCATCGGCACGCTTTCCAAGAAAATCGCGGTTTTCGAAGCGGAGGTCAGCCATATAACCAGTGGTTTTTTGGAACGGCTTGCCTTTGGTGAGCGTCGCCCGCTCCCCTCCGACCAATTCAATCACGACCTCACCTGAGGTATCCTTGGGACCGCGAACTTCCTGGAGTCGGAAGAAATTGTTCTTGGTTCCCTCGGTAAGCGAAAGAGTGACCGGACGGCGATCGCTCACCTTCTTGGCGGATTGCTGTTCGATGCTGAATTGGTAACGGTAGGGATCTCCAATCCCCGTCGGTCCCAGGTAAGTTATGCTGAGATAGAGGGGCCGCGTCTGGGTCAGCTTGAGGGTCGTCGAAAGCTCCAAACGCGGGTCGGGCTTGGGCACCCCATCAGCCCCTCGGATCCAGCGTACCGGATTGAAAACGTTGTGATCTCCCGAAAGATCAAGCGCTACGGGCTTGGAGATGAGCTGAACGGCCGTGATAGCGTTGGTCAAGTCCACCGGCTGAAGCTGCTTTTTGTTGCCGCGAACCCGAGTTTGGAGGCTCTCGTCCAACGAGGTTTGAACCTCGCTTACCTTCTGAGTGAGCCAGAATGCGGCCGCCGCTACCACGAGCAGGACCACACTGAGAATGATCTTCTCGTAGTGTTTCTTCAGAAAATCCATGTAGCCGGAGGGAAAAAGTGGCGGTCAGAGACTAGTTGGTGGCTTGGGCCGGAGCCGGTCGTGCGGGTTTGGCCGTTTCCTGAGGCAAAAGTTTCACGAGTTCAATTCCCAAGGTAACCCGCAAAGGCTTCTCTTCGAGAACCACTTCACCGGGGCGATTGACCGCTGTCGGCGCAACTACCTGAGGGGCGGCTGGTCCACGATTGATTCCGTACCGGCGGGCCAAGTTGGCGTCCATCCCATACGGATTCGCTGGGCCGGTAATCGGGACTGCCGCTGCGGGATTCGGGGTGACCTCGAGGTTTCCTCGCTCCACGTTCAAGGTCTTGACGATGAATGCATCCGGCGACTCGATGAGACCGGTGAGCACTGCCGCCAATTCAGGGCTGAAACCTTGGAAGACAACTTCGTAGGGATAGGTCACCGCACCTAACGCTGAATTGGTGGTGATCTTTTTGCTCAGAAGATGTGCTCCGCTGGTTTCATTCGTACCCACCGGAGCTCGTTTAAAGGAAACGAGTGAAGGCACCTTCGCATCAAACAGAATCTGGGCGATCGTCTTAATATCCCCTAGTTGGACCGTAAGCGGAGCCAATGTGCTGGCTTGGAGCTGCAGCTGCTTACGTTGATCGTCGAAAGTGAACCCAAAGGATGGACCGCTGCCTTTGTCGGGTAGTTTAACTCCCGCCCGATCAGCTTCCTGGAGGAGCTCGGTGATCGTTGCTTCCAAATGTGACTTGAATCCGGCGGTGTCCAGACCCTCCGGCTTGGCCAATTCAGTAAAGTGTTTTCTAGCTTCCTTGATGAAATTTCCGACGCGGGCCTCTTCTTCTTTGGCGAGTTGGATGTTTGCCGAATCCGGGAAGACTGGGCGTTGGATTATTTCATCCAGTTGACTGTTTTTGGCCGCCAGCTCGGCATCGACGCCATCAGCTTCGCTCTTGGTGCCCAAGAGGTAAAACACGCCAACACCGACCAGCACGACGGCGACCGCAAGGCTGATGACGAAACCGAGGTTTTTTTTGACCCACTCCATATCAAAGTTTGATCGGACGTTTAAGCTTCACCTTGAGCGGGAATGAGAACGAGGTCGCATTCTCCGCCAACTGTTCGAGGGTGCCGGCGAGCTGGGTCTCCTTATCGTCAAACAGTTCGCAGCTCTTCATGGCCTTCTCCACCGCATAGGCGATTTCACTGTTCGCCTTGGAATTCAGATTCACCGCTCGAATCGTCAGATTGATGACCGCGATCTCGTTGGTCGAATTGGATGCAGCTTTGGGCTTCGGTTTCTCTTCACCACCACCCTCGCCGGAGCCTTCGCCTGCTGGCCCGCGGGGAATCAGTCCGTAACGGCGGGCCAAGACCGGATCCATCCGATAGAAGTTCGCAGCACCACCCCCGGAGGACTCTTCCTCAACTTGAGCCAAATCTTTGGTAGGTTCCGTTGATATCAAGGTATCGATCCAGATTCCGACGGGTACTCCCAAACGCGCCTTTGACTCTGTCTCAGTTCCCTTGAGGACTACGCCCAACTGACCCAGGATTTGAGCCCACGTTAGTCGATCTTCAATCCACCGACCGGTTTGAGTGGCGTCTTCAGTGACCTTCTTAAGCCGTTCCTCGGCCGCCTGGAGCTGAGCCTTGGTGGATTCCAAGGGCTGCAATTGTTGGTCGATTTTGGCAACACCATCACGCCTGACCTCGGCCACTCGGGAGAAAAACCAACCGACAGCGAAGACGCCCAGTACAGCGGCGTAGGCCGCGGCGATCAAAAACGGCTTTTTGGCATTGAACTGCTGCCGGGTAAGTGAGGCCCGTGGCATCAGATTCAATTCCACCGGGCACTGCGCCACATTCCGGAGCCCCAAGCCGATCACTTCTCCGAATTGGGGAGCGACCACTTCCAACTGCGCGACATCGACCGAGGGATCAATCTGAATGTTGCGGAAGGGGTTGAAGAACTCCACCGGCAAGGCCAATTTCTCTTCGAAAAACTGTGCGGCGTAAGGCATTAGGGACCCACCACCGCACAAATAAACGCGAACCGGTGCACCGCCGCCCTGTTGCGTGCGGTAAAACTGGATCGTCTGATTCACCTGAAGATGCAGGCGAGTCAGAACATTACGGGCCACCTTGGACACGGCAGCCACTCGCGGATTATCTGGTTCTTCGTAGGCGCCACCCAGACTCACAAAACCGTCGCTAACTTTGAATTTCTCTGCCTCGTCGAAACGCAGCTTGCTCTCGGCCGCAAACTCTTGGGTGATCGCGTTGGCCCCCACA
Source organism: Verrucomicrobiota bacterium (assembly GCA_017309115.1). Classification (GTDB taxonomy): domain Bacteria; phylum Verrucomicrobiota; class Verrucomicrobiia; order Limisphaerales; family UBA9464; genus UBA9464. The sequence continues at coordinate 52,731 of JAFLEF010000033.1, read as the reverse complement.
TTGACACTGCGCGCGTAGTACTTGTTCGGCTCAAACAACAGCACGTTGCTCGTTTTGGCACCAATATCGATCAGCAGGCTGCAACCTTCCTGATCGGCGTAGTTGTAGCGGAAGGAGTTCGCCAAGGCGCCAATCGACGCATCCACCGTCTGCATCCGCAGACCAGACGCTTCACCTGATCCGAAGATCTGCTTTTCCACCACGTCGGATTTAATCGCGACGAGCAGAACCTCCAGCTCTCCGTTAGCACTCGTTCCCAGGATTTGGTAGTCCCACGCCGTTTCGGCCAGAGGAAACGGAACATTCTGTTGCGCTTCGTATTGGATGATCTGGGTTACCTTCGAAGTATCGACCGGAGGCAACTTGACGAACTTCGAGAACACCTGGAAGCCAGGCGCGCACAAGTTGACGTCCTTCGAGGTGAATCCACCTTCCGTCAACAATTCGGCCAACGCCTTTTTGACCACACCCTCTCTCGCCGCGTCTTGCGATCCCGCAAGGCCAAGCGGTTTGAGACCATAACGCAGCAGACGCAGGCCGCTATTCTCGGCCGGCGCCAGCTCCGCGATCTTCAGAGTCCCGGCCCCGAAATCGACCGCCAGAAATGTCTTCGACGTTTTGAGCATGGTGACGCGTGTTGGACTGCCAACCCGCCAAAAAAATCGCCCGCATGCGAAAGCCCGCAGGCGAGCGATCTTGGCTAAGGCGACCGGCTACCTAAGAAATGCGGGGGTTTGGGTCAAACACAAAAACCCCGTCAAGAGGGAAAAATTTACATCTGTTTACAAAGATGCAGGCTGGCGAATCGTTTTCACCGTGCTCGGCGCCAGAGGAACATTCGTTCCCGTCCGACGCGTCCAGGGAACGAACGGGGCAGCCAATGATCGACCAATTCGAAGTCCGATTCGAACCAGCGTCGGAGTTCCTTCACGGTCACTCCAAACGGGGGTCCATTCAGATCCTGCGGCTGCAAATAATGAATGGCCAAAAAGCGCCCGCCAGGACCCAGCACATCTTTTATTGCGCTGACATACTCAGCCCGCTGGGACGGCGCTATGGCACAAAATAGGGTGTGCTCGAAGACCCAATCAAATTGCCTCGATTGGGTCGATTTGCTGAGAAAATCACGAGTTTCGAAAACGATTGAGCCCCCTTCCACGGGGTAGGATTGGGCTTGTTCAATGGCCCGCGGCGACAGGTCGCACGCCACCACTTCCGCCCCCGCCCGCGCCCAAGCCCGAGCGTCATGCCCTCGGCCACACCCTGGCACCAAGACAGTCTGTCCCTGGACCCCCGTATGCCTCGCCAAAAAGTCGATCAATCCAGGGGCTGCTTCACCCTTGTCCCAACGAGTATCGCCAGCCTGATAGAGCGACTCCCAATCTGTGATTCGATCCGCCTTTACCCCGGGATCGAGCAACTGCTCGACGGCGAGGTCTTCCAAGGTTTCCACAGCCAACGTCGGAGAATGTTCCAACAACTCCGCGAGCGCTGATCCACCGGTCGCCACCGCCAAGCAATGGGCCTCGATGGCTCGCGCGCATTCGATATCGGCCGGCGTATCTCCCACCACGAGGACTTCCGAACCCTGCCCGGAACCTGGCCATTTCTGCCTCGCCTTGGCCAAGGCGAGGCGCGCCAGTTCATTCCGGTTCTCATGGTCGTCACCGAAGGCGCCAAACTCGAATTCGTCGGCCAAGCCATGGGCCCTTAACTTCAAATGTGCTCCCAAACGGACGTTGCCGGTTAGTAATCCGATCTTCGGCGGATCCGGAATCTGCCGAAGCGCCCGAATCAAGGAATCAACGCCTGGACAGATCTCTCCCCGGTTTCGGCCCAGTTGTTCGTCCAAGAAATGGAGGTACGCCGTCAGAAACCGCTCTACCTCAACCGGTGAATCGGGGAGCGCATGGAGCCGGAAGAACTCACGAATTAAGGACAGATCCGTCCGTCCGTGGAACCGCAACCGCTCGGTGCCACCCGGACACCCAAAAAGGTGTTCCGCAGTTTGAGCAAACGCCTTCACTCCGGCTCCCCCAGTGCGAATCAGCGTTCCGTCAATGTCGAACAGTACTAACCGGGTCCTCACGTCACTTGAGTCTTCCGTCAATTCCAGTCGTTGTCGATGTGGCGGCTTCCCAGCCTTTACGCACGGTTTCCCGGGCAAGTTCCACCAATCCTCGGTCCCTTCGCAAATCTCCGAACCGGAAGTCCGGGACGCCGCTCTGCTGACGACCCACCAGTTCACCGGGCCCACGGAGCTGGAGATCGGCTTCGGCGATTTCGAATCCATCCGTGGTCTTCTCCAGAATCTTCAGTCGGGCTTCGGCTTCGGGAGTTCGCTCGCCAGCAATGAGTATGCAGTGGGATTCCTGGGCGCCACGACCAATCCGTCCCCGCAACTGGTGCAACTGGGCCAGACCAAATTGTCCGGCCTCTTCAATGACCATGACCGTAGCGTTTGGTACATCGACTCCCACCTCAACCACCGTGGTGGCCACCAACACCTGCAGGAACCCGGATCTAAACTCATTCATCACCGACTCTTTGGCCTCTGGCGGCAGCTGCCCGTGCAGGAGACCAACCCGAAACGGCGCTAACTCTGGTTGCAATCGCCGATACTCCGACGTCACGGCTTTAACGTCATCGGACTCCGATTCCTCAACACGGGGATACACGACGTACCCTTGGCGCCCGGCTTCCAGTTCCCGGCGCAAAAAGGCCCACACTTTGGGTAAAGCGTCCGGTGTCCTCACATGTGTCCGGATCCGCTTGCGACCGCCCGGCAACTCATCGAGAACGCTGACGTCCAAATCACCGTACAGGGTCAACCCCAAAGTCCGGGGAATCGGAGTCGCTGTCATCACCAGCAGATGAGGGAAGTGTCCTTTTCGTAGGAGTTCCTCCCGTTGAGCCACCCCAAACTTGTGCTGTTCATCAATGATCACCAGCCCGAGCTGCTGGGGAACGAAGCCGGATTGAATCAACGCGTGGGTTCCCACCGTGACCGTAGGACCGTCTTTTTGGGGATTCGAACCGTCCAAAGGCAGTTCCATCCGAGAATCGGTCTGGTGCTGGCCGGTTCGTAATTCCACCGACAATCCCAGGGGAAGAAACCAGCGGCGGAAGTTCCGATACAACTGTTCGGCCAAAATCTCCGTCGGTGCCATCACCGCGACACTGAACCCGCTCTCCAAGGTCATCAGCGCCGCCCCGGCCGCCACCAAAGTCTTGCCTGAACCGACATCGCCTTGCAGCAACCGACGCATGGGTACCTGGCCTCCCAGATTCGACCGAATCTCCCTTAGTACGCGTTGTTGGGCCGAGGTCAGGTCGAATCCGAGACGCGCCAGGAAAGGCCGCATCCATCGGTTATCACCGGAACACGGAAGCGCCCGAGCCTTGGCCTCCAAGCGTCGACGTCGACGCTGAATCACGATCTGTAGCTCGACGAATTCATCGAGAGCCAATCGTTGGCGGGCTAGGTCCGCTTCCCAAGGTTCATTCGGGAAATGCACCCGTCGGATCGCCTCGGCGAGCGCGGGCAACGGTCGCGCTTCCAAGGTGAGTTGTGAGCCGCCGGATTCCACCGCCGGACGCACGTGATGATCAGTGACTTTTAGGGCGGGATGAGGCTCGGTCAGCAGATCCGCAAAACGCTCCAGGGCTCGCCAAGTCAGCCCGCGCAACACCCGTTGGGTTAATCCCTCGGTCAACGGATAAACCGGAACCAACCGGTTCAAATGCACCTGCTCCTCCTCGCCTGACAGAACTTTTTCGGTCTCGGGATGATCCATCGTCCGCGGTCGGACTGAGTTGACCTTGCCAAACACCAGCAAGTCATCGCCCACCGCAAATACCCGCTCCAAAAATGGCAGATTCCACCAACGGCAATGCAGCCGACCGGTACCATCGTCGACAATCAGTTGAAAAACCGATTTACCGCTGCGAAATCGGTTCACCCCGGCCGCCACGACTTTGCCTCGGACCGTGACGGTATCGGCCAGGGCCAGATCCCGAATCGGACTGAAGCGCCGTCGGTCTTCGTGGCGCCGGGGAGCGTGCCACAGCAGATCTCGAACGGAATGAATTCCCAGCCGCTCGAGCAATTGCCGTCGATCGGGACCCACTCCGGAAATTACGGCAACCGGAGACTCCAATCCTTCGGAGGGAGTGGCGTTGGTCTTCGAAGCCAAAGGATGCACCGTCGGATTCTGGCCCGAAGTACCTTCGAGGGCCATGCCTGAACTTAAGTAGCCCCGCGGGCTTGCAGCTTACTTCGGCAGAAGATCCTTGGCGGCCTTACTGGCGGCGTCACTGGCCTTCTCGGCGGCCTTGCTAGCGGCATCAGTGGCCTTCTCAGCCGCTTTGCCCGCCGCCTCTGTGGCTTGATTGACCGCTTTGCCGGCGGCATCGCTGGCGCCCTTCCAGAGCTCGCCTGACTTCGACTTGATCTGCTCCATCAACTGGGTCAAGGCACTCTTCTGTTCGGCGCTCAAATTGACGTTGCTGGCCAAGGATTGGATGGAAGCGAGCGCTCCCGAGTAATCAGCCGACTTCACAGCCGTCACGATCTTGTCGAACTCGGTTTTCACGGTCCCAGTTGCCGAGGCGAAGACACCTTCAAACTTCGAAAGATCCACCGGCAGGGTCACCGCAGTTCCACCCGAACCCCCACTGGTGCTCGCTCCACTGGCGCCATCGGTGGTGGATTTTCCTTGGTCACAACCAACCGGAGCCAGCGTCAACAGAGCCGTGGTAGCCAACAAAAGTGCGATTTTGGATGTCTTCATAGTCGTTTGCGGTGTCTTCAGGATTCAACGGATTCCCGAAATGGGATCCGGTCAAGCGTGCCCGCTGCGAATACTGACTAACAGCCAAACTTCTCCCGGAGGTAGGAGCGACTCTGGCGGGCAATCACCTCCGGCCCCTCCTCAAACTTGAACACCTCCACGGAAACCGTGCCGGCATACCCCGCCGCCTGCAACGCCGCCACAATGGGCCCATACTCCACGTCTCCAAAACCCGGCCCCTTCAAATTGCGGTCGTTGGCGTGGAAGTAAGCAAACCGACCCCGACATTGGGAGATGATCTCCGGAATGGATTGCGACTCCGAACACATCGCCTTTACGTCGAGCATAATTTGAAACGCCTTGGACCCGACCGGTTCGGTCAGCGCCAGGGTTTCCGCCGCCGTGTTGAGGAAGTTCGTTTCGCTGGGCGCCAAGGGTTCCATGCAAATGGTCACGCCTGCCTTCTCCGCAACCCGAATAGCCGCCAGGAACGTGTCCTGTGTCCAGCGCACGGCATCGGCCGGCGAAACTCCGGGCAAGCGATCCCGACGCTTAGGCGAGCCAAAGATCATGGAGCGCCCACCGACCTCGGCGCAAAACTCGACCGCCGCCACGAGGTAATCGCTGGTCTTTCGGCGCACCTCCGCCTCGGGATGATTCACATGAAATCCTTCCGTGTAGGCCAATACCCAGTGGATTCCGGAAACCGCCAATCCCGAATCAGCGACATTCCGACGAATGAGCTGCCGCTGTTCGCGGGTGATGTCAGTGATTAAAGGCGCAAACGTGAAGGGAGCCAGTTCCACTGCGTCGTAGCCGGACTCCCGCGCCAGTGCGCAGGCCCGGTCGAACGTCCAGTCCTGAAAGATCTCGTTGCAGATGGCGAACTGCATGTTGCGAGACTAACGAGAACGGGCCTCCGCACGAAGCCGTTTCCCTCGGCAAGAGCAACCGAAACTCCCGTCGAGACTGAACTTTTTTCGCCCCATTTTCTCCGGCCCTTGGGGATCCGGCATGTAACTGGCTTACTTTTCACCATCCCGCGAAGTTGTGCGGATTTGAACATGACGATTTCTTCAAACAGTGGACTCCGACCCGGAGCTGGGCGTCTTCAAGCCAAGACTACGGTTAAACCGATCAATTTTTTATGCCTCGCTCCGACCGCCCAGCAGGTCGTACTGGTCGGCGATTTCAATCAATGGAACCCCACCAGTCACCCCTTGAAGAAGCAGGTGGACGGTTCCTGGCAGTTAGCGGTCGGCCTGAGCCACGGCAGCCATTTGTACCAGTTCCTGGTGGATGGAACGCCCACGAATGATCCCCGGGCCCAAGGCATCACCCGCAACGAACGCGGCGAACGCGTCTCCATGCTGATGGTCAGCTAAGGCGCCCCGCTCCTTCTCCAGATAACGGGTCGTCCTCGTCGGGGAACTCCGGCCGGCGGCCGGGCTTGGGCGGCGCCTCGCCCGAGCGGCGCTCGGCGAAGAACGTCTTGAGCATGCCGGCGCATTCCTCGCGACGCACCCCGGCAGTGATCTCGCACCGGTGATTCAGGGTCGGAAACTGAAGGACATTCATCGCTCCCCCGGCCGCCCCTCCCTTGGAATCCGACGCGCCAAAGACCACCCGACTCAACCGGCAATGAACCAGTGCCCCTGCACACATGGGACAGGGTTCTTTAGTCACGTAAAGCGTACAATCCGTCAAACGCCAGTCGCCCACAGCCGATTCAGCCATCGTCAGCGCCAGCATTTCGGCGTGGGCAGTCGCATCTTTGAGCAATTCAACCTGATTAAAGGCGCGGGCGATGATCCGACCTTCGCGGACCACCACCGCGCCCACCGGTACTTCCCCCTGCTCATACGCCCGAAGTGCCTGACGCAGCGCCTCGCCCATGAAGGCCTGATCCAATTCCGCCTGTTCCAGAAAATTCATGCTCGGTTGGCCGGTCGGGATTCCGCCACGGTCCAGGTGTGGGGACCCGCCGGATCGCATTGACAGTGCGCCACAAACAATCCGCCCCGATGGCGCCAAAACAGCGGCCAAATCTGCTCGCGATCCGTAGCGGGAATGGCCAGGTCAGCCAATGCCTCGCGATGGAAAAAGGCAAAGGAGCCTTCCCGATGAACCGGCGGGATTGCCTCCAGTCGCGAGCGCAGTTCGAACAAGAACATCAGCCAATGGGCCTGTCCCTGATAGCCCTGTTCGCTCACGATTCCCGTCAGGGAGAAGTCTTCGGGGCGCATGGAGAGTCCCAGCTCTTCGTTCGCTTCCCGGGCCGCACAAGCATGCGGGGATTCTCCCAAGGTGCTCTCCAGTTTGCCGCCGGGTGGCGACCACAGGCCCCGATTGGGCTCCTTGATTCGCTGGAGCAGCAGGACTTCGTCAGCGGCGTTAAAGCAATACAACAGGGTGGAGATGCGATGGGGAAGCCCGGCCACCCACCCAGCCAAGCAGAGGCCATCTCCAGGGACAAGCCGCCGAAGCTGGATCCGTTACGGCAGAAACGAACAAATGTACTCGCACTGACCGGAGGCGACGGAGACGTCGAAACCGGACTTGGCCGGGACCTCGAACGCCCCACCGGCAACCACTTCGATCTCCTCGGCGCTGCCCTTGAGTTTCACCCGGCAGGTTCCGGAAACGATTTCCATACGTTCCGCCGCCTCGGTTCCGAAGTAGAAGTTTCCCGGGAAAATCAGACCCAGAGTTTTGCGGGAACCATCAGGGAACCGGACCGTGTGACTGACCACCCGGCCCTCAAAATAGACATTCGCTTTGGTGACCACGGTCACCCCAGAAAACTCGGTCGCAACAGGCATGGCGAGAGCATCGCGAGTCAATGCTTGGCAGGGCAAGCCAGGGTTTTTATAGGCCCACGGTGGCCAGCCAGCCGGCTCGCCCAAACTTTGCCCGAAACTCCGGAACGACGGCTTCCGCCGCGGCCAGGTCAGAAAACAAGGCAAAGGTCGTGGAACCGCTGCCAGACATCAGCGCTCCCAACGCTCCCCGGCTTCGAAGAAACTCCTGGTAAAGCGCCAACACGGGATACTTCCTGAGAACAGGAGCTTCGAGGGCGTTAAACCAGCCCGCCAAAGCCGCATGGAGATCTCCCCGGGTCAAGGCCTCAGCCACCTTCGCCGCCCGACCCGGTTGACCATTCCGATTCTCCGGGAAGTCCGCCAATTCCCGAAACGCCCAGGGAGTCGAAACCCCAAATCCAGGATGAAACAACAACAGCGCGTGACCGCTTAGAACAGGAAACGGTGCCAGAGGCTGAATCCGTTCCCCACGTCCAAAAGCCAAGGCTGGGTTCGGCTGGAGGAAAAAATTTACATCCGAACCCAACCCCGCTGCCAACTGGTCCAACTCCGCATGCGAGAGCGGATGTCCAAACAGTTCGTTGAGACCGAGCAAGGTGATCGCCGCGTTGGCACTCCCGGCACCCAGCCCAGCCGCCAAAGGCAATCGTTTCTCTAAATGAATCCGCACACCGGAACCGATCCCAGATGCAGCCAGCCACTCGTTCGCCGCCCGTACGACCAGATTCGTTCCATCCACTGGCAGTTCGGGATGCGAACAGGTCAAGGAAACTCCTGATGGTGCCACTTCCAACCGGAGTTCGTCCTGCAACGGAACTGGAAAGAACAGCGTTTCGAGCTCATGGAATCCGTCCGGGCGCCGTCCCAGAAGGTTGAGGACGAAGTTGACCTTGCAGGGGGAGCTGCGGATCAGAGGCATAAAAAAGCGCGCCAACCCGGGTTGGCGCGCTAGAAGAGTATTCCGACTTAGTTCTCGAGCGGATTGAACATCGCCGTTCCGAGACCAGGCAGCACGGCACCGCTTCCGAAACCAATGTATTGGCTGGATTCGACTCCGAGGTTACCCGCCATCTGAGGTTTCACGCTGTCGGGATAAACCGGCTCCGAAGGAGTGATCAGAGGTTCAGTCGGGATGGGGAACGTCACAATGTCGAACGCTCCAACCGCCGTACGTTGAATGGTCCGGGCAATCCCATGGACCTTTCCGTAGCTCATGGCAACCGTCGGTCCGTCGGCCAAATAGGTCTGCTCCGTCGAGCGCGTGAATTCGCCCCCCCGCAGCGGCTCCATGACATTGGCGATACCGCGGCCCAGCTTCTGTTCCATGCTGGAGCAACCGGTAAGGAGGGACACCGCCCCGACGGCGGCGAGCAAGCTAGCGGATTTGACGGAGGCCATAAAAACGTAGTGTTCGCGAACCAGCCTAGGGTGATCGTTTACAGTGGCAAGCATGGATTTGCAGAAGTCAACGCGCACCATCCTCCAAGGCCTTCGCCTTCGCCTCCGTTCGCTCCCACCATTTGGCGATGATCACGCTGATTTCGTACAGCACATGCAACGGCAGGAACATGAGCAGCATTGTCAGCGGATTTCCGTCCGGAGTGATAAACGCGGAAATGGTAAGCCCCGCCACAACCCAGTACATACGCAGGCCACTGAGTCGGTCCGCGTCGAGAATCCCCACCTTCACCAGCGTCAACAGCACCAGGGGAAGCTGAAAGGCAAATCCCATTCCGATCATGAACCAGCAAATGAATCCGATGTACTCCGACGCTCGCCATTCATCGGCGGCAAACCCGAGCCAATTGGAGAACGTCACGGTGGAACTTAAGGCCACGACCAGCACGAGGAAGTAGCAGAAGGCCACTCCGAGGAAGAAGAGGAAGGTTCCGAAGCCGGCCGCCTTGTAGACGAAACGCTTTTCGTGAACGTGGAGGGCAGGAAGGATGAATTGGCCCAGAAACAACAGGATAAACGGGGCCGCCAGCGCCGTTCCGCCATACAGGGCAATCTTGACCGCCACCGTGAAGGGCTCCGCCGGTCCGAGGGTCTTCAACCCCACCTGCATTCCATACTGGGCTACGGCCGGAGGATTAGTGTCCGGCACCACGGCCAGCACCAAATTGGTTCCCACTTCGATTGGCGCCAACTTGAGAAACAGATCTTGATTCGTTGGGCCGCCAATGACCGGGAAATCAGTCGCCAACATCCGCGCCAGGACGTTGGTTCCCAGAGTAAGAATGACCCGAGGTTGGTCCGTGGTTTTGACGCGTTGGGCGAGGACCAACGGCCATTCCAGGATTTTGACGATGGTGGGGCTGGCGCTTAAGGCGACCAGAACGCCGAGGGCCAACGAAATAGCGCATTTGACCAACGTCCAACGCAGGTCTTCGAGATGTTCGAGGAAACTCTTAACTGGGCCACCGCCCTCGTCCTCGGACCCGTCGTGCTCAGGAGGCAACACCTCCAACTCGTCAGCCATGCCCAGGGGGGAAAACCAAAATCCGAATCAGGCTTTTGGCGCGAGATCGGATCGGGTGGAGGATTGAGCGAGGGAATCCGGAGCTGGGGCCGGTTTGGGAGCGGGGGGCGGAGGTGGTGTCCGCTCCACTTCGTCCATGGCCCGGTGCAATTCATCCTGCACGTCGCGGGAGGCTTTTTTGAATTCCTTGATGCCGGTACCGACACCCTTCATGAGTTCGGGCACTTTCTTGGCGCCAAACAAAACCAAAACCACCACCGCGATCACCAAGATCTCGGTCGTCCCAATCATGGCCAATAGCGAAGCGTTCATGTCACGTATCGAAATCCAAACCATTTGCCGCTTCAGGCCGGACGATCGTCATCCTTCGAGGCCTTTTTGAATTCTTTGATGCCAGTACCCACGCCCTTGAAGAGCTCGGGGATCTTTCGCGCACCAAACAACAAGACCACGATTCCAAGGATGATCAGAATCTCGGTCGTTCCAATCATCGCCAGGACCGGGTGGAATTCAATTGAGTTCACGCAACGAAGCTAGGACTGCCCGCCCGAGGGGTAAAGGGACAAATCAAACCGCCGGATTCAATCAATGTTGCTGCCGCAAAGAAAAAGCCCCGCCGGGGAGGCGGGGCTTGGAATCAAGAATGACTCACTGGATGGCAGCGGGATTGGACAGCAGAACGAAGACCCCGCGTCGATTCTTGGCGAACGCCTCTTCCGTATTCCCGATCACTGCCGGCTTTTCCTTGCCGTAGCTAATGGTGGTGATGCGGTCACCGCTGACCCCGGCAGAAACCAAGCGGTCGCGAACCGATTGAGCCCGTCGCTCGCCCAGAGCCAGATTGTATTCTTCCGTGCCGCGATCGTCGGTGTGCCCCTCCACCAGGAGCGAGTCGGTCGGATGCGCCTTGAGGTAATCGGCCACTTTCGTGATGTTCGCCATGTATTGCGGCTTCACATTGAACTTGTCGAAATCGAAGTAGACGTTGTCGTTGGCGAAAATTTCCCGGTTCTCCAACTTGTTGCGGGCGTCAAGGTTGGGATTTAAGCCTTGGTCACCCAAACCCAAACCGCCTCCGTTGCTCAAATCGGTACCCCCCACTCCATTCTCCGAACCCGGCAACCGGCCAGCTCCCGGAGAAGTCCCACCCGTGCCTTCCAACGGCACAGAGTCGGTAGGCGCGGGCGCCCCCGACTGACCCGCCGGGAGTGGGGTCAGGTTTTTAGGTTTTTTGGAACATCCGACGGATCCCCCAACTAGGGAAACCGCCACGAGGAATAGCACAGCTCGGGACAGAAACGACTTCATATCAGCCTTGGTATCGGGGGGTAGTTATCTGGCCCAACTGGGCTGGGAGCAACTGCCCGAAATTCGAGACAAATCCTTGACGTGACGCGAGGGCACGTCAAGCAGCGACAGTCGCCGTTCCGCGCCAGCGCGGCGAGTAAAGATCAGCGTCCGCGAGTTCGGAGACCACGAGGGATCCTCGCCCGCAACCACTGCTTCCGCACTCCCGCCGCCCGCCGGCATGACGTAAAGGGTGAACTCCCCCGCCGCCCGAGTGAAGGCGATCCATTTGCCATCCGGAGACCAATCCGGCTCGGTGCATTGGGTCACGCCGCCGGTGTTCAAGCGCTTCATCGCCCCCCCCGTCGCCGGGATGGTGTAGAGGGTCGGCCGACCGCTGTCCGCCGAGGTAAAGCAAATCGTCCTCCCATCCGGCGACCAGCAGGGTGACGCCTCCAACTCCTTGGTCGTCGTGAGCTGCTTGAGTCCGCTGCCGTCGACATTGGCAATCCACAGGTCTGGACTGCCGCTTCGGCTCAAGACCATAACCACCTGTCGTCCATCGGGTGAAACCGCTGGGCTCGAACTGGTTCCCGGAAAGGAAAAAATCCGGGTTCGATCGCCGGATCGCAGGTCCTGTAGATAAATCTCCGGACGCGCGGCCCGGAACGAGGTGTAGAACAGTTTGAGCTGACCCGGCACCCAACTGGGGCCAAATGAAATGGAATTGTCGGCGGTTAAAGCCACCCCATTGGCGCCATCATAATCGGACGCCCACACCTCGGAGATGGTCTCGCCCTTGGCATTCCGACCCCCGGGCAGATTGCGAAACGCGATCTTGGTCTGGGCGATTCCCGGCAGCTGCAGCAGAGTCTTGACCACGTCATTGGCCAGCGCATGGGCCTGGGCGCGGGTCGTCCCCCCGGGATAGGCCCGGGAGAACAGCGCCGTCTGGGTATTCGCATCGGCAAGCGTACCCCGGACCTCCCCTTGAACGGTTCCAGTCAATCGGTATTGGGGTTTGGCCGAGGCCACTTCGAAGCCGACCACATACAGGTCGAACTCCAGGATTTTGCGCACTTCATCGGGAAAACCCGAGAGGGCGATGGGAATGGTGCGGACGGTCTGTCCGCGAATTTCGACAGCACTATCCTGAGCGGACAAGGCGGAGGAACAGGCGAGCCACAGCGCCACAACAGCACTGCGGGGGGAGCAACGGAATCGACAACCAAACTTCATAAGGACCCGGGGGCTTCGAGCACAAATTTCACTGGGACAACCAGACGAGGCTCTTGGTATTCGTCAGGAAGAGGACGCAACTTAGGGTGGCGGCGGAAGATTTCCTCAACCGAAGCATCCAGGGAACGGATCCCGGAGGAACGCGTGATCGAGACGCCGAGAACCGTTCCATCCTTGGAGATGGTGAGGTTCAGCCCCACCCATTCCTGATTGGACGAACTGCTCGTGGGCCGACGCCACTGCTGATAAAGGAACGTTTGCAGCCAGGAGGTGTAAGGAGCGTAGGCCGCCCCACCCGGTCCGGGCATCTCTATTTGCGTGGAACCACCCACTTTCTGGGATACTCCGACGGCGGCTCCGGTCAGTCGGGAGGCCAGTTTTTGCGCATTGGCTGAACGTTGGGCTCGAGCCTGGGCGGCGGACGCGGCCGCCTCCCGAGCTTCCTGTGCTTCGCGCGCCTCCCGAGCCTCTCGTTCCGCCTTTTGCTTGTCGGCCGAACTCAGCGTCCGGACCTGTTTGCTGACTTGTATCTTCGGTTTATCGGCTTTTTTTGTGTCATCGACATCCTGAGCCTTGGCGGTTGGCCGGACTTCCTTGGACACTTCGATTTTACGCTCGGTCTTAACCGGCTCGGACTTGGCGGCTTCAACCTTCTCAACCTTCTCCTGTTTTTCGACCTTCTTGGGTTCGGGCAGCGGTTCAATCGGCTTGGTCTCCACTTTCGGCGGAACCGGAGCTACCACCGAATCAGGGGTGGTCACCTTCGGCAGAGCAGGCATTCCCTCCACTCGGTCGAGCGGACGCGGATTGGGCGTTCCTCCCCCAATTTGGTCGCCCATGGTCAGCTTGAGGTCGGTAGGGATAATCTCGAGAAATGGAACTTCGGTTGGAACCGCCTTGCGAGCCGCCCAACCACCTGCCAGCAGCACCAGTGCCAGAACCGCCGCATGCGCGGCAGTCGAACTCATCAGGGCACGCTGCTGGAGGCGATCCATGGTCAACGTCGGGCAGGAGGTTCAGTTGCAATATCGAAACGGGTAATCCCGTTGCGCCGACAGATCTCGATGATGTTCATCGGCAGCTCAAACTTACCGCCGGCGTCCGCCCGAATGCGGACCACCAGATTGGGATTCTTCCGGTACTCGTCGACTAAACGGGACTCCAAAACGCGCAAATCCGCCCCCAAGGGCCGGCCCCGCAAATAGTACACCCCATCCGGCCGAACCTCCGCCAAGACGACATCCTCGGGCTTGGCGGACTTGTTGGCGCCGCCGACCGGCAACCGAAGGTTCACCGATTGTTCCATCAACGGAGTCGTGATGATGAAAATGATCAGCAGCACGAACGCCAGATCAAGCAACGGGGTGACGTTGATGTCGTTCAGCGTCACCAGCGAGTTGCGTTGGGAGAAGCGGCGCATGGGAAAAGGTGCCGTTCGGAGATGGCTCAACCAACTACTCGTCCTTCAAGAACTCAGTCTCCATCCTGGAGGCGAGACTTTGGGCGAAGTTATCGAGTTCGACAGTGTGGACCCGAAGGGTGTGAACCAGCCAATTGTAGCCAAACATGGAGGGAATTGCGACCAGCAGTCCGGCCACCGTAGTCACCAACGCCGCCGACACGCCGGGCGCCATGACCGCCAAATCCGCCCGTGAACCCGCCTGTGCTGCGATCGCCACCCCACCGAAGGCATCCATCACGCCCCAGACGGTTCCCAGCAGACCAAGAAAAGGCGCGCCGCTTACTGCAGCCGCCAACAACACCAAGCCTGATTCCAGACGCAGAGATTCCCGAGCAACTGACCCTTCCAAGGCGCGCTTCACATGTTCGAGCGCCTTGAGCGTGGCAAACTCCTTCCGTTGGCCATCCGGACCTTGCAAATGACCATCCAAATCAGTGCATCCGTCCAGATACACGGAAAACAAGGGACACCCTTGCACCTGGAGTTTCCGATCAAAAATAGCGAGGACCGACTTCTGCTCTCGGAACTCCGCTTCAAAATAGTGATTTAGTCGGCGAGCCCGGCGCATTTGGATGGCTTTGGAGCCCATTACCGACCAGGCGAAAATCGAGAAGAACACCAAGATGATGATGATGACCTTGGCCTCGGGCGTCGCCTGATCCCAAATATAGGTCAGCGTGAAGCCACCCTGATTCGCGGCCAACAGGCCGGCTGTGAAATTCATCTTGGTTCCATCATCTCGAATTCATCCAACGCGCGGAAACCGTTTAATGCCCGCCACCCAACCGGTCAAAATGTTTCCCCCCAGACCGCGTGAATTGCTGTAGTCGACGTCGTCACGGTCGCGCCTGTTCGAAATCACTTCCTGGTGCTGCTTGGTCACCCACGGGCCCATTCTCTTTCCAAATCAGAGGAGTCAGATTGTTGATAATGCCCTTTGCCTAGATCCCTCGAAATCGTCAGATTGGCGGTTCCTGTTCGACTGCGGTTCTGGTTCCGTCCGGGCAGACTCCCGAAGGACATCGTTCAGTCGCGGGTTCTGCCGGAAATCCCCTTCGGAATACTGAAACGCGGCAGCCACGCTCGGATGGGATCGGGCTCGCTCCCGTGGTGTTGAATGCGCGAGCCGATCGTTCCGGTCCGTCGGCAGGCCGATTCGAGTGCTTCTCCTGTCCTCCCCATACGCGGGTGTTCGTGTCGACTTAAGCCAGGGTGCGTCTCTCTTTCACCGGTCGGTGAGATGTCGCCAGGACCGTCAGGACCCGTGAGCAGCCATCATGAAAGAAGAACCAATCGAAGTAGAGGGACGTGTCCATACGGTGCTCCCGGGCACCATGTTCCGCGTTGAACTCGCCAACCAGCATCTCGTGCTGGCCACCATCTCCGGAAAAATGCGCAAGCGTTGGATCCGCCTCAGCGTGGGCGATCGAGTCCGCTGCGAAATGTCGCCTTACGACTTGAACAAAGCCCGGATCACTTGGCGTTTGCGTTAATCCAGCCTCAACCGGAACCCTCCCAAGATAGGGGAGTCCGAGCGACGATTTGGTCTTTGTGCTGACCCGGGAAATCTTTCTAAGCTTTCCCCTCGCATGTCGAAATCCGCTCCGTTCGATCTGTCGGCCTGGGTCAAGTCCCGCTCCCACGCGGTCGACCGGGCTTTGGATGGATTCCTGCCGAAAGGAACCGCCCGCCCGGCCACGATTCATCAGGCGATGCGGTATTCGCTATTCGCCGGTGGCAAGCGGATGCGACCCGCTCTGGTGCTCGCCGCCGCAGAGGCGTGTGGCGGCAACGACTCCGAGGCCATGCCCCTCGCCTGTGCCGTCGAGTGCATCCATACCTACTCGCTGATCCATGACGATCTACCGGCCATGGACAACGACGACTTCCGCCGGGGCAAACCCACCAACCACAAGGTCTATGGCGAAGGGATTGCCGTGCTGGCCGGAGATGCCTTGCTGACCCAGGCCTTCGAAATCGCCGCTCAGGCCCGGTCCTGGAAGCGATACACCCATCAGGATCTCATCCTCGAACTGGCCAAGGCGTCCGGATCGCTGCAACTCATCGCTGGTCAGGTCGCCGACCTGGAAGGCGAGGGGAAGGATCTGTCCGTCGCCCAACTCCGCTACATCCACGAGCGAAAGACCAGCGCACTGCTGTGCTGCTCGGTTCGTCTCGGCGGCATGAGCGCCAACTGCACTCCGGCCCAACTGCAGGCCCTGACCGACTTCGGCTATCACGTCGGCCTCGCCTTCCAGGTCATCGACGACATTCTGGACGTCACCCAGTCGACTGAGACTCTGGGCAAAACCGCCGGAAAAGACGTGACCGCACAAAAGGCGACCTACCCGCGCCTCGTCGGCTTGGAGAAATCGAAAAAGATCGCCGCCCAGTTGACCGGCAAGGCATTTGCCGCCCTGAAGCCCTTCCGCGGTCGGGCCGTCGCCCTCGAAGCCCTGGCGAAGTATTTGCTCGATCGAGACCGCTGATACAGCCGGGCCGCTGGCGAACCGCCAGGAATCGGACTTGCCCGACAACATCCCGCCCGTTACACCCTTTCCCGTGATCCGCCTCCTCGGACTTCGACTTACACTTAACGCGCTGCTGTCGCTCAGCCGCGCGGTGGTCGGGGTCTGTTGAATGCTCACATCGCTTTCCGCCCCATCGCCGCGAACCGGCGGTGGGGCTTTTTGTTTTCACCTCCGGGTAGCCGACGCGTGGCGCACCACATCCATCCTGAACTGCAATGCTGAAGAATCCCGCTGAAAAATACCGCCCGTACCCGCCCATCCATCTTCCCGACCGCCGCTGGCCGAATCAGGTACTCCGGCACGCCCCCATCTGGTGCAGTGTGGATCTGCGCGATGGCAATCAGGCCCTGGCCGTGCCGATGAACGTCGCCCAGAAACTCGAACTGTTTCAGTCCCTCGTGAACTGTGGCTTCAAGGAAATCGAAGTGGGATTCCCTTCCGCTTCCAATACCGAGTTCGCCTTCAACCGCCGGCTCATCGAGGAAAACCGAATCCCCGACGACGTCACCATCCAAGTCCTGGTTCAGGCTCGCGAGGACCTGATTGAACGTACCGTGCAATCCTTGGTGGGTGCCAAGAGCGTCATCATTCACCTCTACAACTCTACCTCCCCGGCCCAGCGCCGGGTGGTCTTCGGCAAAACGCAGGACGAGATCAAAGCGATTGCCGTGCAAGGTGCTCGCTGGATCCACGAGCGGCTGCCCCGGCTGAAGGGCACCCGGGTTCGCCTCCAGTATTCGCCGGAGAGTTTCAGCGCCACCGAAGTCGAGTTTGCGAAGGAGATCTCCGAAGCGGTCATGGATGTGTGGCAACCGACCGCCGAGAACAAGATGATCCTCAATCTGCCCGACACGGTGGAGGTCGCGATGCCCAACGTGTACGCCGATCAGATCGAATGGATCTCCCGCAATATCCGCAACCGGGAGGCCCTGGTCATCAGCCTGCACACTCACAACGACCGGGGCACCGGGGTCGCCGCCACCGAACTGGGACTGCTGGCCGGAGCAGATCGCGTCGAAGGAACACTCTTCGGCAACGGGGAACGCACCGGCAACCTGGATTTGGTCACCGTCGCACTGAACCTGTACATGCACGGCCTCGACCCCCAACTCGACTTTACCGACCTCAACGCAGTGCGGGAAGTGTATGAACGCTGCACCGGCATGACAGTTCCCCCGCGTCAGCCCTATGCCGGTGAACTGGTGTTCACGGCCTTCAGCGGATCGCATCAGGACGCGATCAAGAAAGGTCTCGCCGAATGGGCCAAGGCGCGACAGCCACACTGGGACGTTCCCTATCTCACCATCGATCCTTCCGACATTGGCCGCGAGTACCACGAGGTGATCCGCGTCAACGGCCAATCCGGCAAGGGTGGAGTTGCGTTTCTGCTCGAACGTGAATTCGGCATCGAATTGCCCAAGGACCTGCAGCGCGAATTTGGCCCCATTGCCAACGACCTAGTGGATGCGCTCGGACGGGAGGTCAAAGCGGAGGAACTGCGAACGATGTTCTGGCGGGAGTACATCGAGCGGACCCAACCGTGGGAACTGCATCACTTCCATGCCGACGGCGTGGAGCGGTTGTTTGAGTGCCGCGCCTCACTGCGCCGTGACGGTCGGGAAGTTGCCGTCACCGGCCGGGGCAACGGCCCCATCGCCGCCTTCGTCGATGCCTTGGTCTCGGCCGGAGCGCCGCCGTTCAGCGTCGCCTACTATAAGGAGCACGCCCTCAGCGCTGGAACCGAGGCCAGCGCCATCGCCTACATCCAGATCAAGACCACAGACGGCCACACCAAATGGGGTGCCGGCGTGGACACCAACATTGAACTCGCTTCCATGAAAGCGGTCCTGAGCGCGTTGAACCGGCTCTGAGTTTTCAAAGGTTCCACACCCTGCGCCCGGCGGACCTCCTTCGCCGGGCGACCAGGCCATCGGGTTGGGTCTACTCCCTGCTTGCCGGTTTTCTGGGAATTAGACATCGTTTACGACATGCAACCCCGACTGATGACCGGTGCCATCCTGCTCGGCGCCCTCACCTCCCTAGCGTCAGCCAATGAGGCCACGGTAAAAATCGCCTGCCAATCGTTGGCCGTTTACTCCGCTTCGGCAGAGGACGCGGCGGGCTCCACGTACCAGGCCAACTTCACCGCCGACTTCACCGACGAAGGTGATATCGTTTCCCTTAACAATGAATGGTACGCCGCGAGCGGGACCATTGGCTACGAAACGTTCCTCTATCTCGAAGACACCCTGTTCGAAGTGGGTTATGTGGCGTTTCTCGAAGTTGATATCCCCCGGTCCGGAGACTCCAATCTCAACTTTCTGACGGACTTTCTGGAGGTGGAGAATGAGATCAGCGCCCAGACCTCGGGCTCGGTGGACTTTGGCAACGGACCCGAACCGGTCGTGGCCTCCTGGTCGCGTGCCGCAGGGCAAAACCTGGGAACCGTCACCCTGTCCTTACCGTCCCCGTCGCCCATTGGGGATCAACTATCCTTCGATCACACCTTCGAAATCTTCCAATACGAGGGCAAACTGACGTACACGCCGGCCACGATGATCGGTGGCACCGTGACGGCGAGTGTGGATCTGACCCGGGCTGGCGGAGAGGGCAAGATCACGGGCGCCTTCCCCCTGAGGGTGACAGATTCTCGCACGCTGGAACGGCAGCCCACGCAATGGTCGGCTCCGGATCAAGTCACGATGGAGGTTCTGGGCACCTACGAGGTCGATGGCGTAGAACTGTTCTTGGATCGCATCGCCACGCGGCCTTGGTATGCCGGCTCTTTCTTCTTTCTGGACGGCATTCCCGGGACCCCGTTTCAGGACGAATTCGATCTGTGGGACATGTTCGTGAACGATCCGAACGATACCGATCAGGATGGCATTCCGGATCTGACGGATCCAGCCACGGTGACGCCCACCGAACCGCCGGTGCTGTCCTTGGCCCTGACCGGTGGCTCCTTGCAAATTACCCTGACGGGCCAGGCGGGTACGACCGTGAACCTGGAGCGGAAGGATTCCCTGGGTGGCGGGGCGTGGTCGGTGGTGCAATCAGTGACCCTCGCCAACACGACAGAAACCGTCATTTTGAATGCCCCGGCCGGAAACAGCTTCTATCGAGCAACCATTCCTTGATTCATTGACTGTGATGTCGCGCGTTTCCTTCTCCGCTCCGTTGGTGCTGGGTGCCTTGATGCTGGCCTGGAACGTTCATGGAGCGGAGGGGACACCTCCGGTGGATTCCCAGGGTCGTCCCCTCAATCTGGGGTTTGAGACCGGGGATTTGACCGATTGGACGGCAACCGGAACGGCCTTCCAGGGCCAACCCGTCCGGGGCGATCTGGTCAAGGCGCGACGGGCCGACATGAGTTCGACCCACGCCGGAGAATACTGGATTGGTGGCTACGAAAAAGTGGGCGACGACCCGAAGGGCACGCTGACCTCCCGCTCCTTCAAGGTCACGCAACCTTGGGCGAGCTTCCGATTCGCGGCGGGAGCCTGGCCGGAGACCCGTTTGGAACTGGTGGACGCCGGCTCCAGCAACGTGTTCTTCAAGATCAGCGGGACCGAGAACGAGACCCTTCGGCCGGTGGTCGTGGATCTGAAGGACCGGGTCGGCCAAGAGATCTTCATTCGACTCGTGGACGATCGTTCTGGGCACTGGGGACACCTCAACTTCGACGAATTCGTCTTCCATCCCACCCGACCCCAGCCACCCCAGGAGTACACGCTGGCCGAGGCCCGCAAGAACGAGCCGCCTCCGGCCGATTCCGTGCTGTTCGCTGGCTTGTCGGCCCTGGAAGCGGTCCAGAAAGCCACCCTGCCGCCCGGATTCAAGCTGCACGTCTTCGCCTCGGAACCCGACGTCCAGCAGCCCATCGCGTTCTGCGACGATGACCGGGGACGGCTCTGGGTGGCGGAAGGCTTCACCTATCCCAAGCGGGTGGGGCATCCCCCCAAGAACGGAACCGCGGAGGAAATCCAAAAGGACATCTTCAACGGCAAGGACCGCATCCTGGTGTTCGAAGATACGGACGGCGACCACCGCTTCGATCGCCGGACCGTGTTCCTGGAAGGCGTGAATCTGATCTCCGGGATTGAGTACGGCTTCGGTGGCCTGTGGGTCGGCGCGGCGCCTTATCTACTGTTCATTCCCATTGCGGACGGCGATTCCCCGAGACCGGCAGGCGCTCCGCAGGTGCTATTGGATGGCTGGAACTACTCCGCCGACACCCACGAGACGCTGAACACGTTTACCTGGGGTCCAGATGGCTGGCTCTACGGCTGCCATGGCGTGTTCTGCCCCTCGAACGTGGGCAAACCGGGAACCGCCGCCACCGACCGTCAGTGGGTGGACGCCGGGGTCTGGCGCTATCAGCCGGTTCAACATCGGTTCGAAGTGTTCACCGAAGGCGGCTCCAATCCCTGGGGCATCGATTTCGACGAGTACGGCAATCTCTGGGCGGAAATGTGCGTCATCCCGCACCTGTTCCACATGGTCCAGGGCGCTCGGATTACTCGTCAGGGCGGCGAACACTACTGCCTGAACCTGGCCGAAGCCGCTCGCAACACGAAGTCACGCGATGCCCGCAGCGGCAAACCCGTCTTCCCGTACGTATACGAAGACATCACCACGGTGGCGGATCACCTCCACTATGCCGGCAATCAAGGTCCGCACGCTGGCAACGGCCGGAGTGATGCCTCCGGCGGCGGCCACGCCCACGCCGGTCTGATGGCATACCTCGGCACCAGCTGGCCCGCTGAATACCGGAACCAACTCTTCATCGGCAACATTCACGGCCAGCGCCTCAACGTGGATCGCCCGGTTCCGTCCGGATCCGGCTACATTGGCGAACACGGGTCCGATTTCCTGAACTTCAATGACACGTGGAGCCAGACTCTGAACCAGCGGTACGACCCGGATGGCTCCGTGTATATCATCGACTGGTACGACAAGAACCAGTGCCACCACAATCGGGAGGACGGCCACGACCGCAGCAATGGCCGGGTGTACAAGGTGGTCTACGGCAACACACCGAAGACCCAGGTTAACCTGGCGCGGTTGAGCGACGACGAATTGGCACAGTTGGTTCCCTCCAAGAACGAGTGGATGAGCCGCCATGCCCGACGGCTGTTGCAGGAACGGCAGGCCGGGGGAGCGGCGCTCGCTTCGGCACGCGCGTATTTGGTCAAGGTGCTCAAGACCAGCACGGACCGTCCCGCCCGACTGCGGGCCCTGTGGTCCCTCGCCCAGACGGGTGGTTTGCCCTTCGAGACCGCGGAGGCGCTCAATCAGGACGAGATGCTGCGCGGTTGGGCCATCCAACTGAATCTCGAGAATGCCCCATACACCGCCGCGGCCGACTGGCAGCAACCCGCCGCCCGCGAATCGGTGGCCGCTTTGGGCCGCTTAGCCGCTCAGGATCCCTCGCCGGTGGTGCGCCGTTTCGTCGCCTCAGGACTGCAACGAATTCCCGTCGAACAACGCTGGGACGTTCTCACCGCACTGGTGCAGCACGCAGGCGACGCCACGGATCACAATCTACCGCAACTGTACTGGATGGCGGCCGAAGGCGGTGTGGCGACTGATCCTGACCGGGCCATTGCCCTACTCAAGGCCTGCCGAATTCCCAAGGTTCGGGAGTTCATCGCCCGCCGTCTCGCCACGGGCAGCCTGGCCCGGAACTGAGCCCCGCTCCTCCGCCTCCCGGCGACTACACTTCTGCCTTTGTTCGCATGAAAGTCCTTCTCCTATGTGCCTTGGTGCTGCTGACCGGAACCTCGCTTCAGGCGGCTGATTCCTTGCCGCAACTCGCCCAACTGCTCGCGCAGTCCGACGACGCCCAATTCCAACTGGACCTGCTTCGCGGTCTGACGGCGGCCCTCCAGGGACGACGATCCGCCCCCATGCCGGCGGGTTGGGATGCCGTGGAAACCAAACTCGCGAACAGTCCGGACTCCGAGGTTCGCACTCTGACCCAGTCCCTGTCCCTCACATTTGGCAGTCCGAACGCCCGCGCAGCCCTGCGCAAGACGGCCCAGGACGGCCAGGCGGATGCGGGCGCTCGTCGCAAGGCCTTGGATTCCCTGTTGGCGGCCCGGGATCCCGAGCTGCCTCCAGTGTTGCAAGCGTTGGCCCAGGATCCAGCGGTTCGCGCCGTGGCCCTACGAGGCTTGGCCAGTTATGACGACGCCCGGACCCCAACCGTGGTGCTCGCCGCCTACGGGCAACTGACCCCCGGGGAGAAGCGGGACGCCTTGAACACCCTGGCCTCGCGACCAGCCTACGCCAAACCGCTGCTCACCGCGGTAGCCTCCGGGTCCGTGCCCAAGAGCGACCTCACCGCCGACATCGTTCGCCAGTTGCGCAACCTTAAGGATCCCGCCTTGGTTGATCAGATCACCCAGGTCTGGGGTGTTATGAAGGACACCAGCCCGGACATGCAGGCGGAGATCGAGAAGACCAAGAAAGTCTATTGGGCGGGCGGTTCCACTCCCGGGGACGGTTCCCGCGGACGCGTCGTGTACAACAAGGTCTGCGCGCAGTGCCATCACCTCTTCGACTCTGGTGGAGCGGTCGGACCCGACATCACGGGCGCCAATCGCGGCGACCTGGATTATCTCCTGCAGAACATTCTGTTCCCCAATGCCGTCATCCCGAACGAGTACCGGGCGTCCAGCGTGGAGACCAAGGATGGTCGCGTGGTGATGGGGGTGGTGAAGAGTCTGGACGCCAATGGGTATGTCATTCAGACCGCGACCGAGTTGGTGAAGCTGCCCCGGGCGGAGGTGGAAAAAGTCGAGCAAAGTGACCAGTCCATGATGCCGGAAGGCCTGCTGGCCCAACTGAAGGAACAGGAACTGCGCGATCTGCTGTACTACCTCGGTCGCCCCGGTCAGGTGCCCTTGCCGGGCGAAGGCAAGTAGGTGACGTGCGCCCTACGTTCGGCGCATCAGTTCGTTCGAAGGCAGACGGGGATTGAGGAGCTTCCGCGCGGTGGCCGCGCCTGCCACCGGCAGGCCCCGCGGATCGAGCAATCCCAACTGCGCGACCTATTCCAGAGCCTGATACACGGCGATGTGGAATCGGCCGAAGAGTCCGAACTGATCGAAGGGAAAGTGCTGACAGAACACCAGGGCGACGAGTTCCTCCTGGGGATCCACAAAGAAATGTGTGGTCGCGGCGCCGCTCCAGAAGAACGTGCCCACCGAGCCCAGCCGACTGCTCCGCGCCAGATCCAATTCCAGAGCACTGAACAAACCCCAACCGTCGTATGGACTGAAGGCTCCCACGCCCATTGGTAGGGAGTTCATTCGCGCGAGTTCGATCGTCTTGCGCCCCAGGATGCGAGCCCCATCCAGTTCGCCGCCATTGAGCAGGCACTGCGCAAACCGCGCGTAGTCGCCAATGGTGGAAAACAGACCAGCGCCACCGCACGGGATGCCTTTGCCCGGCTCCGCGTCGGAGCCCAGGATGGCGGCGGCAGGCTGCAGTTTGCCGTCCCGAATCTCGTGCAACTTGGCCAGTCGCCCCCGCTTCTCCATCGGCACATCGAACGCCGTATCGTTCATCTGGAGCGGCTGGGTAATGTGCCGGGCGATGTACTGATCGAAGGGCTCCCCGCTTATCCGCTGGACCAGCAACCCGAGGAGATCATCGCTAATGCTGTAGTTGAAAGCCACCCCCGGCTGGGCCACGAGCGGGAGGCGACTGACCTTGTTCACGAACTCATCGAGCGTTTGGGAATTCCACAGATCCGCCTTGGTATAGAGTTCGTTGACTGGGGAAAACTGGAAGAAGTCGTAGGTGAAGCCGGCGGTGTGATTCAGCAGCATCTTAACGGTGATCGCGTTGGTCGCCGGTTCGAGCCGGGGCTCGGCCGCCGTTCCGCCGACGAACACCTGCAGATTCTTGAGCTCGGGCAACCACTGCGTCACCGGATCGTTCAGGAGCAGCCGGTTTTGCTCGAACAACTGAAGCACCGCCGCGGCTGTCACTACTTTGGACATCGAGTAGATGCGGCAAATCGTGTCGGGCTGCATCGGCGCTCCGGAGGTGATGTCCCGCACGCCAAAACTCTGCCAGTCCACGATCTTGCCGTGTCGCGCCACCAGGACATTGGCCCCAGCATAGTGCCCAGCCTTCAACTCCCCTTGAAGAAGCTCCCCGATTCGCGCGAGGCGAACGGGATCAATGCCTTCCGCAGCTGGAGTGGAACGCGGCAATGGATCTGGAGCCGCCCGCAGAGAGAACGTCAATCCGAGCAACAGCCACGCGCGAAGAATTGTCATGTTGAAGCTCGCCAGCGCGAACTCTTCCGGACCGGCGTGAGGCCCACGCTACGACGCTGTCGGCGCCAAGAGAAGCGCGGTTCCGGTTACCAGGATCCCTGCGGTTGGAGCCGGTAGAATTCCGCCGGGTGTTCGGTGGAAATCTCCGCCGAACTAGCCTCGACCGAACCCACATTCTCCCAGGCGCTGGAAAGCCCTCCGGAGCGCTGCAATTGCAGCAATCGCGCCGGGGCGTATAGCGATCCACTGCCCGCCCATTCCAAGCGCAGCCGGGTCGGCGCAAGTTGGGTCAGTCGGGTAAACCGGGCGGGCGGCCAGGATTTGGCCCGGCCCGCTTCGTCGACGAAGAGATGTGGCGTCCCGGCTGGCAGTACCTGCAGCGTCTTCAAAAACTCCACCACACAATCCCGCTCGTGAGCCGACAGAGCCTCGAAGGCATTCCGCGAAACGAGCGCTTCTCCGGCATGCGCCAAGATGGCTTCCCGCATCGTAGTGTACTGGCCGTGGTGAAAGAAATTCGGCTTCCGGCTGGCACCCCACAGCTTTCGCGTCAGGAACAAGCGGTTGCCCCCAAAGAAACCGGGCGAACCCGCCGGCTGATTCATGTCGATCGCCTCGACATTGGGATCGGTCGGACCACTACAGATATCGTGCAGTTTCAGATCGGTGAAGGCCGGCACCCAGACCACTCCGTTGATCGGCTGGAGTCGGGGAGCCGGGACCTCGGGTCCGGTCAGGTCCACGGTAACCGCCGGAGCTTCACCGGGCCGGAGGTTGCCCTGCGGATTAAATGGATTGGGTTCGGTGTACACCCAAGCCGACTGGGTCAACGGGAGGTTCGGAACATGGCAAACCGCACAGCCGATCGCCTGGAACTTCGCTTCGCCCACCAGGACTGCTTCCTCCACTTCCGGCTGATTGGGAATCACGCGGCCTGGTACCGGAAGCGTGGCTTGGAACAAGGTTACGGCGGTAACATCAGCTCGGGTCAGCTCGTCCCGGTGACCGTCGCCATCGGGATCCGTACCCAAACCGAAACGTTCGGTGGATTGGATGCCGTGATGATGATTGAAGGCGTTGTTCGAAAATTGCCGAAGGGAAATGACATTGCCGACCTGATGGAAGGGACGAACCAGCAGGTTGGGCGGAGTGGCTCCGGAAGCGAACACACTTGGGGCCGGCAAACCTTGGATCTGAGATGTATCCCACGTTCCATCCGGTCGGTGAATCAGGGACCCGAACGAAACTCCCTTGGTGGTGAGCGCGTTGGTTGATCCCGGAACCGTGGCATCCCGAATAGCCTGCAATTCGGTCGTCATCTGTCGGGCCAGCATCTCAATGTAACCCGACCCAAACATTCCCAAGGTCGCCCGGGAATTGGCGATCGTCTGTAACGTGACCGGCCGGCCCAGTTCATCGACGTTCGCCTTGGTGGGCAGGCTTTCGTTGCCATTGAAGGTGGCAAAATCGAAGCGCTGACCGAGCACAAAAACATTGGCCACGATGTCGCCATTGCCGCCGGAGCTGGGGGAATTGTGGCAGCCAAAACAGGAGTTGGCGTCCGGAGCGGAGATACGGTTGAAGTTCCGCGGGAACACCAAAGGTTCGGTGGGATCCGCGAGGGGATTCCCATTGCCCTTGGTAAGCGGCCGGCCTCCGCCTTCCTGGCCGGTCCAGTTGGCGTCGAACAACTGCCGACCGTGGGCCAGGAGTTCGGGAATTGAAATCATGGTCTCCTGCCCATCCTCCAGGTGTCGGGCCACGGCAACCTCACGCCCGATCAACGCAGGGGACTGGGCCACCAACGAAGCCGCGAATCCCAGGCTGAATGACAGAAGCAATGGCCGAGCGACCACAAGACAGTTTCGAAGGACGGGAGATACCATGGGAATTTCGAGCGGATTGAGCGGTGCGGTTGATCACTCGCAGGCCCGATAAAAGACGGCTTCCACACCCGCAGCCCGCTCGCCGACCAAACTAAATCCGCCGGTCACGGCCACGTTGGTCCGCAGCTTCTGCCAGTTCATCAAGTCCGTGGAAACCTCCAGCATGGTGGGTCGGCCCACCTGGCCGTGAACTCGCAGCCGGGGCAGGTCATTGGTGAACCCTTCAAATCGGATCTGCGGCAAAGAATCGATTGGCAGTAGATAATTCTTGCTGACGAAATCGCCGACCAACCCGCCGGTCCGTTTGCCCTCCTCGTTGTCGAACGGAAAATGGATTCCCCCGTAAATCCGGCTCATGCCCACTTCCTCGGCACAGGCCGAGAGGCTGGTGAACTTCCGAAAGACCCCGGGCAAGGAGTCCGAACGCGCCGTAAAGGAGATGGCGTCAGTCCCGAAAAAGTGTGTCAACACCTGGGCGCTGGACATGCTAAAGCTGCTATGACCACTGGTGTAGGCTGGGAAGGGAGGTGCCACCAGGAAATGGTCCCAAGCGGCATCAGGTTCGGTGAGCGGGTTATTGTCCTCTGCCGCCCTTTGGATGGCGGTGATGGGTCGCCAGAGGTTCCACCGATATTTCGCTTCCCAACACACGATGGCGGCATCGGCTTGGGCCAGGCCCATGAGGGCAAACAATCGGGCCGAATCCTCAATCGAAAGCGAGCGGTCGCGGGAAATCGTGGCGGCGATCTCATGCCAGTGCCCCGGCGGCATGGCGGTGTAGCTGAAGTCCGACCAAAAGGTCGCAATCTGCGACTGCTCCGGGGTCCGTTCGGTGTTGGTCTTCCCTCCCAGACGCCGAACTTCATTCAAGCTGGCGGCGTATTCGGGACTGTCTAAAGCAGGGGGAGGCTGGGGGAGGAAATCTGTCAGACTCGGAAGACAAAACGGACGGACATGCCGCCATTGGGGAGTGAGCGGAGGCCGAAAGAACGGGGCCGTTCGGCGCCATTGTCCCGGCGCTGAACTCGGAATGTACGGGACGTCGGTGTTGGCGCCGTCGGCACTCCGGGCTGCGATGATTTTCAAGGCCGCTTCCCGGCCCACCGCCAGACCGTTGGTCACCGCTGCGGACTGGGGGAGGGCGCTCAGTTGCGTGTCGTAGAGATCCTCGGTTCGCGGCCGAAAGCTGGGATAGAGCGTGAGCATTACTTCCCGACCCGCCGCCAGGACCGCGGCGTCCAATGAGGTATTGGTGGAAGCCTCGACTTGGAGCAGATACGGCTGGTGAGTTCGACGAATGGAATTGACGGCGTCGTACGTGGCGATGTTGAGGATTGCGAGATTGCGGCTGCTGAGTGTGGGGCTGGTATTGTCGGTCCGAATCGCATCCAGCATCAGGGCGCACCAGTCGAGGACGGGATTGGCGGAAAGGGCGCCCGCCGAGACCACTAGGGCGAGTCCAAACGTCAGAAGCCGGACGAGACAATTAAAAGACGTTCCCACGGGAAATTCAGTTCCGATAAACCTTATGGCAACTGGTGCAGGATTTGTTGAGGTCCTGAAAGGGGACATCGAGCGATTCGCTGGTGGCCTGAGGAACGGCCAAGGCGGAGCGGAGCGCCTGCGCAGCCTGTTCAGACGCTTCCAATTTGTCGCGATAGTCCACCGGCCGGGCGGCATTTTCGGGAAGGCGTTGAAGTTCGCGAAGGTGTTCCCAAAGGACAGTCGCTTCCTGGTCCGCCCGCAGGTCAGGATGTTGGGGAGGGACCTTCCAACCGTTGCTCTGAATCTGCTTCAGGCGTTCCCAGTGTTGGTCCAAGGCGACCATCTGCTCCACCAACGAGGAGCGCTGGGCAATTTCCGGAAGCGACTGGACCGACTTCAACTGGGTGACCGTGGGAGGGCTGAAATCAGTGACCGCCCGGTATAGGCCTCGGTACTCCCGCGCGGTGCCTGCTTGCTTCAACCATTGGGTGGCCTGATCACGGGTCCAGCCTTCGGCCGCCAAGCAGATGACCGCTACTGCCGCTGGTCCCCGGTGCTTGCCGTGGTGACAATGCAGGTAGATCGGACCCGGCAGTTCGGTGGCGGCAAACATCAGTTCGGCCACCCGATTGGAGGGAATGGAATCGTAGCCGATGGGTAAATGTACATAGCGAAGACCATGCTTGCGGGCCAGTTCCACAGCCGGTTCGGCGCCATCCACACTAATGAGGGTTTTGACGCCCAGTTGGGCGAGTTCCGCAAAAGCGGCCTCGGTTTCGGGCTCGGCGCCTGAAAAGATTCGAGCGGTGACTTTAAACAGGTTGTGACAATTGGTGGTCACGATGGACTGGGGCTTCGGCGGGGCATTACCCGTTTCGTCGGTAGCAAAAGGTGAGGCAACAACCGCCAGTTGGCCCAGTAGCAGCCAGAGCGGGACAAGGATTCGGTTCATGGCAGGATCTGATTCCCGACAAACGAGTCGTGGTGGGAGTGGCTTACATCCAAGTCGGCCGAGCCGCCGACCCGGGAACGCCCCGGAAAACGGCTCAACGCTAACAAGGTGAAAGGAGGCTACCATGTCGTTTTCGGATCGGATACGCCATTTACACAGGGAAACGGAGCCATCGGCATGGAGGATTCAAGCGGGAATCGCCGAGATGTGTCGCAGCCTCCCTGGGATTCCCCAAAATTTCATTGGCTAAGGGGCCAGCCGAGGGCTGGCGGCCGCGAGTTGGTTCGAGCTGGTTCCAGCGAGTTTGTCATGACGGAGTCTTGCCCACGGCAGTTCCGTCCCACAAACTCACCCCGCTTCCCGTGCCGACAACCAAGCCAACCGAATTCTCGGCGAGGCGTCTATCCGACGCTTCGACGTGGCTAAGTCAGCTTGGGGCTGACGTCTCCGAGGCAGGCGGGCCGGTCACATTCGAGACACTCGTTGTTGAAGGTGGCAACAATGTCGTCACAGTCCCGGCGTCGACGAGCTCAGGGCGGTTCAGTCTGTCGGATTAAGTCTTTTTCCGGGAGGGGTTTCTCCCGGGGGTGGGGTGGCCGGGGATGACTTTCGGGTTGTCCCCGGCCTTTCGTTTGTGGGGGCGAGAATTGGTTTGGCACCCGTCCTTGAGTCGCCCGGCACCAATTCTCAGGGATGATTGGCCCCGGAGGTGCAGATGAAGGGTGCGCAGAAACCAACTATCGAAAATGACCAAAGCAACCTCCCTCTTCGCAGCCATGTTGACCGTGGCTGGAACGACCGCCCTGTGGGCCGGACCTTCCTCCATCTCGCTAACCGGAACCGTTCGCGACTTCACGCCGGCTACGAATCCGGACTTCCAATACACGATCGCCAACGACGTCGGCGTTCTGAGCCCCAACCTTCCGGCTTCCAAGGACCCGGTGTTCCTGCCGGTTTCGAGTACCACCATCCACAGCGCCGCGACGTTCAACCAGTGGTACAACGACGTTCCCGGCGTCAACATCAACATCCCCTACGCGATCACGCTGAACGAAACCGCTCCGGGATCGGGAATCTACGGATACGCCAGCAGCTCGTTCTTCCCCATTGATGGCCAGGGGTTTGGCAACTACGCCAACGGCCACAATTACCATTTCACCTACGAGATTCACACGGACTTCACCTATCAACCGGGCCAAGTCTTCACCTTCACCGGAGACGACGACCTTTGGGTGTACATCAATGGCAAACTAGCCATCGATCTGGGTGGCGTTCACGGTGCCCAGACCGCTTCGGTGGACCTTACAGCTTCAGCCGCTGCTCTCGGTCTGGTGCCCGGCGGCACGTACGATTTCGATCTCTACTTCGCCGAACGCCACACGACTCAATCCAACTTCAAGATCGAGACCTCCATCGCTCTCAACACCAACCCGGTTCCGGAAGCGTCAGCCGTGGTTCCCAGCGCTCTGGCGGCCTTGGGACTCGCCTTCGGGGCCTGGCGTCGCCGGCGGATGGCGCAAGCCTGATTTCACTTTGTTAAGCTAGTTCCTCGGCGCTCGGGTGTTTTCGCACTCGGGCGCCTTTTGTTTTGGTAAGAACCCGCGAAACCACCGCGTTTGCTTAGTAACAATGCCTCTCCGGTCATCATTAGAACCAGAAGAAATCCAACTCGCCCCAAAAAGATTGTCTATTGGCGGTGATCCCGACTTGATGACCCTGCGCAGTTAATCCCCAACCGTAGTTAAATCGTCATGCTCCCCAAAATCGTACTGTATTCCGGTCTCCTGACTCTCGGCGCCTCGTCTCTCTTGGCGGGTCCCGCCTCGATCAACCTCGCGGGCACCATCCGCGACTTCACACCGGCCACCAATCCGGACTTCGAGTACAACATCGCTTCCGAAACCGGCCTCGTGGACACCACGCTCCCGGCTTCGAAGAATCCCACCTTTGTGGGCGTGGGCAGCACCACGGTGAACAGCGCCGCCACCTTCAACCAGTGGTACAACGACGTTCCGGGTGTGAACATCACCATCCCGTACGCGATCACTTTGAATGAAACGGCTCCGGGTTCCGGCATCTACGGTTACTCCAACGCCTCGTTCTTCCCGATCGATGGTCAGGGCTTCGGCAACTACGCCAACGGCCATAACTACCACTTCACCTACGAGATCCACACGACCTTCACCTACCAGTTGGGCCAGGAGTTCACCTTCACCGGTGATGATGACCTGTGGGTGTACATCAATGGCAAGCTGGCCATCGACTTGGGTGGCGTTCATTCCGCTCTAACCCAGACTGTGGATTTGGACGCCAGCGCCGCGGCCTTGGGCATCGTTCCGGGTGGAGTCTATGACTTCGACCTGTACTTCGCGGAGCGCCACACCTCGGCCTCCAACTTCAACATCGAGACCTCCATCGTGTTGAACCCGGTGCCCGAAGCCACCACCGCCGTCCCCAGCACCCTCGCAGCCCTTGGCTTGGCCTTCGGCGCCTGGCGCCGTCGTCGGGTCCAGGCCTGATTCAATCTGATCCCGTTTTTGGATCACCCCGGAGATTCGTTCACGAGTCTCCGGGGTTTCTGTTTTGAGACGGAGACCCGTCACGTCGTTCCAGCGCTGACCAGCAATCGCCGGTCGGCCAATCTGCGCTGGCCAACCGGGGACGGCCCAGCGGTCCATCCCCACCGCTTCCCGCTTCCCGCTTACCCGTTTCTCCCCCTCTGCCGCCTCCGCGCCCTCCGCGGGAGACTCTTCCCCGCTTCGAGAAGGTCACCGGTCAACGCGGCTGAAGCCGGAAGAACCGCAAGGCTCCGTCCAACGGCAGCACCTGCGAGGCACGACCTCCCACCACGACCGGGGAATCCAGCCACGGTCGCCAGAATTCGGGGCTGATCGAATCGCTGAAGTACAGCGACCATCCTCCTTCGGGCCAGGACAACTCGAGCCTCGTCGCGGATAACGTGACCTCCGGAGTGGGCGGCACCGGGGCCACCACCTCGAGCGCATCGGCAGTCCACACCGTCCCCAACGCATTCGTCGCCCGAGCCCGGAAGACATAACGCTGCCCCTGCTCCAACCCGACCACTTCCTGCACAAACGCCCCCGCCGAGCGCACTCCCAAATCGAGGGTCCGTTCCCAAGCCACTTCGTTGGTCCCTGCATCCACCGGTCCGTACATCAGGGACACCCTCACCGGAGGCACATTGCTGAGCTGGAGTTCTCCTGAGATTCGGACAGTTCCCGAACCCACCAACTCCGCAGACTTCAGCTCCGGTCGGAACCGCGCCCGTTCGTTCGCCAAAAATAGGCTGGCGACGTCCGCCGCCGCGAAAAAGCGGTTGTACAGGCGGACATCCGACAGGGCGCCGTCAAAGTAGGACGCGTTGGCGTTGCTTCGACCCAGCTTGAAGTTCGCCGACGAAACCGGCCCCCGAGTGTAACTCAGCGACGCCGCCAGCAGGCCATTGGTGTAAAGGCGAGCTTGCCGGTCGTTGAAGGTGAGTGCCACGTGCTGCCACTCGTTCAGCCGAATCGGCACCGCCGGCTCCCAGAACCGGTCATCGAGAATCACTTTGAGCCGCCGATTATCGAGGCCCCAACCGCTGCCGTATTGTCCCGGAACATCCGTGTCGAACACGCTCTCAATGAAGGCGACATCATCCGAGGTGCGCGGACGGATCCAGGCCGCCAAGGTGAGGGTTCCGGCATTCGCCACCGGCGTCTGCACATAGCCCGATGTTCCATCTATTGTCAGCGCGCCGTCCTGCCACGTGGCCCCGCCCACCACAGAACCATGCCGGTTCTGGCCACTGAAATCCTCCACCAGTGTTCCCTGGGTGGCGTTCAGCCGATACCACGCCAGCAGGTCCGGATCCGCCGGCGGCGGCGCAGCCAACTGAACCATTTCCGTGGGAGTCAGGGCCCGCTGGTAAATGCGGATGGAATCCAGTCGGCCGCGGAAGAAGTTCCCGGAGCGGCCCCGGCCCAGATAGTTCTCCTGGGGCGTCGAAGCGGTATTCGGGGCCAGTAGCTGATCGGGTTTCAGCGTGAACGGTCCAGTGGCCACTATCTGGCCATCCACCCAGAGTTTCGCTACCGAGTCCTGCAGCGTGAAGGCCACATGGTGCCAGCGCAGCGGCGCCAACGGAGCGGCCGAAATGGATTCCACCAAGGAATCACGTTGAGCCCTCAGGGTGAGCAGTCCCGCCGAACTTCGGGGCGTGAGGGACATGCTTCGCTCGGCTCCGCCCGTGAACTCCACCACCCGCTGTTCATCCTCGCCGCCGTCCCAATAAACCCAGCCCGCCCAAGTCATCTCCGCCAGATCCGACACCGTCCGCTCCAATCCCACGAAGTTGGTGCCGGTCAGCTGCAGCACGCCACGGCGTCCCTCCCACAAGGCCTCCCACCCTGGATTACCCCGCAGGAGACCATCCGTCGCCCCGTACAAGTCACGCGCCAGCAAGGCATGCGCTTCGGCAAATTCATACGCGACGAACAACCCTGGTGGCGCCGACTTTGAGGCAATCGTCTCGGTCGAAAGCCCACCCCATTCCCAACCGAAGTGGAAACCGTTGGTGATTTGATTGCCCACCACACAATCACCATCGAGCACCGAATCGCCACCCACCCAGCTGGTGTCGTTGCGCCACAGCGTCGTCACTCCTTTGACCGTGGCCTGATTGGTGACCGTCGCATTCTCGATCAGGTGGGCATGTCCGCCAACCCGAGCCCGGCCCGACACCCGGGCATTTCCCGACAGCGTGGCCGAATCCCGAACCTTGGCGAAGTTCTGCACCCGGGCGGAATCCCGAATCCAAGCCTGGCCGCCGACGATCGCGTCATCCAAGACCCGGGCGGTGTCCGTCACTCGAGCGAAGTCCTCAATACGGGCCCGGCCCCGAACCTGGGCTGAGTTCAGAACCCGGGCGTTGGGTCCGATGAAGGCGGACGCATCGACCACGGCGGAGCGCGATTTCCAACCGCCGCCGTTCGCATGCTGGATCAGTCCGGTGGTTTCGTGGCGGGTCTCCTTGGGCACCGCGCCCGTCACCTGAATTTCGTAGGGGAACCGGGCCTTGGCCGGATGCGACGCGTACGGTTGCTGGCTGTCGAGTTGCAGGGCAGGGATGAACTGACCCGGAGTCGCCGCTACCGACAAAAACAACCGACTCTCCCCGGCCTCGAGCACGATGGACTGGTCACCCGCGTTCCACAGCGGACTGTAGCGGGCCTTTCCCGTGCTGGAGACCGCCACCAGACAAGCCCGCCAGTCGGCCAGGCGCTCCGGTTGGGGCAAACCCCGGAAGCGGACTGTCACCGTCCGACCCGACCCGGTTCCTTCGGGAACGAGTTCATGCAGCGCATAGGCCCCCTGCATGGGTGCGGATTCCGGGGGAACTTCCCACCACTCGGGTTGATCGGCCCGGCGCCGCAGTTCCGAAAACTGCAGACGTTCGGTCAGGCGAGGATCCTGGGTGTTCAGAGCCGCCCGCAGATACTGCTGCTGGGAATAGTCCCAGGTCACATTGCGGCGGACGTAGTAGCCGAGCAGATCCTTCACCCCGACCTGTGGGGCCAGCCGGCCCAGCGTGTCGTAGAGATACTCTCCCGGCAGCGATTCCTGCCAAACCCGCGCCGAAAAGGAACGGCCGTCGGCACTTGGACGAAGTTCCGGCAGGTCGTCCGGGTTTTCATCGAGATACACGAACAGCGGCCAATGATCGTAGTAGTGGACCCCGTGCCCGTGGAACAGCTGCGCCGTCCGCGGAAACGCACTGCCGGGAGCCGACCACGCCGAGGTGTTGGGGTCGAAGTGGCGATAGAACGAGGTGAGCCAGCGTTCCCGACCATAGTTGGCGTGAGCTTCCCACCAGGGACCGACCGCCGGATTGTCCAAGAATCCTCGCCCCTGATGCATCTGGAACACATGCATTGCCTCGTGGGGAACGACCCACGACGGCGGATCCACCCGCAGACCATCGGGCGTGATGTTGAGTCGGCCAAAGTCGCCTTCGTCACCGCCCGCCCAATACCCGCCGTACCAAGTTGTGATATTCACCTTGTACTTTTGGCCATCCCGCTTGGAAGCGGTCCAGGACTCCGCCGGTTCCCGATAGCCCAGCGCCTTCACGTACAGCTGCCAGACTTCCTCCAGATTGCGCAACGTGCCGCGGGGAAGATTGGCCCGCCACGCACTCTGGGACGCCACCTGATTGTCCCAAAGAAACCGGAAGTGTTTCGATTCCATGTCCAAGGTCACCCGTCCCTGATCATTGAGGGCGCCGGGAGCGGGATTGCTGGTGCTGTACCGGGGTCGATAGACATTTCCCTCGGTATCGCCGGTCCGGACATCATCGATGGCTAAGGTCTGCCCCGCCGCTCCGCCCGTCAGCGTCAGGCGAAGATCGGTCAGCGTTCCGCGCCAGCGGGGTTCCAATCCCACATCCCAGCGCAAGGTATGCCACTGGCCATCTTGCGGCAGTTGATCCGCGGTCAGCGCCCACCTCCGCGTGGCGGCAAACCCAGTTTGAGCCACCAGTCCGGAGTTGGCCACGCCGTACTCCACTTCCAAGGAACCAGCGTATTCGGCGGGAAGACGCAGGCGAATTTCCACCAAGTCATGGAACCCCAGATCCAAGTCGGGTCCATTCAGAAGGGCGGTTCGCTGCACTCGAACCACCTCGCCGGTAAACTGCGCCGTGAGCACTCCCGCTCCGACTTGCACCGCAGGGGCGCCGGATACCTGCCAGCCCTGCAGGTCGCCCTCCGTGTTCCAATCCCCGCCCGACCAGAACTCCGCCAGAGGAGCGGATGGGTCCAGTTCCAGTCGGACCGGTGACTGGGCCAGACCCGACCCCAGCGGCACGACTAGCCCTAACCAAGCCAGTAGACTAAGCAGGCGAAACATAGAGACTCCAAGGTTCCCGAATACCCAATATCAGCTAGGGAGAAAACCACGCGCCTGCTGTCAAAGGGTAACCATCGCATTCTCGAAACCGCCGCGGACCAGTCCGCCGAATTCGAGGCGCGGCAAACCGGTCGTCCGTCGCCCGATTCCCCGCCCGTTGCAGGCTCCTTCGGCCCAGTCTCGTCGGCAAAAATCCGTTGACGTCAGGGCCTGACCCGTCGCCCTCTTGGGCGCTCCGATGTCTGACAAATCGAGTTTTGCCGTCGAAGCATGCCGCTGACCGACTTTCAGCGGCCGGGATTTGCGTCCTTGGTGAACCTGGGCGGGCGCCTGTTGGGGCCCGCTTTGGGCCGATTTGTGAACCTGGACGCCGCCGACCTGGTGGCCACCGCCCGGGCTCGCACCGGTCTGGAGCACTTTGGGGAACCCGATCTGCGACCGGCCATGGAGCAACTGCTCGCCGCCTGCACTACGGAGGCCCGGCTAAACTTGTTCGGCCGCTTGGCGGTGCGCAGTGATCTGTTGCGCGTCCTGCGCAATCGGTTGTGGATGGAACGCGATCGTCGGCACTTCCCGGGAATCGCCGCCCAATCCATCGACCGACCCATTTTCGTGGTCGGACTGCCCCGCTCCGGAACCACCTTCCTTCATCGCCTCCTTTCCCAGGATCCCGGCAATCGGGTGCCCTTCACTTGGGAAGCCATGCTGCCGTCGCCGCCACCCGAGGCCGCCACCCATGACTCGGATCCGCGCATCGAATTCGCCGAACGCCAGGTCCGCTGGTTTCTCCGTTTGGCGCCCCAGTTCCAGCGCATTCATCCCGTGGGCGCCCGTCTGGCGGAGGAATGTGTGCTGCTGCACAGCCATTCGTTCGTTAGTTATCAGTTCGATACGATGTACCGAATCCCGTCGTACTCAGCCTGGCTGGAGCAGCAGGACTTCCGGGATTCCTACCAAGTCCACCGCCAGGTCCTACAACACTTGCAGTGGAAGTGCCCCGGACATCGCTGGGTGCTGAAGGCGCCCAATCACTTGTTCCAATTGCCCGCCTTGCTGGCGACGTATCCCGACGCCTGTCTGGTGTGGACCCATCGCACGCCCCTGGACACGTTGGCTTCCCTGGCCAGCCTGTGCACCGAACTGCGGCGCGTCTTCAGCGACGCGGTGATTCCCACCGAGGTCGGACCGGAATTGGCCGTGACCTGGGCCGAAGGAGTCCGCAGGGCCATGGCCGCGCTCGATTCCGGCCTCGTTTCACCGGACCGCGTGCTGCACGTGCCGTATCCGGAACTGATCCGCGATCCCTTGGCCGTGGTGCGTCGGGTTTATGACCGCTTCGACCTGGAACTGTCCGCCCAAGCCGAGCAACGCCTCACCCAATTCCCCAAGGCCAACCCCAAAGGACGCTTTGGTCAGCACCAGTACTCCCTCCAGGAATTCGGCCTCGATCCCGCCCGGGAAGCGGAACGGTTCGCACCCTATTGCCAGCGATTCTTGGATGGGACCTGCCACCCACACCGACGCGCTCGGACCTGATTCTCCCTCGCCCGAACCAAACCCGTGCTCTTGCGGCCGGTTCGTGGCTTCCTAGACGCGGTGACGCTTTACGATCAACTCCTCCGAGTCGGTTCCACCGGCAACGACGCCGTGCTGGGCGGTTTTCTGGATTATGTGACCGCCCAGGGACTGAGCCTCTATCCCGCCCAAGAGGAGGCGATCCTGGAACTGTTCGAGAACAAGAACGTCATCCTCAACACCCCCACAGGTTCCGGGAAATCCCTGGTTGCCGCTGCCCTTCACTTCCAGTCCCTCGCCCAGGGTCGCCGCTCGGTCTACACCTGCCCGATCAAGGCGCTGGTAAACGAGAAGTGGCTGTCGTTGTGCCGCGAATTCGGACCCGAGAATGTCGGCCTGGCCACCGGCGACGCCACGGTTAATCACGACGCCCCCATCCTATGCTGCACCGCCGAGATCCTCGCCAACATCGCCCTCCGCGATGGCCCGGCGGCAAAGGTGCAGGACGTGGTCATGGACGAGTTTCATTACTACTCGGATCGCGACCGCGGCGTCGCCTGGCAAGTGCCGTTGCTCACGCTGCCGCAGACGCGCTTCCTGTTGATGTCCGCGACGCTCGGTGACACGAGCTTTTTCGCCGATGAGTTAACCCGACTGAACGGCCGACCCACCACCATCGTAAAGTCGGCCACCCGCCCGGTACCCTTGGAATTCTCCTACGCCGAGACACCCCTCGCCCAGACGTTGGAACAACTCCTCGCCGACGGCAAAGGACCGGTCTATGTCGTACACTTCACTCAGGCTGAAGCCGCGGAAAGCGCTCAAGACTTCACCAGCATCAACGTCGCCTCCCGCGACGAAAAGGCCGCCGTCGCCAGCGACTTGGAGGGATTCAAGTTCAGCAGCCCCTATGGTCCGGAACTCAAGAAGTGGCTGCGCCACGGCATCGGTCTGCACCACGCCGGACTGCTGCCCAAGTACCGAATTCTGGTGGAACAGTTGGCACAACGCGGACGCCTCAAGGTGATCTGCGGAACCGACACCCTCGGCGTCGGCATCAACGTTCCCATTCGCACGGTTCTCTTCACCCGGCTGTGCAAGTTCGACGGACAGAAGGTCGGCATTCTTTCCGTTCGGGATTTCCATCAGATCGCCGGTCGGGCCGGACGCAAGGGCTTCGACAATGTTGGCTGGGTCGTCGCCCAGGCCCCGGAGCACGTCGTGGAGAACCTCAAGCTGGAGGAGAAGGCGAAGCGCGACGGCAAGAAGGTCGTGAAGCGCCAGGCGCCGGACAAAAACTTCGTTAACTGGGACCGCAAGACCTTCGAGCGGTTGCAGACCGCCCCACCCGAACGCCTCACTTCCCGATTTCAGGTCAGCCACGCCACGCTGCTCAACGTACTGGCCCGACCGGGGGACGGCTGTGCGGCGATGCAGGATCTGATCCGTCGCTGTCATGATTCGCCGAATCAGAAGAAGTCCCACGTACGGCGCGCCTGGCAGTTGTTTCGTTCGTTGGTGGAACGAGACATCGTGACGCTCGCTCCCCGGGGATCATCCGAACCCAAGCTGCGGGTGAATGTAGCCCTGCCGGAAGACTTCTCTCTGAACCAAGCGTTGTCCCTGTTCCTACTCGACACCCTGCCGCTGCTGAATCGGGAAGCGCCAGACTACGCCTTCGATGTCATCACGCTGGTCGAGTCAATCCTGGAAGATCCCGACGTGGTGTTGCGAGCACAGTTGAGTCGGCTAAAGGGCCAGAAGGTGGCGGAACTGAAGGCCCAGGGCATGGAGTTCGATCAACGTATGGAGGAACTCGAGAAGCTCGAGTACCCCAAGCCCCGCCGGGAATTCATTTACGAAACCTTCAACGCCTGGGCGGCGCGCCATCCGTGGGTCGGCCAGGAAAACATCCGGCCCAAATCCATCGCCCGGGAGATGTTCGAAGAGTTCCGCTCCTTTGCCGATTATCTGAAACTGTACGAACTGCAACGGGCGGAGGGCGTGCTGCTTCGTCATCTGAACAGCGTGTATAAGGTGCTCGCCCAGACGGTGCCCGAGGCCGCCAAAACCGAGGCGGTCCTGGACATGGAGGAATACCTCCGAGCGATGCTGCGTCAGGTGGATTCCAGCCTGCTCGATGAGTGGGAGAAGATGCGCAATCCGGAGCACACCGCCCGAGCGGAAGCACCGGAGGTTCGGCCGCCCGGGGCTGAAGAAGCCGCCCAGGACGTCACGCGCGACACCAAGGCGTTTCTCGCCGCGATTCGGACGAAGATCTTCACGTTCCTCCGCGCCCTCGCCAACGAGGAGTGGGAGACAGCGCTCGGAGTGGTCAGCGTGGCTCCGCCGGCGGAGGGCGAACCCGCCAGCAAACCCGAGACTCGCTGGGCGGAGACGATGAACACTTACTTCGCCAGCCACCGTCTGCTTTGCCTCAATCCGGAAGCCCGCAACTCCCGGCATACCTACGTCATCCCGTCGGAAGACCGCTCGCATTGGAAGGTTCAGCAGATCCTGGTCGATCCGGAGGCCGCCAACGACTGGATGGCCGAATTCACCGTGGACTTGGCGGCCTCACGAGCCGCCAAGGAACCCCAGTTGCGCTGGGAACGGTTGGGACCCGTCGGTTGAAAATCTCACGCTGGCCCAAACTGGGACAGAACGATCATCGACACGTCTGGTCCAAGCTTCAGAAACCTTCCCGAATCAAATGAGTGCTGTCGCTGTTCTCACACCGGTGGTCATCGCCGCTTGGCCCGCCCTAAGTACCGCGGTTCTGTCAGCCGCTGCCCAACTGGGCTTCACTGTCATTGATGAAACCCGACAGCAACTGGCCCTCGAACGTGAGGCGTCCCAACGGTCCAACACCCTCGAACTGGAAATCCCGCACAGCGAGGTCGTCACAGGTACTTTGGGGCGCGACCAACAGATCCGACTGGTCCGAGATGGATTCACCGCGGTATT
Source organism: Verrucomicrobiota bacterium (assembly GCA_017309115.1). Classification (GTDB taxonomy): domain Bacteria; phylum Verrucomicrobiota; class Verrucomicrobiia; order Limisphaerales; family UBA9464; genus UBA9464. Next base: position 12,107 of record JAFLEF010000033.1, on the reverse strand, counting down.
TGGACGAGATGTCCGGGGCCGCGCTTCCTTCTGCGTCACCGGAGCCGGCTGCACCGAGGACGAACTCCGTCAGGTGGGCGAGGAACTCGGGGGTCGAATGGTGCAGCAGTACGTCCTGCAGAAACTCCGCACCGAACTGGCCGAGCGCGGCATGAATCTTGTGGAGGAATCCGTGGACGAGAACCAAGCCATTCGGCTCACGGTTCGCCACTGGCAGAACTAACTTGAGCCGCCTCCCGTGAACTGCCCTCCCCTTGCAGTCTTTCTTCCGGGACGAGTTCCCCACCGGGGCCGCGCCTTTTCGTTGATCGAGCTGCTCTGCGTGATGGCCATCATCGCCATCCTTGCCTCGCTCCTGTTGGGCGCCGTCGGCCGCGCCTACCAACGGGTCCGCGCCTTTGCCGGGGATAACGATCAGGCGGTCCACGTGGATGAACTCCGAATTAAGTTTTCCAAGTTTGCCGCCGAGAATCCCCAGTTCGGATCGGTCACGCTCGACTCCATGCTGCAGCTCTGTCCGGTCAGCTCGCGTTGTGAACGCTTCCTGCGTTCGAAGAAGGTCGCGTTCACTCCCTTCTCCAGTGCAACACCCGACTCAACGGTGATCCTGACCGTCAAGGAAGGTGGAAAACTGATCGCCGAGTATCCCAAGTCCCACCTGTGCTCCGCCCCCTACTACTCCAACTAACTGCCATGAAACTTCGCGAGTACGACATCACCATCAGTGCCACCGGCGAGGTGGAGATTCACTTGGACGGATTCCGCGGCAAGGGCTGTTTGGAAGCGCTGAAGCTCCTGGAATCCCTGATCGGCGAGACCCGGGAGGTGCGCCCCACCAGCGGCTACTACGAACCCGATGAGGACGTGGAGTTGCGCGGGGAACAGCACCACTAAAGGCGTCCGAAGACATCGGCCTGATTCTCCCATGCCCGCCGCCAACTCGGCCTTCGATCCGCCCCGGGCGAGTTCCTGGCCGGCCAGCCACTTGTTCCAAACCCACGTGGCCCGACCCATCGTCTGGGAGGGACGGATGATCATTCTCCAAGCTTGGATCCAACCCGAATCGATTCGTCGAGGCGAACACTTGGGAGTCCGCATCGAAGCCCGTGACAATGGAGAAATCCTGATTCGTGAAGGCCTCAATTTCGGACCCGTGTGGGGTTTGCCCGGGGACCAACTGGAATTCACGCCCGACCAAATCCGGGTGAACGGTCAGACCTTCCCCCGACCGCCGGGCGCGCCCGCCGACGGCAGCATTAGATTACCCGCCGACACCTGGTATGTGTGGCCCGCATTGACGGCTCAGGTTCGCGGCGTTGAACTCTCCACCGTCAACCAAGTCTATAACGATATGGCTCAGGTCTCCCGCCGGAATCTGCTGGGCCGCCCGTTTACGCATTGGTTCTTTCGTCCGCAGACCTTGCCATGAGCCGATTTGGAAATCTGGAACTGGAGGGTGGAGCTTCCGAACTCCAACCGGAATCGCGTCAAAATCAGGACGCCTCGCGCTGGCTGGTCGAAGCCGAGACCGCCTTCGGCCAGATGGAGTTCGAGTCGGCCCTACGCTTCTACGCCCGGGTACTTGAGTTCGACGCCAATCAATCCACCGCCTGGGCTGGTCAAGTCCGCGCCTTAATCGAACTCGGCGAATTCCGGGAGGCCCAAGTGTGGGCCGACAAGGCCCTGGAACGACTGCCCACCTCACCGGAACTGCTCGCGGCCAAGGGGGTCGCCTTGGCGCGGTTGGGCGATCTGGACTCCGCCCTCGCTCTCTCGGATGCCAGCCTGGAGGAGCGCGGCGACACTCCCTACATCTGGCTGGCGCGCGGCGATGTCCTCCTGGCCCGCAAGGAAGGTCGGGCGGAATTCTGCTTCGAACGCGCGTGTTCCCTGGCGCCCCGCAATGCCCTGATCGTCTGGCTCGCCGGACGCATCCGGCACTACTACGACCAGTTCGCCGCCGCCCTCAAGTTGGCGCAAACCGCCGTCGAACTAGATGCCGGTCGGTTTGCCCACTGGGTCCTGATGGGTGACTGCCAACTGGCCCTCGGCTGGTCCGAGAACGCCCGACGATCCTGGATCCAGGCGGAACAATTGGCGCCGCGTTCCGACGCTGTGAGCCGACGTCTGCTGCAACTGGACCGGCGCGGACTCGTTCCCAAACTTTTGGGGAAAGTCCGTGATCTCTTGCGGTAATCCCCCGCTCTCCCATGAACCGTTTTGGCTCGCTCCCCGACTTGGAACCGCAGGCCAGCTGGGTCCATCCCGGCGAGTCACACATTCACCCTTACCTGGATCGACTGATTGTTCAGGCCCAGAAGTCAGGGGCCTCCGATCTGCATCTGGTGGCCGGGGTTCCTCCAGCGTTCCGCGTCACCGGTGAGATCATCCTGGCCGACGCCGATGCCCTGGCCGGCCCGGAATGCCACGCCATGGCCGAATCGCTGTTGAACGATCTGCAACGGCGAAAACTGGAACAGGACTGGGAACTGTGTATTTCCATCCAACACGCGATAACGGGTCGCATTCGCGTCACCTGTTACAAGCGCAATGGCTTTACTGAGCTGAGCTGCCGTTTCTGCGGAGACCGAATTCCTTCCCGGGAGGAGCTCACGTTGCCCTCTCGGGTCGATGACTTCGCCCGCAAGCCGAACGGACTAATCCTGGTCACCGGACCCACCGGCGCCGGCAAGACCACCACGCTCAACTACATGATTGACCTCATCAATCGGGAGCGGCGGTGCAAGATCCTCACGATTGAGGACCCGATCGAGTTCGTGCATTCCAACCAGCGCGCCATCGTGGTGCAGCAGGAGGTGCTCACCGATGTTCGCTCCTTCAATCGCGCCCTGATCCACGCGCTCCGTCAGGATCCGGACGTCATTTGCGTGGGAGAGATGCGGGACCACGACGCCATTGCCACAGCCTTGACCGCGGCCGAGACAGGACACTTGGTTCTGGCCACGTTGCACTCGCCGTCGGTGGGACACGCGCTGGAACGAATTGTGGGGGTATTCGAAGGCAACGCGCAGAAGCAGGTCATCCTGCAACTCGCCAACTGCCTTCAGGGGATCATCGCCCAGGAATTGCTCCCCAGTTTGGATCGGACCCACCGGGTACTGGCCTACGAAGTCCTGGTCGCAAGCAACGCGGTTCGGGCCATTATCCGGGACAACCAACTCCATCAGCTGAGCAACGTTATGCAAACCGGCTCCCGCGAGGGTCAGGTCGTCATGGACAATTGCCTCCATGACCTCTACGCGCGCTGCGCCATCAGCTATGACACCGCAGTCAGCCGCGCCCGAAACCTGGACCGATTTCAACGGGATCCGGCCAACACCCGGTAAGGGCCAGGCGGTTCGGTGTCGGATCACTTAACAGTGTCGGCTCGTTTGACAGGCCGAAGAATCCGGGGGCGCCAATTCCCCTCCGCACAAGTCTTCGACAGTAGAAACCTCAAAATCAGCGATTTGCCATGCTGATCAGAATGCTAGTAAGGGCGTTCTGCACGATCGGCATCCCGGCTGCTGCCGAGGAGGAGCACTTGCTCTCTATGAAATTGAAGACTCTATCTGCGCTCACTCTTTCTGCAGTGGCCGCCGGCCTTTCGGTCAGCGCTGCTCAGTTCGACTTCTACAAACTTGGCCGCACCGGTCAGGACTTCCTGCCCAATGGCACTGCTGGGACCGACTACTTCGTGATCTCCAGCGACAACGTCAGCTCGAGTGTTCCGACCACTTTCGGCGGCTCACTGAACTACACTGCCGGTGGCATCACGGTTTCTGCCAAAGGTACCTACAATGGAGGCACTGCTTCAGTGGTCCAGGATCGTGAAGGCAATTGGACCGAAGAGCGTCGCGCCGGCTTGGGTGTCTATCACAAAAATCCGTTGGACACTTCGGACGACAACATCACCGCCGGCGAAACGCTGACCATCACCTTTGACCGATTGGTTTCTATCTCCCGGATCGACCTGAGCTCCGAAGGTCACAACTACACGAGTTGGACTTCAGGTTCGACGTTCCTCCTGAATGGTCAGGAGAAGACGCTTCCCAATGGAGTCGGCTACATCAGCAACCTGAACCTCGTGGGCAAGACCTTCACCTTCGCTTATGACAGCACCGGTGGCGACCAGTTCTACCTGGCCGCGTTGACCGCGACTGCGGTTCCCGATGGCGCTGGGACCGTGACCCTCATGGGCCTTGGCTTGCTCGCCCTTGGCACCGTTCGCCGCTATCTCTGAGCTACCCAGACAGTTCCCTGATCATTTCGAGGGGCATCGGCTCGTCCGGTGCCCCTTTTTGTTTCGACGACCAGTCACCACCCCGGGACCACCACGAGACTCAGTCGTTCGCCCTGTCGCGTTCGAACACTCCCTGCCTCCGGATCCCGCATCAGCCGGGAACCGGCTCGAAAGCCATAGCAATGGAGTCCGTCCGGCAGCCGCAAGCGGGCCAGCCAGCGCCCCTCGCTCCAGACCATCGGGACTTCCAGCGGCTGCGGCGTTGGGCCGCAATTGCAGACCAACGTGGTCGGGTTCGAACTCGTTCCCACCCGTTCAAACACCGTTTCGCGAGTCATTGGATCGTACCAGTGCATGACCTCAGGCTCGCTGCTGCTCTTCGATTCCGCTTCCCGGAATTTGCCAAAGACTGTGGTCTCGTTGCCGTGATCTCCCGACACACTTTAACGACGGACGTCATCCATCGAATGCGAGACTGAAGACCGACGACGACTCCACCAGATGAACGACCCGGTCAACGCCAGAACCAACGGTCCGAAGCCACCCATGAAGTAAACCCACCGCATGAGGTCGCCGCCTTGATACCTTCTTCACTCCGGACGGAGGCGAAAGTAGCCAGCCGAAGGCGATTGCGAATCAAAGGAAGTCCATTCGCCCGCCCGAATGGCTGGAAAACGAAATTCGCCCGCTGGACGTGTCCAAGTCCGGAGATCGTCGGACCATTCGACCACGTAGCGGCCCGCCGATCCGGCCGTGAACTCCAGCCGCACTCTCCCATCTTTCCGGAGGTTCAGCCCATTCAAGCGCACCACGCTGATCGCAACCGTCGGGTCGGTGCCCCAGCCCCATTCCTCTAGATTGGTCCGCCCATCCGCATCGGAATCATCACCTGCCGCCTTCTCCAAATTGCCCCAGAAGTGACGCTCCCAGTCGTCCGAGAGTCCGTCTGAGTCAGAATCCTCCTCGCCGAAGACGACACCGGCTAACTCCAGTCGGGGTGGGTCCTGAAGGATGTTTTCCCGCGTAGCGAAGTCGGGATACTGGGGAGAGCCGCCGAGCCCGCCAGATTCGCCCAGCCAAGTAACCGAGAGTCGCAGTCGTCCCTCGCTCAAGGCCGTCTGAAGGTATTTCACCACGAAGGGATCAATGAGATTAAATTCGAAAACGACCGCGGCTCCCGCCGGGACGGGTTCACCGTTCGGCACTTGGGCAATTGTCCCCACCGCAAACGGGCGGGCCACAAAGGGCAGCTGTTCGGAATTGGTCTTTCCGACATTGTTGCTGACGTCCACAAGCTCTCCCCGTTCGTTGTAGCCGGCCGCGAAGGCATTGCGACGGGCGACGGAGGATGATCCGAAGGGACTGTCTTCCAAATAGCTCTCGGCCGTAAACCCGTTCCGGAAACCTGCTCCAAACAGTTCCACCGGGCGACCCGGATCTGTGTCGGGCCGGTAACTCACGGAATTGGTGGGAAGATACGAAGCCCACGGATCTTCAGTGGAGTCGTTCAAGAAACTTCCCTCTCGCAAGGTCCGCAGCGTCAGTCGGGCGGCAGTGACCCGATACCGCTGGGCGGGAAGTTGGCTCGCTATCTGGGACGCAGTATCCCAGCCAAGAATGAACTGTCCGTGCCGGGTATCCACACCCGACTCGTCCCCAAACGTCGCAAAGACGGGTGCCGCGGGTCGGAAACCCGGCGAGGCATTGAAAGGATACATCCATCGATCAAGCGAAGGTTCGGAGTCCAATTGAAAAGGTGCCGCTTGAAGAAAGCCAAACGCGGTCCAGAGCAGCCAGTACCCCATCAAGAATCTCTTCAGACTTGGTCGGGTCGCTTCAGGAATGCGATCGCCATCAGAAAGCCCAGTCGATTTCCTCGAACTCGAAACGATCGCCACGGGTAGAATAAGATTCATTCCCTCTCTTTAACAGGAGAGAGCCACCGTCGCTGTCGGGTCCTTGTGATTAAGTATCGCAAGCCTGTTACCGCTGAGTTGCCACTCTTGTCGGCGTGTTGCCACTCGATGTCTCAACCCCTATTCAAGCCGCCACGGGCCGGGCCGCCTTCACCGAAAGTTCGCGGGCATACAACAAATGCGGCGGTTGATCCGGCAGATCCCAGCCCAACCAGCGGGTCATGTTCAGCGTCCCAAAATGGGCGGTTGCCCGCTGCAACGGCCAGGGAACATGTTGGATTTCTCCGCGCCGTACCCGGCCATTCCGATCCGCGGCGAACAGGCGATACCGTTCGGTCAGCCAGTTCTCCAATGTTCCTTGAGCCGCCTCGAACGGATCGCCCTGCGGGGTGTACGTCACCTCCAGTTCGGCTTCCCCGCCGCCCCGATGGGTCCGCCGACTCTGATACCGCGTCCACGGACCGGGTGTCAGGGATTCCACCGAAATGTCCGCATCGAAGTACGGAAGGTTGAAGGTCACCCGGGCCACCCGAACCGCGAGTTTGGACGACGCATCCAGACTGAAGAACCAGACGCCCGGCCGACCGTTCACCCGGACATACGTCCGGACATTCAATTCGGGAAATGCCTCGGTTCCCGGCACCGGCGGCAGCCAGCGCCACCTAATCCCACTCATCCGGAAGGGAACGATTCCCAACCACGCCGACCCTTCCCACAGATCCAACTCCAACGGCGGCGACGTCTTGGGCAGGGCGGCCCGCACCAAAGCGGGATCCATCGGCCAATGCGCAAACAACAGATCGCTCCAGCGCATGGTCAACGCCCAGGGAAAACCCGGTGCGGAAGGGTAGACGATGTCTGACATCTCGAAGCGACACCTACCACCGAGCGCCATTGATACCAACTCCAACCCGGAGCCCGCGCGGGGATTGCCGCGTCCCAAAGCCCCGATTCTTCGAACTTGGACATCGCTTCACCGTTGCATCCCGCGAAGCCCGCACCAGCCTTCCGCATGGCCGAATCCAATTCGCTGAAACGCAGCGACGATACCCCCTGCGACCAATGCGGCCGCTACGGGGCGTGGCTGATCGATGGGCGCGCGCTCTGCGACGACTGCTATGCCGAAGCCGGCACATGCGGAGCCGCCCCAGACGATTCCGAGGCCAACTCCAAATCTACTTCGAGCTGAGGCTTAGGGAGCCAACAGGTCCACGAACTCTGGGGTATAGCCTGGCTGCAGGGTAACCCCGCCTAAGGTGAGTCCCGTGAGGGTCCCAAACGCACCGGTCAGTCCAGTCGCCCGAATCACGCGGAAGGTACTGCCGGGAGCCGGAGTGTAGCCGGATCCCCGGACGACAGTCAGGCCACCGGCCAATTGCGCCGTTCCGTTCACCTCCAACTGATCGTACGTAACCCCTGGCTGCGTGCCGGCGAGGTCAATCACGAGTTTGCCTGAGTTCATCTGGGTGAAGTCGCCGTTGATGACGAGGCGTCCCGGCGATGCTCCCGGCTGCACCTCGCCCCCATTAACGACCGCGCTGCCAAAGGTGCCCGTTCCGGAAAGTACCGCTCCCGCTCCAAGGGTCAGCGGCCCCCAGGTGAAGGTTCCAGTGGACTGAACCAGAAACTCCATTCCCTGGGCCTCCACACCCGCCGACGCCAGCGTCACCCTTCCCCCGTTCACCGCCTCGCAACTGCTGAAGCTTTCGCAATCGAGGCGAACCAACGCCGGGGCGCGAACCCCGCTGTCCGCCCCGTCTGCTAGCAAAACCACGCGACCGCCAAGTTCGGTCAGAGTGTTCAACTCCACCTGACCGCCGCCGGAACTCTTCAGCGTCCAACGCGGCAGTCCCGGGAAACTCGTGGGGCCAGATCCGGAAGTGAGTTGCGGGAGTTCAATCCGACTGCCCACACCGGAGGCTTCCCATGTCACCGCCTCGGCCGACGCAAACCCCGTCACCAGCGGGAAGGAAATCGAACCGCCGGACTGGGCGAGCAGAGAGGCATCGAACAGGTTCGTGTTGAAGCTGAAGATCGCCGCCGTCCCGCGCGCGGTGATCCGGGCTCCTCCAAACTCGGTGAACTGCGCCGGGGAGATGCCGCCGGGCTGAAGGACCAAATCCACATGCTGCAATCGCTTCAGTTCCGGCATCACCAACCGACCGCCTTCCCGCGACTCTAAGGACGACGCAAAGTTAAACCCGGTCCCCATCATCGAAGTCTGGTTCGACAGATCCACTTCGCTGCCATCGCCCACCGCCAGCACAGCGAACCGACCTGTCATTGGTGAACTCAGCTGACTCAGATCCATCCGACCGCCAGCCAACCCCTGAATTCTCAGGGTGGGCGCCCCGGCGAACTGCGTCGGACCGCTCAAGGAAGACAAGCCGGGAAACCGGATTCGGCTGCCACTGCCCTCGGCAATCCAATCTGCCGCACCCGTTCCGGCATAAGCCGTCAGGCCAGGCAATTCCAACACTGCATTGCTCCGGGCTCGCAACGACAGAGTCTCCGCCGTCTGCAACCCGCTGAAGTCCGGCTGCCCGCCGTCGAGTTTCAGAACGACATTAGTCACGGTCTTCAGCTGACGCGACGCGAACCTCGCGCCCTCGGCGAGGGTGATTTCCTGGAAACTGGCGGTGATCAGATTGGTATTGAAAAGCTCGCCGCCGGTTCCCACTTCCACCGAAGAGAAGATCAGGTCCGGCCCGGTCATGGACTGAACCCGGGGGATCAGGATCCGACTGCCCAAACCGTCCGCGATCATCTTCAGACGCCCATTGAGGGTCGGGGCGACTGCGGACAAATCCACGACGCCGCCGTCCAACGCTTCCAAAGCCAATCGGGGGAAGATGGTGAGAAACCGCTGACCAATGGGGCCTTCGAGGAACGTCAGAGCGGTCAACTCCAGCCGAGAACCCAGGCCCACCGCGCGCAGGGCCTTGTTGTTGAGATCATCCGCCCGGAAGGTCGTCAGCGCCGGCAAGCGCAACCGGCCACCTTCCTCCGCTACAAAACTGCTCTCCGAGGCCGAGACCACTCCCGCCGCATTCAGCATCGCCCCCGGTCCCGATACCGTCACCGTGGCGAGGTTGATCAACGTCTGGCCAAGAATCTCCGATTGACGCGAACCGCGCAGAGTGAGGGAACGATTGTCGAGAATCAGCCCTTCCCGACACCGCAGTCCAGCAATGGTGACATTGGCATCGATCAGAATTGTCGGATCGGATTGGGGGCGGTCGATCACGACTAAATCCCCCGGACCAGGAACCCGACCCGTACTCCAGTTCGCCGGATTCGACCAATCTCCGTCCTGATCCGAAACCCAGTTCACCACGGCAGGATTCGGTCGGAGTTCGAATTCCAGAATCACCGGAAGTTCGAGGGCCAATCCCGAGGCACTTGTGACCGACCCCGCCGCCAGTTGCAGTTGGTAACGTCCGGGAGGCAGTACTTCGTCGGGCGACAATCGCAGAATCCGATTCCCAAAAATGTGGGTGAATGCTCCGACCGGGATGTTCCGGTCATCCCCGCCTTCGAGCTGACCGTCGGCTCCCAAATTTCGCAGGAATATTCCTGATCCGACCAACCGGGCTGGATCCAACGGAACGTCAAATCGAAGCGAAATCTGCGACACTTCGGTGAGTACTTCGCCCGGTTCAGGGGAAGAGGTTACGAGAAAGGGCGAGGACGGATTGGCGCGCACCTGCCAGGACTGGCGCTCACTCACTCCCAAGTTTCCCCCGGTATCCAGCGCCCGGATCTGCACCTCCACCGTGTCCGCCTGTCCAGTGGCCGCATTGGGAACAAAGGACAGGTCATAGGGCCAGTTTGAATCGCTATCGACCACGATTCCGTTGACGACCAGTTCCACGTGGTGGAGTTGGACATCATCCGAAGCCGTAAAGTCGACCGTGAGCTCCATCCCTGACCAGACCTGCACACCCGCCGCCGAATCCACATCAACGGGAGTTTGAAGCGTAACCACCGGAGCCCGGCCGCGACTATCGCGGGCGAGGAAATTGATTACCTGAAGTCCCCCGGCCGTGTCCGCGACATAGGCGAGACCTTGATGCAAGGCGACCGCCCGGGATTCGCCGGGGGTGTCAAAGGACGCCAGGAACTGCAGACTCGTAGGCGGCTGCGGGGCCTGGAACAGCGACACGGCGAGCGACGCCGGTCCCGCAAAGCTGGTCGTGGCCACCAAATTCGAAACTCCGTTGTGCGCGAGGCCGTGGATCGCTCCCTGACCACCATTACCGGTCAGCAGCAGACGCGGCTCTCGTCCCGGGGTGACATCAACGGTTCGGAAACCCGTGAACGTTCCGATGTAAGCCTCATTGCGACCCACGAACAACTTTCGACCCGATTCCAGGGGCGACGCCGAACCCGGGACGGTGAGCTGACCGAGAATCTGCAGTCCGCCAAAGAAGTCCCGGTAGATCCGCAGCGCCGTACTGGTCAGGACAAAGACCCGACTGTCCACCACCGAAACGTCATCCACATCGCCCACATCCTGGAGCCGCTGAAGTACGGATCCCGTGGAAGCATCGATCACCGCGAGTCCGGCCTCACCCAGACCCACATAGGCGATTCCCTGACGGAGATCCACCGATGTGGCGGATCCAGGCAAGGCGACCTGCCGGAGCAGTTGGGGCTCGCTGGGATCGGTGAGACTGACCAGCGCAAGTCCCTGGGTGCTGTCGGCCACCGCCGCCAAGTCACCTTCACCCGCCACGTCCACCGCGATTCCCGGCGTGTCCACCTGACCGATCCACCGAGGTCGGAAGCCGTCCAGGACATTGAACACCGATAACCCGGCCGTCTGATCCGCCACCAAGGCCCGATCCCTTTCGACCGTGATCCCCACGGCCTGCCCAGGCGTGTCGACCGAGGCAATCACCCCGGTAAAGCTGGCGAAACCGTCCAACGGATTGCTGCCCAACTGGAGTTCCGCGCCGTCCTTTAAGCCATCCCCATCGGTATCAGCTTGGTGCGGATCTGTCCCCACAATTCCCTCCGCTCGATCGCTCAAACCATCGGCATCCGCATCGTTGCCCCGATCTCGGCGCAACGTCGCGATCGGGAGTTCCACAGTTCCCCCATTGACCGCCGATTGGAAAAACGCCGTGCCGAGCAGGTTTCGTCCCGGCTCATAGTAACGAACCGAATAAGGCCGTTCCGGAGCCAGAATCAGTCCCGCGAAAACTCCATCCTCCGAAAGACGACCCCGTCGCTCGAAGCCGGTCCGCAGATCCCGGAGCAGGTAGAAGAGGGGTTCCTGCTTTGGACCCCGTGCGCGGTGCCGACTGTCTTCCGCCTGAGAACGGCTGATGGCTCCATTCTCGAGGCCGCTCAAGACATGGACCCATCCCCGGGCCTGAAGCTGACGGCCGGAATCATATAATTGCCCGACTGCCTCGGTCATGCGCGCGAGTTCGGCCGGATCCGCCGTTCCCTGGGCCAGCCGATTCAGCCGGTCGATGAGCCGCTGCACCGCCGCAGCGGGCAGCGACGGCGGCACGGTCAGGGCATTGATCGCCGTATGTTCGTTCGCGGTGACTGCTTCACCCCCGTCGGAAGCCGGATCGGCCGCCGCAGCAATCGTGTTGAGCAGGATGGTCGCCGCTCGTCCGTCGGCCTTGGACACCTGCGCCCACGCTTCGTCCCCGAGAATCACCAACAGATTGTTCACCAACTGTTGCAGCAGGAGCGCCTGTTGCTTGAGCGGATCGTCGGGCAGTTCGGTGGGATCCACATCCTGACGTCCCACGCGAGCGGGCGAACCGTTGCCCCCGTTAATGATGTTGCACGCGTCCAGATTTCCGGCTCCGGATGAGTTTGTGTGGGTAGGAAGGGAGGGGAAACCTTCGGTTGTGGGGAGCCTTGGTGCGCAATTCGCCCCTTGGTGACCCGCTGGAGAAGCCCCCGGGCGGAGCCCTTTTGAG
>JAFLEF010000032.1 GCA_017309115.1 Verrucomicrobiota bacterium | reverse complement strand
CCAGTCTCCCCCTCCCACTTTCTCCCCCTCTCCTTTTCCCATTCCTGTTTTCATGTTTTCCAGATTCGTCCCCTTCCCCTTATTCTTCCTTACCCCTTACCGCTTACCCCTTACCTGCCTTCGTTCCCTCGCTCCGCTCGGAATCGCGGGGACGGCCCAGCGATCCATCCCTACTCCCTACCGTCGAGCGACGCTTGACCCGGCTCGCCTCATCGCCGACAACGCTGGCCGCATGAGCCAAGCCACCCGGGCCGACATCGAACGCGCCATTCGCAATGTTCCCGACTTCCCCAAGCCGGGCATTCAATTCAAGGACATCACCCCAGTTCTGTCGGACGGCCGCCTGTTGGAAGCCACCATCCAACTCCTGATTGATGGCCATCGGCATCAGGGCGTGGACAAAGTCGTCGGCATCGATGCCCGCGGATTCATCTTCGGAGCCGCTGCCGCCGTAAAACTCGGGGCGGGCTTCGTCCCGATTCGCAAGAAAGGCAAGCTACCGTGGAACACCCACGAACAGAGTTATGACCTGGAATACGGCTCCGCGACCGTGGCCATCCATGTAGACGCCGTGAAACCCGGCGAACGCGTGCTCCTGATGGACGATCTGCTCGCCACCGGTGGCACTGCCGCCGCCGCGGTTCAATTGCTGGAGAAACTCGGCGCCCAAATTGTGGGAGTGAACTTCGTCATTGAACTGGGCTTCCTCGACGGACGGAAGCGTTTGAATGGTTACCCGGTGGATGCCCTCGTTCGCTACTGATCGGGGCCGGCCATGACGGCGCCTTTCGCGGTCCAGAATTACAACCTCGACGCCACCCTCGACAGTGGGCAGGCCTTTCGCTGGTGGCGGTCGGGCGCGAGCTGGGAGGGAATCATCCACGGTCGGTGGGTCCGGCTCCGCGCTCTTCCCGACGCCCTGGAAGCAGAAACTGTTGAGGACCCAGGAACCTGGGATTGGCTCACCCACTACCTGGGACTGACGGAGAATCTCGAAGAGATCCTGACCACGTTTCCGGCCGACGAACCCCTGCGAGCGGCTGTCCAGGCCTGCCCGGGATTGCGTTTGTTGCGGCAGGATCCCTGGGAATGCCTCGCCAGCTTCATCCTCAGTTCGACCAAGCAGATCATTCAGATCCGCCAGTGCGTCGCGTTGCTGAGCCGGGACTTTGGTTCACCGATTCCCGGACCTGACCCCACCCAACCCCTTCACGCGTTCCCGACGGCTCTTCAGCTGGCCGATGTTCCGGAATCGGCGTTGCGTTCCTGCAAACTGGGCTTTCGTGCGAAGTACCTCTCGGCGGCGGCCCGAGCCATTGCTGGAGGCGACCTGGATCTGGATCAGCTGACGAAGTTGACCACCGCGGTGGCCCGGGAGCGCCTCACCCAATTGCCCGGAGTTGGCCCGAAGATCGCCAACTGCGTCCTCCTCTTCGCCTATGGACGTCAGGACGCCTTCCCGGTCGACGTGTGGGTTCTGCGAGCGCTGGAAGAACTCTATTTTCCCCGACGCCGTCCGAACCCGCAGACACTGATTCGGTTCACCGAAACGCACTTCGGTCCGAATGCCGGCTACGCCCAGCAATACCTCTTTCATTACGTCCGTACCCAACGACCCAGGCCAACTAGAATCGGGAGTGGGGATTGACCGGGTCCTTCGGAGGACCCGCTACGACATCCCAGTGTTCGACAATCAAACCATTCTGAACGCGAAACACATCGGCGATGGCATACGGAGGCGCTCCAGGCGCCGGCACAAATTTGGCGTGTAGAAAGACCCAGTCGCCCTCGGCGATGGTTCGGACCACCTCCCACTGGGCGTCGGGTAGGCTGACTACCAATTCCTCGAGATAACGGATGGTGGACTCCCGATCCCCCACCGGAACATCCGGCTTGTGCTCCACGAACGTACTCGAAGTGAACCGCTCGAAGGCCGGGCGAACCTGCTTCTGTCCGAGTGCTACTTGATAAAAGTCGAGCATGACGGCTTTGGGGTCACGAGTCGGCTCCCCGGATTTCGCCGTGGATTGGTGAACGCTCGTGCAGCCCATCAAGGCACCGAGGCCCATGACCCCTATCAGCATGAATCGATTCGTCGTCATGACCAGAACACCGGCGTGCGACCAACCTGACAATGCGCCCACCCCTCGTGTCAAAGCCGGAACTATGGAGTGCGGTAGCCATGCCAGCCATGCTACCGCTTTCCCACGGGCGAGGGTCCGGCAGCAAGTCGCGCGTCCATGGCGACATCCGCCCCGGGAAATGTGAAAGCGGTAGCATGGCTAGCATGGCTAGCATGGCTACCGCACTGCTCCAAACGCTTCGCGATCGCAGACCGTCACCTTTCGTCTCCCCTTCCCACCTTCACCCCCTCCCCTCGTCTCCCCGCTTCCCCCTTGTCGCCACGCCTCTCTCCCCGGCAGGTTGGTCGCGATGTTGTCCCGACTTGAAGTCCTGCTGACCCCGGCGGTGTTCGCCCCGCTGCCCGCCCGCTGAAATTAGTTGTAAAGATTCAGCGCGCAGCCCATAGAATTATCCCCTTGCCAATTTTAACTTATCGGCGTCTGGGAGTGGAACGTGCCTTTCGAGCCATTTATTTTGGAAACGAACCACTCGCCCAAAGGGTCTTCGACGCCGCCGTTGAATTCAGTGCCGTAGAGCCGCAGAGGATCGCGGATGACGCCTGCCCCGCCACTGAGGAAGTGGAGACGATGCGGATGAAACTTCTGGAGTACGGGAAAACCAAGGTAGATCTATCGGATCTCGGCCAACGGGATACGGCCAAATTGTTGGCTGCGGGAATCCTGAGCATCTGGCTCGCCTTGCCGAAACTGGGACCGGCCTAAGCCGTTCCGTCGGGATCGCCGCGCCCGCACCCCTCGCCCCCCTTCCCCCTTGTCGCCACGCCTCTCTCCCCGGCAGGTTGGTCGCGATGTTGACCCGACTTGAAGTCCTGCTGACCCCGGCGGAGTTCGCCACGCTTCCCGCCCGCGATCTGCGCCAATCGGCGTGTGTGGTTCTGGATGTCTTTCGGGCCACCTCCACCATGTTGCAGGCAATGGCCCACGGCGCGGAGTCGATCCGACCCGTGGCGGACATTCGCACCGCGTTGGAATGGCATCGGCAGGATCCCTCCGTTCTCTTGGCCGGGGAACGGGAAGGGTTGCGCATTGGCGCCGACCTCACGGGCGGCGTGGAATTCGATCTCGGAAACTCACCAAGGGAATTCACCCGCGAACGCGTGGCGGGCCGCCGATTGGTGATGACCACCACCAACGGAACCCGCGCCATCGACGCCTGCCGAGGCGCCGCCGCCGTGGCGGTCGCCTCCTTTGGCAATCTCGCCGCCACCGCCGCTTGGATCTCCCGCCGGCAGTGGTCGCATCTGCTCGTGGTGTGTGCCGGCACTCTCGAACACTCCGCGCTCGAGGACACGCTGGGTGCCGGGGCGCTGGTCGATCGACTGTGGGATTCCGCGCGCAGCGCCTGGATCGATGACGCCGCCCGAGTGGTGCGCGAGGTGTATCGGAGTCATCAGGACGATGTGCTCGGTGCCGCCGGCAGTGGACGCAACGGACGCCGGTTGCTGGGCATCCCAGAATTGGCCGAGGACGTTCCCCTGTGCCTTCTGCCCGACCGCTTCGACTTCGCCGCTCTCCGGGATGCCGACGGTTTGGTTCGGCCGGAAGCAGCGCGGTCGGCCAATTGATGAATCCTCCCGTAGTTCTTAAACTTCGCCCATGACCATCCTCGCCAACGGCCGCGAAGCAACGGCGTCTGAGCCCTGCACGCTGGAGGAATTCCTGGTGTCCCAGGGACTCCTGCCGCGCAGCGTTGTGGTGGAACACAACGGCGAAGCCGTGGCTCCGTCGGAATTTGGCCAACGCCCACTGAACCCCGGCGACCGACTCGAAATCGTCCGGATCGTGGCCGGAGGCTAGGCTGCGGCGAGGCTCAACTCGTCAGCGGCGGCGCGGCTTCCCGACCCGTCGCGGACCGGATTCGTTCCCGCCATTCCGCCTCTTCCAGCGCCACTGGCCGGGCCTGGCAAACCTCTTGAAAATTGGGAAAGTTCCAGAGGTTCGGAAATTCCCGGCACTGCTGTGGCTTCACCGGATTAATCCGACAATCCGCGCCGTCCAGAAACACGCACGACCCATCGGCCTGATCGGTCAGGGCCAGCCCCGTGCGATGCCGATCCAACCGGGTGAAACGCTCGATGAACTCTGCTTCCGTCAGTTTCAGGTGAGCGGCAATCGCGGTGGTCTCGCCGTCCCGCAAACGCACCTGCCCGGGCCAACGGCAGCACGCGGTACAGCGATCGCATTCGTAGAAGATGGGCACGTTCGGAGTTGGCTCCGGCCGTTCACGCCGCTTCGGATCGCGCGACCAACAGATCCCGCAGGGAAGTCTTCAGGATCTTCCCCGTCGCGTTGCGCGGCAAGGTCGGCAGCAAGATGGCCCGGCGCGGCAGTTTGAAGTCGGCCAGACGCTCCTTCAAAAACGCCAGCAGCGCCTTTTCGTCAAACACCGTCCCTTCGTCCAGAGCGACAAAGGCCACCGGACGTTCGCCCCGGCGTTCATCCGGTTCGCCCACCACGGCACACTCCCGCACGCCGGGGAATTGATAGATCACTTCTTCAATCTCCCGCGGATACACGTTGATCCCATTGGGCTTCAGCATGTCCTTCTTGCGATCAGTGATGACAAAATAGCCATCCGGTCGGCGGTGGCCGATATCGCCGGTGCGCAGCCAGCCGTTGACGATCGTTTCGGCGGTCTTCTCCGGAGCGTTCCAGTAACCGGCCATGACGTTGCCCCCCCGAACGCAGATCTCGCCATCCTCGCCATCCGGAAGAAATCGTCCGGTGTCATCCTGAACCGAAACTTCAACGTCCGGAATCGGCGGCCCAATGGTTCCCGGAATCCAAGGCCCTTGAACTGGATTGAGGGACACCACCGGACTGGCCTCACTCAAACCGTAGCCTTCGATCAGCGGCACCTTCGGATGGCGGGCATTGAAGGCGCGGAGAATCTCATGCGGCAGCGGTCCGGCCCCGCTGATGCACAACCGCAGTGGAAGCTCGACCCCTGCGGGCAATCCCGCCAACGCCCGAAAGATCTGGGCCATGGCTGGCAGCACGGTGCCCGAGTTGCCCAGCAGTTCCTCCAGCATGGCCTTGGGCGGCGTCAGGGATTGAATCAGCACGATCGACCCGCCCACGAGCAATGGCAGGAGAATACAGACTGTGAGCATGAAGCTGTGAAACATCGGCAGCATCAGGACCATGCGATCGATGTCCGCGATCTGCAGGATTTGCCGACACGACTCCACGTTGTGCAGCAGGTTGCCGTGGGTGAGCATGGCGCCCTTGGGCTTGCCAGTCGTGCCGCTGGTATAGATCAGTACGGCCAGATCGGACCGCCGACGCGGAACCGGTTCGAAGGAACTGGCCGGCGGATCCGCGGGAATCTCATCCGCCCGGATGACCTTCAATTCCGGCCGGAGGGCCTGGAGCGCCGCCACCGCGTCGGGCGCGGCATCATCCGTAATCAGGACGCGAACTCCTGCGTCGGCGAGCATGTAGGCGACTTCCGTGGGCTTGAGGAAGTTGTTCACTGGGACGGCGGCGGCGCCGGCGGCGAAAATTCCGAACAAGGTCGGCACAAACTCCGGCCGATTGCGCATCCAGATGGCCACCCGATCCCCGGGATGGACCCCCAGCTGCCGACTCAAATGCTCGGCGACCCACAGGGATTGGTCGAAGAACTTCCCATACGAGAACTGCTGCCGCGACCAGAGAAGCGCGGGCTTCTCTAGGCGAGAGGCGGCAGAGTGGGCGAACGCTGAAAAAAGATTGTCACTCATGTCGGGGACGTCCCAGTGGAACGGGGAGGCTTGCTCCGCGTCAAGGGTGGCGGTGGGGCGAAACCAGTCGAGGCGTCTTCATTTCTCATCGTTGCCACTTGTCCACGGTACACGTAGGTTGCAGCGCTCTGTATGGATTCCCTCTTCGGATGGCTGTATGTCGCGGTCACCGTACTGGTGCTCTTTGGCGCCAGTATCTTTGTCCATGAATACGGCCATTACTGGATGGCCCGCCGGCGCCGCATGCGCATCGAAGGGTTCGCCATCGGCTTCGGCCCGAAAATCTTCTCCTGGATGCAGGACGGCGTGGAATGGTCCATCCGCTGGATCCCCGCCGGCGGGTTCGTGAAGTTGCCCCAAATGATCACCTCCGAGGCGATCGAAGGCAAAGCTGGCGGAGAAATCCCCCCCGCTCCCCCGCTCTCCCGAATCCTCGTCGCTGTCGCCGGGCCGGCCATGAACATCGTGTTCGCCCTGTTAATCGCGAGTGTCATCTGGGCGATCGGACTGCCGGTTCTGGTCAATCCCCCGATTATCGGTCCCGTTGATCCCAACTCCGCCGAAGGCCGCCTGGGGGTCCGCTCCGGGGACCGCATTACCGAAGTGAACGGTCACCGCGTCCGCTCTTGGCAGGATATCAATCTCGAAGTCATCACCGCCCTGACCAACGTCATCCCGGTCACCGTCGAACGCGACGGACAAAAGCTTTCCTTCAATCTCCCCACCCGCCGCTCGGAAGCCCTCGGCTTGAAGTGGCTTGATGTCGAACCGCAGGAACGACCGATCATCGGCCTGATCCAACCCGGTATGCCGGCCGAAAAGGTGGGCTTGCAGACTGGGGACAAGTTTCTGTCCTTCGATGGGGTCTACGTGCTCAGTCAGGAACACCTGAGCGACGTCATCAACAAAGGCGAAGGGCGCCCTTGCGAAGTGGTGGTCGAACGCGACGGCAAGAAGCTCACCCTGACCGTCACCCCGGTGTACGATCCGGAGATTAAGCGCGGGCGCATCGGGGTAGGCTTCGCCGGCGGTCATTATGAAGTTCAACGCCCGGGTCCGACGCCGGTGGACCAGTTCAGTGATGTGTTGCGCCTGATGGGCAAGACCTTCAGCGCCCTGTTCCATTCGAAAGAGACTGGGGTCACGGCCAAGGACATGAGCGGCCCGGTGGGAATTCTCGGCAAACTGGCGGTGGACGTGAAGACCGACTTCCGCCTCGCGCTCAGTTTCATGGTGATGTTGAACATCAACCTCGCGCTGCTGAACCTGCTGCCGTTGCCGGTCTTGGACGGTGGACACATCCTGATGGCGCTTTACGAAATCGTGACCCGCCGCCGAGTGGGCGTGCGCTTCCAGGAAGTGGTGACCACCGGCTTTGCGGTCATGCTGATTTCCTTCATGGCCTACGTGACGTTCTACGACGTGCGGCGGGCGCCGATCTTCGGTCAGTTGCTCCGACAGAAGAGCGTGATTGAATCGCCCGCGCGTCCGGCCAGCGAGCCGGCGCCGACGGCGGCGCCGGCCAAGCCTTGATCCGACCGGTCGACCGCTTCCAGCCCGCCGAGGTTCCCCGGCCACGAGACTCAGAGACCCGGAAAACGGGCTGTTTCGGGGTTTCCCCGGTTCCGGTTTCGCCCTAGCATCCCCTCCTATTTCGATGAACTACTGTTCGTCTCCCTGGTCCTTCCATCGTCGTCCCACCCGCGAAGTCGTCGTGGGGGATCCCACCCGTGGCGGCGTTATCATCGGCGGCGCTCATCCCGTCGTGAAGCAATCGATGCTCACCTGCGACACGATGAACACCGCCGAGTGCGTGAAGCAGACGCTGGAACTCGTGGCGGTTGGCTGCCAGATCGTGCGCATCACCGCTCCGACCGTGAAGGATGCGGCCAATCTCGAGAACATCGTTCGCGAACTCCGGGCCGTCGGCTGCCACGTGCCCATTGTCGCCGACATTCATTTCAAACCCGAGGCCGCTCTGGAGGCGGTGAAATGGGTGGAGAAGGTCCGGATCAATCCCGGCAACTACGCCGATTCCAAGAAGTTCGCGGTCAAGGAGTACACCGACGACGCCTACGGCGCGGAACTCCGGCGCATCGAGGAGAAGTTCACCCCGTTGGTCCTCGAAGCCAAACGTCTGGGCCGCGCCCTGCGCATCGGAACCAACCATGGTTCGTTGTCCGACCGGATCATGAACCGTTACGGCGACAGCCCGCTCGGCATGGTCGAAAGCGCCCTGGAATTCGCCCGCATCTGCCGCCAGAACGAGTTCCACAATTTCGTGTTTTCGATGAAGTCATCGAACCCGAAGGTGATGATCGAGTGCTACCGCCTGCTGGCCGCCCGCCTGGCCCAGGAGGGGCCCGATTGGAACTACCCCTTGCACCTCGGGGTCACCGAAGCCGGCGAAGGCGAAGACGGCCGGATCAAGTCCGCCATTGGTATTGGTTCCCTCTTGTGCGATGGCCTCGGGGACACCATCCGGGTGTCTCTCACCGAGGACAGCCCGCGAGAGATTGCTGTCTGCAATGACCTGCTGGCTCAGATCCCCCGCCTGACGCAATCCGGTCCGGGCGTGAGCACGGTCGGCGTGCCTTGGGATCCCTTCGTCTACAAGCGCCGCGAAAGTGCCGTGGCCAACCTCGGAGACCTCGGCTGCGGCGGCGACAACGTGGTTCGCGTGATCGTGACTCAGGCCACGTTTGATAAGGTGGCGCCCAAAATCTCCCCCAAGGCGGACGTGAAGCCGGAAGGCATTTACGAGGACCTGAATGTGCTGGAGCTGGATCCGACCGCCCCGCTGGCGCTGGAAACCATTCCCTGCGACACCCAATTGGTGACCGTTCGGGACGGCGTCCCCCTGCCACCGATCACTGCCTTCCGGCTGCTCGCCGTCAGACTCCACCAACTCGGCCGGAAGAATCCGATTCTGCTCAAGGATTGCCTGTCGTTTGCCCCGGTTCCGCTGTCCCCCGAAGTCGCCTTGCTCCAAGCGGCGGTGAATGTTGGTTCCCTGCTCGCCGACGGACTGGGCGACGCCATTCTTGTTCGCGGAGAATCCGGTGCCGGCCTTTCACTGCGGTTGTCCTTCAACATCCTGCAAGCGGCCGGCTGCCGCTCCTTCAAGACCGATTACGTCGCCTGCCCCAGCTGCGGTCGAACTTTGTTCAACCTGCAAACTGTCACCGCCCGCATCAAGGCACGAACAGACCACCTGAAAGGGGTCAAGATCGCCATCATGGGCTGCATCGTGAACGGTCCCGGCGAAATGGCCGATGCCGACTTCGGCTACGTCGGTGGCGCCCCCAACAAGATCAACCTCTACGTCGGCAAAAAGCCGGTGAAGTTCAACATCCCAGAGGACGAAGCGGTGGATCGGCTCGTGGACCTCATCAAGGAACATGGCAAGTGGGTCGAAGCCGAACCGCAGAACGCAAATCAGCTGAGAGCTGAGAGCTGAGAGGTCGGAGGGGAAAAGTAGGTAGGGCGACGCTCAGCGGAGCCGTCTGGGAGTGGAGTCGTATCGCTGCAATTCGCCTTTTACCCTCAGCTCTTGGACGGAACGGTGCAGTTGGAACCGCAGACTAAAACACAGATTAAACGCCGATTTTTTCCAGCAGAAAGAACCTCCATCGTTGCTCCCCAACCGCTCATCGAGCACGTCTCTCGACCCCTAACTCGCCGCAAACAGAACAGGGAATCTGCATTTAATCTGCGCCTAATCTGCGGTTCACCTCCGGTGTACTCAGCTGAAGCGAGGCGTGAATCTGAGGGCTGAGAGGAAAAGGCGAATTACCGCGTCACCAGTCCACCCACGTACGGCTCCGCAGAGCGTCGCCCCACCTGCTCTTCCGCTCCGACCTCTCAGCTCTCAGCTCTCAGCTCTCAGCTCTCAGCTCTCAGCTCTCAGCTCTCAGCTTCTTCCATCACTCCTCTTCCATCTCCGGCTTCGGTTCCGGCAGCCATTGCGTCAGAAGCACGCCGACGAGGGCGTAGGCACCCGCCACCGCGGCACCCACGAGGGCGATTTTCACCGGATCCGGCGGCTTGGAGGCCGACAGCGTGATCGTGATCCAGGCCGCTGCCGTTCCGATCACCCGCCCGCCAATGTTGGCCGCAAAGCTTTCCCCCGTGCCGCGAAGATGGACCGGGAACACCAATGGAATGTAGTTCCCCCAGAAACTGAACTGCGCAACGGTCAGGAAGCCGGCCACGAAAATCCCCAGCTTGATGGTCATCAAACTGTCCGCATTGGGCAGGGCCCCGGAGATCCACCAAAACAGCAACGGCACATAAAGGAGCGCCGGAATCTGGAAGAGGCGCAGGAGTGTGCGTCGGCTGAGGATACGTACCGCTAAAAAGGCCAACACCATTCGCCCCACCAGGCCACCGATTTCCTGCCACAGGGTAACCTTGGCGACCGCTCCGTCCGTGGCGTTCCCGCCGATTTGCCGGAGCCTCAGCGCGGTCGGAGCATTCGTGCCCGCTGCTTGGGCATCCGCCACGGCCTTGTCCTGCGCCGCCTTCGAAATCGCCAGAATCGCCGCATGACCCTTGGGCGCCGCCAAGATCTGCGGTAACTGCTGAATCGCCCCGAACGCGATGCCATAACTGGCGGCGAAGACGAGCGTGGTCAGCACGGTAGTGCGGATGAGCGCCGGGCTGAACAGCTCGCCGATGCTCGGTCGTCGGAGTTTGCCTGAGGCTTTCTTCTGCGCCCACACCGGCGATTCCGGAAGGAACGGACGGATCAGAATGAGCGGCAACGCAGGAATCACCCCGGAAATCAGCGTGTATCGCCAAGCCTCATGACCCGAATGGATCGCCGGCAAATCCAAGGCCCATCTGGCGGCGAGCAGGTTGGCACCACCCACCAGCAAACCGCCGATCGAGGAGAACGCCTGGGTGTATCCCAGCACCTTCTCCCGCTGCATTGGATTCGGAAACAGCTCGGCCAGCCATGCCACTGCCGCGACAAACTCCACGCACACCCCAATGAACACCCCGCAGCGGAGAATCAGCAACTGTGTCAGCGTGGTGGAGAAGCCCGCAGCGAACGCCGAAAACGCGTAAAGCAGAATGCTGAAGGTCAGGACCCGCCGCCGACCCAGGCGATCGGTCAGATACCCACCCAACAGGCCAAACACCCCACCCACAATCGCCGGAACAAAGAACAGGGTCCGCGCCCATTTCACGTAATTCTCCCCTCCCGGAGCCCACAGCGCAGCGGCCTCGGGTCGGGCCATTCCTCCCTGCACCAAGGCATCCACCAACGGCGCACTGAGCGACGCGATCGCCGGCTTCACAATCAACGGCAGCATCAACAGCTCGTAGATATCGAACGCGAACCCGATCGCCGCGATGATACAAATGAGCCACTCAGTGGTGCCCAATCGTTTGGGTCCGGGAACTGCGGAATTCATACGCACGCGTAGGAAATCCTGTCAGCGCCCGCAAAGCAATGCCCGGGTTCGTCAGCGATCAGTGATCGCCGGAGATCGCGGAAGTTACTTTCCCAATCGATCAGAAGAATCCCATCCACTCGCCTTGAACAATACCAGGATCTGCCTGTCTGCCCTTCGCCGCACGCCACCCTGGAGAAGGTCTTTGGGAAGAAGCTCACGCTTCCCATTCCGAGGTTCGCGTGCGCATAGTTTCCGCTCGCAAACATGAAGCCATCTGAGCCGCCCAAAGGCGTGCAAACCCTGATCCATTTTCTGGAGGAAGGTGCCGGCAAAGTCTGGGCCCGCCGGATCCTGGCGTTGATTCTCCTAGCCCTGGGGGTGGCGTTGTATCAGTTCAATGAAGCCCGGAATCTGAACGCTCCCGAAGCGATGGACGCCGCGCAGTTGGGGCGCAATCTGGCCGCCGGTCGGGGCTACCACACGAGTTTCATTCGCCCCCTCAGCCTGCATTTGCTGCAGACCCGCGCGACGGAACGCGGACTCGACCCTCGGAACATTCTGACCCAGCCGCATCCGGATTTGCAGAATCCGCCCCTGTATCCGGTGTTGCTCGCCGCCCTGTTCAAGGCGATGCCAGCCGCCTGGTGGGGGCAATTGCCGGCGGATGAATTCCGGCGCCGGCCAATTGAGGAAGTGGCCATCAGCGTGGTCAACCTGGGCCTGTTTGGCGGAGTGCTGTTGTTGGTCTTCTGGCTCGGGCAGCGCCTTTTTGATGCCACCGCTGGCTGGATCGCCGCCGCCCTTACCTTTGGCACCGAGCCACTCTGGAACTTTGCCAACTCCGGCCTGCCCACGCTGCTGCTGATGTTCCTGAGCCTGGTCTTGGCCCACGTGCTCCTCTCGTTTGAACGGGTAGCTTCCCAGACCGAACCCAACCGGCGACGACTCATCTGGCTGGCCATCGCCGCCGGACTGTCCGTGGCCTTGATGTTTTTGACGCAATATTCCTTTGGTTGGTTGCTGTTGCCGGTGATGGGTTTCCTGCTCTGGCGGGGCGCGGGCGTACGCCTACTCGCGCCACTGCTGGCCCTGTTATTCGGCTTCGGACCGATTACCCCGTGGCTGGTGCGCAATTATCAGTTGAGCGGACAACCATTCGGCACTGCCGGTTTCGCCGTGTTGTCCGGCACGGATTCCTTTCCCGGGGACCGTCTGGAACGGTCCCAACATCCCCAGTTCTTTCGCGGTCAGGCCGCCGAAGTCGCGCGCAAAGTCATCCTCAACCTGCGGGAGATTCTGCGCGACGATGTCCTCCGACTGGGCGGCAACTGGATCACCGCCTTCTTTCTGGTCGGACTTCTGATCCCCTTTGGAAACGCCAGTCTGAACCGACTACGATTCTTTGTTCTGGTGTCGATGTTCCTGCTGGCGGTGGTTCAGGCGGGCGGCCGAACCTGGATCACCACGGTGTTCGGACCCATCACCAGCGAAAACCTCCTGGTGGTCTTGGCACCAGTCGTCTTTGTGTTTGGCACTGGATTCCTGTTGACCCTGCTGGATCAGATCGAATGGCCGGCGCCGATGGTCCGGTCGCTGGTGGTGGGATGTCTGCTGGTGGCGTTCTCCTCTCCGTTCCTGCTGTCGCTGCTGCCGCCGCGGGAGTTTGCCCTGCGCGATCCGCCGTATCGACCCAATCTGATCCGTGAATTCGCCGATTACACTCCGCCCGGCACCTTGTTCATGAGTGACATTCCCTGGGCGGTGGCTTGGTACGGACCACGCGAATGTGTCTGGGCTACGCTGCGGGTCATGGACTCGGCGGAGGCCAACGTGCAGAACCGGCGGGAGGATTTCTTCGTCTTCACCGAAGCGCGGCGACCGGTGGAGGCCGTCTACATTTCCCCGTTTTGGGCGAATCAGCCCCTGCGTTCGCGCTATTTGGCCGATCCTGATTTCGCCTGGGGCCGTTTTTATCTCGATGTGATGCTTCGTTCAAACCTGCCGAGCGGCTTCCCGCTGAAGAACGTGCTGGGAGGCCCGTACATGACTGCCGGTCATTTCCTACTCGGTGCCAAGGATTGGTGGAGCAAGAAGGAGCGCTGAAAATTGTGGTGAACCGCTGTGGCTCTCCCGTTGCGCTCCGGAAAATTCTGAGGTACCAGCCTCGCTCCGCTATGCACCAATCTGTCAAAAGACTCCTGTTTGCCTCATCGGCCTTCGCCCTGGTTTTGCCAGGAGTGATGGCTCAAGACGCTTCGGCCAATGCTC
This sequence comes from Verrucomicrobiota bacterium, assembly GCA_017309115.1. Classification (GTDB taxonomy): domain Bacteria; phylum Verrucomicrobiota; class Verrucomicrobiia; order Limisphaerales; family UBA9464; genus UBA9464. The sequence goes on along the minus strand of JAFLEF010000032.1, from coordinate 74,467 downwards.
CTGCTGCGGCCGCCGCTGCGGCCGCCGAACCCATCCCCGACAAGCCGAAAGGCTGGGAAACGTCCGTTGGACTCCAACTGGGCCTGGCCGGCGGCAACTCCGATAATTTTAACGTCGGCGCCAATTTTCTAACTCAAAAGAGTTGGGATCCCCATTCAGTCCAGATCGGCGGCAACATTAACTACGGTGAGTCCACCACGCAGTCCGTCGAGAACGGACAACTCATCGAGACTGACGTTACCAACGTCAATAACTACGGCGCCTTTCTTCAGTACAACTATGCCTTGTCCGACCGTTGGTACATCGGCGGACGGGTGGAAGGACGCCACGACGAAATCGCCGGTCTCGACTATCGGATCGCGGCCACCGCCAGCCTTGGGTACTTCCTGATCAAACGGGACAAGTTGACCCTCAGCGTCGAAGCCGGTCCCGGTTATGTCTGGCAGCAGTTCGATAACGACAACGGCGAAGACACCGACTACGCCACTATTCGTTTTGCCGAGAACCTCGAATGGAAATTCGCCGAGAAGAGCCGGCTGTTCCAATCCTTCGAGTACCTGCCTGACATCTCCGATTGGGGTCTCTACACCGCCAATGCCACCGTCGGCGTCGAGACGGACATCGCCAAAGGATTGGCCCTCCAAGTGGTGTTCAAGAATTTCTACAACAGCCGGCCTCCGTTCTGGGAAGGCACGACGATCCAACGCGAGAAGAACGACTATCAACTCCTCGCCGGAATTATTTACAAATTCAATTAAGCAGTTCGGTTCGCTTTAACGCCGCCCTTCACCAGGGCGGCGTTTTTTGTTTTGCCCGACATCCGTTCGCCCCATTCGCCCGGCGGATTTCAGAGTTCGAACAAGCCAGGAAACGACTGGAACAGCTTCTCCCAACGCACCCCTTCGCCCGTCGCGGGTTGCAGGATGATCAACACCGGTTCTGCTCCGGACCGACCCAAAGTCAGACGTCGCCAGGTGGCCTGCCACCAGTACCGCAGTGGAGAGGTGTGGCGGACCTGTCCGTTGCTGATCCAATACACAGCCTCTGCCTTCTCCGGCCCCTTTCCCAGAATCAGACGCCTTGCCACTCCCCCCGGAACCGGGAGGTCGATCTTGGATTCCACCTCCCAGCCGGCCCCGCGAAAACAATACAAGGGATCGTGCACGGCGTGGCGCTCCTGGCTGCCGTCAATTCCCACCAAAACGACTCGTTGCCCGTCGGCCTGATACAGGCGCTTGAGCACCCGGGCCTGGCCAAAGATGGATTTCTCAGTCGGCGTGAGCGGCATGTCGCGACTGATCAAGCGCCAGCCCTGAGGGGGCAGTTGCTGCAAGCGATCCCCGGAATCCGCCAGGGGAAACAACTGCCACGAAAGGGCCAGGACCACCGAAAGGGCCAGGGCAATCCAGAGCAGACGATGCGACGTTTTCATGAAGGGGAGGTTCGGGGGAGGATCCAACGGAAGGCGATGACGACACCGGCCAGGGCGACGGCCAGGCGGACGGCGAACAACAGATTCAGTCCGAGTCCCTGGGCCAGCCAGCCGAACACCGGCATCCAACTCACGGCCGTGGCCAGCCACAGCCAGTGCCACCAGGACCACCCGGTCAGCCCCACCAACGCAAAGGCCAATCCGACATAACACAGCGCGTTGAGAGACCCCAGAGTTCCCACCAGCGTCAGGAGGAGCGCCGGAATGAAGGGCCAGATGGGTCGATTCGTAGTGGGTAGCGAAGGTCCGGTTGCGGCGCGCCAGGTGAAGACGCCCAGAGGCACCAGCCACACCAAAAACATCACCCAGGCTGCCCGCTCCAGCGGGGCATGCCGCCAGCCCTCGATGAGCACCAGCGAACGCCACAGGGTAAACGCCGTTACCGCCCATTCGGGGCGCAGCCATCGACCCAGGGAATTCATGCCGCAGGCGATTGGTTCAGCAACCAGCGACGTTCCACCTCAAAAGTCACGCCGCAGATGATGAACATGAGAACCAACACCAACAGTCCTCCCCACGTGTGGAAAACGCCCATGGCAAACTCCTGTCCCCAAGTCATCGCGGCGGCCGTAATCACCACGATCCGCGCCGTATTGGCCAACCACGCCACGCCGACCAGCGCCACCACATTCCACCAGTACAAGGCGGTGCGGGCGAATTGAACGTACGCCAAAAAGGTTCCCGCAATCAGCAAGGACTGGAGCACCTTCAGACCGGAACAGGCGGCATCCACCGTCACCGGAGTTCCCTGAACCATCATGCTCGTACCTTCCCGAGTTACCGAAAATCCGAACCCTCGAAAAAAATGCTCGGCGAACCAGGCCCCCGACAGGCGAAACCACCAGCCAATCGGCTGCCCATCGAGAGCGACCCAGGGAAAGGCCATCAACGGCAGGGCCATCAGTCCAAACACCCGGGCCCGATCTCCCAGATCCAACCGGGGCCGCAACCACGCCCAGAGCGACGCCGTCCAGCCCAGCGCCAACAACAAGGTGATATTGAGCAAACTCCCCAGCACCAGGGAGGCCGCCGCCAGCACCACCAACGGTAGGTGCAAAAATTCGGAGGTTTCCCGGAGATTCCAGGGACGGCCCAGCCACCACGCCAAGGGCATGGCAATCAGAAGCGGCACGGTGTCCTCAGACGTCCCCATCCACGAGCGGTCCCGCAGCCAGATGAACAAGGCCAAGCCCAGCAGGGCCGCCCACCACGCGTAATCCCGAGGCTTCATGGTTTGGATTGGGCCACCGCGATCGCTTCCAGATTCGCCCGCAGTTGCAGTTCATCGGGCATGATCGCAATCAATTCCTCGGTGTACTTCCGCGCCGTCACCCAATCCTTCTGGGCAAACGCCTGCCGCGCGAGATAGGTCCGGGCTTCCACCGACTGACCCGCAATCTGCCGATACAAACGATCCGCCTCGGCCGACTGTCCTTCGACCAGGGCAACTCGGGCGAGCAACTCCAATCCTGTCGGACTCTTGGCCAACCGCGGCTGACCAGCGACCAACTTCTTAACCGCTGCAAAGTCTGATTTCTCGAAACTCGATACGGCCAGGAGCCAGGCCGCCCGGAATCCAACTTCGGAGTTTTGGCCAGCCAGGGGCGCCAGTCGGGCCAGACCTTCGGCCATCTTGCCATCAGCAATCTCCAATTCTCCGCGAAGCAGTTCCAAGGTGGGTGTGGCCGGGGCCTGGGACAGAAAGGCCAAAGCCGACGCCGCATTCCGATTGTACCGCAGCGCTTGAGCTTGACCGTAGAGCAACCACTCCGGCGCCTCGGCCTGGGGCTGCGGCGGCAACAGATCCAACGCCGCTTCGCGCCAACCCGCCGCGAGAAACGCCGCACCCACGGCGGCATCGCTGCGTAGAAATTTCGCCATGTCCGGAGGCACCGCACTCTTGCCGCCGCCGTCCCGCTCCCGCTTCGCCAATTGCTCCAGCTGATTGAAGTATTGATGGCGGTTCGTCTCGGCCAACCCGCCCGTCGGCAGGGTGACACTGGCCGGGTTCAAATTGGTCGCCGTCCGAAAAGCCAGGATTCGCGCCAAGGCTCGCTCAAGATCTGGCTGCCAGGTGTTCGGTCCGAACCGATTGAAACTGATCAATTCCAAGGCCGCCTTGTCCTGCTTCTGCCGCAGTCGATCGGCCAGTTTCAGCCAGAAAATTTCCTGCCGTTGTCCCTCCAAAGTCCGGGCGCCAGGCACCTTCTCGAAGGAGTCATTCCAAAATGATCCCGGAGCGAGTTGGAGGACATACTCGGCCAGGGGCGTCAGGTCTCCCTGCGGCCGTTCCTCCGCCTTCAGCTCCAACTTCACCGGCTGGATCATCCGTCCCCAAAACGCCGCTTTCAGCCACAAGTAATCCAGCGTGGGCGTCTTGAGGGCATCCCGCCAGGTGGTGAGCGCCAGATCATAGGATCCCTGCCGACGATAAAACTCCGCCAACTGATCCCGCAGCAGGGGATTCTTCGGATCGGCGACATGGGCCGCGACATACTCCACTCGCGCCAGAGCCGTCTTGTCGAGTTGTTCCAGAATTTGCGCCCGAAACGAGCGCACTTCGGGATCGCGCGGATTCAGGCGCGAAGCCTCCGCCAGATAGTTCCAGGATTCCGTCAAATCCCGCCCCCGCGACAAAATCGCCAACCGGACCAAGCGGGGAACGTCGTTGGTTCCGGGAAAGGTCCGGGATTTCAAGAGCTCCCGCGCCTGTCGGTAGTTGCCTTGCAGCAACTGCGCGTCCGAGTCCAGGACCAGCCAGTCGACGGTATTGTCGCGTTGACGCCATTTCTCGCGTAGTTCGTTGAACTCCTTCTGTCGTTTGGAGTGCAACAGGGTTCGGGCCACCAGTAACGAGGCTGTCGAATCCTTGGCAATGCGCTCCGGAGAGGTCTCAAACAGGGCGAGAAGCCGAGGCAACTGACGCGTCCCAGCGAGGGCGCCCAATTCAACTTCGCTCCACGGAAGAACGTTTCGCTCGCGATTGCGCGCCTCATACAGCGCTAAAGCGTCCGCGGGACGATTCTCGCGAAGGGCCTTTTGCGCCGCGCGAAAGGCATTTTCATCCTGGAAACGGACGACTTTCTGGCGCCAGGACCGAACCCCGAAAAAGGCGCCTACGCCCAAAGCCACCAGAACAACCAACGCGATCAGTAGTTTTTTCTTCATGACGAGAAGCGGGCCAAGTTCGATTTAATCCCTCAGCCCGGTCGAAGACTTTGCGACGGCGATCCGCCCGGCGGGTTCGCCCGTCGCCGGAAGATCCATCCACCCACCCCGAGGAACGCCGCCAAGATGGCCACTGTCGCCGGCTCATGAGCCGCTGTAAGCGTCGCCAGATTGCGAGCTCCGATGTCCACTGCGAAAAGGACATCATTGAAATCCCGATCCCCGCCCCCGAAGAGATCTTCAAAACCGATCAACAGATAGGACCCGCTCAGAGCCGCGAAGGAGACGACATGATTGATTCCGTCGGGATTGACCGAGCCATCGGTGGAAAAGACCTGATTGCCGCCACTGGCTCCATTCGCGATGAGGAAGAAGTCCAGCTTGGTGCCGGCCGCAAAGTTGCCCAGATCCACAAAGTCGCCCGCCAACAACGGCTCAGCCCCCGTCCGCGCCACCGACCCTTGGGCATTGGGGCTGTAGGTGGAAACCCGGCTCGATGCGTCGGGAAAGATCAGCAGCGGATTGCCCGACGTAACGCCCCCGCCCGCTGTATTGAATCCGAGGGAGTTGTGGTAACCTGCGCCTTCGCCCACGAAATACACCCGGACATCGGCTGCCGTACTGAGGATCAGTTTGTCCGGATCCAGCAGGAGGGTGGAATCGTTAATCGGCCCCTGCTCGGAAAGTCGGGTCTGCACCAAGGCGCTTAAACCAGGAAGCGCCTCTGTTTGGAACGTGCTCGCGGCGGCATCACTGCCCGCCAACTTGACGGGACCCGCGATTTCCAATCCGAAGGGTCGCGCGGCGGATTGAACCGGAGAATTGATTCCGGAGTCGGCCGCCAGGGCGGTCCAAGTTCCGAAAAGGGAGGAGAGCAACAGGCGGCGACCAGAGATGGGCGGTCTCATGACACGAACAATCGTTATGGGTTCGCTGGGTTTGGGGTGTCTGTGGGCTTGGGTTAGACCATCAGAGTTCTCCGGGAATCACCGGGCGGTGCAACACCATCACGGCCAATAACCGGGAGAACTGCGGCCAACCTGCCCCAGCGGTTCCCATTTGAAAAGCACGGAACCTCATGGGTTGCAACCGATGGCCACGTGTCGCCCCACCGGTTCCCCCGAAGACCACTCAACTCATCGATCGAATCAGACAGTCAACCACCATCACCGGCCAACGCCTCCTCAGCTCAGATCGGTGGTCGCTCGGGAGCGACATTACCTCGGCCGGACGGAAACCGCTCCGCCCGGCCGAGGTGTGCGGGAGTCGATTAAGCCCGACTCTGATTCGCCGGCACCTGGGCCAGAGCGGCGACGGCCGAGCGGCGGCGGGTCGCCCAGGCGCCCAAGGCCAGGAATGTTCCGAGCATCGCATAAGTGGCCGGTTCCGGCGTCGCCGTGAGCGCCGCCAGGTTCCGGGCTCCGATGTCCACCGCGAAGAGAACATCATTGAAGTCCCGGTCACCGCCGCCCAGGAGATCTTCAAACCCAATCATCAGGTAGCTGCCGCTCAAGGCCGCGAACGACACCACGTGGTTGATGCCATCCGGATTCACCGACATGTCGGTGGAGTACACGTCGTCACCTCCACTGGCGCCGTTGGCAATCAGGAAGAAGTCCAACTTGGTTCCGGCCGCGAAGTTTCCGAGGTCCACGAAATCACCAGAGAGCAGCGGTTCAGATCCCGAGCGGACGGTCGAAGTCGTCCCCTTGCTCGAAGCATCCGGAAAGATCAACAAGGGATCCCCGGAGGTTACGCCGCCACCGCCGGTGTTGAATCCCAGGGTGTTGTGGTAGCCCGCGCCTTCGGACACAAAATACACCCGAACATCCGAGGCGTTCTTGAGGAAGAGCTTGGACGGATCCAGCAACATGCTGGAGTCGTTAACGGCCTGACTTTCGGAAAGTTCAGTGTTCGCCAGGGCAATCAGCGAAGGCAGAGCCTCCGATTGAAAGGTCGCGGATTTAGAATCCGAGCCAGCAGCCATGACGGGTCCAACAATATCCAAGCCGAACGGCCGGGCATTGGATTGAACGGGAGCGGCAGTTTGAGCGAGGACGCTCGCCGAAACAGTCAGGGAAGCGGCCAGGATCGAGAATCGGGAAACAGTGGAGGTTTGGTTGTTCATTGCGAATTGAGACTGTGAGGTTAGTGCGTTTGCGTTTGCGTGTGCGTTTGTTTGGTTTGGTTGTCGCGATCCCCTCCTTCGGCTGTCCGTCGGTGGATCCTCGCGACAGATGCGAGAACGCAGAGAGCGTGCCAGGGCCTCCGAAGGCCCGCCGGGGCCCAATTTCTGTACTTTTAGGCCGAATTCCTCAAAAACCGCCCTCTGCAATTGCAGCCTCAGCTTTGAGATTGCATTGCAGATGCGCGAAAAAGGCTGGCTCCAACCGCCACTCACGGTCGGAGCCAACCCGTCCAGTCCAGCTCCCCGCCGGGAGCTGCTGTTCCAAACGCACTAACAGTCTACCAAATCGCTTGCTCGAAATCCCGTCGCCAGCCGATCAGCACCGGTCGGGCGGTGTGCTCCTTTCGCAGAGGTTCCGCGGTCTGGGTTCCGAGGGCAGCCACCGGGATGGGCCGCCCGGAACCTGAGTTCCGCTCCTGTTCGCGCTCCTTGCGTCGAAGCAGGTATCTCCACAGAGCGTCAATTCGTCGTCGGTCAGCACCTTCCGGGGTTCCCGCCCCGCTCGGAAGGCGTCGGACACAACCCCGAACCCGGGCCAAAGCCAGTCGGCATCGATTCGCCGGACGGGAGGGTTCAAAGTGATCCGCTGCATTCATGGTTACTTGGAGTCTTGGGATGATCGTTGCTTAACCCGGTTATCGATTAGGCCTGGGTCGCATTGCGGCGGCGCATTGCCCAACCACCCAGGGCCAGGAACGTACCGAGCATCGCATACGTGGCCGGTTCCGGAGTGGCCGTCAGGGCCGCCAGATTCTTGGCCCCGATATCCACGGCGAAGAGAACATCGTTGAAGTCCCGGTCGCCGCCCTTGAACATGTCTTCGAACCCGATCAGGAGGTAGGAACCGCTGATGGCCGCGAAGGAAACCACGTGGTTGATCCCGTCAGAGTTCACTGAGGCGTCCGTCGAGTACACGTTCTTGCCGCCGTTGGCGCCGTCGGCGATCAGGAAGAAGTCGAGCTTGGTGCCGGCCTTGAATTCGCCGAGGTCAACAAAGTCACCGGGCAGCAGCGGTTCGTTCGCCGTGCGCTTCACGGTCATGTCATTCTTGGGAGTCAGCGGGGAAACCAAGCTGGAAGCATCCGGGAAGATCACGGCTGCGTCTTTACCCTTGGGACTTCCACCGTCCGTGCTGAACCCGAGAATGTTGTGGTACCCAGCGCCTTCGCCAACGAAGTACACTCGGACGTCGGACTCATTCTTGAGAACCAACTTCGAAGGATCGAGCAGGATGGTGGCGTCATTGATCGCCTTGGTTTCATACAGCGTGGTGCTCACCAACTCCGACAACTTCGGCAGGTCCTGGGTGAAGAAGATCTTGGAGGCTTCATCGGTCGCGCCGTACTGAACTTCGTCCACAATCTCGAGGCCCCAGGGCAGCTTGGCCTTCTTGTCGTCGTCGTCCGCCAAAACGGAGGCCGGCAGGGCCAAAGCGGCGGTGATCAGAGCGAGGTACGAGCTGCGAATCATAGTGTTTTTCATGTGAGTGGTTCTTACTAGGTTAGTTCTTTGGTTCGTTACTTGGATTTTCTTACCAACACCTAGGGGAAAGCACTAGGCGTGCCAGCCTATGAAGCTAGGGAAAACCCCTAAAAAGACCCCGGAATTCCCCGTTTGAAATCCGGCACCACTTGGAAGCACATTGCAAATGCGTGAAGGAGCTGCCTCCGCATTGCACTTGCATGACTTCTGTCTGGCATCCACCCGGGTTGGACCCTGTTTCCAGCCGTCGACTGACCTCCCTGGGCCTGTGTCCCGAGGTTCGGCCCATCGACCCTGTTTCCCGGCTCGACGAAGCCACGGCACACGGTGTCTGGATGATTTCCCAATCCTTCGCGGATTCCCCGGATTGGCCCCGGCTCCGCATCCGACTCGCCCAGGCGGGCCGTCTGTATCTTCGTCTACTTCCGTCCAACGACACCGCCGGAGTCGTGGAGTCCATGCGGGACGGCGCGTTCGACGTCTTGGCGGTCACCGATTCCGACTCCCGCTGGCGTTCCGCCTTCGACCATACCGCGGACAATCAGCGCCTCTGGCTCCAGGTGTACGGCAGCCATTTGCTACCGGAGAGCAACCGACTGGTCGGACGCTCCCGGACGATGATGGAGTTGCGGCGCAGCCTGGAACGAGTGGGCCCCACGGATGTCACCGTGCTTCTCCTGGGCGAATCCGGCGTCGGCAAGGAGAGGTTTGCCGCCGCCCTGCACGAGGTCGGTCGCGGTGGCGAATTGGTCACCCTGAACTGTGCCGCCATTCCCAAGGATCTGCTGGAAGCCGAGTTATTCGGCGTGGAGAAGGGTGCCTTCACCGGCGCCCACAAAATGCGGCCCGGCTTGGTTGAACAGGCCGCTGGCGGCGTGTTGTTCCTGGACGAAATCGGCGAAATGGATCTCGCAGTTCAACCCAAACTGCTCCGCTTCCTGGAAACGCGACGAGCCCGACGCGTCGGCGGCGAAAAGGAGTACTCCGTCCAACTTCGGGTCGTCGCCGCAACCAACCGGGATCTCGAAACCGAGGTTCGTGCCGGTCGGTTCCGCGCCGATCTCTACTATCGGCTCGCCGAGTTTGTTCTGCGCATTCCGCCGCTTCGCGATCGTCCTGATGACATCCCGGATCTGGCCCAAGTGTTTCTCGGAAAGGCGAACGAACGCTTCGGTAAAAACATCGAAAGCCTCGAACCCGCCTTGATCCAGAAACTCCGCGATTATTCCTGGCCAGGCAACGTCCGTGAACTCAAGAGCGTGATCGACCGCTTGGTGTTATTTCACGATGGCCCGGTACTCCGCGTCGGCTGGTGGGAACCGCCGAGCAGTGATCTCTTCACCCAATCCACCCCAGCGGTCGCGACCGAGCCCCCTGAAGAAGCCCCGACGCCGAAGTCTGCCCTGCCCCTGCAACTTCCCTCGCAGCTCCCCGCCGAATTCAGCTTACCTTCCCGTTCCGCCCGGATGGCACTCGCCCGTCAACTGCTGTCCGAGCATCAGCTCTCCCTGTGTGAGATTGCGGCGCGAACCGGCGTGCACTCCACCACCCTCTTTCGATGGCGTAAGAGCGGAAAAATATGAACAGCGTTCCCACCTTATCTCGGGCACCATCCGTCTCACCCAACTGCCGGATGGAACTCTTTCACGGGAACGATGCCCGCAGCGATGAGGTCGCCCGACCTCTCGTTGCCACCCTGTTGCTTCTCGCCAACACCTTCCTCGCCGGCCTGCTCATCTGGGCCGCCCGTTTGCGGGAAACCCCCTTGTTTTGGCGCCACGCGGGCGGCTACTCCGAAGGATTGCGGGACTGGGTTAAGATCGGTTTCCCCCTTCTCTACGGCGTCGATTTCCTGTTGGTGGCGCTCGCATTTCTAGTCGTCCTGCGCGCGGCCCGCGTCACGCCTCGCCTGGCCCGATTGGGACTCTGTCTGGCGCTGATTCAAGCGTTACTGCTGATGTTTGCTGCCGGCCTCGCGGTGGAAAACAATCTGCGCAACATTTGGGAAGGTCGGCCGCTGCACTGGCATCCGGGCGACACCGTGGAGTGATCGCGCCGACGATTTTCGCTATTGGCCGATCGGAATGCTCGTGCCAGTACCTTGGTAGTTCGGGTCCACTGCCCGACCACCCTCGTTGGCCGCCACGGTCCGAACAAACGTGTTCACGGCCAACTGCAAATATTTCTCCAACGTGGAGTACGGCGAGACGGGCACATACACGATATCCCGCGGTTGGAGTCGAATGTCCGGAGCACGTCCGGTCACGATGTCTTGAAAGTTGACCAGCGCGATGGACGGCGTGGTGAGCGAACCTCGAATCACGGCAATTTGTCCGGCCCGGGCGTCAGGCGCCAGACCGCGGGCGTTGGCAATGGCTGACACCAGGGTCACCTGATCCTTGAAGGCCACGGCCCGGGGCTGCATGACCGCTCCCAACACAAAGACTTCAGTCGAAAGAGACGACGGCAGATAGATGAAGTCATCCGGTTCGAGGTAGATGTTTTGACTCGTGTCGCCCTCCCGGATCAACTGGTGGAAGTTGACCGGCAGATACTGGCCCCGGCGCACGATGAAGCTGTGATGGAGGTCGGCGAGTTCCTCAGTGGTTCCGGAAAAGCGCGAGGTGAATAGACCACCCGCCTTGGTGATCGCCTCCAACACCGTCATGGGTCCGTCCAACGAATAAATGCCCGGTGTGTTCACGCGACCCATGACCCACACCCGTTGACTCTCCACGGCTCGAAGGGTGAGCGCTACCTGAGGCTCCCGGAGGTACGTCGCGAGGTTGGTCTCGAGCAACTTCTTGGTTTCAGCAAGCGTCAAGCCCCAGACTTTTTGGCCGGCGAGCAAACCGAAGTAGAGCTTCCCATCGGGACCGATGAAGGTCGCCACTGGTCCGGCTTCATCCCCCAATACTTCAATGTCCAGCCGATCTCCGGGCCCCAAACGAAAGGGCGCATCGGGTACCTTGAGGAAATCCTGGCTCAGCTGATTCGTAACCACCGAGCCCACTAACAGGTTGGTGGCTGTGGCGACGGTGTTGGTCGAGTACGGATCAAATCGAGGCCCCAGGCTGGCGCATCCGGACGCTAACCAGCCGAGGCCAAGCAGCAACGCGCCAAGAATGAATCCCCAGGACTTCATCGGGTAGACGGGATGATGGGCTCGGTGATGAATGGACCAATATTCTGACCCGCCCACGTCGCCATCGCCGTGGTCACGAAGGCCGAGATGGCCATATCCAGCAACTCTTCCGCCCGAGCCCAAGGCCGGTCGGTGACGTAAACGATGTCCTTTGGCTTGAGCCGGAAGTCGAGGGTATTGCCGCGAAGAATCTCGGCCACGTTGACGACAAACGTCTCCGGCTGACTCAACGAGCCACGGACCACCAGCACCCGTTGTCGATACGCCTTATCGGTGAATCCGCCCCGAACCGTGAGTACTCCCACCACTGTCGAACTCTCCGTGACCCCAACGGTGCCTGGGCTGGAGACTGAGCCGAGAATATACACTTCGTTCAGCACCGAAGACGGGAAGTAAATGTAGTCGTCCGGTTCCAACTGAATATTCTGAGATAGATCTCCCTGCTGAAACAGCCTTACGAAATCCACCGGAACCCGCTTTTGATTCCGCACCAAGAACGCCCGGGGAAGATCGGCAATCTCCACCGTGTTCTGCTCTAACAATCCCGTCGAAATACCGCGAGCCCGGGCAATCGCCTCAATAATGGTCATGGGGCGATCCAAGGGATACGCACCCCGATCCATGACCGTGCCCAGCAGGAAGTATTTTTTGCTCCGAAAGGAGGCCGGCGTGATCACCACCCGGGCGTTGCGGTAATACTTCGAAAGCTCCTCCGTCAGCTTTTCCCGCAATTCATCAATGGTCAGCCCGGAAGCCTGGATTCCCTGAGCTTGGAGATAACTGATCCGACCATCCGGACCGATCGCCACTTCCGTCCGCGTCAGATCCTTGTGCCCGTAGACCATGAGATTGACCTGATCCCCGGCGCCCAGGGTCAATCGCTGCTGCCAGCCCGCCAACTGCGGCCCCCGAGCGGTGGCTGACAAAAAGGAATTGGTTGGGGCTGGGTCCTGGGCTTGTACGGGCAGCCCCCACGACAATCCCCAGCCCAACAGGAGCAGAAGACCGAATCGGCCCAGGTCGGGGAGTTTGTCGAAAATGACGGGAACCCAATTGGCGAGAACTCCGCTGACCCGCCCATCGCCCGACTTCAGGGTTCGGATGACTTCCTTGACCTCGTCCTGTTCGGAGGCGCCTGAACGGCTGAGCCACAGCAACTGAGGCAGCGTTTCCGCCAACAACAGTGTGTCCAAGCGACGCGCTGGCGGCAGTTCCAGGAATAAAGCCAACCGGGGCAATCTCTGCCATTCGCGCAAGGCCAGAATCCATTGCCCGCGCTGCTCGCTGTCCCATTGCCACTCGTTCGGGATCGTGAGGATCACCCGGGCGGTGTGCTCCCGTTCGAGTCGTTGGGTAATTGCGGTGGGATCTTGCAACGCATTCGGAAGCGACACCGCCCGGACGGCTTCTTCCGCCGAAACACCGTTGCTGAGAATGAGGGTTCGGAAGTCCCGCTCGGCGGCGGCTTCCTCCAACAACCGGATCCAGGTGGAACGACCTTCCCCGGATCCCAAGGAAACAATCCCGGCGACCAAAGTGCGGTTGTCTGCCCGGCCGGCGGTGCGAAACAGGGCCGACCAGGTGCGAAAACGCCAAAGCGCCAATTGATCCGGCTTCATCAGGCCAAGGTCGCCGAGCCATCCCAACATCGGCGCCCCCGCCACCCGGCGCATGTCCGCTGGCGAAATCACCCGGGTGTCCAGGGCCTCCCGCACACACAACCCGAGCGTGGCCAATCCCGCTCCGGCCAACAACGCGGCCAACCCGAGAATGATCAACTTCTGCTTCTTGCTGCTGACCTCCACATCGTCGGGAGTCGCCGGGGCGAACAGCCGGTAATACCCGGGAGAACTTTCGGAGAACAACTGAGCCTCGCGTTGCCGGGCGGCCAGGAGGGATCGCGTGGTCTCCAAGGCCTGTTGCTTCGCCCGCAGACGCGCGAACTGCATGTCTTTCTGGGGCATCGCCGCCAGTTTCACCTGAACGGCCGCCAATCGGTCCTTCAGTGGCTTCTCCTGTTGCGCCAGCGCCAACCGCTGCGCCCGCAATGATACCAGGTCGGTGAACATCGCGTTGGCGACGGTGTTGGCGCCGGGCTGAAACTCCTGCACGGAATTCGTCGAATTCGCGACTTCCAACTCCAAGGCCTGAACTCGCGCCTTCTGTTCCATCACCAGCGGATTGGCATCGGTGTAGCGGACCAACAGGGTCTTCAACTGGTCCTTGGCGGTGCTGAGTTCCAACAGCAACGGATTCTGTCGCGCCAACTCTCGTTCCAATCCTTCAATTTGAAACCGTACCGTCTCACTCTCCAGGGCCGCAGTCTGGAGCCGCGATTCCGCTTCGCCCAGTTCTCGCAGATACGCCTCAACCTCCTTCTCAGCGCTGTAAAAGCCGGTTTCCTTCGTGAACTGCAAAATCTCGGCGGTGATCGCGCCATACTCGGAATCAGCCCGACCCAGCTGCTCCCGAAGGAACCGATCCAGTTCCGCCGCCTCCTGCTGCTGCAGACTGCTGGTCAACTCCACAACCCCGCTGGCATAACGGTTGATTAACTCGACCGTGGCTGGGGCGCTCCGATCGGCCCGCAGGGTGACGGTGATGAGGTCGGTGTTCTTTTCCGGCGTGATGGTCAGGGAACGCAGCAACGTCCCGGCTCCGATGCGGGGTTTGACTTCCCCGCCCACCCGGGTCAGCAGGCTCGGCGAGCGCATGATCGAGACAATGCTCGCCACCGACAGCTGCCGGGGCTTGAACGCTTCCCCGAGATCGCTCACCCGAAAACTGTTGGGCAGATCGCGCCGAATCAGCTGCACGCTGACGGTGTAACTCGTGGCTAACCGCCAGTAACCCAGGGCCACCGCCGGCACACCCAACAGCAGCGCTGCCGCCACCACCCACCACTTGCCCTTCCACACGGCCAACGCCAACCGCAGTGGATCAAAAGGGATGAGCGCACCCAGCCCACCTCCAGCAGGAGCCGCGGGGGGCGTCGGAGTGGTGGTTGTCTCAGGTGAACTCATGGCGCTGTCACCTTCATTTGGGTTTAGGTCCGGGCTCGGCGCGCCCGCTCGTAGATCTCGAGCGTTTCGGCCGCACAGCGGTCCCAACGGAATCGTTGCGCGTTCTTGAAGCCGGTGGCAACCAATCGGTTGCGGCGAGGTGCTTCCGTCGCGAGCCGGGTCAGGGCACCCGCGATGTCGGTCACCGACTCCGGTTCCACGATTTCGGCCGCATCCGCCACCACTTCCCGCAGGGAACCACGGGCGGAACTGATGACCGGACATCCGCACGCCATCGCTTCAATCGGCGGAAATCCGAAGCCTTCGAAGAGCGACGGATACACAAACGCGTCACTCGCCCGATAAAGTTCCGGGAGCGACGGATCATCCACAAATCCGAGGAACCGAATGTCGGCCGAATACCGGGCGGACTTGGCCGCCGCATGAATGGCCTCCGCGCCATGCCAGTCGCTCCCACCCAGGGCCAGCAGCCAGTTGGATCCGGTGGCCGCCTTGAACTGATCAAACGCCTCAATCAGCCGAACATGATTTTTCCCGGGATGTTCCAACCGGGACACGTACAGAAAAAACGGCCGATCGAGTCCCCAGCGCTGCGCCACGCCCGTCTTCGCAGTGGCCGCCTCGCCCGGCTGGAAGCGGGCATGGTCAATCCCGTTCCAAACCACCGTGACCCGATCACGGCCCAACCCAAAGAACTGCTCCAGATCGCGAGCAGTGTTTTCACTCACCGCCATGATCGCCTCCTGCCGGCGGGCCAGGCGCTTCACAATCACCCGACCATAAATCATCCGCTTCCAGTCGTACTTGCCGCGCACATGGAAGGGCGCGAGATCGTGAATCGTCGCCACCCGGGCACACGGACGCGGCCAGATCAACCGCCGGTAGCTGGGCACATGCATCACGTCCAACCCCCGCTCCCGAATCAGCCCGGGCAGGGTCCTCTGATGCCAAAGCACATTGCGCACCGCCGGGCGTTCCGTTTCCGGGACTGCCACGATCTTCATTGCGTCGCCGGCGAAGTCGAACAACGACCGATCCTCCTCCAGCACGAACAGGTGAAACTCGTGCCCCGCGGACAGGGGAATCATCGCCTTCAACAAGGCAAAGACATATTGGGCGACGCCCGTCTTGCCGCGCTGAATCATCGTGGTACTGAAGCCGATTTTCACAGTTTTTTGCCCAGGAGGTATTCGTCGAGTTTGGTGAGTCGAAGCACGTTGGCCACCGCTGGTCCGGGCGAGATGAACACCACCTTCACCCCGCGTTGCCAGGACCGCTTGCGCAACCGGACCATGAATCCCACGCCCGAACTGTCCGCAAATGGCACGCCGGAAAGATCAATCGTTACCGTCCGTCCGCTCTCGACGTTGCTCAGACGGGGCTCGGTGGATTCCGCCAAAATGCTGATCGTCGCCGAGGTTACCTCACCGTGCCAGTGCAACACTTCGGCATCGGCCGGTTGACTCGAAAGCACCGAAGCCGGCGGCGTGTTCGGGGGGCGCCCCAGAATCTGTTGTTGGCCCGCGGCCACGTCCGCCACCCGATCAAAGAAGGAGTCCAGCTTCATCAACTCGAGCGCCCGCACTACGGGATCCGGGGCGCCCGCGAGCAGAAAGGGTCGCGACACCTCGCGCGCCCGCTTCCGCAACCGCACCAACAACCCGACGCCCGTGCTGTCCACAAACCGACAGCCCACAAACTCCAGAATCAAGGGACCGGCATCCAGAGCCGCCAGCCAATCTTCCCGAACCTGCGCGGCTGACGCCGCGTCCAGACGCTCCGGGACCACTCGGACCTGAACCCCGCGGGCCGCGGGCGGCGCGGCCTCCACCCGGGGAATCCGTTCCGCCTCGCTGATGGCTGGCGGCGGTGGCCGCGACCCCAGTTCCCGCGCCTGCCGGAGAATGGCCCGGCCGAAAATGAATAGATCCTTGGTGTAGCGTTTCACCAAGCGCCGCGGTTCCTGCAGCATTCGGAAGATCCATTCTGTTCCGGTGCGCTGCATCCACACTGGTGCGCGCTTGAAGGTCCCGGCGAGGAAATCGATGGTCGCGCCGACCCCAACACTCACCGGGACGCCCAGGTGCCGATAGTGCATGTTGATCCACTTTTCCTGTTTGGGACATCCGAAGGCCACCAGCAGGATGTCCGGCGCAGCATTGGTGACGCGGCGAAGAATGTCGCTGTGGTCCATTTCAAGCAGGGGCCGAAACGGGGGAGAATACGCGCCCACCAGATTCAACCGGGGATGTTTTTCCAACGTCTTGGCAGCGGCTTGGGCGACACTTTCTTCGGTCCCTCCCAGAAAATACACGCGCCAGCCCCGACGCTCGGATTCCGCAAGGAGCCGCGGCACCAGATCCGAACCGGTCACCCGTTCCGGGAGGGGATTGCCCAATTGCTTCGAAGCCCAAACCAAGGGCATGCCGTCACACAGCACCAGATGGGAATCGAATAGAATCCGGCGCAACTCGATGTCGGCACTCGCCTGCACCACGAAATCAACGTTGGCAGTCGCGAGATAGTGAGGCTGACGCGAGGCCACCATTTCGGCGATCAGCTCAATCGTTTCCGCCATCGTCACGTTGTCGAAGGGCACGCCCAGAATGGCCACCGGTGCCTTCCGGGCGCCCACCGGCGATTGGTTACGTTCAGTACCGTTCATAAAGTGGAATCCTTCGGCACCGCGGAATCCCTCCGCCCGGCCGCACCACCACGGCTGACGGGAGTTGGGGTTTCCAGCGTTTTACCTTCCGACCCGACGCGATCCTCCCTAGGTTTTTCCAGCGTTGAGTTCCGCCGATTTCATCAAGCTGGCGATCATTCTGCCGCTGTTCTTCGTGGCCGCTCCCATCGGGGGAATCGCCCTGAAGAACAATCCCAACGGCCAGCGCTGGGTGTTCGGCTTGATGTGTTTCATGACCATCAACGGTCTTCTGGGGCCGGGAAACTGGGGACTGACCCTGGGCTCGATCGAGACGTATCGAGGGCACACCAAGGGATACCATTTTTACTTCAACCACGCGCTGGCGATCGCTCTGATTTTCGCGCGTTGGACCGGACAGCCCAAGGGCTTTCGTTGGCTGCCTCCCGGACTCGGTTGGTACCTGCTCTACTGCGGCGTCTCCCTGCTTTCGATCATTAACGCGCCCCAACCGAACCTGTCGTGGATGGCGGCCCACAAGATGATCTTCGCGTCGGTCATTATGATCGCCGCCTTCAACTACCTGCGCACCGACGAGGATCTCCAATTCTTCCTGCGGGTGATGGCCTTCACCATGACGTGGCAGTTCCTGGTGGTGCTGAAACTCAAGTATCTCGAAGGCATGTACCAGGTCCGCGGCACCTTTGAGCACCAAAACCCGCTGGCCATGTACTCCATTCTGATCGGCATGGTGATGCTGGCCTCCGCCCTCGGCCCACCCTTCAAGGGCGCCAATTTCGTGCTCTGGGGTTTTCTCGCCTCGGCGATTATCGTGCAGTCCACCCTCTCCCGCGCCGGCCTCGCCATGTTCGGAGCCGGCGCCATCGGCATTCTGGGTCTGAGCGTGCTCGAAAAACCCACCGCCCGCCGACTCGGCATGACCGCGGCGATGGCCGTCATCGGAGCCCTGGGTCTGTTGCTGACCATCGACACCATCATTGCCCGCTTCAACGACTCGGGGAATACCGCCAGCAGCGAGTTGCGTGAAGTCATGAACGCGGCCTGCAAAGAAATGGCGGCCGACCGCGCCCTGGGCATCGGCTGGAACAACTACGCCTTGGTCGTGAATCCGCCGTATCCCTACGCCGACGTTTACTATGAATGGATCCGCGGCCGGGGCATGAAGGTGGACGAGTCCAAGCCCAACGCCGTGGTCGAGAGTCATTACTATCTGCTGCTGGGCGAAACCGGATATCCCGGGCTGATCTCGTACCTGGTCATGATCCTGGTGGGCCTCTGGCGCAATTTCCGGGCGCTCCTCTTCTTTCCCCATTCCTTTCGCCGTTGCCTCGCGCTCGGCATCGCCACGGGTTGCGCGTTGAACTACGTCCAAAGCACGCTCGAACGGGTGTTGGTTCAACCACGGAATCTGACCCTCTGGATGGTTCTCTTCGCCATCACCGCCCGACTGGAAATCATGCGCCGCGAAGCCCGCGCAGCCCGCACCCCAACCAAGGTCTGACCCACATGAGCCCGTCCCACCTGTGGAATCGTAAACGAATCTGGCTGCCTGTGCTGTCAGTGGTTGCGCTGACCGCCGCAGTGGTCTGGGCGGCCCGGGAATCCAACGCCTCCACTGTGGTGGTCTACAACGAAACGCTCGACTCCATTGCCGGATTACGACTGGCCGCCAGCGGTCAGTCCACCACCCGTCGCAATCTCCCGGAAGGTGAGTCATTGCTGTGGACCCTCCAACCCAAGGGCGGGGGAAGCGAACTGGAGTTGGAACTCGCCACCGAACCGCCCCACGTCTGGAAGGGCGGCTACATCGAACCCACCGGAGGATTTCGCGTTTCCCTCCGGATCTTCGAGGATGGGGTGGTCGAGTATCATGCTCAGATTTCGATCTGGCGACGGTGGTTCTGGGGAGCGCCCAAGATCGACGAATAATCACTCACCGACCGACTCCCATTTTTTGGGCGATCAGATCAAAGGTCAGTCCCGCCCGTCGTTGCACTTCGGGAAGAGCTGACTTCAGCCGACTGCGCACGGCATCCCGCATCTGCCATGCCTGACGCACCTTAAGACAGGCCACTTCCACCTCCAGGAAATCCTTGATCGGCAGCAACAGCCCGCCATTCACCTGCGCCGGATCAAACAGATCACAAAGGATTCCCTCCGCCTTCACCGAGTAGCCGATGGCCACGGTGCAAACCCCGCTGGAAAGGCCCGCAATGCAGGAGTGCATCCGCTCCGACACCACCATGTCGCACTGGCTGATGATGCCCTTGTACTCGCCAGCGGTGTAGTCGGCTCCAGCCAGTTGCAACCGCGAATCAAACCGGAAATGCCGCAGCAATTCGGTCGCCAGTACACGATCGTCGTTCTTAGGCGAGGTCTCCTGAACATGCGGCACCAAAACCAGTCCGGCATCCAACTCCTTCAACAACATTTCGATCACCGCACACCACACCCGAAAATGCTGATCATAGTCGGAGTTCATCCAGTTGCAGATGGCCTGGCTCGGCGTCAGTGCGATGACCGGCCGGTCCGGACCAAAGCCGAAATACCGACGAACTGGAGTCTGCTGGGAGGGATCGGGTCTGGTCAGCAGGAACGCCGGATCGGCCGTATGCGTCACCAGGCTGGTGGGCAGTCCCAGTTCCTTGGTCACGTAATCGTAGGATCGTCCCTCGCGAACGGAGATTCCCGCCGCACTGCGGGCCACTTCGAGGAACGCCTCACGATCGGCGGAGTTCTTGAAAGGGCCGATGGAATGGGCGGCAAAGAAAAAGGGCTTTCCAAACTCCCGAGCCACCTTGAGTGGCGCCAGGTGGGTCAACAGCGAGCGATGACCATACTCCGAGGCAAAAACATCGCCCCCGGTGGTGATCAGCAGATCGGCCGATTCAAATTCGTCGAGGGCGGCCTGATAGTCCCGAGCCAGCGCCTTCACCTGACTCGATAGTTTCAGCACCATGGCGCGCAGACGGGTACTCACCTGCGGCTTGGGCGTGAGATCCTGAGCAAACCGGACATCCTTCGCCGAGATTCGGCTGGCGTCATATTCCGGGTTTCGATCGAGCACGAGAAACTCGGGAGAGGGCAGCCGGGTCCGCAACTGCTCGATGATGGTGGTGACGAGAGCTTCGACACCGTGGTTTCGAAAACTGGTAACTCCGGAGATGATGGTTTTCATGAATGGAGAGGAGAACGTTGCTAACGAAGATCTGCGGCCCGGTTGTTGTCGGTGTTGATGACCTTGGCGGGAATCCCGACCGCGGTGGCGTTGGGCGGAATGTCTCGGGTGACCACACTCGAAACGCCAATCACCGCGTGATCGCCCACTGTCACGTGGCCCACCACCTTGGCACCGTCCCCCAGGAAGACGTGGTTGCCAATCTGCGGGCCCTGCTTCACGCCACCCGCCAGCACGAGCCGGACGTCGGCATACAGATCGCAGTCGGTTCCGATGGAGACATTGGGCGCAATGATCAATCCCATCGGATGTGGCAATCGAAGCCCCGGACCAATGCGCGCTTGCTTGCTGACTTCAATGCCGAAAAACCAAAACAGGATCTTGGCGGCAAACACCGTTGGCAGCCGATGACGCGCGCACCAAAACTGAAAACGGATCAACGCCACAGCGTGAACGCTGTTGAGCGTGAGACACAGCGCCAGTCGATGCAGGAACGACCGCGGAGCGTAATCCTGCAGGTTTCTTCGAACATCTATGCGCAACGTGTCGAACATGGTCAGTTGAAACGTTCCCAAATCTGGCGATAGGCACCCACCAGGGAGGCGAATTCCTGGGTTCCTGTCCGCAGCCAGGTCTGCACCCGCTTCAAATCGTCCGCAGCCAGGGGTGGAACGTCGGCGAACAACAGGAGGCAAAGACTACGGAACAGAGCTTCCCTGGGATATCGATCGGCCCCCGCTTCAAGCAGGGCGGACGCCCCAAAGGCCTTGATGCGGACCAACCGGTTGCGCAGTGGCGAGGTCTCCGGACAAAGCGAATCGGTGGTCAACGCGTAGTCCCGCAAGCTGGCAAAGTGCGACTGAAGCCGGCGGTTCTCCAACCACAGCCAAACCTGCCCGGCCAACTGGACCAACTCCTGATGCTGCGGCTGGAGCGTCTCGCGGGTCGCCTGGGAACGCTCCGGATACAACTTGAAGTCGAGTCCCAGCGAGTGGTGGTCCTGCAGGGCTTTCAACCACGGCCAGGCCATCCCCGGGGTCAACTTCTCCAACCGGGAGTGTCGTTCCCGGCAGCTCCAGTGATACAAACCCTGGGCGGCCAGGACCACGTCTCCCAGCGCCAGTCGCGCCTTCGCCAGATTGCGACCCACAAAGTCGGACTCCTCCAGACCGAACTCCGGCCGCAGCAGACGTTCTTTCGAAAAGAGCAAACCCGAGCTCCGGTTCATCAGTAACCGCGTGGCTTCATGCAACGGAATCTGACTCGCATCGCGATGAACCCCGCAGCCCACCAGCAACGAATCGTCGCCCTGCAACCAGCGATGACCGGTCACGAGGTCGTAGTAGAACATCGATGGGGCGCTCTGCCGCAGCTTCGCCAACGTCAGGACCTTGAACTCCACCTCGAGCCCGGCGGTGGGCGTTAGGCGATGTCCGAGCTCATGCAGTTCCGGCGCGTAGCGGCGTTCCGCGAGAATCGCGTTCCCCTTGGCGAGTACATAAAACTCCAGGTCGTTGTACGGTTCGTCCCCGGCCCGACCGCGCAGAACTCCGCCTTCGCCCCGGCCATAACCTCCGCCCAGCAGGATGCCCTCGAGTTCCCCCGCCGGAATGATTTCCTGGACTCCGGCGCGCACCCGGGCACACACCCGCGACAGATGCGCCTCCAACTCCGGACTGCCATCCAACGTGAATCGTGTTCCCACCGGTTCGTTCATCGTGCCTTCCCTTCCCGATAGTCCCGCCAGCCTTGTTGAAATCCTGCGAGCCGGCCGCGCCGCTGCTGCCAGCGAATCTGCGCAGCGTGCGGCAGTTCCTGCCACCGGCCCGACCGAAGACAAAACCGGACGTCCTTGCGGAAATCTTGCGCCCAGCCCAACAGCACCGTCCGGGCAAAATTCAGATCGTTCCGCGAACCCGGCCACGTCGCCGCCATCGCCCGGGCATCCCCCGCCGCCCGCTTGAAAGCCTGTTGCGCGGTGTAGTTGTGGGAATGCATGGCCACCGACTCCGGAACGTACACCACGTCATACTTCTCCGCCCGACACCACCGGGTGTACTCGTCGTCCTCGGCGTACTGGAGATCCTCGCGAAACCCGCGGCGGGACCAGACATCCTTGCGCAGTCCACTGCTCACCATGCTGAAAAAATGGTCCCACGACGCCGATTCCCGTTCGGGCCCAAAACATCGCTCGTAGTCGCAGGCGAACACCGCTTGGCAGTCCGGCCGGGGAATCTGGCGACCAAAGCAGGCCGCCGTTCGCGGATTCTGCAGCGCGGTGACCAGAGGTCGCAGCCATCCGGTCCCCTGCGGCGTGGCATCGGCATTGAGAAAGATTCCGAACTCCGATCCGGCCAGGCGCATCCCGTGGTTCATCACCCGGCTGGGATTGTACTCCGCCGGAGTGATCTGCACGAAGTGCGCCGGTTGGGTCGCGCGAATGAGGTCCTGCGAACCATCGGTGGACCCCGAATCGATCACAATCAGCTCCCAGTTCCGATATTCCTGGGCCTGCAACGCCGGCAGAGTTCCGCGCAGGGCCCAGGCCTCGTTGAACGAGCGCATGATGATGCTGACGAGGGGATCACTCATGTTGAGCCTCCCTTTCCCGCCGGCAGGAATCGCGAGACTTCCTGCACCAAATCCCGCGCCACCCGCTGCGCCGAATAGCGGGCCTGACACCGTTCCCGCAGCCGTTGTCCCAACTGCTCAGCCCGGGAGGGATTCTCCAGGAGCGTCCGCACCGCGGCCGCCAATTGTTCCGGCTCATCCGCGATCAACGCATCATCCCCCACCTCGATACCCTCAGCGCCAAGCGCCGTGGTGACTACCGCCCGACCCACGGCGGCGGCTTCCAGTATCCGGGTCCGCGTTCCGGAGGCCACCCGTAGCGGTAGGAACACGAAGCGGCTTTCGGCAATCGCCCGCTCCATGGACGCGACCCCGCCCACCAACACCACCCGATCGCTGCCGGCATCCTTCAGGAGTTTTTCCATCCAAGCCGGAGGATTCTTGCCGACCACATGAATTTTTACCCCATGCCGTTGCAGATCGGCTTCCAGATACGGCAGCAGATCGGTAACCAGGAACCGAAAGGCGTCCGTATTGGCGGCCGAATTGAGGCTACCGAAAAACAGGATCACCGGCTCAACCTTGACGTCAGTTGGCGGAGCCAGTTCCGGCATGACATTGGGCAGAACCGCGAGCGTGGCCTGGAGGTTTTCCACCCGTTTGCGCTGATCCGCCAACTCCACGGGATTGCTGAACAGCACCAGTGCTGGTCGCACCAGCAAGCGACGCTCGAAGCGGTCGAGCTTGATCCGTTCAAAAAGAAACCAGCGATTGCGAAGCGAGGGTTCCTGCTGCCAGCGCAGCCCCACCAACCGGGAAGAAAGCATGTCGAGATCCACGATCACCGCCGGACCGTTCGTCTGACCCAACGCCAACTCCGCCAACTCCCACGAGGAATGAAACCGCAGGAACACGGCCGCGTAGCCGCGCTTGGTCAGCAGTTGTCGAAACTCATCCCGTTCCGCCTGGGCAAACCGAAAGATCGAATCCGACTGGTACCAGGGGGCGGGCTGCGGACGGAGTTCCCGAACGGGAACAATTGAGGCGAAGCGAGGTCGGGAACCTGCCGGCGAAGGGCCCGCCACCAGGAGACACTCCACGTCGAAGGACTCGCTCAGCACACTCCAGAGGAAGCGACTGCGATTCTTGTCCCCGCCCGATTCCAATTCAAACGGGACATCAATGTAGAGAATCCGAGGTCGACTCATGAAGCGAAGTCACCTCCTGCTCCAGTTCGCCAGCACCAAGCGATCCTCCCGAGAGCAGGGGCAGACCAATGCGGACGAACAAACTGGAAAGCGAAGTAGATCATGCCTTGGCCGGTGCCACCGAACGCCGGAATCGCCCACCAAATTTTTGGGTGACCTTCTCGCGATCGGGCGGCGTGAGCCCCCAACGCCAGATCCCCACCAAGCCCACGAGCCCCACAATTGAGCCCTCCGCCAACACCAGAAAGGCGTTGCCCCCACTGGGCCACCAGGGTTGAAAGTGAAATCCCAACGCCAGCAGGATCATCGGCAAACAGCCTTTCCAAGCCGGCACCACCACCTGACGAAATAAGGCCATCCGGGAGAGCTGGGCTTCCTTCGCCGCCCAACCCCACAGCACCCCCCAACCAAACAGCACCGTCGGAATCAGGGAACCCAAGGCCACACCCACAATGCTGCGCATCCAGATCGTCAAACCAATGCTCAGGGCCAGATTGACCAGCGCTTCCGCCACGCCCTGCTTCATCATCCGCTTCTCCTGACCCGCCATCAGGAACATCCGCTTGAATACCCAGTGCGTGAGAACCAGCGAGTAGTACCACAGCAGCAGGAGCTGACCGACCCAGAACATTTCGTTGGTCGGACTCTTCTCGCCCGTCAGCAGGCGGATCAGCCCCTCCATATAGAACACGCACAGGAGATACAGCGGGGTCGCCGCCAGAATGCTGAAGCGCATGCCGCCCACCAGCATCTCGCGCAATCCAGCATGGTCACCCTTGGCATGGAGATGGGCCGCAGTTGGGGAGAGGACGTCGGCGATTTGTTTGGTCAACTGACCAAACATCTCGCCGATTTTACCGCCGGCTTGATAGGGAGTGATGGCGGCCACCCCGAGAATGGAACTGATGACCGGCTGATCGGCTTTGTTCCGCAGGACATTCCCCAGCATGTTCAGGTAGGCGTAGACACTGAACTTGCCGGTGTGCAGCAGGGCCTGCTTGGAGAACAGCGACGGGCTCAAGCGCACACCGGGCATGTGCTTTAGTGCGAGCCAGGCCGCCGCAAAATACGGCACCACCACACACGTCAGGGCCAGGACCACAAGCGTCAGAAAGCTCCATTTGAACCAGACCACCATTCCCACACAGAAGAAGTTCGTCACGTTGGTCACCAACGCGAGGTTGTTGGCCAGCACCAGCCGTTGCTGGCCTTGCAGGATCTCCGGAAAGACGCCCAAGGGAAACGCCAGTCCGATTCCCGCGAGGAAGACCATCATGATGTACCGGAACGACTCCCGATTCTCCGGGCTGACCTTGAAGAGATCGATGAGCGTCCCGGAAAATACGATTCCCAACAACACTGCCACCGCCGCTGCCAAAAAGTAGAATCCCACAATCGAACTCAGGACCCGACTGAGTTCGTCCCACTGTTGCTTCACGGATAGCTCGGCGACCTTCTTTTGCGCCGCGTATCCGAAACCGAAATCCAACAGGATGCCGTAGCCAAAAATCGCCCACAGCAGGGACCAGAACCCGAACTGTTCCGCGCTCAGCCCCTGATACAGGAGCCGAAACGTCACCAGACCCAGAACCATCCGGGCCAGGATGCGGACGTATCCCGAAACCGTGCTGCGAACGACGTTCTTTTTGACCTGGTCGCGTGTCATTTTAGGAAGTGGCTGAGCGACTCCGGGCCGCGTGGTGTTCCGCCTTCTGATAAAGCTCCTCGAGCTGCCGGTTGATCTCCTTCCAATCGTAGCGCGACCTGGCCTCGACGCGTCCTGCCTCGGCCAGCTGCTTTCGGAATCCCGGGTCGATAGCCAACCGCTGCAATCGACCCGCCAGATCGGCCGCCGCAGTGGCCGCATTCGGATCCACGAACAGCCCCGTCTCGCCGTCCCGAACCAACGCCTGCAATCCACCCACCCGACTCGCAATCACCGCCCGACCGGAACTCCAAGCTTCGAGCACCACAATTCCAAACGGCTCGTGCATGGACGGCAACACAAAGACGTCACAGGCGTGAAACGCGTGAATGAGGTCGGGATTGTCATTGCGCAATCCGGGCAGCAGTCGAACGCAGTTCCCCAGCTGCTGCGCCGCGATGAACTCCCGCAACTTGGCGGCGTACGAGGGTTGCGTCTCGGGTCCGACTAACACCAAAAAGGCCCCCGGCTGATTCCGTTGGAACTGGGCGAAGGCCTCCAGCAACAGCATCTGATTCTTCTGCGCATCAATCCGGCTGAGATTGAGCACCAGGAAGGCCTCGGCTGGAATTCCGTGCTTCGCCCGGAAGGAAGCTCCGGAACCTTCGGCAAACCGAGCGCAATCGACGCCATTCGGAAGATACGCCACGCGATCATGGGTCAGTTCCTTCTGCGCCCGGTCGCGTTCCGACTGACCCACACAAATCACCTGATCAGCGTCCTCCAACACCCGACGCGATCCGAACAAGGCCCCAAATGGCTTGCCCCACTCCACCTTGTTGCCAATCGGCTGGCGCATCGCTTCCAACTCCGCCTCCGGCACGTCGAACACCCCGCCATGCAGCGTCACCACAAACGGCTTCTTGCGCAGACGCGCCGCCGTCCGGACTTCCCCACCCAATCGTTTCAACGCATGCGCGTGAAACAGGCGAACATCCGGCTCCCGCAACAGCGCCCAAAAGAAGGAGAGTGACAGCAGATTGCCCCCCTTCTTGTCCATGGCCGCCCGATCGGCGTCGGTCAGGCCCAGGAATGGATAACAGTAGGGATAACGTCGAACGGGAACCCCGGCGATCGACTCTTCCCGCTGCCGAGCCAGGGCCATTGAGGTCATGATCACTGGACGTTGTCCGGCCCGCTGCTGCTGGCGCGAGATCTCCAGGATCACCGTCTCGGTGCCACCCCACTCCTCCGCCACAAAACGACGGGGAACATGAACAATGCCTCGGGCTAGGGATGCGCTCATGACTTCCCTTGGTTCCTCTGCCGGGCCAGGGCGGCGTCCCGCTCCATCAGCCGATAAATGTGGGGAATGGCCGTGACATCCTCCGGGATCGCCGCCTGATTCGTGAGCAGGCTCGCATAGCTGTGGGGATCAGTCGGATGATACCCGTGCATCGCCCGAATGGGACGTTCCCCCATGTGACTGGGCACAATCAGGACGCCCTCCTTCACGAGAAAAATCAGTTCTCCGAAGTAGCGGTCCTCGAACTTGGCCCGCATTCGTTCCAGTTCGTCGTCGGGAAGGATCCGACCCTGAGGCACCTGCTGGAGCACCTGGGTAATGGGTTCGCGCGCTCCAGGACGGAGGAACCAGAAGCGGGCCATCGTCGAATCGTACACCACTGCGTAGTCCTCACCCATTTTCAGCGGCAAGGCCTCGATCTTCGACTTGAGGTCGAGGAGTTCATCGCAGTTCGCCATGCCGTGATCGCTGAAGACATACAGGCGAACCTCCTCGTAGTGTCCTTTCGCCGCCGCCAGCAATTGACCGATCCACTGCTCGTAGATTCGCAGTCGCGCCGGCACTTCCGGCGATTGGTTCCCCACCATGTGCAGCAGTCCGTCGAGGCCAGCCCAGTACATGAAGGCGAAATCAATCTCCTCGCGGCCCACGCGCTGAATCAATTCGTCCCGGTTCTGTTCTTCGGTTCGGGCCGGATCGCTGACGAAGTACGGGATCTTCTTCTCTTCAAGAAAGTCGAAGATGTTGGTTCCCCGGTTCATGCCCTTCGGCTTGAGCGGGCTCTTCTTCTCGGTGAAGTCGAAGAGCGAAATGTGCCGGAAGGGAATGTTGTAGAGATCGAAGTAGCCGCGGAACTTGAGCTGCACCTTGACGAACTTCGTCAGCCATCGGCGAAAGATCCGGCGACTGGTGATGGCCGTCGGCAACCAGCGCAGAATCTTCAGCGAGCGAAACGGCGAATTGGCCGGGTCGTAAACGAAGTAACACCAGTTGCGATGTTCCACCGGCCAGCGTCCCGACAGGATCGACGGCACACAGGTGGAACTGTACCCAAAGACACTCTCGAGCCGTTTGCGATTCGGCGCGAAGTCCTTTCCGAACGGATCGTTGCGGATGATCTCCCAGCCGCACGCGTCCACCATGATGAAAAGCGGCAGCAGCGGTTTCATGGCCGGGATTCAGAAACGGGTGAAACGGTTGGCAGTCTGGGCGGAAACAAGTTTGGGTTTGGGGGTTTGGGGTTGGTTGGTGGCGAGGTTCATGGGGCGTTTGCGGAGGAGGTCAGGAGGTCAACTCCCGTCGCCGAGCAGACGGCGGGCTTCGTTCAGCAGTTGGGTGGGACTGAAAGGTTTGGTGATGAACAAAGCAGCTCCGGATGCCTGGCCATCCTTGCGGGTCACCAATTGCCCGCGGGCACTGAACATGATCACCGGAATCCCAGACGTCAGCGGATCCTCCTTGAGGACCTTCAAGGCCGTTAGTCCGTCCACTTCCGGCATCAAGACATCCATCACAATCAAATTGGGCAAATCGCGTCGGGCGATCTCGATGGCTTCCCGCCCGTTGCGGGCCATGACCAAATCATACCCGCCCTTCTTCAAGCTCAACTCCGTCACCCGCAACATGTGGGGTTCGTCGTCCGCAATGAGAATTTTCTTCGGCATGATCAGTGGGGTTGGGTTCAACTGAGTTCAACTTCGGGCTGCCGGGTGATCACCAGAAGGGTGAGATCGTCGGCAGCAGGAGCATCCGCCTGAAACGTTCGAGCCAGTTCCACCAGCGATTCGCAGGAAGTCTGGGCCGTGTCATTGCGCCGGATCGAATCCGCCATCCAGGACTTCACCCGGTCGATCCCCATCAACTCTCCTTCCGGAGAACGCGCTTCAATCAATCCGTCCGTCAGCATCGCCAGCCGCAGTGTCTCCGGCATGGGCAGACACTTCTCTTCAAACTCCATCTGCAAATCGATGCCCAACGGCATACCATCCGCCGTCACCTCCATGATTCCCAATTCCTTCGCGGCAATCAGCAGCGGACAATGCCCGGCCGACGCAATCCGGATCTCATTGTCCATCCAGTCCAGGAAAACGATCTGCGCGGTGACGAACATGTCCACCCGGGCCAGATCCGGATGCAACGCCCGGTTCAGCCAGGACATCAACTTACCCGGCAGACCCGACAGACTGATCAGGGCGTGCAAGTGACTCCGGAAGATCGCCGCAAACATCGCGGCCGGCACGCCCTTGCCCATCACATCGGCAATCACCAGCAGCAACCCGCGATGCTGCTGATTCTCAATTTGAATGACGTCAAAGAAATCCCCGCCCACTTTGTTGGCGCTTTCCGAATAGCCGGCCAGACGAAATCCCGGAGGCTCCGGCAGCCGTTCAGGCAGCAGCGAGCGCTGAATGCTCGCGGCGATCTCGAGCTCGCGTGTGACCAACCGCGAACGCAGATACCCCTCCTGAATCCGGGCGTTGCGAATCTGGATGCCCAGGAAGTCGGCGAAGGTGTGGATGATGTTGACTTGTCCGGCGGTGAACGACTGGTGGCTCGCGTACCGGCCAATTGCCAGGACACCGACCAGTTCCTCATTCACATAAATCGGATGTGCAAAGCCAGCCAGCGCGACCCCGAATTGGGTCAAGGGATCACCCGCAGCCGTCGGAGACGCGGCGTCGAACCACATGTCCTGACGTCCCATCACCGCCTGCAATTCCACCGACGATTCCAAGCGCTGGCCTTCCCGCAGATCCAGCGGCTCGAACCGCAGGTCCGCCCGGGAAATACCCTCCACCCGCAGTTGAGTCGTGGTGTCGTTGGAAAGACGGAGCACAAACCAATCCGCCGACGCCACCATCATCAATTCCCGCAACCAGCGGTCGACAAACTCAGTGCCCGCTCCGCCGCGGTTCAACTCGGCAGTGAATCGAAAGATTGCCGACAAACTTTCATAGGACGCAGCCAACTCCTCGGTGAGGGTGTGCAACGTCGACTCCATGATCGCCATCTGGAGGGAATCCCCCGCTGATTCCCGGGCGGGGGAAATTCCCGACCGGCCCTTGCGCACAATCAGGCAGTTGTCCCCCGGGCTTCGGAGGTAGCGCAGTTGATCGGACAGCGACCGCATCAGGAACAGCCCGCGCCCGCCTTCCGCCTCGAAGTCGGGTAACGGAGTGTCCTCCGGCAAATCAAATCCCGGGGTATGGTCGCGAACCTGGAGTTCGACGTTGAGGTGGGTCACCCAGACGGTGGCTTCGATCGGCAGTCCGACAGATTCCGGGCGGGTGTATTCCACCGCGTTATTGCCTGCCTCGGAGACGATCAGTTCCCAGGCATCCAACTCCTCGGCGGAGACCCCCTGATCGTTCAGAAACGTGCGGAACTGGCGGGCGGCCTCCCGGACCGCCGCCAGATCGCACGGAAAACTGAGCGTCAGTACCCGCCCAGGCGAGGAACTGATGCTGGGCGCCATGATCAAGCCTGGGGTACGAACTCGACCAGGGTGTCGAGCCGGGTGATTCGAAACAGTTCCCGCACCATGGGTGGCGCTCCCTTCAAGCGAACCCCGCCATTTCGTCCGGCCACGGCTTTGTGAGCCGAAACCACGGCCCCCAGACCGTCGCTGTCCATGAAGGTGGCTCGCTGGAGATCCACCTCCACGAAGCGATGCTCAGGCCGCAACGTGGCCCGCAGGAATTCCCGGAACAATCCCGCATTGACCCCGCTGAGATTGTCGAACCCGGTAAACAATAAGGTCTCCCCCTGTGAAATGGTCCTCATGTGGATTTAGGAACGAGTGACCTCAAAGATGCGGTGCATGCGGGTCAGCTCGAGAATCTGTTGGACCGGTGGGGTCGGGTTAAGAATGCGGACCACCCCGCCCCGGCCGCAGAGGGATTTGTGGATGGAAATCAGGGCGCCGAGGCCGGAGCTGTCCACGAAACGAGTTTGGGAGAAATCCAACAGCACGTTGACGTGCTGCGGTTGGATCGCGGCCCGGACTTGATCGCGGAAGGCGCTGGCATTGGCCGCATTCAACTCAGCCAGGCCGGCCACCTGCAGGGTGCTGCCTTCAGAGGTTATGTTCATGTTTGGGTTTGCGAGTTGTTGGGCTGGGGAAAGTTTCCTATGAGACGTTCAAAAACGCACGCGCAAACATCCGACCCAGCATACGAATATCGCCGTGACGCGACGGATGGACCGCGTAAAAGCTGGAATGCGCCCGGGCCTCGTCCCCGAATGGGACCGGACAGCCCTCGACATCAGCGAGCGATACCACCCCCGACGGAACCGCCAGCCACAACCGCTCGAACTCACCCGACAACCGCGCCGCCTGCTGGGCGGTCAGCGGCCGGTTGCCCACCCAATTGAACTCCCCGGTCAGCACCTTCCACAGCTCCGGCCAACGCCGCAGCAAGCCCGGAACCCCGCTAAGTTCATGGTAAACCACCGTGCGGGAAAACGTGCCATCGAGGCCCTCCCATGGAGTCCGTACCGCTTCGCGTCGGAGAAACAATGGCTGGCCCTTCGGCCGCCGAAGCCACGCCACCGCCAAAATGGGGAAAGTGAGCAACAGAACCATTCCGGCCAGAACCCGGCCCATCCACGAACCCTCGGCACGAATTGATTTCCGGTTGCTCAGATCGGACAACAGAATGTCGTCCACCACCTCCGTGAAGGATCCCGACTCCCAGTTTAACAAGCCCCTTCCCCAGGCCACGGAGTTACGCAGTTCGGTCAGAACGCCAATGTACGTTTCCGGCCCCACCACACTTTGGGCGACTTCCGCCCCTTCATCCACATAGGCACCACTCTCCACAATTCCTTCCGGTCCCACCACCGCTCCCGCCGCAATCCAGGCATTCTCGCCCACCCAGCAGGGTGCCACCAACTTGGCCGTCGGTGCCACCCGGGTGCGTAATCCAACAAACACGCCCGGCGAAATCTGACGCACCCCCAACCGAAAACGCGCTCCCTCCGGCAACTGCCCCAGCACCTCGCAGATCCAGGACGCGTAATTGGTAAACAGGGAACCCGGGGGACGCCCCGGCAAATGATCCAGCACCACCACGTCATTCGGCTCTTCCCGCCAACCCGCCGCACCAGCTGGGCGATATTTTGCTCGCGCAGCTTCCGGAGTCAGTTCCCGGGTCTCCGGCAAAACCTCCACCTTCAACCCCCAGGCTTCCCCCCGGCCCACCGCCGACCTGATTTCGTCCGGCCGATCCGCCGCCAGAATCCAAAGTTCCTTCACGCCAGCATGGGCCAGATCCGCGAGCATCAGATCCAGCAAACTCCGGCCCAAAATGGGGATCAGAGCCAACGGGCGCTTCAACGCCAGTACCGCCACTTCAGTACGGTCAGCCGGGCAGATAAGGAGTGCCTTCATGACATTACGCACCACGACCAAACAGGATGGCCGGAACCGTCTTCAGCAGAATCCAGAGATCGCCCCAGAAACTCTGGCTCTCGATGTACCGGACATCCAGGTCCACCTGTTCGGGAAAATCGATGGAGTTGCGGTCGCCGATTTCCCAGAACCGGCCCTCCCGTTCGCCCACCTGCCAGAGACAGGTAATGCCCGGCTTGACCATCAGGCGTCGGCGGTCGGCCTGGGTATACAACGCGACCTCCCGGGGCACCGGCGGGCGCGGGCCCACCAGCGACATTTCCCCCCGCAGAACATTCAAAAACTGCGGGAGTTCATCCAGCGACGTCTTCCGCAGGATCCGGCCCACCCGAGTGATGCGCGGATCATCCTTCATCTTGAACGTGACCCCGGAAGCCTTCTCGTTCTTGGCCAGAAGCTCCTTCAGCTTGGCCTCGGCATCCACGACCATCGATCGGTACTTCAGCATCTTAAACTCCCGACCCCGCAGACCGATCCGGGTCTGCTTAAAGAAAACCGGGCCGCCATCCAGCTTCACCAAGAGGGCGATGACCGCAAAGACCGGGGCAAGGAGGATGAGGGCAACTAGGCTGACCCCGATGTCGAGGGCGCGCTTGAGAAAAAGGGTGCCGTTAACAACGACCGTCCAAGAGAGTCGCTTCCATTTGACGTAACACAGCAGGCGAGTGCGTCCCCAGGGCGTCTGGGCTTGGAGCAATCGTTCCATCAACCGCGACTTGATCTGTTCGTCGGTCATGTTTGGGCGCCCTCACTGGAAAGCTTTTTGAGTCGATCTGCAAGCCGTTGCAGATTTGTCACCGCGATCGGAGAGTCCAAAATTTCATCGGCCACCGCGCGCTGAGGTTCCACGAACCGCTGGTGCATCGGTTCCACCTGCTCCCAAAACTGCCGGGTCACCACCTCCGCCGGCCAGGCCCGTTCCACGGTGTCCCGAGCCAATCGGCGCGCCAAACGCTGCTCCGCCGGACAATCCACAAACACCTTGAGATCGTACCGGGCGGACAAGCCCGCCGAAACCAGCGGCCACAATCCATCCACCAGGACCAGCGGCACCGGTTCGAACAGACGCGGCTCTGGTTCCCGATTGGACGCCACGAAATCATACCGGGGAACCGGACAAGTCCGGCCCTGGCGAATCTGTTCCAGCACCGATCCGAACAGGTCCCAATCAATCGCCCGGGGATGGTCAAAATTGATCTTCTTGCGTTCCGCGAGGGTCAGATGCGTGCGGTCGCGATAGAAGTCGTCCAACGACACCCGGGTCGCCAGGGACCCCAACTGTTCCACCAACCGCTGGGCCAGCCAGGTCTTGCCCGAGGCGCTGCCGCCGGCGATGGCGACGAGCCGCGGTTTCATTTCCCGACCTTCTCCCGGGCGACCTCGGCGAACAGCACCTCCAGGTCGCCAATGTAACCCTCGAAGTCATACCGTTCCGAAACCAATTTGAGCCCATTCTCGCCCATCTCCCGGGCCTTCGCCTTGTTTTGCAGGAGCTCATCCGTCCGGGCCGCAAAAGCGTCCCGATCCATCCAGGGTACGAGGTACCCGTTGTGGCCGTCCAATAACCAGTCCTTGATGCCTCCGGCGTCGAAAGCGACCACCGGCAGGGCATAGCGCATCACCTCGAGACCAATGGTGGCAATCGGTTCCGGCCACACGGAACTCAACGCCACCATGCTGCATTCCCGGTAGTAGCCTTTGAGTTCGTCCTGCGGAATGAAGCCCTTGAAGTGGACCCGATCCGCCAGTCCCAAACGCCGGTTGAGGTCTTCGCAGTATTGCCGGTGATTGCCATCGCCCAGGATGATGCATTCAAACTTCGACTTCACCTTCGCCAACGCTTCCAACAGGACGTCGACTCCTTTGCCGCGAATGATCTGCCCGGCGTACAGGATCAGATTCCGGTCACTGAAACTGGAGCGGAGATTGGGATCGCCCATGCGCGGCACCGGCGCGTGAATGCGAATGCGGTTCGCGTCGAACCCATTCTTCAACAGTTCATCCCGCATGTAGGTCGTCACCACCACCATTCGGCGAAACTGGCGATTGAGGGCGATCTCTCGTTTCTTGGCGGTGTAACTGACCCACTTGAGCGGAAAGCCGCCGTCCGGATTGCGCACTACCGATGCGAGACACGGCACGATGCAGGCCAGCGAGGCCGGCCGGGTACAGATCTCGCGTGTGAAGTAATCATACTTGTAGCTGCGCATGCAGTAGATGTCGTGGTCGTGGACCATTCGCACGAGCGGCACGCCGGAGTCCACCAGCGCGCTGATCACCGCGAGGTCCGACATCTTGTGCACATACACCACGGCCGGCTGGAACGTTCGCAACGCCGCGCGTGTGGCCTCGGCCGTGGAACCAGCGGTTAGCGGGAACCGGTTCGGAAACGTGGTTTGCCAACCGGCTTCATTTTTGCCGGTGGAAGGTCCGTGCAGAATACCCAGTTCATGACCCCGCCGGCCCAGTTCGGTGGCGGTGATGTGGGCGTTGGCCTCGGCGCCGGCCAGCGCGCCAAACCGTTCGTGGACGTAGAGGATTTTCAATTCGTTGGGGCTTGCTGGAGTTCGTGAAAAAGTCGTTCCAACTCGGGTCGCTGTCGTTCGAAGCAACGGTCAAGCTGCATCACCACGGCATTGCTGGCGGTGGGGGCCTTGCGTCCGGCGACGGCTTCGACTTCCAGCGCCAGTTCCCGCATTTCGTTCAGACCAAAAATGCCGCTGCTACCCGCCAGGGAATGGGCACTCCGGGCCAAGGCCCGATCGTCCGGACCAAACGACAGCTGATGCAATTCCGCCAGGCGCATGGGGGTGTCCCGCAGGAACGAACCGAGCAGTTCCACCGCCGCTTCCCGACCAAACTCGCGCTGCAATTCCGCCAGTGACTCGGACAGTGACCGAACCGCCGCCTTCTCAACTCCAGCTGAACGATCGGCCGCCAGATGCCGCTTCAGGGCGGCCTGCAACGCCTCCATCCGAACCGGCTTGGAAACGTAGTCGTCCATGCCCGCTTCGAGACACTTCTCCCGATCGCCCTGCATGGCGTTTGCGGTCATGGCCACGATACGTACATGACGTCGGGTGTTGGGAGGTAGGATCGCTTCCCGACGGCGGATTTCCCGAGTGGCCTCATAGCCATCCATCATCGGCATCTGACAATCCATCAGAATGACGTCGTATGGGAACCGTTGCCAGGACTCCACCGCCTCGTTTCCGTCACTGACAAAATCTGCGGTGTACCCCAATCGCTCGAGCATGAAAATGGCGAGCCGTCGATTGATGTCATGATCCTCGGCAACCAGAATGCGCAGTCGCTCGGTCGGCTTCGGCTCCATCCCGGTCGGCAAGGAAGGCTCCGCAGCCGTGGGACTGTTGGCCACCGTTTGCTGGGCGATGGTCAGCAAGACATTGAACAACTGAGACTGTTTGACCGGCTTGGAAACCACCGCATCAAACTTCGGATGCAGGGGCGACTGCACCGCCTGGACCGCTGACAAGGCGAGCACCACTCGGGCCCGGGACCCACGAATTTCCGACATCACCTCGCGGGCCACGAGATCACTGGCCGCATCGCAGACAACCTTGTCGATGAGAACCAATTGAAATGGTTTTCCGGCCGTGACCGCCTGGCGCAGCTTCTGCAACAACTCTTCCCCACTAGCGGCCTCCTGATAAGCGATCTTCCAGTTGGTTAAAATGGCCGCCACCGAGCGTCGGCTGGGGGCATGCGCATCCACAATCAGGACCCGCATACCGGAAAGATCCAGCGGCATGGGCGTGTCCTGCTCGGCCTCGCCGATACTGAAATCCACTTCGAACCAGAAGTTCGAGCCCTGCTTCAGTTCACTTTGGAAGCCGATGGTTCCCCCCATGAGCTCCACCAACCGTCGACAAATCGCCAACCCCAGTCCCGTGCCGCCATACTTTCGCTTCGAAGTGGAGTCGACCTGGGTGAAGGGCGAAAAAATCTTCGCCTGCGATTCCTGGTCGATGCCAATCCCGGTGTCGGTAACGGCAAAGCGCAACCGCAAATGAGTTTCCTCCCGGGAAACGATCGAGACCTGCATCACCACTTCACCCTGGGACGTGAACTTGATTCCATTGCCCAGCAGATTGACCAGGATCTGCCGCAATCGGCCGTCATCCCCGCGCAATACCGCCGGGATGTCCGGTTCAATCACAGAGGCGAATTGCAGCCCCTTTTGAAAGGCGCGCGGGGCGAGCAGCTCGATCACTCCGTCGACCAGGCTGCGTAAATCAAAGTCCTCCGGCTCCAGGGAGAGCCCGCCCGACTCAATTTTCGAGAAGTCCAGAACCTCGTTGATGATCTCCAACAGCGCTTCCCCACTGCTGCGGACCGCCTCGACGAACTCCTGTTGCCGACCGTCCAGCGTCGTTTCGCGCAGCAATCCCGTCATGCCAATGATCGCATTCATCGGCGTGCGAATCTCGTGGCTCATGACGGCCAGGAACTCGCTCTTGGCCCGATTGGCGGACTCGGCGACCTCCTTGGCTCGCTGCAATTCGTCCTCAACGTGTTTGCGCTCGGTGAGGTCGGTGATGGTCGCAATCGTTCCCACCACCCGATCGCCGCGCCATCGCGGGACGCCGGTGACCAGCGCGTGTACCACCTGTCCGGAAGCACCCCTGAGGCGGGTTTCATAACTACTGATCTCTCCCTCCAACCGCCGCCGGGCGGCCTCCGCCAGAGCCGGCCGATCTTCCGGGAATGTGAACTCCACCGGCGACCGGCCAATCAGCTGTTCCGGCGCCAATCCCACCAACCGTCCATAGGCGGAATTGGCGAACACAAAACAGCTCGACTCATCGGTGATCGTGAGTCCCTGACCCATCAGGTTCATCACTTGCAGGGCGAAGTCCCGCTGCCGCTGAACCTCCAGTTCGGCCAACTTGCGCACCACAAACTGGCCGATCTGACTGCCGAGCACCGAAAACATCTGCAGCAACTCCGCCTCGGGGACTTCCTGGCTGCGACCCCAGAATTCCATCACCCCCAGCACCTTTCCATCGACCCGGCAGTTGAACAACAAGGCCTTGGTCAAGTTCAACTTCCGCAACTCCTCGGCGGCAAGTCCGGCGGAGTCAGCTCCGGAATCAATCCACCGCGGCTGTTCGGCTCGATAACTCTGTCCGGCCAATCCCTCCCCGGGCCGAAGAGTAGTTTGCTCGAACCGAGCTCTCAGCGCGCCGAATTCGGTGGTCGATTCGTGCCAAAACGAACTAGGTCGCAACAGCTCGTTCCGTTCATCCCATTCCCAATAAGTGGCGAAGACCTGACCCAGGGACAGCGCGACGGCGCGCAGGGACCGCGTTAGCCCCGCGCCGAGGGAATTGGCTTCGGCCAACGCCCGGGACACTTCGTATTGAAGATTCCGACGGCGTTCGCTCTGCACCCGCTCGGTGATCTCCGTCTCCACGGCCATGAAGTTCACCAACCGACCGTTTTCGTCGTGAATGGGCTGAACTTCAATGGAGAGCCAATAACGCCGTCCGCCCTTGCCGTAGTTTAGAATCTCCGCCTTGAAGCCGGCTCCCCGGGCCAGATGCTCCTGCATGTAACGGATCGTGGCGGGATCCGTATCCGGGCCTTGAAGGATCGCCCCCGGTTTCTGTCCCTTCACTTCCTCCAAGGTGTACCCCGTCGTGCGGGTGAACCCTTCGTTGACCCACTCAATGCGGCCCTGGGCGTCGGCCACAATCACTGCATTATCCGTCAGCGCCGCCACCAACGCCAGGGTGCGGGTCTCCAATTCCCGCGCGCGAATCACTTCGTCGGCCTTACGCAACGCCTGATTTTGCGCGGTTAGACGTTCGTTGATTTCGTTGAGCTCAGTGCTGCGCTTCTTGAGGCGCAGGTTCAACCGCTGCAGATCCGCCACCGCCATTTTCTGCGCCTGCACTGCCTGCAAGTGGTCCAGCGCTGGGTCATGAATCGCAAAGTCCTCCAGGTTGAGCCCCAGACGGCTGAAAGTCATTCCCTCGCCCAACCACGGGGACACCAGAAACAACACCCGGCCGTCCTCCAGGGGAAGGGATTGACCGCGCAGCAGAATGTCGGTGCCGAGCAGTTCGATCAGGAACAGGGCGTTGGCCTTCTCCCGCAGTCCAGCCACCGAAAACGTCATCTGGGGTCGGGAGACCCGCAGCACCTCCGAAAACTTCGGCCGTTCTCCCAACCGCGGGGCCAGCTTCAGCAATGACTTCCCCACCGCCACCACCACTTCCTGCTCATCCAGGATCAGATGAAACGGGAAGACCAAGCCGAACTGCGCCGGCGTCAATCCCGTTGTCCGGGCCGTCTGAGGCACCGAATTCATCTGAGTAAATTCATGCGGCGGCCGGGCCCGCCGACCAGTCCACGAGGAAAATCGCGTGATCCAGATCAGCCCCCCGAAAGCCAATCTGTTTCACCGTAACCGGGGTTTCGAACATCTTGCCCAACCCGTGCAAAAGCCCGACCACAAAGGCCTCCAAGCCAAGCCGATGGGTATGGTAGTGCAGGTGCAGCGACGTCGGTGTGGAATCGCTCACCTCGAACCGGGGCGGCTGGAGCTTCGGAAACAGCAAGGCCACCCGGGTGTGGAAGTTCGGCAGGTTACTCAGGAACTCCGGCATGGTTCGACCATGAGCCTGCATAAGGTCACCATAGCCCTCCCGGGCCGTCTTGAGAATCCAATGTTCACCAAAGGCCATCAGGATCGCTTCCGGAGTCAGACCCAACACCTCGCTGGCCGCTCCCACCAATCGATAGGTCAGGGCATCCGGATAGCCTTCGTTGCTGACAAAAAACTCCTCCTCCACGCCGGCCTTCTGTCGAATTTGCTCCCACTTCTCCTCGCCAAAGTTAGTGCACACGAGGTCTTCCACGGCGCGATTGACCATTCCGTACATAAGGGGCGTATGGGTTGTTTGGTTGGCTGCCCGATACCCCTCCGCGAGCTGCGGTTAAGGTTTGCTGCGAATGGGTTTCCGGGTCGA
This sequence comes from Verrucomicrobiota bacterium, assembly GCA_017309115.1. Taxonomy (GTDB): domain Bacteria; phylum Verrucomicrobiota; class Verrucomicrobiia; order Limisphaerales; family UBA9464; genus UBA9464. Next base: position 34,985 of record JAFLEF010000032.1, on the reverse strand, counting down.
AGCTGCCCATTAATGACCCCGGATTCCCCCGTTGGTCAACTCGCCATATCATTTCGGCATGTTTGAACTTGGGTTTCGCTTTCACCACGGCGCCCTGCACTTCCCGCAGGCCCACCTGTGGCTGGATGCCCATGACCCCATCGGTCCCGGCGAAACGGTCTTCGTCTCCCACGCCCACAGCGATCATACCGGCCATCATGCCCGGGTCCTCTTTACCCCCGCTACTCAACGACTGATGCGCGCCCGGGTCTCCGGAACCCGGGAGGAACACGTTCTGGAATTCGGTCGCCGCTACTCCGGAACCGAACTCGGCGTGGGACTGTCGGGACTAACCCTGTTGCCCGCCGGACACATCTTCGGTTCCGCCATGGCCCTGCTGGAAGATGCCTCCGGATCCTTGCTCTACACCGGTGACTTCAAACTTAGACCGGGCCTGAGCGCGGAACGCTGCGAACCACGCCCCGCCGATGTCCTGGTGATGGAAACCACCTACGGCCGGCCGGAGTATGTTTTCCCTCCCACCGCCGACGTGTTGGCCGGCATTATCCGCTTCTGCCGAGAGGCGATCGACAACGATGAGGTCCCGGTCCTGCTCGGATATTCCCTCGGCAAATCGCAGGAAATGCTGAGCGGTCTAACCGCTGCTGGCCTACCCGTCATGGTCCACAGCAGCGTGGCGCGCCTGACCCGCATCTATGAGGACTTCGGCGTCCAGTTTCCGGCCTACGAAGAATTCGATCCCGGTCAGGCCGCCGGCAAAGTCGTGCTGGCCCCGCCGGGGACGTCCACCACGTCGCTCCGCCGACGCCTGGGGCGATGTCAGATGGCCGTTCTGACCGGTTGGGCGTTGAATCCCGGCTGCCACTTCCGCTACCAGGCCGACGCCGCCTTCCCACTGAGTGATCACGCCGACTTCCCGGATCTGGTTGCGTTCGTCCAACAGGTGAAGCCCAAGCGGGTGTACACCCTCCACGGGTTCGCTGCCGAATTCGCCGCTTACCTGCGCCGTTTGGGATTCGATGCCCGAGCTCTCGGGGCGGTGGAACAACTGGAACTCACCTCTCTGGAAGGGCGACCGGAAACACCCGCCGCCCCTTCGGCGCCCCACAACTCCCAACCACCGCCTTCCGTCGCCGGAACCCGCGCCGCCAACGGTGGCATCAACTCCTTCTCCCGCTTCGCGGAAACCTGCCAGTCGGTCGGACAGATCAGTTCCAAACTGGAGAAGTGCCGGCTTCTGGCCGACTACCTCGCCATCGTAGATTCCAAATCCCTGGCCGCCGTGGTGACCTGGTTCACAGGGTTGCCCTTCGCCTCAATCGCCAACCAATCCTTGTCGGTCGGCTTCGCTCTACTGCGGTCGGCAGTGCAGCAACAACTGGGCGTTACGCTCGCCACTTTTCGCAGCACCTATCAGCGGTTCAGCGACACCGGCGAAACCGTGGCGGCGCTGTTCGCCGTGCACCAACCCGAACCGGCCGGTCCGACTCCCACACTCGACGACGTCCAAACTTTGTTCACCCAACTCGCCGCCGCCCGGGGACCCACCGAGAAGGAACCGTTGCTGCGGGAATTCCTCCGCCGCTGCGGCCCCCAGGAGGCCCGGTTCCTGGTGAAGATTCTCACCGGCGATCTGCGCATCGGCCTCAAGGAAGGTCTGGTCGAGGAGGCCGTAGCCCAGGCCTTCCACCGCACCGCCGAGTCCGTTCGCTCCGCGCATCAGATTCTAGGCGATTTGGGCGAAACCGCCGCGCTCGCCCGAGCGGATCGGCTGGCGGAGGCCGGCCTCACGCCGTTTCGGCCCTTTCGCGTGATGCTCGCGTCCCCCGAACCCGACGCCGCCTCGATTCTGGAGCGGGCCGCCGCTTGGAGCTCCCCCGGCGAACTCCCGAACCTTTGGCTGGAAGACAAATACGACGGCATCCGCTGCCAACTGCATCAGCGCGGTTCCCGGGTCACGCTCTACAGCCGCGACCTCAAAGACGTGACCGACACCTTCCCCGAACTCGTCGCCGCCGCCCGCCGCCATCCCGGCGAATGGATTCTCGACGGGGAAGTCATCGCCATGGACGGCGAACGCGTCCTGCCCTTTGCGGAACTCCAGCGTCGCTTGGGTCGGCGGGAAGGCGATCTGTTTCTCGGCGACGAAGTGCCGGTGCGCTACCTCGCCTTCGACTTGCTCTGGTCCCAGGGCCAGGACTGGATGCGGCGCCCCTTGCGCGAACGACGTCAGGCCTTGGATGCGTTGGATCTGCCCGCTTCGTTTCGACGCGCCCACCTCACCCCGGCAACGAGTGACCAGGACATTGACGCAGCCTTCCTGGCCGCCCGCGCCCGCGGCAACGAAGGGCTGATGATTAAGGACCCGGCCTCCCCTTATTCCCCGGGTCGGCGCGGGCTCAACTGGCTGAAATTAAAACGTGCGTTGGCGACGCTGGACTGTGTGGTGGTGGGCGCCGAATACGGTCATGGCAAACGCCACGGAGTCCTGAGCGACTACACCTTTGCCGTTCGCGACGAACGCACCCAGGAACTCAAGGTCATTGGCAAAGCCTACAGCGGATTGACCAATGCGGAGATTGACCGACTGACCGAACACTTCCTCGCCCGGGTAGTTCGCCAAACGGGACGTCGATTCGAAGTCGTGCCCGACCTCGTGCTCGAAATCGCCTTCGATTCAATCCAACCCAGCCCCCGACACAACAGCGGGCTCGCCCTGCGCTTTCCCCGGATTGCCCGGATTCGCGACGACAAAACGGCCGCGGAAATTGACACCTTGGCGCAGGCCCGACGGCTGGCGGGTCTCCGGGATTGAGGGGATTCCCTTGGCCCCGGGTTCTGGGCAGACTCGGACCAGCTCATGTCCACTTTCCCGCCGCCCTCTCCGCCCCTGTGGAAACCCATGCTGCTGGGCGCCTGTGCGGGTGGACTGGGTTGGGGCATTCGAGGTCAGTACGGCCACGAAACCGGCGCGATGCTGGCCGGCTTGCTGGTCTCCCTCGTCCTGACCTTTCTTCTGGCTCCGCACGGCCCATCTTCCGCAGTGGCCCGAGCGGTCGCCTGGGGAACGATCGCCATGGGATTCGGCGGATCCATGACCTATGGACAGACCGTGGGGCTAACGCAGGATGCCACCTTGGTTGGCAATCACGCAGCCCTCGCGTGGGGTCTGTTGGGCTTGGCGATCAAGGGCGGCCTGTGGATCGGATTCGCCGGCGCATTTCTCGGACTCGGACTCGGCGGAAACCGCTATCGACCTGGCGAACTACTGACCCTGATGTTGGGGCTGCTGGCCTTGAGCGCCCTGGGCATCTGGGTGCTCAACGAACCCTACGATCCCACCCGAAAAATCCTGCCGTGGATTTATTTCTCCGACGACTGGCGCTGGGAACCTGGAGCGGACCTTAAACCGCGGCGGGAAGTCTGGGGCGGATTCCTCTTCGCCTGGGTGGGACTCGTGGCCTACCTGCATTGGGTCCGACGCGATGCCCTCGCGCCGCGCCTGGCTTTCTGGGGTCTGCTGGGCGGAGCCATCGGTTTCCCGGCTGGGCAATGTCTCCAAGCCTTTCACGCCTGGAATCCAGGGTTGTTCCAAAGTGGATTCGGCGCCCGGCTCGAACCCGTGATCAATTGGTGGAACTTCATGGAAACCGCCTTTGGCGCCCTTATGGGAGCCCTCTTGGGGTTGGGCTTGGGACTCAACCGGACTCGCCTTCGGTTTGACGAAACTCCCGAGACGCCCTGGCCCGTGCCTGGGGAGTTGGCGTTGCTGGCGGTTCACCTGGGTCTGCTGGTGACTGTTGAGTTTTTGAGCGTCGGCTGGGTCGATGAGGTGTACGACTTCGGACTGTGTCTGGGCGTTCTGCCGGTGGTCGGCGTGGCGGCGGGACGCTGGTGGCCCTGGCTCATGCTGGGTCCCATCACCCTATTGCCCATCGCCGGGAAAACGCTTCGCAATCTGGCCTACGAACAAGCCACGCTGCCGCTCCCGGTGGGTTGGATCCTGTACGTGATCATTCCCCTGACAGCGACCACGTGGGCGGCTGTTTGGCTGGCCAACCGACGAGCCAGTCCCGCCCGCGCCGGCTCTTGGCTGGGTCCGGTGCTGCTGGCCAACACTTGGCTCTACTTCGCCCTCAACTTCGCGTTCTTCCAATTCCCGTGGCCTTGGCAAACCTGGACGACTCGCACCCCCAATGCGCTGATCTACACCGCCTGCGCCCTGGCCCTGACCGCCGCGGTGTGGCGCTGTCGCCCACGGAACCTGAGCTGATCCGGAAGAATCGGCGGCCGCGGGAATCGGCTCGCTTCAACTCGGTCTGAGGCTACGGTTTTGGTCGCGATGTGGAACTCCACTGATGTCCCGGAAGGGGCCGGACAAACCGCTGAGATGCTCGGCGACGTTCAGGATTTGGCGGGTCAATTGGCGCCGGCTCCCGGACTCAACCTAGCGCCCGCCCGGCTGAGTACTCCCCCGGATTCTCTGACGGCCCTGCAATCACAACTGGGTCGGTACTCTCATGAGACCCTCGCCCAACATGAATGGCCGGTGATCCTGCAGGCCTGGCAGTTCGCCCGCGAAGGCAAGACGCGGGAACTACTCGCCCTCGATCAAGCCTGGGGTCAAACGGCCCGTCACCAGCAGTTTGCTGAAGCCAGTTTTCGAGTGGGTAGACGCCAATTGAACAAGCTGCGGGGCCTGCGCCACGAACGCGTCATCGCCCGCTACCTGGAAGCCATCGACGCCGGACAAGCGCACGGCTGGCATCCCGTGGTCTATGGCGTGGTCCTCGCCGTGTATCACCTTCCGCTGCGCCAGGGCCTGATGCAGTTTGCTGCCAAATCTCTCACCGGACTCGCCCACGCTGCGGAACGCTCCGGTAAAGTCCCGGCCCGAGCCTGCCAAACCGCCCTTCAAAACGCCGTCTCGCTGCTGCCCTCCCACCTTCCCCAACTGCCGTCCCCGGAGCATTGGGCTTCCGTCTGAAGCGCGCCCCCCGGATTCTCTTCCCCCCTCTTTCGTCTGCTCGCCCTCCCGGAATGAGTCCCTGGCTGATCCTCGCCTGCGTCGGCGTTTATTTCAGTCTCCTGCTCTCCATTGCCTGGGTCACCGGCCGTCGAGCCGATGAAGCCGGCTACTTTCTCGGAAACAAGCAGTCCCCTTGGTACATCGTCGCCTTCGGACTCATCGGTGATTCGCTGTCCGGCGTCACCTACTTGTCAGTTCCCGGCCAGGTGGCCAAAGACAAGTGTTCCTATCTGCAAGTCATCCTGGGCTACGTCCTGGGATACATCCTGATCGCCCAGATTCTTCTGCCTCTCTATTACCGACTCAACCTCACCAGCATTTACAGTTATCTGGGCGAACGCTTTGGACGTTCCGCTGAACTGACCGGCTCGGCCTTCTTCCTCCTCTCGCGAACCTTGGGTGCCGCCGCCCGACTTTACCTCGCGGCCAACGTCTTTCAGACTTTCGTCTTCACACCTCTGGGCCTGCCTTTCGCGGCCGCAGTCACCGGCATCATCGGTCTGATTCTCCTCTACACGTGGCGGGGTGGCATCAAGACGCTGGTGTGGACCGATTCCTTTCAAAGCCTGTTCCTCGTTTTGGGTGTGGTTCTGTCCATCACCTTCATCGCCCGCGACCTGAACCTCGGTCCTTCCGCCCTGATCCAGGAAGTGCTCAACAGCCCAATGTCACAGGTCTTCGTTTGGGACTGGCGGGCGGCAGACAACTTCTGGAAGCAGTTTCTGAGTGGGGCGGCCATTGCCGTGGTCATGACCGGATTGGACCAAAACAACATGCAGAAAAGCCTGAGCTGCCGATCCCTCGGGGCCGCCCAGAAGAATCTGTATTCGTTCACAGTGATCATGGTCCTGGTGAACGCCTGCTTCCTGGCCTTGGGAGTGATGTTGTATCGGTACATGGAAGTGCGTGACTTGGCCCTGCCCGAGCAGACTGACCAGTTGTTTGCCACCGTGGCCCTGCAACATCTGGGCCCACTTGCGGCCGGGGTCTTCGTGCTGGGCTTAACGGCAGCCACATTCAATAGCGCGGATTCGGTTCTCACCACGCTCACTACCAGCTTCTGCATTGATTTCCTGGGTTTCGAACGACGCTCAGACCTGACGCCGGAAGAGCAAACCCGTCGACGCCAATGGACCCACTTCGGATTCGCCGTGGTCCTGCTGGCCACCATTTTGATCTTCAAGGCTGTGAACCAGGGCGCCGTTATCAAACTGGTGTTACAAATGGCGGGCTACACCTACGGGCCGTTGCTGGGACTCTTTGCCTTGGGCTTGTTCACCCGTCTGCGGGTGGGTGGACCGCGGGTGCCAGTCGTCTGCGTGATCGCGCCGATCCTCTGTGCGGTGCTGGCGATGAATTCGAAGCAATGGCTGAACGGCTACGTCTTCGGCTTTGAACTACTGATCCTCAATGGCCTGCTGGTCGCTGGGGGACTCGTGGTTCTAGCCCGGAAACGGGACTCCGAACCAACCTTCCCCAAGCGGACCTAAATATTGACCCCGGGCCGGGTCCGGGCGGACGACGATTCACCGACCCCTCGGCGTTTTCCGGTCCGGGAGAAGCGTCGTGGAGCCGGAGGAGCGTCGACTCCGCCGCCGACTTTTGATTGCAGTCTTTCGTCTTCTCCCGTTCAACACGGCGGTGCACATGAAGTTCAAAGTCATCCCGGGCGCCGTGGTGGCCCCGCTCGGATTCCAAACCGGCGGCGTTTTCTGCGATATCAAGCGCCTCGGCACCGGCAAAGGGTCCAACAAAGGACCCAAACGCGACCTCGCCCTCCTCGTCTCGGACACGCCGTGTTCCGTTGCCGGAATGTTCACCACCAATCAGATCTGCGCTGCGCCCGTAAAGGTATGCGTCTCCCGGGTTGCCAAGGGAATCACTCAGGCAGTGGTCATCAATTCGGGCAACGCCAATGCCTGCACCGGACGCCAGGGATTGAAAGACGCCCGGGAAATGACGCGGCTGACGGAGAAGGCCCTGCAGATTCCCGACGGGTACGCCCTGGTGGGATCCACCGGCCGCATCGGCGTGGAAATGCCCATGGAACAAGTCCGGGCGGGCATTCGCGACGCCGCCAGCCAACTGGGCCGAACCGAAGCCCACGCCGCGCATGCAGCCGAAGCCATCATGACCAGTGACAGCCGACCCAAGCAGATTGCCATCGAGTTCAAGCTGGGCGGAAAAACGGTTCGCCTGGGCGGCATGTGCAAGGGCGCCGGAATGATCCAGCCCGGCATGAGTGCCACCGGCGCCCGACCCGCAGCTCTGCCCGCCGGATTGCACGCCACGATGCTGGCCTTTGTCACCACCGACGCCGCCCTGGAAGCCAAGGCACTTCAGCGCGCCCTGCGGGAGGCCGTCGCCCACAGCTTCAACCGAATCACCGTCGACGGCGACATGAGCACCAACGACACCGTGCTCGTCCTCGCCAACGGTCGCGCCGGCAATTCCGCCAAGGAATGCTCCAAGTTCAAGTCGAAGGACTTCGCCGTGTTCGCCGCCGCCTTGCAATTCGTGTGTCTGGAACTCGCCAAAATGATCGTTCGCGACGGCGAGGGAGTTCACCGGGTGGTGACTGTCCGGGTCAGCGGCGCCAAGTCCGTGGCCGAAGCCGACGCTGCCGCCCGCGCCGTGGCCAACAGTGCCCTGGTCAAGACGAGCTGGCACGGTGGGGATCCCAATTGGGGCCGCATTATCGACGCCCTCGGCTACAGCCCCGCCACCGTCGTCGAGGACCGGGTGGACATCGGCTACAGCGCCCCCGGGGCGCGCAAAATCCTCTGGAGTCTCAAACGAGGACAACCCACACGCGCCACCTTCCGCGACCTGTGCGCCGCCGTAGCTCCGACAGAGTACGACCTGCACATCCGCCTCAACCTCGGCGTCGGCGAAGCGGTGATGTACGCCGCCGATCTCACCGAAAAGTATGTGGACTACAACAAAGGCGACGTCACCGATCCCACCACCCTCGGAGGCTGAACTCGTCTCGCAAACCAGCTGAGAACTGGGAACTGAGAGCTGAGAGGAAAAGGCCGGTAGGGCGACGCTCTGCCAGACGCCCCCGCTTTGCCTCTCAACTCCCAACTTTCAACTAGTAGCCCCCGACTCCAGACTCGACAGCCGCTTCCGTCGCGGCCCAATTGCGGCGAACTCATGCAGGACCTGATTTCCAAGGCCGCGACCTTGCTCGAGGCGCTCCCCTACATTCAAAAATTCAGCGGTGCCACCTTCGTGGTGAAGTACGGTGGTTCCTTTATGGACTCGCCCGATCCGACCATCCGCCAGGGGGTCGCTCGCGATATCGTCTTTCTCGAGGCAGTGGAGATCAACCCGGTGGTGGTCCATGGCGGCGGCAAAGCCATCACCCGCGCGATGGAGAAGGCCGGATTGAAGGCCAACTTCATCCAGGGCCAGCGGGTCACCGACGAAGCGACGGTCGCGGTCGTAGACCAGGTGCTGTCCCGCGAGATCAATCCCGAGATCGTTTCCACGATCAACCATCTCGGCGGCGTCGCCCAGGGCTTTGCCGGCACCGACATCTTCACCTGCCGCAAGGCGACTCCGCGGGCGGCGGACGGCTCGGTAATTGATCTCGGATTCGTCGGCGAAGTAATCCGGGTCAACACTGCCCCGCTCATCGATTGCATCTCCCACGGCTTTACTCCGGTGATTAGCCCGACGGCCCGCGGCGAGGACGGCCGGATCTACAACTGCAACGCCGACGTCGCCGCCGCCATGACGGCCGTGGCCTTGCAAGCCCGACGCCTGGTGTTCATGAGCGATGTGCCCGGACTGCTGCAGAATCCCAAGGATCCCGAAACCTTGATTCGGCATCTGCGCCGCAGCGACGTGGCCGATCTCAAAAAGGCGGGCGTCATTGATGCCGGCATGATTCCCAAAGTGGACAGTGCGGTCACTGCCCTGACTGCCGGAGTGGAAAAGGTCCAGTTCGTCGACGGCCGCCTGCCCCACTCGGTGTTGCTGGAAATCTTCACCGACGCCGGCACCGGCACCGAAGTCGTCGCCTGACTTCCCTCTCCGCGCCCCCGGTAGGGCGAGGTTCCACCGAGCCGTTCGCGCAGCAGACACAAGAAGTTCGTCTCCTCACCCGCGTCGCCCTCGCGAAGCGTCTTGGAGTGCGGTCGCGAGCGCCGCGAGCTACTACCGCTTTTCGTCACGGCTGCTGACGCGTCAGTCCATCCACAACCCTCAGCCGCGACTCACCCGCCCCAAAGCGCCAGAGGGCTGGCGCAGTCCAAAACGCTTCGCGCCTTCCTCACCGCTTTCCCGTTCCGACCTCTCAGCTCTCAGCTCTCAGCTCTCAGCTTTCCCACCGGTCCCTCAGCAAAGGCTGGCAAGCTGTCCAGGTTGTGGTTGGTTTCCAGCATGCGATTCGTTGGACCCGCGGTTTCCCGACGCCGCTTCACGGCTCAGTTGCTCCAAGCCAGCGCCGCCGTCCTCACGGCTCGCGCGCAAACAGCAACCACACCCGCCGGACCCGGAATCCGAAATGGCACTCTCCCCTCCATCGCCGGCGGCGTCATGAGCGGGGATGTCACCACAAACTCCGCCGTTCTTTGGAGTCGTGCTGATCGTCCCGCCCGCCTCTGGGTCGAATGGAGCACCACGGAATCATTCTCCAATCCCCGCGTCGTCAGCGGCCCCCTCAGCGGACCAGACGCGGACTACACGGCCAAACTCGAACTCACCAACCTGCCCCCCGGCGAACGAATCTTCTACCGGGCGCGTTTCGAGAATCCCGACGGGCGTGGCCGCGGCGAACCGGTCGTGGGCCAGTTCGTCACCGCGCCCACCGATTCCCGATCCATCACCTTTGCCTGGAGCGGCGACACCTGCGGCCAAGGTTACGGCACCTCACCCGATCGTCGCGGCATGAAAACCTACGCCGCGCTCAGGGAAGCCCGACCCGACTTTTTCATTCACAGCGGGGACACGGTCTACGCCGACAATCCCATTCTCGAATCGGTCACTCTGGCCGATGGTTCCAAATGGCAGAACTGGGTGATGGACGAAAAGACCAAGGTCGCCGAAAGCCTCGACGAATTCCGCGCCTCCTTCCGCTACAACCTCGCCGACGAACACGTGCGCGCGTTCAACGCCACTACGCCCATCCTCGCCCAATGGGACGACCACGAGGTCCGCAATAACTGGTATCCCGGTCAGACCCTCGAGAGCGACCCGCGCTATCGTGAGAAGGATGTCAACGTGCTGTCCGCTCGCGCGCGCCAGGCGTTCTTCGACTACCAACCCGTCGCGCCCCGAGCCGATAGCCGGATCTACCGGGTCGTGCCGCGGGGACCATTGTGCGATCTCTTCTTCATCGATCTGCGCAGCTACCGCGGTCCCAACTCCGCCAACCGCCAGCCTCAACTCACCGCCGAATCCGCCATCCTCGGACACTCGCAGCTCAACTGGCTCAAGGAGTCCCTTCTGGCCAGTCGCGCGACGTGGAAAGTGATCTGTTCCGACATGCCCCTCGCGCTCCTAGTCGGCGACGGCAAGGATCGCTGGGAAGCGTTTGCGAACGGTGACAGTGGGATCCCGGCGGGTCGGGAACTAGAGGTCGCCGATCTCCTTTCATTCCTGAAGGCTCAAAAAATCCGGAACGTGATCTGGCTGACCGCCGATGTGCACTACGCCGCCTCGCACTACTACGATCCGGCCCAGGCCAAGTTCACCGACTTCGATCCGTTCTGGGAGTTCGTTAGCGGCCCACTCCACGCCGGCACCTTCGGGCCCAATTCTCTCGATGGAACCTTCGGCCCGGTCGCCCGCTGGACGGCCCGCCCTTCAGGAAGCGCACCTTCTGGCCCCTATTCGCTCGAACAATACTTTGGTCAGGTTCACATCGACGGCCGCACCCGCGTCGCCACGGTTTCGCACCATAATCGCGATGGAACCCGGCTTTGGAGCCTGGATCTGCCACCCAACTGACAGGGGCTTACGTAGGGCTACGTATTCTGGGGCCGGGCCAAGCGGACTAGCCTTGGTCCGCTATGAAATCTTGGCTCACACCATCCTTCCTCACCGCCGTCCTGCTGGCGTGTTGGGGACTTGGCCAATCTTCGCAGGCCCGCGCCGCCCAACCCGACGAACCCGATCCGACCTTTAACGCCGGAGACAACATCAGCTCCGGACAACTGAACGCAGTTGTCGCCCAATCCGATGACAAGGTCGTCGTCGCCGGCCGTTTCACCGCCTGGAATGGCCAACCGCGCTCCAACCTGGTCCGTCTCAATGTCGACGGCACTCTGGACCCCAGTTTCGTTGGGCTCAACTGGGGTTCCTCTTCGGAAATCTACGATCTCGTGGTGGACTCCCAGGATCGCCTCTACGTCTGCGGCAACTGGAGTCAGGTCAACGGCCAGACCCTGCCCGCAGTGTTCCGCCTCAAGGCTGACGGCTCGATCGATACCTCCTATCCGTCCGACAGCCGCTGGCTCAACGTCGGCAAACGACTCACCCTGCTGAAGGACGGCAGCCTGATCTACAACTCCATCGGAGTCATCGTCGACGGTGGGGTCGAAACGCACGGGTTTCTCAAGCTCAAGCCCGACGGCACCCCGGACCGCGCCTACTCGAAGAAATTCGCCGATGCCGGGTATGTTCGCAGCGGCGCCATGCTCTTCGAGGAACTTCCCGACGGTCGCTTGCAACTCATGGGCGATCCCATGAAGGGAGGCGTCAATCAGCGCGGAGTCCGCTTCCAGACGGACGGAACCCCTGAGGCGGCTTGGGTGACGGACATCACCAAGGACGGACTAATGTCCGATCTAGCGGTGCAGGCCGACGGCGGACTGCTGGTCAGTGGCAACTTCAGCAAAATCAAAAAGGGCCTGCTCCGGGTGAAACCCGACGGCATCGTAGACGCGAACTTCACGGCACCCCCAGTGACGGGTAGCGGATCCTTCGTGAAGCTCGATTCCCAAGGCGGCATCTACTACCGCGACGGCAGCGATATCTGGAAACTGGGTTCCACCGGCGCGGCGGATCAGGACTTCAAGGTGGACTTCAACAGCGGGACCGCTCTGGACCTGGCCTTCGATTCCAAGGGCCGCATCCTAATGGCCGGAACGTTCCAAGGCGGCGCCAGCCGACCCAACGGTTCCGTCAGTTTCACCCACAAACGCGTGATGCGGCTGATCGGTAAATCCAGCGGTGGCCCGGTGGATCCGCCGACTCCGAAGATTCCTGAGACGTTGGCCGACTTGGCCAATCGCGTCGCTCTGTTCACCGCGCCCAATGGCACCTTCTACTCTCACCGAATCCTCACGAACACCTACGAGTCCAGTCCGTTCGAAGGAGGTCCCACCAAAAAGGCCGAATTCACCCGCTCCGGTTTGCCCGCCGATCAAGCCCTACTGAGCCTGACCTCTTCGGAGACGATTCCGACGGTCACGCACACGTACTCGAACCGATTCTTCCTGACCTTCACCTCGCCGACCAATGGCACCTACCGGCGCGAATACACTTCCAGCCAGGCTCCCGGCGCGGGAGTTCAGGTTTCCACCGGACCGTTCGAACTGAGCCTCACAAACAACTTCGCTCCGCGTTTGAACGGACAGTCGGCCGCCGTATCGCTTCCCGCTGGCGCCAACCAGAACCTGTTCGTCGGTCCGGTCGGCTTCAACCTGGCCATCCAGTGGTACCGCAACGGCACCGCCATTCCCGCCGCGACCCAAAGCACCTACAACCTCCAGGGACTCTCGCTCAATTCGGTTGGCAACTACACCTGCGTGATCGCCAATAACATCGGCAGCATCACCAGCGCGCCCATCGCGGTGCAAATCATCACGCCTCCGGTCATCACCCAGCATCCCAAAGCGGTCCAAGCCTTCGAAGGCACCACGGCGTCTCTGAGCGTGACGGCCACCGGAGCCGATCTGGCCTATCAATGGTTGTTCAATGGCGCCCCCTCCGGATTGCCCACCACAGCGTCGGTAACGATCAGCAATCTGACGACAATCTACAGCGGACGCTGGAGTGTGCGCGTGTCCAATTCCGCCGGTGCCGTGGTCAGCGAATCCGCCCTGCTCACGGTGTGCGCGCCGGAATTGAACCACACGTGGAAGGGACGTTCCTGGGTCAAAATCCTGGCCTCGCGCGATCCGGTCCCGGACTACGACACGACCTTCGGACCGATGAAGAGTCCGCACGAACCGCTTTTCACGCTCTGGAATCAAACCGTGAACGTGGTGGCGCGCGGCAACGACGATCAAGCGGGTGACGTGATCAACCGCGGTCTGTTCCGCTGGCGCGACGGTCAACTCACCACGCTGGTGTTCACCAACACACCCCGGCCCAACGGCGGGGATCCGTTTCAGGATGTGTTCTATCCGACTGACGAAGGCGACGGCGCGGTGAACTTCCACGGTGGTTCGATGTATGAACTCCGCGGGGGCGTGCTGCAGGAAGTGATCAGCTCCACGACGCCCGTTCCGGGACGTCCCGGCGCCACCTTCGGCCCCTCGGGATCCTACGCCCGCCGCGGGAACGGCGTGCTGATCTCGTCCACGATCAAGACCGGCACCCCACCCGACCGCGCCGGAATGTTCCTGCGGCTGGGCACGGACCTGATCCGACTGGCCGATGAGACCACGGACCTCCCGGGAATCATGACCGGCTATGCGTACCGTCCGACCGAAGATTCCGTGAACTACGACGGAACGACGGCGGTGTTCTCCACCATCGAGTCCTTGAGCGGCGTTGGGGGCGTTTTCAAAGTGCTCAACGCGAACCTGCCCTCGCGTCAGATCGTCAAGCTGGCGGACACCGCCGATCTGCTGCCGGGCCTAACCAACGCTCTGGTGAGCTTCGGCGACGTGGACGTGGACGGCGGCACGGTGTTCGCCGTCATCGGAGTCCGCAACGGCGCCTCCTTCCAGAATCGGATCGTCGCCTTCGAAGCTGACGGCACCGTGCGACTGGTAGGTTTTGGGGATTACCTGGTCGCGGCCGGGCCGAAGCAGGTTTATTTCGGCAACAACAACGCGATTCAACGGTGGACGGACGGCGTGCTGGAACCGGTGATCGACACCAGCGCCGTCCTGGACTGCCGCCGGGCGAAACGGTTCTTCGATGTCGATGCCCAGGGCGACGATGTGTCGATCGGCGTGGAATTCACCGACGGCACCGTCGGGGTGTATGCCAACTTCGGTGGCCCCTCCGCCACGCTGCGCTTACTGGCGCAACCTCAGCCCGTGGTCACCCCGGAAACCGCTCCCGCCACCTTCTCCGTCGCGGCCAGCGGACCGGTCGCCCCCACGTATCAATGGCGCCGCGCCGGCCAACCCATCAGCGGCGCGACCAACGCCACCTTCACCATCCTCCAGACGAAACCCGCCGATGTCGCCGACTATGACGTCGTGGTCTCGAGCGGCGGTCAGAGTCTCACTTCGGCCGCGGCGACCCTCGAATTGACGTCGGCTCCCGTGAAGCCGCTCCTCCATCAGGTTCCGGTGGGCGGCTTCTTTCCGGTGGGCACGCCTCAAACGCTCAAAGTCGTGGCCAGCGGCGCCGGCCCGCTGACCTACGAATGGTTTCAGGATGACACCCTCGTGGACGGTGAGAATCAATCCACGCTCACCGTGACTCCCTCGGTCACCAGTCGCTATCGGGTAGTGGTCTCCAATGCCGCCGGTGAAGCCGCGACTTCGTTCGTGAACCTCATCCCGGTGCCGGTCTTGGTCCAGCAACCCCAGTCAGTCACAGTCAACGCTGGCGGTACCGCCACCTTCCAAGTGGCCGCCTCGGGATTTCCGGAAATCCGCTACCTCTGGTTCAAAGGAAACGTCGGCATTACCGGCCAAACCAACGCCACGCTCCAACTCATGAACGTTCAGGCCAGTGACGCTGGTTTGTACTCGGTGACGGTGACCGGAGTGGGCGGCGGTTCGGTTCGTTCCTCGACGGCCGAACTGATCGTGACCGGTGGCAGTTCCCTGCAACTCCCCACGCCGGTCTTCAGCGGCGAGCAGTTGCAGTTCACCCTGACCACCCAGGTCGGAGTGACCTACACCGCGGAACGTCAGGCCAATCTGGGCGCCGCCTGGACCTTGGTGGAAAGCTGGATCGGCGACGGCTCAGCTCGACTCGTCTCGGTCGCCTCCAGCGGCGACGCGGGATTCATCCGGGTGCGCTCCTCGGAATAGCCGAACTCTCCAGTCACGGGCGTGGCGCGGTAAAGTCCACTCGCCACGCACCTCTCAATTCTCCCAGTTTGAAGTTCAACGCTTCATCCTGCGGATACAGGCGGTGCAGCACCTCCCCGGTCTGCACCGCCACTTCTTTTTCCGGGGTCCCGTGACACTGCAAACACAACGGTGTGTTCAACACAATCGGCGCGTAGAACGTGACCTGCCCTTGGGAGTTGGTGGTCAACACCGGCGCCAGACCCGCCCCCGGTCGCAGCTTCGCCTGAAACTGCTGGATCACCACCAGATCATTGCTCGAGGCCCGGTTCACCGGATTGCGCGGACGATGACTCACCCGCCGAACAAGAATCCCATTCGTCCCCGCCGCCACCGTCAGCGGCAAAGCCCGCGTGGCACAAAACTGAATGGCGTTGGTCGGGCCGCCTCGGGTCAGAGCCGCCAACAGATTGGAACTGAGAACCCCCGCCGCCCGTTGGGTCAGTTGCTTGCCCTGATCCGCCGGATCCAGCGCCGGTCCGTCCGCCGCCTGACCCAGCAAAACGACTCCCGCCACCAACGCCAACCAGTTCATCGCACCACGCGTCCTCATCTCCCCTCCGCAATATTCGCATATACTCATTTCGTCAATTTTCGATCCTGGGTTCAGGATCCCGAGCACTCGGGACGAGGGTCCGTGACCGGGACTCCACGGCGGAGCTCACAGCCCGCCAGATCTCATGAAACGCCGACTCCAGCGCGGAGTGATGTTCGATCAAAAACTCCCGGGCCAAACTGGGAGAGAACGCCTCCTGCGCCCGGGGCGACAACCGCCGCCGGATGCGGGTCAACGTGAGTTCCACGCCTTCGGGAGTGGCATAGGACGTCAGCCAGGATTCCGCGGTCATGGCCGCGAGCACCTCTGCCGTGCCGGCCGGAGCCAGATGCTGAGTCTGCCGCAGATCCTGGAGTACTTCCTTCACGAAAGGTTCCAGGGATTCCCCGGTGAGTTGGGTGAAGTGGCAGGACAGGAAGTGATCCCAGTACACATCGAGAACAATGCCCCCGCCCCGACGCAGTCCCGGCGGCAGAGTCTGAAGACTCGACTGGACCCGGGGATGGCGGTCAGTGGCGTGGTCAATGATCCGGTGCAGCGTCACCCCGGCTTGAATTTCGGAATCGGTCAGCACCTGCAAGTGCGCCGGGCCGAACAGATCAGGCAGCCAATTGCCCAGACGCACGCGATCCCGCCGCGGGGACAAGGCAAAATGGGCCAGCCAGTTCATGCCGCACGGTGGAAGAGGCACCCGCTGAGAGCAACTCAAGGCGGGCATGGGTTAGCTGAGAGCTGAGAGGCAATTCATTTAGCCCGGATATTTCACAGGCTTTCGTCGCGAGGCGCCGCGAAAGCCCGTCTGGCAAGGCGGCCGAAGCGATTCCGAACCGGGCTGTATGGGGACATACTGTCCGGCGAGGAATGCGAGGCCAACGCCGCCAGACGGGCTTGCAGCCAGCCGCAGCAGAAAGAGTGTGAAATATCCGGGCTAGGACAGCTGCGTTGGTCGGCGGACAGGTTCCCGAAGTGGCGAGGTTATCCGCAGAATGGCGCAGATTATCTCAGATCCCTTTCGAAGCCGGGAATCAGGAAGGCGCCGACCAAACGCCCGCGTCACCTGCCCCCAGAATCTCAAACCAAATCTCTCCCAAAAAATCTGCGCCAATCTGTGTTCAATCTGCGGATAACCACTCCCCCTCCGTCCCGATTCGCGGTTGAACTTACAATTTCCTGACATTCCCCCCGGGCTCCCCGGTAGCGTCGTCCGCGTCGTGTTCCGGTCGTCATCCCTGGCAGGAGATTCGCCCAACCGCGCCTTCGCGGTACAGGCCGCCTTGATCCTGCTACCCGTGGCGATCCTCGCGCTGCTCGCCTTCACCGCGCTCCGAGCCGACCGCCAACAGGCCCGACTCCGCGCCGAGCAACAGGCTAACCTCACCGTCCGCGCCGTCGGCCGCTCCGCCGTGGAGAGTCTACGCGAGCTCCTCCAACGATACGAACGCGCCCGGGAGGACGCGTATCACCGTCAAATCGGCGCCGCCGGTCCCGTTCTCCCCATCTCCAATCCCTTCGTCCCGGCCCGCCCGCCCGCCCTGCTTCCTACCAACAACCTCCCGCTCACTCAGTGGATTCTCCCCGCCGCCGAATGGACGACCAACGGAACTCTCCTCCAACCCCGACCGTTCCCCGCTTCCCCGCAGCCGCCCGCCTGGTGGATTGAGCTCGATCCCGAACTCCGCCGACGCTGGGACGCCGCGCAACAACTGGAGGACAAATCCGCCCCAGCCGACGAAGTCATCGCCGCCTTCAACCACTGCCGAGAAGTCGTCACCAATTATCCCTTCGATGCCAACGTCCTCTTTCAGTTGCGTCGACTCTCCGCGCGAGGTGAGCCCAGTCCGGCCGAGTCGCTGCTCAACTTCGCCGTCAATCCGCAGATCCTCTCCCCCGCCGGCCTTCCCGTCGCCGGTCTCGTCTTGTTGGAATCACTCAAACAGCCCGATCTCGCTTGGTCCAATCGGTTACTGCTCCCGTTGGTCGAGGCCGTGGGCACGTTTCCGTCGTTGCTGACACCCCTCATTTTGGAAGAAGCCGAGCGCGTGGCCGGCACCAATGCCTCGGCGCGCACCAATCTGTTGCTGCTCCGGCAACGCTGGACGGCCGATCAGGAACTGCGGTCCGTGGTGCCCCGATTACTGGCCCGATCCCCCACGGAGCCACCCTGGGAATGGATCGACTCTCCTCCCCTTTTTGTGGCTCGTACCACGCACCCATTCATCAGCAAATCCACTGTTCGCGCGCAACTGATCCCCGAGCCCGCCCTCCGGTTCTGCGCAGATCAAGTCCTGATCTCCAGCGCCGACGAACTGCCCGATTACGCCCGATTGCAAGTTTACCTCCAGGGCCGACGCCTCGACTCCGGTTCCTCCGCCGACGCGCCCCTGTTGGCCATCTGGTCGCCCTCCGAGTACGGCGAACTGCCTTGGGAATTTCACCTCGTCCTGACCCAACCCGACCTGCTCTTCGCCGATCAACAACGCCGAGAGTCCTGGACCGCCGTCCTCATTCTGGCCGCGGTCATCTCGGCCGGCTTCGGCGTTTGGCAGGCGCATCGCACGCTCCGCCGCCAACTCGCGCTCAATGAGGAGAAGTCCAACTTCGTCTCCGCCGTGTCGCACGAATTGCGGTCGCCGCTCGCCAGCGTCCGTCTGCTCGCTGAAGGACTCGCCCAAGGTCAGGTCACCGACGAGGCCCAGCGGCGGCAGTACGGTGGATTCCTCGTGGAAGAAACCCGCCGACTGGGCGCGCTGGTCGAGAACATTCTGAACTTCGCCCGCATCGAAGGCGGCCGAGCCCAATTCGAGTTTGCCCCCACCGATGCGCGACGACTTGTCCGCGAAACCGTGGATCGCCTTCAGCCCATCGCCCAGGAACGGAGCCTTCAACTGCGCTGGACCGACCTCACCGGCGATCGGGCGCTCGAACCCACTTGGGACGGCCTCGCGGTTCAACTGGCGCTCACCAACCTGCTCGACAACGCCCTCAAACACGCGCCGCCCTCGTCCGTCGTCACCGTCACGCTGGAGACCCGGGATTCCCTGGTGCTGCTCTCCGTCGCCGATACCGGTCCGGGAATTCCTCCCGAAGATCACGCGCGCATCTTCGAGCGGTTCTATCGGCGCGGATCCGAACTGCGGCGCGAAACCCGCGGCGTCGGACTCGGCCTCGCCCTGGTGAAACATCTCGCCGAAGCCCACGGCGGGCAGGTGCGGGTGCGCAGTCAGGTAGGTCAGGGCGCCACCTTCACCCTCGAACTTCCCCTCGCCGGACCCAACCCCGCACGCTGATGTCCCGCATTCTCATCATCGAAGACGAACGCCCCATGCGCACCGCGCTGGCGGATCGTCTGACCGCTGCTGGCTATCGCGTGATCTGCGCCGCCGATGGTGCCAGTGGCCTCGAACGCGCCCGCGAGGAGCAACCCGACTTGATCCTGCTCGACGTCATGATGCCGCAGCTCGACGGTTTCTCGGTGGCCAGCGAGTTGCGCCGGCTGGGTCAGAACACCCCGATCCTCATGCTCACCGCCAAAGGTCAGGTGGAGGACCGTATTCGCGGACTCGACGCCGGCGCCGATGACTACCTGGTCAAACCGTTCAGCGGCGACGAACTGCTAGCCCGTGTTCGCGCCTTGCTACGCCGCGCCGAGCGTTCCGGTCGGCCGGCTCCGGAACAACTCACCTTGGGCTCGGCCACTGTGGACTTCGCCCGTCAGGAAGCCTACCGAGACGGACGCCCACTGCATCTGACTGCGAAGGAATTTGCCCTGCTCCGACTCCTCGCCGAGCACGCCGGTCAACCCGTGAGCCGCGAACTGTTCCTCGACCGCGTTTGGGGCGTAGCCGCCTTTCCGACCACGCGCACCGTGGACACCCACGTGGCCGGACTGCGCGCTAAGCTGGAAGCCGATCCCGAAGCACCACGCTTTATCCGCACCGTCCATGGCGTCGGCTACAAGCTGGAGCTGCCCACAAGCCGGTTGAGAGTTGAAGGTTGAGAGTTGAGAGAAAAATCATGGAATTCAGCACTTCGGAAATGCCAATGGGCTTGTGGACGCAATGCGGATCCGGTTTATCGGTTTTGGCTCCATTCGACTTAACAACTCTCTGACACGTCCGCCCGTTCCACTCGCCACACTTCAGAGCGAACTATGAAACCTTCAGAACTCAGAACCAGCCTCACCCTCCGCACAGGGCTGATCCTTCTTCTCGCCAGCAGTTTCCTGGTGACCGTTCGCGCAGCGGACACCGTGGAGTCCGCCCTCCAACGCGGCCTCGTGGCGGAGGAAGCCCAGCGGGATCTGCGGGCCGCCGCCGAAGCGTATCAACAGGCTGTGCGCCTCGGTGACCAACAACGGGAGGCCCAAGCCACCGCGATCTATCGTCTGGGCGAAGTCCAGCGTCGCCTGGGAAACACGGACTCCGCGCGCGTTCAGTTCCTGCGCCTCCTGACCGAGTTCCCGGATCAGACCAATCTGATGGCCTTGGCGCGGAGCGAAATTCCCCAGGCTTCACCCGCCTCAGCTCAAGAGCCGCTTGTGGGTCAATTCCTGGCTGAAGCCGAATTCCAACGCGACACCGCCGCCCTGAACCTCGCCAAACTCAACAAGGCGATTGCCAACTTCCAAACGGGTAGTCGCTCCAACCTGGTACAGCTCCTGGCATTCCGACCCAACCGGCTTTTGGAAACCCTGCTGGTGGATTTGAACATCTCTGAGCAACAACGCTCCCGGCTCAGCCCGGACCTCGGGCCCCAGCATCCGGAGGTGGTCCGCGTGGAGGTTATCTTGCGGAAGATCAACGAGCAGATTCAAGAGGTCGCCCAAGGCATTAAGGCCGCGCTCATCGAGGAACAGGCGACCGCCTCCCTCCTGGTGGCGCGTCTGGAAGGCCGGGTCACCTCGCTGAAGGAACTCCAACGGGCTGCTCAGCAGAACCCCAAGAATCCGGACATTGTGGATTTGTTGAAGACGCCACCGCAGACCCCGGCGATGAGTCCAGAGGAGGCGGAGGAACTGGAGCGGCTCAAAAAGCTAGCAGCGGAGAGTCCGGATTTATTGGGCAAAGTTGTCGGGGGATCTACGCCTCTAACGAGGGCTGGCGGCAAGGGTTGGACCAATGTTGTCTCGTACCTCCTAGACCAGGGAGTGTCCATTGAGGTTGGCTTCCCCCTGCATCGAGCGGCCCAGGTGGGAAATCTTGATTTGGTGACTCTTCTTCTTCGGAGAGGGGCCAACCCTAATAGCCGAAACACCGTTGACGGAACCCCGCTGCACTGCTCAGCCCGCGCCGGACGTCGTGCCGTTGCCGAAAAGCTGATCCAAAGCGGAGCCGAGATAGATAGCCGGACCACGGGGCAGAATCCGGCCTCAACACTGGAAACGGTCTCCGAAGGGAACACTCCTCTCCACCTAGCGGCCTACAACGGCATGCCGGCCGTCGTCGAACTTCTCTTGGAGAAGGGAGCCGACATCACAGCGACCAATACCCTAGCAATGACGCCACTGTTCACTGCCCTGTTGGGGCATCAGACCGTGACATTCAAACAATTGGTGGATTTCGGAGCTGACATGTCCGTCGTGGCAGACCTATGGCAGCTTCAGGGTTTGCGAGCTGGAAAGCGAAGGACCCTACTTCATCTCGCCGCAGCCTATGGAGAAAAGGACATCGTGAAACTATTGCTCAAGTATGGCGTTAATCCCAACTCCGCCGATTCTTATGGCAACACTCCATTACATTACGCTCAGAACTCCGAAGTGGGGCTGGCATTAATCGACGCCGGGGCTCAAGTAAACGCCTTATCCTTGGAATCTCGAACCCCACTAGACGAACTGGTATCGGGATCCTCCG
This sequence comes from Verrucomicrobiota bacterium, assembly GCA_017309115.1. GTDB lineage: Bacteria > Verrucomicrobiota > Verrucomicrobiia > Limisphaerales > UBA9464 > UBA9464. The sequence goes on along the minus strand of JAFLEF010000032.1, from coordinate 13,337 downwards.
AAAGCAGCCCCACGGTGCGGGCTCTGATTCGGACCCTCGGCGGAACCAACTCCCAGCAGCAAAATCGCAATCCTTCGGCGGGTGTGCCCACCTCGATGGCTCGACCAGCCACACGAATCACGGGCGAGTTGGTCGCGAAACTGGATCTGGGCTCGGATGAACAGCGTTCCCTCCGCGACGTTCTGATCGGCCTCAGTATTCCGAAGTCCGCCGACCTTACACGAGTTTCGATTACTCGACCAAACCCCAACGGATCCACCAACTGGGTCGTCGATTTCTCTAACACCAAACATCTGGACACCAAAATCATCGCGGGCGATTCGATCTACATCCCCGCCCGGCCGGTGAAGAAGTAGTCCGCTTCCCCATCTTTCAACTCTGAGTTTTCCCCTCCTCCCGGTAGGGCGAGGTTCCACCGAGCCGTTCGCGCAGCAGATACTGGAGGATCTTTTCCTCGCCCGCGCGGCCCACGCGAAGCGTCTTGGAGTGCGGTCGCGAGCGCAGCGAGCTACCGCTTTTCGTCACGGCTGCTGACGTGTCAGGTCCAACCACAACCCCCAGCTACCACTCACCCGCCCCAAAGCGCCAGAGGGTTGGCGCAGTCCAAAACGCTTCGCGCTTTCCTCACCGCTTTCCCGTTCCGACCTCTCAGCTCTCAGCTTTCCGACCAGACTGCTGACGTGTCAGTCCATCCACAACCCTCAGCCGCGACTCACGCGCCCCAAAGCGCCAGAGGGCTGGCGCAGTCCAAAACGCTTCGCGCCTTCCTTCCCGCTTTCCCGTTCCGACCTCTCAGCTCTCGACTCTCAGCTCTCAGCTTTCCGACCAGGCTGCTGACGCGTCAGTTCATCCACGACCCCCAGCCGCGACTCACCCGCCCCAAAGCGCCAGAGGGCTGGCGCAGTCCAAACGCTTCGCGCTTTCCTGGCCGCTTCCCCATCTCTCAAATCTCAACGTCCCCACCGGCGCCGGGCTCCATCTCACTACTGACTTCTAGCGATTGAGGAACACTTCGAGCAGCCGCTATTTGGTGGGTATGTCGCAACTCAGAACGCCCTGGCCTCACGCGCCAACCCACCAACTCGCCCGGGGCGGCACCTACTTCGTCACCGCCAGCACCTACCAGAGGGCCCATCATTTCCGCGGCGCAGAACGTCTCCGGGTCCTCCATAACGGTCTGCTGACGGTCGCGCACGATTATGGCTGGCAGCTCGAGGCCTGGGCGGTGTTCTCCAATCACTATCACTTCATCGGCCATTCGCCCGCAGGGGAATCAACCGCCCAAAGCCTCAAACCGATGTTGAAGACGCTGCACACCCGCACCGCCGGATGGATCAACCGACTTGATCGCGTCCCTGAGCGGCAGGTCTGGTTCAATTTTCGCGAAACAAACCTGACCTATCTGAACTCCTACTTCGCCCGGCTGAACTACACGCATCAGAATCCCGTCAAACACGGTCTGGTGCCCGTCGCCAACCAGTATCCCTGGTGCTCCGCCGCTTGGTTCGAACGTACGGCGTCCCCGGCTCAAGTGAGAACGATCTATAGCTTCAAGACCGACCAACTCCAGGTTCCCGACGAGTTCGAACCCGCAGCCGAATGGCAGACCGAGAAGTAACCGTTGCTACGCGCGAAGCGTCTTGGAGTGCGGTCGCGAGCGCCGCGAGCTACCGCTTTTCGTCACGGCTGCTGACGTGTCAGTGCATCCACAGCCCCCAGCCACCACTCACGCGCCCCAAAGCGCCAGAGGGCTGGCGCAGTCCAAACGCTTCGCGCCTTCCAAGCCGTTCGGCGAATCACGCGTCACCACTCCACACCCGAATGGCTCCGCAGATCGTCGCCCTACCGGGTTTTTCCTCTCAGCTCTCAGCTCTCAGCTCTCAGCTAATCGCCCCCTCACTTCCCCTCCGGCAGCGGCTTCAGCTCCGGGCCGTTGAAGATGCTCTTCAGCGTCTTGAACGGTCGCAGGGGAGCCAGCAGAAACGTCGGCACATTCTTCAGCTCCGCGACCGGCTCTCCCAGGGTTCCCTTCACCTCGTACTCAAACAGCTTCGTGAACGGCGCGAGCACGAAATCCAGGACGGCGCCCAGCAACGGCACCCCCCGCAGCGGACGCGCTTCCAGAACCATGTCCAGATCCCCGTCAAAGGTCACCCCACCCTGCATGTCGATGCGCATGGCCGACGACAGCAACTCAATCTTGCTGAACTCCACCGTGTTGTTGGTCAGCGTGAAAAGGGCATTGCCGGCGTTGAACTGCGCCTTGCCCATGCCCGGCGCCAACGCGTCGAATACCGGCGACAACAGCCCGAACAAGGGCAAGCCCCAGAGCACGCCATCGCGAATCTGGGCGTTGCCGCTGCCCTTCCAGGGAAGCCCCTTCTTCCCCTGACCTTGATCTATGATCACCTGACCACTCAGAATCCCACCCAACTGATTCGTCCGCGTCACCAGATCCTCCATCAACAGATTCACCTGCACATCGGCAAACGTGGTTTCCGCTTGGAACGTGGTATTCTTGGGTTCCTTCACATTCACCTTCACGTTGGCGGACATCACGCCTCCATAGAATCCCGACGCCACATTGGTAATGATCAAATCGGTCCCCTTCCAGGCCACCGTCGCCAGCAAATTGGTGAAGCGGAAGTACCACCACTCAAACTGCGGCGCCCGGGCCTGAAACACCACGTTTGCCTGAGCCTCAGGCGTGATGGGAATGAACCCGGTGGCTTGAACCAATGGAGGCTGGGGAAAATAGTATGGCGCGAGCACCTGGGCCGTCTTGGGACCAATGGCCCGACCCAACGCAGCCAAATCCAATTGGGCCACGGCGTTGGTAAGCTCAAGCAACTGGGTCTTGGCATCATACCGCATGTACGACGCGCGCCCCGAGTTCGTGCCCATCCGCAGTTCGGTACCCATGAAGGTAACCGCCTGATTGGTGTAGCCGAGTGTGGTGCGCAATTCCGTGACCGGTTCCAGACGATACGTCGCGTTGGTGATCGCCACAGACGCGCGGAAACCCACCTCGTCCGGATGTTTGAAATTACCCCACGCCTCGGCAGTGATGGCGGGCGGGATGCCCAGCGTAATCAAGTCCAGTTGTCGTCCCAGACCCGGCCCCTTGATCAACGGTCGGAACGCCAACAGATCAATGGAACTGTCCAGTTGAGCACGGAACCGTCCCTCCCCCAAATCCAGTTCGCCCCGCGCATTCAACTCCCCGCCGCGTTCTTCAACCCGGAACGAATCCAAACTCACCCGATCGGAAGCCGCGCCAAATCGGGCTTCCACTCCATCAATGACCACTTCATCCCAAGCAAGGTTGGTGGCGCGCAGGCCCCCTTCGACCGCGATGGATCTGCGGAGCGCTGACACCCAGTTGGTGGACGGGGTGTCCCAAGGGGGAAGGTCGCCCCGAGCCGACAAATCCAACTTCAACCGATTCTCCGGACGAACCCCCTGGTTCGTCACCTGGCCCCACCATGCTGGAGGCAGCAAGCCGTCCATCGCCCGCAACGAAAGTTCCCCCTCCACCGCTACGACCGCAGATCGGCTCGGCACATCCAAATTCCCGGACAGCGAGACTCCGCCCTCCGGAACCCGCAGGAGAAGATTGCTCACCGCTAATCGGCCACCCTTCCAATCCACGCTCACTCCAGCTCGCTCAAACGTTTGTCCCGAAGAGATCACCACGTTGGTGGCCCGGGATTGGAGCTGAAATCGCCACGGCGCGAGATTGGTCCAAAATTGGGTCAACGCCATTTGGTTGGCAGCCGCCACCGGCAACGCACTGCCCTGAAGCGAGAGTCCATCCAAGCGAAACTGGGGAACACGCGTGGCCCCCGACGTGAAGGCCCAGTCCGCCGCCGCGGGCACCCATTCGTTGGTCCGACTCCACAGTCGGGCGTCCAGTGTGGCATTGGTGGCAACGGCCCAGGGCGATCGAAAATCCCGGGCGGTCACCTCCAGCTGAGTAAAGAACCCTTCCACCAGCGAGAGTTCGGCGCGCGCCACGGAACGGACGCCCAAGCCCGGGGGAATCGGCGCCACGGCATTCGTGGCCAGAGTGGTCCCGTGGGCTCGAATCGAACCCAACTGCAGTTCCTCGCTGCGCAATGATTGAGCGGTCAGGCGCCAATCCAGAAACGTCGGCGGCTGATTGGTGGGTGGCAGGCGGACGTCCGCCTTCCACAACAGTGAATCAAAAGCCCCCCAGCGGGTCCTCACCTCGGACGCCTGCAAGCGGATGGCTCCCCGCAACCATTGCTTTTCGCGCGGGTCGGGTTGCAAATTCACACTCAGTCGAACCTGCTCGAAGTCGCCCTGCGGACTGCGCGCGCCGGCGGTTCCAAACCGAAATTGCACAACGGACTGGGCCAACGATCGACCATCGACAGCGAAGTTCAGTTCCACCCTCGGCGGCTCCCGAAACTCCATTTGCTCCAGGCCCTCCATCACCCGCGCCAGGGGCCGGCTCTTCACCTCAAAACTACCGCCGCTACCGCTCGTGGAACCCGTGTACAACCAGGCGACATTCTTCACCGTGCCCATCGCCTCGAATTCGAGGTTGTTGAGCTTGGCCGTCAGTCCGACCAACCGCCAATCGTCCGGACCCAAGAATTCCAGATCGCCCGACAGGTCAGTGAACTTCATCAGTGTCGCCGGGGCTCCCGCCCCCCCCTCCACCGGCACTCCCGCCTCGCCTCCGACCAATCCCAGGGCCCGGATAAGCGTTTGGTCATCCGACCACAGGGCGCTCCAACCGAACTTGAGTTGGATCTGCTTAAAGAAGACGAACTGGCTGGCCGGCGCATTGCGGAAGTGCAGCGTGACGTTCTCCGCGACTAAGCCGTGTCCAAACTCCAACCGCAGCCGGCTGTAATCGAGTTTCAATCCCTGGGCCGCCAACTGGGCCACCACCCGATCCTTCAGAAATCCTGGCAGTCCGATCTGATGCAGGTGAAACAAGGCGTAAGCGAACAACGCCAGCACCACGTAACCCGCCCGAGTGCACCAACGGAATCCCCGCCAGCAGCCGCCGCCGAAACGCCGCCAGCGACAGGGCTGGCCCTCCGCCTCCGCCCCGGGATCTGTACCTGCCGGTGACGGTTCAGAGTTCACGGTGCACTGAAATCCCGAAACACGTCCTCGTACAACACTCCTGGAAATTCGATCAGCACTGGTTTCGGATCATCATCAATCCGAACCAACGCCAGCAGATTGTTGGCCGGATTCTTCCCGCCGAACTGAAATTCCACCTTCTTGAAGTCGTCGCCGGCCCGGAACCCCAACTCCACCCGGTGGTCCACTTCGGCAAATTTCAACGCCTTCATTTGCTCCGCGTTGGGGGGCGTGTAACGCGCCGATTCCACCCGGCTCAGCCGATACAGCGTCTCGTTAATCGCCTCATCGATCAACCCACCCGGAGTTCCAGCCGATACGGTCCATTCACCCGAAGCCGCCCGGGTCAGATTTCGCGTCCGGCCTTTCTGAAACACCGCGACGTCCACCACGTTGGAAGAATTGAACCGCAGATCGCGAATCTGGTTGGCCACCTCTGGCAGCCGACGCAGTTCCGCCAGAATGGTGGCGTACACGCTCGGTTCATCCGCCCGGCGCACATACACCTTGTCCAGCCCCATGACGGAACCGAAGTCGAGCTGAACCAGTTCATTGGTCCCGTTGAGCACCGTCACACTCCGGGCCGGAACCTCGAGTCCATAGCGGGCCAGGTCGGCGGGAACATCCGTCGGGAACTCCACGATTGGCAACGCACCAATCTGACGCAGGACCAGATTCATCAGCATTCGATCGGCTCCGAACCGCTGGGGCTCCACCACCGCCCAATTGGTGCCCGTGCGCTGAACCCGAAAGGATTCTCCGCCGGTCCGGAACCGCACTTCGGTGGCTTCCTCCAGCGAAGGCACCAACGTTCGGTCGCGGAAATTGGCCAGGGGCATCTTGAGCGCGAGACCAGAATTCATCGGTGTGAGCACCACATTCGTGTTGGCCAGTCGCCGCACCAACACATGCCCTGGGGTATTCGTGGGAATGCCGCCGAATTGAAGACGCACCAGGTCATTGGTTCCCTGGCCCAGAATGAACTCCGATTGCGGCGGCTGCAGTCCGAGCGGCTGCAGGTTGAGGAGCGGGGAATCGCTCACGAACCCGCTTACCGGCGCCGTTTGCAGGGCATTGATCAACGCTTCAATCCGCTCGCTGTCCGCCCGGGCCGACAGCGGCTTCACCAAGCGCCAACCCGAGTTCGTCGTGTCCCGCACGGCGGTGAAAGCCGTCGATCCGCGCACTTCCACGCGGTCATACATTTGTCCGCGCAAATCAAAGAGACTGCGGTCCCGCCAGTAATCCGCACTGGGCGGCACGTTGGCCAGGAAGGCTTCGTCCGCGGTGAAAACGCCATCGGCTCCCACCCGGCGCAAATAGAACTGCGGCCCCAACGGCGTAGCTCCGCCAATCTGATAAATCAGCGGCGCTCCCTCCGCCGTTTCCAACTTCACGGTCAGGGCACTGCCATCGAGTCCGAAGGCCTTCAGCTCGTTGGTGCCACCCGACCCCGCCAACTGCGAACCCGGAAGCAGCAGCCGGGGTTTCAAATCCGCCAGACCCTTGAGAAAGGCCTCGATCGCCGTCCGCTGCGCGCCATACGCCACCGGCAACGCCATGCTCCAACCATTGGTCGTTCGCTCGACGCGAATAACCACGTTGGACCGCAACAACTCCACCGCGCGAATCGCAACCGGATCAAACGATCGATAGTCCGGTCCACTCACCGCTACGCTCGCCGACCGTTCCGAAAAATAAGTGTACGCGCTCAGGCCAAGCGCCAACAGAACCAACAGCCAAGTGGAGCGGGTGTTCATGGGTTCTCCGTTCCTTCACGACCGCCGCCGAAACCAAACCACCAGTCCCATCATCAGAATGGTTCCCGGTAATCCCACCAGCAGGGTCCAGCGCATCACCTGCTGCTCCCGGGCGGTCAGGGTCAGTCGATACTCGCGGATCTTTCGCGGTCCAATGGCCAGGGACTGCGGGCGGTCCAGCAGCCAGCCCACCGTGAGATTCGCAAAGTCCCGATTGCCGGCGAGGTCCTGGGGTTTATCAAGGGTCTCATTGCCCATCATGGTCGAGTCACCGATCACCACGATCCGAGTCGTGCCCCGACTCGCCGCCACTCCGGAAACCCCACCCTTCTCCACCGCCACCGCCAGGGGGATCTCGTCTCCTTTGATGTCCACCGCCGGATCGAACGCCGCGTTGCCGCCCTGAACATTGGAGCGCGTGAAGCCGCCGGAACTGGTCTTCACTAGGACATCCGCCTTGGGCGCATCAGCCGGCATCTGATTTGGCGGAATCGCCGCGACCACCCGGGGCAACGGAAAATAGACCGCCCCGCCCGACCGCCGCAGCGGTGTCACCAGCGGATGCTGATCGAAGTTCTTACTGATCACATCCAGCTTGGTGTAGCTCGAGAATTGTTCGTCCCCGGCGTAGGCCGGTGGCGCCACGATGCCCCAACGCTTCAGCAGATCCTCCAGTCCCGAAGGTTTCTCCACCGCGTACGGATGCAGCAACACCAGCATCCGACCGCCGCGTTGAAGATACGCCTCAATCTTGGCCAGTTCGTTGGGCAACAGCGGCGAAGTCGGCCCGGCCAAAATCAACAACTGGGCATCTGCCGGAATCTGGTTGGTCGCCGCCGCCAGTCGTAGCGTCTCCACGGTCAGATTCTTCTGCCCCTTCAGCAACTCCATGAACGCAGAGTAGCCCACCGCTTTGTCCTGGCTGTCCGGCGGATGTTCGCCATGGCCCAGTAGGTAATACGCCTTGGTTTGCGCGGCATCCTGCAAGGCCGCCAGGGCGGCCGTGAAATGATACTCACCGCTGAAGCCCGTCCGACGGATCTCCCGTTCCTCGCCCGACATCAGCGACCGGGTGTCGTCTGGATTGTACACCGACAGTTCCCCGGACGTGACCACCCGGTGACGACCGTCGGATTCGAAAACGATCAGATCCCGTGCGCCTGCTCCCAACTGGTACTGCTTGCTCGCCATCATCCCCGAGCTGGGATCCCGCAGATAGTCGAGGGTGCGGATTTGAATGAACGGCGACAAGGCGGCGTACTCCCGGAGCATGGCCATCACGTGCGGATAGAGATCATTGTCCGGATCGAACAGGACCGTGACTTTCACCTGGTTGGTCTGCGCCGCGAGAATCTGCTGGGTGAGGGTGGAAAGCGGTTCCGAGCGGGCCGACGACAGGTCGATGCGCCAGACCTTCCGGGTCACTGCGAGGAAATTTAACAGACTGACGATCACCAGCAGCGCCGCAGCGGAGATGATCACATTCAGCGTCGTGCGCAGACGCCGGCCGGGTTCAAAACTGGTTCGCGAGGGATTCAAGGAAGGTCGGGGCGCGCAGACTATTTCCAACGGCGGCTTTCCACCACCCGTTGGGTGAGAAACAGGAACAGCCAGGTTACGGTGAGGTAGAAGGTCAGATGGCGCGAGTCGATGATCCCGCGGGCAAAGTCGTCCATGTGCCGCAACAACGACAAATGATCCAGGGCGCGACCCAGTTTTCCTTCGCCCGGATTGCCCGCGAGCGGACGCAGGCTGACGACCCACAGCCCAATGCCGAGCAAGAAGGCCACCATGGCGGCAATGATCTGACTCCGGGTGAGCGCCGAGGCAAAACAGCCCAGCGACATGTACACACAGCCGATCAGCATCACGCCCAGAAACGCCCCCACCGTGGAGCCCGGATCCAACAGGCCGGCCTCTCCGGTGACTCGACGCAACACCACCAGCACCGCCAGCAACGGCAGCCAGGTCAGTCCGAAGAACAACAGCGAACCCGTGAACTTCGCCAAGACGACCTGCCAATCCCCGACCGGAGTCGTCATCAGCGCTTCGTACGTTCCGGATGACTTCTCAGCGGCGAAGGTCCGCATGGTGATCACCGGCGAGACCACCAGGAGGATCACCCAGAAATACGCGCTCTGATAAAACAGTTCGGTCACCGGGGAATCCGTCGGCCGATCCATCAGCTTGGTGACCAAATCCACCAGCGAGATGCCGGTCAACAGTGCGGTCACCGCCATCACCACCCAGCCCACCAACGATTGAAAGGCACTCCCGAGTTCGCGCCGAACCAGCGCCATAAACACCCTCATGGTTCCTCCTTCTTGCCGCGGGTCAGGTGCACAAAGATGTCCTCCAGGGTGTGTCGGCTCCGAGTCAGCTCGCGCAGGCGCCACTGATGTTCCTGCGCCACGTCAAACACCAGGGACCGGAGATCGACCCCCGCCTGCGGCGTCAGCGCCACGCGGTGGTATTCGCCTTCCACCGGGCTGATATCCAGCCGCTCCACTTCCGGCAGATCCCGGAACGCGTCCTGCAACGCCGCTGCGGGCGCGGCAATTTCGGCCACGACCTGACCGTCCAGACTGAGGCGCTTCTCCAAATTAGCCGTGGTGTCGGCCGCCAGAATTTCCCCCCGATTGAGAATCAGCACCCGGGAGCAGGTCATCTCCACCTCGCTCAGAATGTGGGTGGACAGCAGGACGGTGTGCTTCCGACCCAAATCCTTGATCAGCGCGCGCACCGCCCGGATTTGGTGCGGATCGAGACCGATCGTCGGTTCATCGAGAATGATCAGATCGGGTTCATGTACGAGGGCATCGGCCAAGCCGACCCGTTGACGGTAACCCTTGGACAACTGCCCGATGATCCGCTTCTGGACATCCACCAAGCCACACTGTTGGAGAACGGTGTCCACCCGTTCCCGGCTGCGGCGCCAGCCCAACCGCTTCAGCCGCGCCCGAAACTTCAGGAATTCCCGCACCCGCATGTCCAGATGGATCGGGTTGTTTTCCGGCATGTAGCCGATGCGTTGGCGGACCTCATCCGGCTGATGAAACACATCAAACCCCGCCACCCGGGCCGTACCGCTCGTCCCCGGCATGAAGGCGGCGAGGATTCGCATCGTGGTGGACTTACCCGCGCCATTGGGTCCCAGAAAGCCCACAATTTCCCCGCGACCGACGGTGAACGAAATGCCGTTCACCGCGGTTCGACCGGGGTAGCGCTTGGTGAGATCCCTCACCTCAATCATGGGCGCAGCGTCCATTGGGTGACGGCGACACTACGTGGCACCCCTTCCGCTCCAAAGGGGAAAGTCCACCAAGGTTCTTCAACGAACTTTGAGCTCCACCTCGGCCTCCGACCGGTAAACGACCAGACCCCGCCGTTCGCCCCAGACCAGATTCAGCTTCAGAATCTCGCCCACGGACTTCGTGAAGGCTTTGCGGGCCAATTGGACCAGGGAATCGGTCCGTTCCCCGTCCGCTGCCGAAATGAGCATTCCCACCCGTACGTCGGCCTTCGCCGCCGGCCCGCCGCGCTCCACGGAATCCACTAAAAAGCCCCCCGGATTGGCCGGCCGGACCCGCAATCCAAGCCGCTTCCAAAGCACGTCGTTGTTGAAAAACACCCGTTCGTCCATCAAACGCAGCCGCAAGTTCTTCACCTCTCCATTCCGGGCCACCTTCAGGGTCACGTCGCGGTCATCCTTGGCTTCCAGCAGTTCTCGATTGAACTCGATCAGGCTGTTCATGGGTTTGCCGTCCAGTTGCAGGAGGGCATCCCCCCGACGCAATCCCCCTTGCGCCGCCGGACTGTTGGGTTGCACCGACTGCACGATCAGCGGCACGTGAATGCCGCTCAACTGGGCGCCAAACCAGAATCCCCCGACCGAAACCCCGCTCAGCGTTTCAGCCAAAGCCGCGTTGATCTGCTTCACCGGGATGGCAAATCCAATTCCCTGACTGAACGAAGGGCTCAAAACCGCCACATTTAGGCCAATCAGTTCGCCCCGCAGATTGATCAAGGGTCCCCCCGAATTGCCCGGATTGATCGAGGCATCGGTCTGCAACCAGTCGGCAATGTCCAACGACGCCCCTTCCCCCAGTTCCGCTGGCGGACGACGGCTTTTGGAACTCAGAATGCCCCGGGAAATGGATGCGCCCAGATTGAAGGGATTCCCCAGAGCGATGACCGTCTCCCCCAGCAACAGATCGTCATCCCGGGCAAAGACCACCGGACGAAACTTCCTGGGAGTCTTGGGTTTAAGCTTAAGAACCGCAACGTCCTTGCCCTTCGAGAGCACCACCCGTTCCGCCGGAATGGGTTCTTCTTCGTCCGGGAATTTCACCCAGATGTCATCGGCATCCGAAACCACGTGAGTGTTGGTGAGCACGTAGCCGTCTTCGTTCACCACCACGCCTGATCCCCGGCTGTAGGTGGCTTCCGGTTGGCGCTGATATCCGTAGTACTGGCGCCAGAGACGTTCGTAGGGATGTTCCCGTTCGACCCAGGTCCGGGTCGCGATATTGACCACGCTGGGCATGACCCGCTCGACGGCCACCACCGTGGCGTCCCGCCGGGGGTCGACGGGAATTTCCGGGGTTTCGGATTGTCCCCGGGCAGTTCCCGCGTCCACCAGGACCAACAATAAGCCCCCCAAAACCAACTGTAGAAATCGACGATTCATGCCTGCAAAACGCCGTAGACGCCAAACGCCCCCGGATCGTTCACGCGGATACAACCCAAAACTGGCCGGGCAGTTGCGCAAAAATGTGGCCGTCGGCAAGAGGCTAGGAGCGACCTTAGCCCAAGGTCCGGATCCCTAAATCTAGGGTGCCTCCCAACCTTGCCTCCTCCGCCGTCTGTGCAGAATGAAGCCTCCATGGCTGGTCTTCCCGCTGAGTTCTACGTTCGAGGTCGCGCCTCCGTCCGGGAATTTCTTCCCATTAACGAAAGCGAAGACCCGCCCCCGGAACGTTGGATGCAACAGATCTGGCGTCATCAACGGCTTCGAAGGGATCTGCTGCGCAGCGTTCAGGGCCGCACTTTGAAGGTGCTCCACCCCGGCTATTGGAACCGGGAGCCCGGACCCGACTTTCGCCAAGCCGTCCTCCAGTGGGAGGACGATCCGCCGGTCACCGGGGATATCGAACTGGACCGGGAGTTGACCGGTTGGACCAGCCACCATCACGCCGGTAATCCCGCCTACGCCCAGGTGATACTCCATATCATCTGGGCGCCGACCGTACCGGGGGCTGAGCGGCCGATTCTGGCGCTTCAGCCCTACTTGGATGCGCCGTTGGCCGAATTGGTGCCCTGGCTGGAGTTCGAGGCGGTCAGCCGACTTCCACCGGGACTATTGGGACGGTGCTGTGCTCCGCTTCAGGATGTTCCTGATTCCGTCGTGGCGGAGTTTCTGATTCAAGCCGCCACCGACCGACTCCATCGCAAAGCCCGGGAGTTCGCCATTCGCGCTCGGCATGTCGGCTGGGATCAAGCCCTGTGGGAAGGCTTGTTCACCGCACTGGGCTACAAGCACAACGGCTGGCCGCTCCGGCGTTTGGCCGAAGTGGTGTCCGAGGTGACGGATCCCGACCCGCTCGGCTGGGAAGCTCGTTTACTGGGATTGTCCGGGCTACTTCCGGTGAATCCACCCCGCCACCCGGGAGCCATTGCCCAAGTACAACAGCTCTGGGACCACTGGTGGCGGGAACAGGAACGATGGACCGACCAGATTCTCCCAGGAACGGTTTGGCGCCTGGGAGGAATCCGTCCCGCCAATCATCCCCAGCGTCGACTGGCCTTGGCCGCCCGCTGGCGCGCCGCCGGAACCCTGCCCGCTCGCTTGCTCGCCTGGCTAACCGACGAACCCGATTCCCGCTGCGGCCCAGCCAGCACCCTGCTGGACGTCCTGCAACCCGATGGTCCGGCCGACGATTTCTGGGCTCATCATTGGACGCTCCGATCCGCCCGTCGTCCGGAGGATCTGCCGCTCCTTGGACCCGCCCGCAGTACCGATCTGGCGGTCAACGTGATCCTGCCCTGGCTCCGAGCCCGGGCGGACTGCGGCAACGACAGGGGTCTGCTCGCCCGGGTGGACGAGCGTTTCTTCCATTGGCCGGCGGGACAAGACAACGCCCTCCTGCGTCAGGCCCGGACCCGACTCCTGGCTGGCTCCCACCAGCGAATCCCCCGCACCGCTGCCGCCCAGCAAGGGCTGCTGCAAATCCTGCGGGACTTCTGCGAACCTGCCGGCCCGCTCTGCAGCGCCTGCCGCTTTCCCGACCTGGTGCGACAAGCCGCGGAAGCGGTAAACGGTAAGCGATAGAGGTAGGGATGGGGGATTGACCCCACCCCTCCCTCCGAACCGGACGTGCGGATCTCCCGCATCCGGCTCTCCAGTTGGTGAGTCACCCGCAGGTGGCGGGACTGGAGCGCTCGGCTCGAGCT